>CALVOG010000001.1 GCA_944350265.1 uncultured Clostridia bacterium
GAAGTCATAACAAGGTAGCGGTATCGGAAGGTGCCGCTGGATCACCTCCTTTTAAAGAGAATGGTCGATGAGGAGAGGAATCTCCAAAAGAAAGGTTCGAACTAACAGATTCAACTATTTAATTGATAAAAATTCCACTGACTTAGGTCGGTGGATTTTTTTTATTGCATTTGAGTTTAACACCAAAATATGCTTACTTATCAAAATTACTTTTGAATTTATTGCAATTTGAGTTCATTTTTGTAAGCCATCCTACGACGAGATTCTTCGCTTCGCTCAGAATGACAAACGAGGTGGTGGTTCTAGCGGTAGAAGCGATACTACGCGTTAGACGTAATATAAAACGTGGCACGTCGCCTCAGAATGACAAGTAACTGCGTTGCCGTTGTAAAATTTAATGCGCAACATCATTGGAAAGTGACAGCGTCACCTACGACCATTCTTCGGCTATGCTCAGAATGACAAATAACTGCCTTGCCTAGCGGTAGAGGCAATACTGCGTGTGTGGTGAAATGAGGGGAGATTTGGCGTTCGCGTAATAAAAAGAAATTAAATCAAAATTTTTTTGATGTTTGTGTTGTTCTATTTCTCGCGAGGTGAGAATATATTTATCTATGCGAAATTTTCGTGTGAGAATATGAGGATAAAACTTTTAAACACAAATTTTTTAATGAGGATGTGTGTCTATGTAAAGTTAAAGATTGTGAAAGTGAAATTTTTAAACAATGATAATTTTATCAAAATTCTTAACGAGGATGTTTAGGACTTCCAACAAAGATAAGCATATCGAAATCCTTGGCGAGAACGTGTTTACCTATGTAAAGTTAAAGATTGTGAAAATTAAACATTCAAACAAAGATAAATTTATTGAATTCTTAACAAAAATTTGTCTATCTATGTAATGTGTGAAAATAGGATGTAACTTTTTAAACGCGGGCTGGTTTATAGAATTTTTAATAGGGATATGCTTATCTATGCAAAAATTTTGCGCGTAAAGGTTGTTTTTCGACAAAATACGCAAATATCAAACAAAGTTACTAAAAAATCTCTTTTTGATTTGCATTAGGTTAATAGTAAAATAAAAGCGAGGTTTGCAAATGCATTTCTGTGTTGTTAAATCTAAAACCCTTAAAATTTGCGCGATTATGCTTTTGGTGGTGGCGCTTCTTGCCATTTCCTTCAATGGTGCTTCGAGCGCGCAGGTGTTTTTCGGCTATGCGCCACGAAAAGTGCCAATCTACAACGTCGATACAACTGAAAAGCAAGTTGCGATTTCCTTTGACGCGGCGTGGGGCGCGGATAAAACGGAGGAAATTCTTGCGATTTTAGAGGAGTTTGACGTTAATGCTACCTTCTTTTTGGTGGGATTCTGGGTGGATGAGTATACTGATATCGTCAAAAAGATTGATGAGGCTGGCTGTGAAATTGGAACGCATTCCAACACGCACAAGGATATGGCGAAACTGAGCGAGGCGCAGGTTAGAGAGGAACTTTCCTCGTCTATTGAAAAGATTAAAAATGTGACCGAGAAGGATGTGGAACTCTTCCGTGCGCCCTTCGGCTCATACAACAATCAACTTTTGAATGTGGCGGAGGAATTTTCGCTGAAAACCATTCAGTGGGACGTTGACACCTTGGATTGGAAGGGAATTTCGGCGTCGGAAATCAATAAGCGAGTGCTGGAAAGGGTGCAAAATGGCTCAATCATTCTTATGCACAACAACAGCGACAATGTTTTGGACGGGTTGAGGCTTGTTCTAACATCGCTGAAAAATAAGGGCTACAAAGTGGGATGCGTGAGCGACTTAGTTTACAGCGATAACTACACAATCGACAGAAATGGTGTGCAACACTCAAATTAAAGGAGAAAGAAAATGGAAACAAACGAAATTTCTAACACAGCACTGCTTGCTGGCACAGTGAAAAGTAAGCCAGTTATCTCTCACCAAATCGAAGGTGAAAACTTTTTGGATTTTGAACTTGACGTTGAGCGTCTTTCAAAAACCGTCGACACCATTCCCGTCACAATCAGTGAGCGCACCGAAAACGCCAAACACTTAAAGGTGGGTGACAAAATTTTGATGCACGGGCAGTATCGAAGTCACAACAAGAATATCAACGACAAGAATCGGCTTTTGCTCCACTTTTTCGCCAAGGATGTTGAGCCGTCGAACAGCGAGCAACTCAATGAGGTGAAACTTGTTGGGTATATCTGCAAGGCGCCGGTTTACCGTAAGACGCCATTTGAGCGCGAAATTTGCGACATACTTTTGGCGGTGAATAGGACCACAAGTTATCATCGTTCCGACTACATTCCGTGTATATTTTGGGGACGCAACGCGCGCTTTGTTTCGAGTTTGCCGGTTGGCACCAAACTTGAAATTGCTGGCAGAATTCAGTCGCGCAATTATATTAAAGCACAAGAAGATGGAACGGTTGAAGAAAAAATCGCCTATGAGGTTTCTTGTCAAAATGTGGCAGTTTTGGAAAATAGTTTGAAAGGCGAAGAGCGGGTTTTGTAATTTTTCCACTTAATTTTACAAAATTTTATGCTTATTTTGCTGTTGGTTTATTAAAAAATGCGACTTTGTTTTAGTAGTAAGAATTAGAGTTTTGATTGCGTGATTATAAATATTTTTAGCAAGAAGTGCATAAAAACATCAAAAAATGCACTTTTTTTCATTTTTTTATCAAAAAATAAGGTCTTTTTGAGTATTTTTGTTTTTTCTAAATATTTTAGTTGTCGAAAAATAATATCATAGTGGACAACGGATATAATAGGGGAAATTTTCCTAGTAATTCTATAATTTTTCTATTTTTAAGGTGTGGCGATAGACAATTAGTGGGCTGACGAAATTGCTGTTAATTTATGAGTGGTATAATTTTTGTTGTATTGCGGAAAATATCCAAAAGGAGTTTTTATGAAAAAGTTGTCCGTATTTTTAATCTTAATGGCTTGCACATTTTTGCTTTCACCAGCGAAGTGCGTGGCTACTGAAAGTGAACTTATGTTATCTTCAAAAAGTGGACTTCTAATGGACTACGCAAGTGGCGAGGTGCTGTTTGAAAAAGATTCGCTTGAGCATCTTCCCGTTGCGAGTATGGTGAAAATGATGACAATTTTGCTTGCGCTTGAAGAGTATGATTTAGGCAATGTTACATTGGATACCAAAATTTCGACGACCGAAAATGCCTCTGGAATGGGTGGCTCACAGGTGTTCATTGACCCATATGTGGAATATTCGTTCGGCGACCTTTTGAAGTCGGTTATTATGGCGTCCGCCAACGATGCGTCGGTGGCACTTGCGGAGTATTTTAATGGCAATGAAAAGAGTTTTGTGGGGCGTATGAATAGGCGTGCAAAGGAACTTGGTATGGATAACACGAACTATGTCAACTGCACGGGGCTTCCTGCACCAGAACAGTATTCCTGCGCGCGAGATAGTGCAATTTTAATGCGTGAAATTTTGAAGCACGACCTCTATCATAACTATTCCTCAATTTGGATGGATTCTCTCACACATCCATCGGGCAGGCAGACCGAACTTGTGAACACAAACAAACTCATCCGCTACTTTGAAGGTTGCGACGGCGGAAAAACTGGCTCAACAAATGAGGCTGGGTGCTGTTTAACGGCGTCCGCTAAGCGTGGCGATATGAGGTTGATTTCCTGCATTATTGGCGCGGAGAACAGCAAAACTCGCTTTAATGAATCCTCACTTCTTTTAAATTTTGGCTTTGCTAATTTTGAAAACCAATTTTTGGTAAGCACGGATAGCCCTATCGCCACTTTGTCTATTAAAAAAGGTAAAAAGGACGAGGTGGAAGTTTACGCTAACGAGAATTTTTCAGCAGTTGTGAAAAAAGGTGGTGATGAAAAATACGAAACCATTTTAAAAATCCCCACTTCAAAGAAGGCGCCTTTAAAAGCGAATGAAAAGGTGGGGAGTGTGGTTGTCACAAAGGACGGCAACATTGTTAAGGAGATTGATATTGTGGCGAAAGAAGAGGTGAAAAGGAACTCCTATTTCGACCACATCGGCGAGATTGCAAATAACTGGTAAAAATTTGGCTGTTTGAAAAAAACGCCAAAAATATGCTTAAAAATCGATAAAAAAAGTGAAAAAAAGTGTGTTTTTTTGAAAAATAGCGCCAAAATTTCAAAATTTTACCATATGCGAGTGCGAAAATTTAGGATGCATAGGCACGCTTGGGATGGTTTTGGTCTTTTGGGTTTAACCGTGTTTTGCTGACGAAAGAGAGTATGGATTAGGCATATGAAAAGTGGATAGATTAGACATACGAGGGCGGGATGAAGAGGAAAGATTCGACATTCGCGGGTGGGATAGAGTGACTGTGGTTTAAGCAATAGAGCGTGGTTGCAATGCATCTTAAACCGCAAGGCGATACCGTTAAATGTCATTCTGAGCAAGGAGCAAGGCGACGCCAGCGAAGAATCTCGTCGTAGAACGGCTTTCAAAAATTCTAAAACTACCACTTTGACGAATTGATATTAAAAGCAAGATGTAGGCTTAAAATTTTAAAATACAACGCTTAGTGTAAAGTAAACGCTAAGCATTTTTTATAAGGAATTATTAGACATTCGCGGGTGGGAGCTACGACGAGATTCTTCGGCGTTGCCTCAGAATGACAAATAACCGATAGTGCGTAAGCGCCTGCACCCAGCCACGCCACGCAAAGTAGTGGAATTTGATTCTTTTAAATTAGAAACAGAGGATATAGAGGATTTTTTCAAAATATTCAATAAGATAGATTTTAACGATTATTTATTTATGAAATATGCGAAATGTAAAGGATTAATTTTTGTAACAAACGACAAGGATTTTTCTATTAGGTTTGATAAGCGACACTGTGCGCTAAATGTTTTTATGAGGATGAAATAGATATATGTTGCAGTGATTAAGCTTTTTGCCAACAAAGCTTAGTTTTTTTATGGTTAATTTGTTATAAAATTATAGTAAAAATTACTTTACTTTGGGCGTTTTCTTTTGTTATAATAACAATATGGATGAGGCTGTAATCGGCGAAAATGTGACTGGCGAGGAAAGTTCTGCACAGCAGGATATGCTTTTATCTTCCTCTCAGTATCGTTTTAAACTCGACAACTTTGAGGGTCCATTAGATTTACTTTTGCATTTAATTAAAGAGGCAAAACTCGACATCGCCACCGTTAAACTTGCGGACATCACCGAGCAGTATCTCAACTATATGGCTGACCTTAAGAACATTGATATGGACCGAGCAAGTGAGTTTATCACCATCGCGGCGACGCTTATTGAAATTAAATCTAAGAAACTTCTGCCGGTTGAACAGGATGTGACGGCTGACGACGAAGAGGATGATGAGGCCATCCTTTTAAGGCGCCTTAAAGAATATGAATTATTCAAAGAGACCGGGAAAGAACTACGCGAGATTGAGGACGTCAATAAATTTTATCGTCCACCTGGCAAGGAAACCGAAAAGGTGAAGATTGTGATGAAAGATATGGTTTTGGAGCAACTTTTGGATGCCTTTGCCAAACTTCTAACGCGCGAGGAACTTAAAAAAATCGCCAAACCCGACGAGCCGAAAAAAATTGTTAAGGACCGCTTCACTGTGGCTGAAAAGATTATCTCCATTCGTAATTTTGCCAAGGAGAGAAAGCGCTTCACTTTTGAGGAACTATTCGAAGATGATATGTCGAAATCCGAACTTATAAACGTCTTTTTGGCACTTTTGGAACTATTGAAACTCCAAACTGTGAAGGTGCTTCAAAGTCAAATTTTCGGCGAAATTGTGATAACGGCAAATGAGGTGTGATATGAAAGTGGAAAATAAAAAACAACTTAAAGAGATCGTCCTTTCCATTCTATTTGTGGCAGGCGATGGGCTGGAAAAAGATTTTATTTTGCAAAAGTTGGAAATCTCGCCAAAGGAACTTGACGAGGCTGTGAACGAACTTTGCGAGGAGTATAGCGGTGACAAGGGTGTGCATATCATTAAATTCAAAAACAAGGTGCAACTTTGCTCTAATCCTGCGTTTGCTGACTATATCAGCGAGGTTTTAAACCCAGTGCGTGAAAAGTCGCTTACTCGCGCGGCGCTTGAAACGCTTGCTATTATCGCATACAAACAGCCAATCACTAAGTTGGAAATTGAAGATATAAGGCGCGTAAACAGCGATTATGCCGTGCAAATTTTGAGCGAGCAGAATATGATTGAGGTGGTGGGCAGAAAGGACGCCGTGGGGAAACCTCTCCTTTTTGGCACCACCGAGAATTTTTTGAAACGATTTAACCTCACCGACCTCGCCGATTTGCCTGACTATGAGCAACTTTTGGAGCGTATTCGTGTTATCAACGAGGAGGAGGTGAAGGAGGCTCAAAGCGACAGCCTATACAACGAATTCGAGCTTAAAACTGAAGAATTGCCAGACTTTTTAAAGGATGAGGACGAGTTAAATAGGGTCACCGGCGACGTTTCTTAATTGGAAACGCCTTAGTGCCGTGGGCGCGTTTAAGTGTGGGCGCTTAATTGCGTTTTCTTCAGTAAAATATATAGAATAAAAAAATACTTAACATAATAGCAAAAGTTAAGTATTTTTTTAATTGATTATTCCAGCATTTGCGAGCGGACTTACTTTACCTAAGTTAAGCCTTTTTTGTTTTCTTTGGCTCGGTTTTAAGCGCTTTTTGTGTTTCTTTATCTTCGCGCTCATCAACCTTTTTTTGTAACTTTTGAACATCGCTTTCAAGTTTTTGGAGGTATTTTTCTTCCTGCTCTTTACGCTCTTTTTCCTCCTTTTCCTTTTTGCGCTCTTCGGCATTCACAGCGATAAAGTAGATTGCAAACACAATGGCAAAGAAGCCAAGTGTGATGAGGAATGCGGAGTAAAAACTTGTGCCGATATCAAATTTTGCAAGAATGTTTAAGAGCATATATACCCAGCAGAAAATGGCAACAAATGGGAACACAACGGCAGTCAAAATTTTGATTACATTTCCAGAATCTTCACGTCTAAAGAAGATGATTGCTCCTGCGATGGAAATGATTGTGAACACGATTGCCAAAATGAATGCTGCTTGGCTTTCAATAGATAGGTTGTTTAAATTCATATTTAACCTCCAATTTATGTCTTTATTTTAGCATAAAACTCAAAAGTTGTCAATATTCAAAATTAATATTTCTATAAATTTTGTTTTTTATTTGCAAAATTTGCATTTTTTTTATTATAATATGGATATGAAGAAGAAAAAAGAGAGGGGTAACGAGGCGAATTTGCCTGAAAAAACTGAGGGCTTCGAATTGTCTATGGCAAAAAATGAGGAAAGCACGAACGGGGCGAGAGAGGCGGAGAATAGTGCAAGTTCGGCGATCAAGAAAATGGCGAAGAATGGCAAGAAAATGAAAAATAATGTTTTGGCGGAAGTGGAAAGTTCGGCGGAGAAGGGTAACGCCGAAAATTTGAAAGATATGGCGACAAAAGGCGTGGAAAATGCTGAAAAAATGGCGTCCAAAGATGTGGCAAGCACGGAAAATATGAATGCTGAAGAGGAAGGTTTGGAAAGTGCTGATTTGGCTGAAAATAACGAGAACAGCGAAAACGCCGAAAACGATGAGAATGTGAACAAGAAAACAAACGTTATGCTAGGCGTGAATAAAGCCAAGGATAAGGCTAATAAGACAAAAAATAAGCAGACCGAAGATAAGGTTAAAAAGGCGGAAGATAGGGCGAAGAGAAAAGCGGAAAAAGCGAAATTACGCGAGGGGAAAAAAGCAAAAATAGATAAAACTGCAAGGCGAAAAAAACTTTTCATCACGCTTTATGTTTTGGCGTTTTTGGCGGTGCTTGGGGTGGTTGCGGGTGTTATTTGCTTTTACCTTGTCACGCCAGATATTGATAAAACGCCAGAAAATGTGCGTGTGGAGTGTTACGACGGCGATTTTTTTGTGGTGTGCGATTACCAAGATAAATTTGACTATCAATTTGTTGTTGAGGAGGAAATTGACGGCAAATATGTCACTGTTATTAGCGCGAGTTCGCCAATTAACACCTTTTCTTTGAGCGAAAGCAACATCGTTTTAGGTGCGGGAAGCAGGTTCCGCATCAAGGTGGCTTTCATAAATGAGAACGGCGCGAGAGGCGATTACTCCAAGGAAATTGAGTGGACGAGGATGGTTTCGCTCGATAAACCTAACGCAAGAGTTGACCGAAATGTTGTGAGTTGGGATGCGGTGGACTTCGCGGAGGGGTATTATTTGAAAATAATCCACAACGATGTTTGTGATAATTTTGATGTTGGCAACGCGCTCTCTTACACGCTCACTGGAAGCGGGACATACCAAATTTATGTTATTGCAACAGCGGGCGATGGGTTCTATTTTTCCTCATCTGACCAACTAAAAGTGGAGTTATAGGGAATTTTCTTTTAAGAGGGAAATTTCACATTCACGGAAATGGATTTTTCGACATACGCGGGCGGTTTGACCGTGTTTTTCTAACAACAAGAGGATAGACCGACAGTCCTAACGGTAGAAGCGACACCGTTTAATACGCGACCACCTCAAAAAGTGGAAATGCCACTCAAGCGCGCTTGATGTTTAAGGCGTTTTGGACTTAGACATATTTTGCTGAGGAAAGATTAGACATATTTTTATGCAATAATTTTTGCTTTTTGTTTATACTACCATAAAAAGAGGTGGTATGAACATTTCGAAAAAAATGGAAAAAATTAAGAAAGAACTTCACTATTCGTTTGACGTGACAAGTCGCTTATTGACCAAAAATGGCGATGAGGTGGGGTTTATTTATCTCAAAAGTTTCACGGACAACCTTATTTTTTCGTCCGCCATATACGAGCCAATTTCCAAATGCGAAATTTTGACTTTTGAAAATATTAAAAATTTCATCCAATCCAACGATATAAAGGAGATTAAAGAGGGCGAAATTTTGGAAAACATAATGAAGGGCGCGGTGGTGGTTTTTTCAAGTTCATCGCCAAAAATCCTTTCCATTGACATACAAAAATTTAACGCCCGCGCGCCAAGTGAGCCTCCAACCGCACCCGTTATTCAAGGCCCGCGCGAAGGGTTCACTGAGGACATAAAAACCAACATCGGTCTCCTTCGAAAGCGCTTTTTTTCGCCGAATTTGGTGCTTAAAAACCTCTCTGTTGGCAAGGAAACAAAAACCACGGTTGTTGTGGCATACCTGCACGGCATCGCCGACCGAAAAGTGGTGAAAGAGGTTATGAAAAAATTAAAAAATATCGACACCGACGGCGTTGTGGACTCTTACTACCTTATGCCATACCTCACTTCACGTCCAAATTCGCTTTTCAAGCAGATAGGCAACAGCGAGAAACCTGACATTGTTTCAGCCAAACTCTTGGAAGGTAGGGTGGCGATACTTGTTGACAACACGCCGATGGTTCTAACTCTTCCGTTTGTGATACTTGAAGAAATGCAAAACACGAACGACTACTACACGAACTACATCTACGCGTCACTTTTGCGTTTTATTCGAATGATTGGTATCTTTCTCGCGTTACTCGGTCCTGGCGTTTATATTGCGCTTCAACTTTTTCATTACAATGTTTTGCCGATTAAATACCTCATCACCATTGCCGACTCAACGCAACAAATTCCGTTTACGCCGTTCATTGAAATTCTATTTATATCTTTACTATTTCAAATTTTGTATGAGGTCAGTTTGCGCCTTCCAAGTTATCTTGGGCTTGCAACATCGGTGGTGGGCGCACTTATTCTTGGTGACACGGGCGTGAAGGCGGGGCTTATTTCGCCACCAGCGGTGATTGTTGTGGCGATTGCAAAAATTGCGCTTTACACCATCCCTGAGCAGTCCGCGCAAACAACTGTTTTGCAGTTTATCTTCCTTGTTATTGGCGCTTCGGTGGGGCTTCTTGGGATTGTTGGCGGGCTTATATATGTTATCGCCTACCTTAACAGCATCGAAAACTTCGGCGCGCCATACCTTGCGCCATTTTCGCCGTTTATTATTAGCGACAATAAGGACGGAGTTGTTCGCGCTCCGCTATTAAATATGAAAACGCGCCCGAAATCTTTTCACACCGAAAATATTAGGAGGCAAAAATGAAGTCGGTTAATGTTTACCAAACGGCGATTATGCTTTTTATCATCGTTTTTGCCAATAAAATTCTGCTTTTGCCGTCGCTTTTATACCGAACCGCAAGCGCCGAAAGCGTGTTTTGTTACCTTATTGCCTTCACACTTGAAATCTTGCTTTTGACTCTATTTATCTTCCTTAAACGCAAATATTCCACCTCTTTTTCCTCGCTTATAAAGGCAAAACTTGGCAAAATCTCAATGGTAGTCTTTTATGTTTTACTGATGATTTTCTTCTTTTGTAAGTGCGTGCTTATCTATAACGTCACCTACATCTTTTTTAAGGACTTAATCTATAAAAACAGCGGAAGTTTTCTTTTTATTATTTGCTTTTTGCCGATAACAAATTACCTCGCTTTTTCCTCTTTTCGGGTGCTGGGGAGAACTTGTCAAATCTTTTTCCCAATAATTTTGGTGGTTTTAATTTTCTGCACTGTGACCTCGCTTGTTGGCGTCAACGACATTCCGCTCTTCTTCACCACGGGCGCGGGCGATGTGTTTTTGGCGACCATTAAGCATATTTCCTCTTTCGGCGATTTTGTTTTTCTCTTTGTGTTTATGGATAAGATTGAGTTCAAGGCGGGCGACGGCAAAAAGTTGTATTTTTTCGCGCTTATCGCCATTCTTTTCGTGCTTACGCTTGCGGTTGCGTTCTACTTTTCTTATACCTACACCTCTTTTATGCACCCATACGCCATTTTCGAAACGATGGGCAAGGTTAAAGACTATGGTGGACTTGGCAGAATTGACTCGGTGGCGGTGGTTTTGGTGATAATTTTAACCTATCTTCAAATGGCGATATATTTAAAATCCTTTGTTTGCTGTTTTTGTGAGGTTTTTCCAAAACTAAACAGCACCTATGCCCTCATTTCCTTCGACCTCACCTTTTTGGCGGTGGTCTATCTTCTTATTCGCAATTTGGAGAAAACGGTTTTGTATGCCGAAAGCGTTTTGCCGTATTTTTCGCTTATCTCCTTCTTCCTTGTGCCACTTTGCGCGATAATTTTCCTTGTCGCAAAAGATAAAAAGGAGGGCAAATGAAAAAGTGGTTTTCACATATTTTCAAAGTGCCGATGCTTTTAGTTCTCCTTTTCGTTGTGCTAATTTACGGCTTTCCTGCGCTTGGCAAGGACGCGGAGGTGGATGAATTTGCCATTGTCACTGCGATTGGGCTTGATAGGGGTGAAAATGACGAGGTTGACCTCTCTCTTCTCACATTTATGCCCGTCGCTGAGCAAAACTTTAAAGAAAACTATAAGGTTGTAAAGGCAAGCGGAAAGAGTGTGTTGGAGGCAATGGACTATGCGGGGCTATATCTCGGCAGAGAAATCGGGCTAAACCACGTGAAAATGGTGGTGATAAACGAGGATTATTTCACTGAAAACGCCTCGGTTGAGATGGACTACCTTGTGCGCGACAAAAGTTTGGCGCTTTCAACGTCCATTATCTGCACCGACGCGAAGGCGAGTGAGTTTTTGGACGCGGTGCAAAAAATGGACTCGTCAAGTTCAATAAAAGTGGACGATATCATCACTTTCAACAATAAATATATCTATTCAACCGAGTCGACGTTTGAAAGTTTTTATAAGGGGCTTTACTCAAAAACGAAAAGTTCGCTTGTTTCCTTTATTTCGCTTGTTGATAATGCGGATGAGGGGCTTACTGCCGATTCAAGCGGTGGACAATCACAAAACGGCTCGCAAGGTGGGCAATCTTCGGGCGGAAGTGGACAATCGCAAAATGGGTCGCAAGGCGGGCAGCCAAACGGGCAAAGTCAATCTTCGAAAGGTGGACAAAAAGAGCAAGGCGAGGCTAATAAGTCCTCACAAAACGAAGAACAATCTCAAAATGGCGAGCAATCGCAAAATTCGTCGCAAGGCGGAGGAGGTGGCTCGCAAGGTGGGGCGCTTATAAACGACGGAAAATCAATTTTATGCAAAAACGCGCAAATGGTCGCTTCACTAAGTAACAACGATATGAAGAATATCAATCTTGCAAGCGGAGCGTTCAAAAAAGGCACGATTATCATTGAAAATTTCAGTGATGATGTGTTTAAGAACGCGCGCCTCACGTTCGACATTCAAAACATCAGCGTGCGAAGAAAAGTGCAGTTTAAAAACGGTCAGCCGATTGTTAATTTGTCGCTCAAACTTTACGTCAAACTTTTGGAAGCAAAGGAAGAAGATTTGGAAATAAAGGAAAATATCGACATAAAAAACATCTCAAAAAAGGCGATTGATGCGCTTACGGAAAAGGTGAAATCGTCTATTGCGGACGGCATAAACTTGTTGCGAGAATATAGGTGCGACATCTTAAAAATTTACACCCTCTTAAACAACTCGCATCCTTTTGAAACGAAAAAATTTATGGAAAGTTTGGAGGACGAGGGCAACTTTTTAAGTTCGGTAATTTTCAAAGTCAGCCCGCGCATATACTCGGTTTAATAAAATTTTTGAAAAAAATATGCTTTTTTGTTGTGTTATTTTTTTGTTTGTGTTAAAATGAGTAGGAAACTTTGGCATATAATATGTGATTAATTAGTTTATATATATTATATCAACTCATATAAAGGAGAATTTATGGACGATAAAAAACAAGGCGGATTTAAAATTTCATACCTCATCATCTTTTTGGTGGTTGTTTTATTGTTCTGCCTTTTGTTTATTGATTTTGGTAACAACGGCAAGAGGGTGGGTTGGAGAGAGGCTTTGTCCTACGTTAAAAACGCAGTTGACACCACAACCGACGAACCGAAAGCAAGTTATGTCTATTTCCAAAACGGCACGGGCTACATCATTGTTGTGGGCAGTAACTACGCCGTAAACCAAGTGCCAGACTATTCCGATTATTATTTTAAATACGATTCCAGTATCAAGCAAAGATTTGACGAACTTTTCGCAAATAATGAGGAGATAAGTAACGCTGTTGGCACGGACTATGCGCCACCTGGCACCAATGTTTGGGATATCATCATTCCAATTCTCTATATTTGTTTTGCGGTGTTTGTCATTTGGATGATATATCGTATGATTGCAGGCGCAAACAAAGGTGCAATGAGTTTTGGGAAAACCAAAGTGAAGTCCTATTCAATGTCGAAGGTGAAATTTGCCGATATCGCGGGTATGGACGAAGAAAAACAAGAACTTCAAGAGGTTGTGGAATTTTTGAAAAATCCAAAGAAATTCACAGACCTTGGCGCAAGAATACCAAAGGGTGTTTTGCTTGTTGGGCAACCAGGAACAGGTAAAACTCTTCTTGCCCGCGCGGTTGCTGGTGAAAGCAAGGTGCCATTCATTTCGATAAGCGGTTCCGATTTTGTGGAGATGTTTGTTGGCGTAGGTGCATCACGTGTTAGAGATTTGTTCGAGCAAGCAAAGAAAAACAAACCTTGCATTGTCTTTATCGACGAAATCGACGCGGTGGGGCGTCAAAGAGGCGCAGGTCTTGGTGGCGGAAATGACGAAAGAGAGCAAACCTTAAACCAACTTTTGGTGGAGATGGACGGTTTCGAGCCGAACGAGGGAATTATCGTGCTTGCAGCAACCAACCGTAGCGATGTTTTGGACCCAGCGCTTATGCGTCCAGGGCGTTTTGACAGGCAAATCTATGTTCACGTGCCAGATGTTAGAGGCAGAGAGGGAATTTTGAAAATTCACGCGCGCAACAAACCTATTGATGACAGCGTTGACTTTACCGTGCTTGCAAGAATAACAAGCGGTTTCACGGGCGCTGATATTGAAAATATGCTTAACGAGGCGGCAATTTTGGCGGCGCGCGCTAATAGACCAAAAATCATTATGGAAGATATCACCGAGGGCATCAACAAGGTGATTATGGGACCTCAAAAGAAGAGCCGTGTCATCACCGAAAAGGAAAGAAAACTCACCGCTTATCACGAGGCTGGTCACACGATTATCGCTAAAAGTTTGAAGTATTGCGAGGATGTGCAGGAGGTGTCAATCATCCCTCGTGGAAGCGCGGGCGGTTACACTATGAGTAGACCAAACGACGACGACCTTATGATGAGTATCGGAAAGGCGAACGACGTTATCGCAATGAGTATGGGCGGGCGTATCGCTGAGGAATTAATCTTCAAAAACATCACAAGTGGTGCTTCAAGCGACATTCAACACGCCACAAAAATCGCTAGAGCTATGGTGTACGAATGGGGTATGAGCAAAAAGTTGGGCTTCTTGGCGCTTTCGTCGAATGGCGAGGTGTTCATCGGCAGAGATTATCAAACAAGAAACAATTTCTCCGAAAAACTCGCGGGAATTGCTGACGACGAGATAATGGAAATCTTAAATTCCAACTATAAGCGCGCAAAAGAAGTGCTAACTGAAAAAATCGACCTCCTCCACGAACTTGCCAAACTTTTGATGGCAAGAGAAACCATCTACAAAGAAGAAGTTGATATGATTATGGCTGGCAAAACAAGCGAAGAAATTGTGGCTATAATGGAGCAGAAGGATAAGGAGCGCAAGGAAAAAGAGGCAAAACAGCGTGAAGAGCAAAGTCGCTTCGAAAAACTCCGCACCTTTGAAACCAAACTTAAGGACGGCGAAAAACTTTTAAGCGAGGGTATCATCACAAAAGAAGAACTCGACATTGTGAAAAGAGAGTATGAGGCCTTCAAAAAGAGTTTGGAAGAAGAAAAAAATTCTCAAAGCACCGAAAATGCTGAAAAGACTGAAAAGGCGGAAGAAGAGAAAAAAGATTTAAAGGTGAGCACCGAGGAAAAAAAGAAACGACCAAGGTCAACCAAGGGGAGCGCTAAAACTGAAACGCCTAAAAAGCAGGCAAGTAAAGGTGAGAGCGAAACTCAAAAGGTTGAAAATAAAAATGATAAGAAGGACGAAGAATAATGGAAGAAGTAAAGAATAACGACGAACTTTATGCAAAAATTGAAACCGAAAAACTTATCAAAGAAAAAAAGAAGAAAAACATCTTCACAATCGTTTTTCTCGCGGTGGTTTTCGTGCTTGCGGTGGTTATTATCTGCCTTGCATCAATTCCACTTAATTTGAAACCAAGTTTTTTGAAAGATGAAAATAATATCCGCATTGTTGAGATTAGAGTGAACGAAACCTCGACAAGCATTTTTAATGACGACACTCGAGAATTTAGCGAATTTAACAAGGTGCTTAACGACGCCTTCGGGCAAACCTATTTCTCGGCGCTTTTCAACGGCAGTTTAGGGAGCGTTAAGATAGTTGAGGGCGACGAAAATGGCGACTATTTAGAGGCGACAGATTTTGTGAGCGATTTGAATAGTTATGTTAAATTTAACCTCATTAATAAAAAAAGCATAATCGTAAACGGCAAAGAATATTCTTCAAAGAAGCAAATAAAGGCAATACCTTTCACATTTACTGAGGTTTATTTGACACTTGACGACGAGGGCGGAATTGCCGATGCGTCTTTCTATGCGATTGTTGAGTATGTTGACGCCGAGGGCAACTCTCTTAAAGACGGCGAGTATGTTGTTGAAATAAGAACGAAGGGCGACACCTCAAAGATTGTTGAGCATTACACCGACGAGGAGTAAGTTCAAATTTTAAATAGATAGTCATTAAGCAATGTAATTAGAAACTAAAAAAGGGATTTTGCTTTTAGAGATTTTAAAAGTAGAATTCCTTTTATTTTGCCAGTTTTAAAGTTTACTTATCCTATTAAAAGTTTATTTATCCTTATAAAATGCTATTTTTTTAAAGCCCGATTATTCTTTTAAAAGCCCATTGCCTATTTTAAAAGCCAATTTATCTTTTGAAAAGGTTATTTATCCTTTGCTTATATGAAAATCTTACTTATTTTTTTGCTTATTTTAAAAGGTTATCTATCTTTTTCTTAATTTAAAGGGTTTATTTTTTTAACTATAAATTCGCTTCATTTATAACCACTTGAATTGTTCTATGAAAATGATAACGGCGTTAGTGCAATTTTTATCTTAACTTCTATTGACAAGCGAGGTGAAATGTGCTAATATGCAAGGGAAGGAGAAGAAAATGAACGAAATTTTACGCAAAAAAGAAAAGTTGAATGAAATGGTTGCATTCTACGACGCACAAATTCGCGCCTTGCAAGCCGACCTTGCCAAAATCGATAAGGAAATTTTTATGAGTAAAAGGTGGATAAAGCACCTCAAAAAGGAAGTTTGCACGAACCAGTATGAGATTGAAAAGTGCGAAAAGTTGATTGCTGTTGACAACCAAATTATGAACAACATATCGGTGTATGGAGCGATTAATATGCAAGATAAGTTTGACGGTTTGGTTGAAGAACTCGACGAAACCATCGAGCGCAAGCAAAGGTTAGAGGCAGACGTTAAAAATGATGTTGAATATATCGACTTTGAAGAACGCGTCCTTATCGACAAAAAGATTAAGCGATTGGATGTTTTAAGTAAACTTGCAGAAGTCACAAAACATAAAAAAGACCTCACAAAAACAACGCGTAATCTCGGCAAAAGTAGGGTCCAAGAAAAAGCAGAATAGTTGAAAACTAGAAGTTAAGAAAGAAAACCTACTAAAAGTAAACCGTATTAAGGGAACAAAACTTATTTATGTAAACCCACTAACTAAAAGGAGCGCCTTAAAAAGGAAACTTTTTTAGCAAAAAACGCATTAAGGAAATCTTATTAAGAAGGCGACTTATAAAGAAAGAAAGCTTATAAAGAAAGCAGAAAACTTGAATAATTCTCAACTTTAAAAAAATATTCTTAAAAATGGTTGACAAGACCATTTTTTTGTGCTAAAATATGCTCGTAAAAAATCTTCCAAAGACCGCAAGTGCCTTTTGGCGTAAACGTTTCGTGCTTGCCGAGGAAAAGAACATATGATATAGTTTTCCCTATCTCTGTGCCTTTTCCGTGGTTACAGAGATTTTTTATTGAAACACAAAATAATCTTAAAAGGAGGGGACACAATGAGTGCTAATTTTGAAGCTAAAAAACAACTTGTTGAGGAAATTAAAGAAAAATTTTCCAAAGCAAAAACTCTCGCCTTTGTTGACTATCGTGGCATCAACGTTGACGAAGATACCGCAATGCGCAAAATGTTCCGCGAGAACGGTTGTGAATACAAAGTTTACAAAAACCGCTTGATGTTGAAAGCACTTTCTGACCTTGGTATTGAGTGTTCTGCAAATTACTTTGAAGGCACCACCGCCGTTGCGATTGGTTATAATGATGAAGTCGCTCCTGCAAAAATTCTTTGCGACACCATCAACAAAACCAAAAAAATGGCTATCAAATTTGGAATTTTAAATGGAGTTAGCGTTTCGGCTAGCGACATTGAAGCGCTTTCAAAACTCCCATCAAAGGAAGAGTTGATTGCAAAACTTCTTGGAACTTTGAACAATCCTATCACAGGACTTTGCAGAGTTCTTCAAGCTCCAACTCGTGGGCTTGCCGTTGCTTTGAATGCGATTGCAACGAAATAACAAAAATCGCAATTTAAAAAATTTTAAAAGGAGAAATTAAAATGGCTGATATTAAAAATTTAGTTGAAGAAATTAAAAAATTGACTATTGTTGAGGTTTCTGACCTTGTTAAAGCATTAGAGGAAGAATTTGGTGTTTCTGCCGCTGCTCCTGTTGCTGTTGCCGCTGCTCCTGTTGCTGGCGCTGCTCCAGCCGCTGCTGAAGAAAAGACTGAATTTAACGTATTTTTGAAAGAGGTTGGCGCTAACAAAATCGCTGTTATTAAAGTGGTTAGAGAAGTTACCGGTCTTGGACTTAGTGAGGCTAAGGCTGTTGTTGATGGCGCTCCAAAAATGGTTAAAGAAAACGTTCCAACTGCTGAAGCAAAAGAAATCGAAGGCAAATTCAAAGAAGCTGGCGCTGTTGTTGAATTGCAGTAATTTAGCAAATATTCAAATCAAAATTTTGTGTTTCAAAAAATCCATCAGGCAATTTGAAGTGAATCCCAAAGAGGGCGCTTCAAACACTGGTGGATTTTTATTAATCAACCATAAGCCTACGCAAAAACCTCATTGCCACTACCACCTTGCTACCACAGAAATCACATTGAAAGCACACCGTCGCTACCACATTGCTACCACAGAAAACACACTACCACCATAGAAACTATATTGCTACCACAAAAACCACATTGTCGCCACTCAAACTCCACTGCCTCCACAGTAATCGCGTTACTACCACAAAAAACACTGTCACCATAGAAACCACATTGCAGTTAGGCAAGGTAGTTATTTGTCATTCTGAGCGTTAGCGAAGAATCTCGTCGTAGGTGACGCTGTCATATTTTGAGGTGTTGTGTGGCAGGCGGTGTCGCTTATACCGAAGTTTAGTTTCTCCATTTTTGCCCGCGAATGTCTAAATCGTCCACTTAAAAGAAATTTGCTTGGCGCGCTATAACGTTTATTCCGTTAAGACTGTCAGCCGAGCGTGGTTGCAATATAGCCTTTACCGCAAGGAATACCGCTAAATGTCATTCTGAGCGGAGCGAAGAATCTCGTCGTAGGACGACCCGCGAATGTCGAATAATTCCTCTTCAAAATAACGCTTGCCTCATCATAGCGCCTATTCCATTAGAACTAAGCGCTTGACACGCTGTATCGCCTATACCGTTAGGACTGTCGGTTTATTTGTCATTCTGAGCGAAGCGAAGAATCTCGTCGTAGCCTCGACCCGCGTATGTCTAAATCTTCCACTTTTTACATATCTAAATAAGTCCTCTTAAACGGTCGTTAAAAGTGGCAATTAATTTTTTTTAGAACTCTCTTTTGTTAGAAAAACACGGTTAAACTCAAAACACTTCACACATCTAACCGCGCGATAAGGCGTGACAATAATATAGCCAACACCGTGAGGCGATACCGCTAAATGTCTGAGCGAAGCGAAGAATCTCGTCGTAGGCTCGACCCGCGAATGTCCAAACCGTCCACTTTCTGCATAAGTTTAATTCATACTCTCTTTCGAAAAATACGGTAAACTCGAAACATTTCACCCATCCAACCGCGGTTGGAAAATTTTTTAAAAATTTTGCGAAATCGTTTGGTAAATTGAGGGGTTTTAGATATAATAAAAATGTAAGTTTGAAAAAGCTAAGGAGGGGTGTTTATGAAAAGTGGAAGGATGAAGCGTATTTTGCTGAGCGTTATCGCTTTCCTTTTCGTGGGTTGTTCCATCGCTGGCGGAACGGTCCTTCTTTCAAACTCCTCTATCAGCGATAGTAACCGGGGGGGATTCGACCCCTTCCGAAAATGAATTAACCAAAAACGCACCGACAAACTCTGACCTCTGGACAGCAAGCGGAAACTATGCCACTTCTTTTGCAGGCGGTGACGGACAATCAGAGGCAACGGCATATCAAATAGCAACAGCTGAACAACTTGCATATTTAGCATATTTAATTAATGATACATCAACAAATTCTACATACAAATCACTCTACTATGTTCAAACCGCGGACATAGATTTATCATTATACTACTGGTACGCAATTGGGTACTATAGTAAAGTAAATACTGGTGCAGGAGATATTATTACAAATAACCCTTTTCGGGGGTGCTACAATGGCGGTGGTTTTAAGATCTCGGGCTTATATACTACTAGTAGTATTGTTAACGGTAATGGTCTATTTGCGTATTTAAAGGGGTATTCATCGTCACAAAAAGCCACAATTAGGAATGTTAGGATAGTTAAATCTAGTATATCGGACCGTGAATATGCCGGAGGGATTGTGGGATATGCAGGGAATTATATTGAAATAATTAATTGTTCCAATGCTGGTAAGGTTGGGGCAAGCGATGGGGATTATGCCGGAGGGATTGTGGGATATGCAGGCGATTATATTGAAATAACTAATTGTTTTAATACTGGCGAGGTTGAGACAAGGGGTGGGAATTATGCTGGAGGAATTGCTGGGTATGCAACGAATCGTGTTTACATTACTGCCTGTTATAATACTGGTGATATAAGTTCAGTACGTAATGGTTATGGAGGTTCTTACGCCGGAGGGATTGTGGGGCATGCAGGCGATTCTATTTATTTAATTGATAGTTATAATACTGGCGAGGTCTCTGGTCGGAGTTATATTGGTGGGGTTGTAGGGTCTGTATATGGATATGCTGAAATATCAAATTGCAATAATATTGGCTTTATTTCAGGGGGAATAGGTGCTAGCGTTGGTGGAATAGCGGGTTGCGCTTCAGGAGATAGTAATTATCCAAGAATTAATAATTGTTATAATTCTGGTTCGGTTCGGGGCAGTGATAATGTTGGTGGTATTGCAGGCGAAATTGGTAGGTATATGGATGATTATGGCACAATCACTAACAGTTATAATACTGGCTCGATTAGTGGTTCAACTCAAGTTGGTGGAATAGCGGGTTGTGGTTATCAAGCAACTATCACAGGTTGCTACAATGAAGGTGCTGTTGTTGGTGATGAATATGTTGGAGGTGTGTTAGGATTTGCTGACAATTTTTCTGATATAACTGATTGTTACAATGTTGGAGATGTGACTGGAGACAGTACGGTCGGTGGAATAATGGGGCAAAATGAGTATGTTTGTGTTTATAGGTGCTACAATATAGGGACTATTAATGGAAGTAAATTTATTGGCGGAGTGTCTGGATATAATGGTGGCGGGAGCTATACATATAGAACATATTTTTATAATTGTTATAACATCGGCTCAGTTTCTGGTGATTCTTTCATTGGTGGTATTTTTGGAGGGAGTACAGATAGATATTATACTTATTCAAATTGTTATTACGGAGGGAATTGCACTCTCACTGTGGCTAACGGAGGGAATGGGTCAGCGGGGGCAAGAGATGAAAATTTAATTGCTAATGCTAAGAGTTTAAATTGGTATTTAGATACTTCACTCTGGCGAGCAGGTTATTATGCATGGGATTTTGAAAATGTTTGGACTTTTGTTGAGGGAATGAATGATGGGTATCCTGTTTTAAGAGGGTTTTCTACCAAAATTACATACAATTCGAACAGTCAACCTGAGGAGGTTGTGAGTGAGTCTTTTTCCGTGGGCGAGACTATTGTTTTGGCGGAGGCGGATTTGTTCGTGAGAGAGGGATATAGCGTTTCAAGCTGGAACGCGATGGCGGACGGGAGTGGTGCTAGTTATGCGCCGGGCGCAACCTACACTGGCTCAAGCGTCACTCTTTATGCTCAGTGGGGAAGGATGACCTACGCTGTTACTTTTAACGCGAATGATGGTAGCGGAACAATGAGCAGTGTTGAAAAAATATATAATGAAGATTTGGTTTTGCCGGCGAATGAGTTTACAAAAACGGGGTATGATTTTAAAGGCTGGGCGACAAGTGCTAATGGTTCCGTCGTTTATGGCGACGGCGCTAAATATACAACAAATGCTAGTGCAACGCTTTACGCCGTGTGGGAGGCGAAGGTTATTGCGGTAAATCTCAATAGGAACGGAGGGGCGGGCGGAACGAGTGCGATATATTTGAAGTATGATAGCGGGTGGTATTCGAGTAGTTCCTGCACGAGTTCGAGTAAGATAACTTCACTGCCGTCCACGCCAACACGGACAGGGTATGAGTTTAAGGGGTATAGCACCGGGACTGATGGGAGCGGAACGCTGGCTGTGAGCGCGACGGGCGCAATTAATGTGAGTGACACCTTTTATTCAACGGACGGCACGCGGACGTGGTATGCAGTTTGGGAGGCAAGAAATCCTGCGTATTATGACAGCGAGGGCGGATTTTGGTATGTTGAGAATGGCAAGTTGCCACAGAGTAGGGTGGATGAGAGTTTGAAAGCGACGCTGGAGGGGCAGTGGTCGAGTTTGACTGACGGCTCAGTCTACTATATGGGCGTTGAGGAACTTTCGAACAGTGAATTTGCGAGCGACGGCGGGATGCAGTCGAAGGTGTATAACGGCGAGGAGTATGTGAAATTCAACGGCGAATACTACCTCGTGGAGCCAATTAGGTGGAGGCTTGTGTATTCGTCCAGTCAAAAAGAGGGCTATGCAGTTGAAAATACCAGCGTTTTGGCAACAATGGCAGAGATTGTTTTTGTAGGCAGTTATTCTAGCACCAAGATAGGCGTGGGCGCGGGGTATTCCGCCGAGAGCGTGACAATGCTTTTAAAGAACCAAGTTAGCACTGAGTTTTTGGTGAGTGAAAGCCGAGAGGTGGAAATCTTCCGCGCGCCAAAGGACACCACCACCGTGAGCGGAAGCGTGTTTGTGGCGTCTAGTGAGGAATTAGCAAACTTCACCACGAGTAAAAATAACACGACGGGCAGTGGCGTCAAGGCGGGTAAGGTCTCACTAAGCGACTTTGTGAAGGACTACCTCCGCGCGACGGGTCAGGGCGACTACTACTTCACCCGCGACCTCGGCGACCAGCTTAACACCATCCGTTGCCTTAACCCAGTGGGCGACCGCTCCCAAGCCAAAGCCAAACAAACCCTCGGCGTGCAGTTCACAATTAAGGTAACGGAATACGCTTGTATAAGTGCGTAAGTTTCACGATGCGATACTAAATGCCAGATAAGAGTTCAATATATAAAATGCTTAGCGTTTACTTTGCGCTAGGCGTTTTTTTTATGGAGTATGATTTGACATATTGAGGGGATGTATTCGCGCGGTGAAAATGGATTTAGTGTTTGCACGGTGAAAAGTGTGGCGCTGAGGGCAAAGAGGAGGAATTAGACGTTCGCGGGTGGGTGCTACGACGAGATTCTTCGCTGACGCTCAGAATGACAAATGGGCTGGCAGTCCTTGCGGTAGAGGCAATATAGTGCGGCAGGGATTTTTTTGAATGAATTAGATATTTTAGTTTTTTAATGGATTGGGTTGATACTCGCGGAAAAGTGGAAAGATAGACGTTCGCGGGCGGGTGCTACGACGAGATTCTTCGCTTCGCTCAGAATGACAAACGGGGTGGCAGTCCTAACGGTATAAATTGTAGTGTGTGTTAGGCAGTAAATACTTGGAATGACAAATAACTGCTCTGCCTAACGGTAGAAGCTATACTTGCGCATTAGGCAATAAAAGAATGTGAAATAAAGTGTAGCACGTGATATCTTAAAAAGTGAAACATCACTGACGAGGTTCTTCGTTCCTCTCAGAATTACAAACAAACTAACTAACAGTCCTAGCAAGCGATATTGCGTAACACGCGAAACAGTTTCAAAGCTAGTCTGCTTCAAATTCAACCCATTCGACAATAATCTAAAAAATTCGACAAAATTGCAAAATGTTTTGTAAAATATTGCACTTTTTACTTAAATCATTTGCGCTTTTCCAAAATGTTGTGCTATAATGAAAATAGTTCAGGAGGGGATTATGGAAGACCAGGAACTGAAAACAAAAATTAGGCGCATACTTGTTAAACTCGATTTCCGCATTGATTTAAGTGGCTTTGATTACCTTGTCAGCGCTGTTGCCCTCGCCATAAGAGATGAGCGCTACACTAAAAATTTGTGCGAAAAACTTTATCCAAAAGTTGCGGAACTCCACGGAACGAGCGCATCGTGCGTTGAAAGGAGTATAAGGAACGCCATTTCAAAAGCCTCAATCAGTAGTGGTTTGAAGAAAATCAACAAAGCCTATGGCGCAATGCTTATAACGCCTTATGAGCGCCCAAGCGTTGGCAGACTGATAAAGGTTTTGGTGGAGGTGTATAATGCTAATCTTATCGGGGATATGTTGCGAAAACAGGAATTAGACGCCTGAGAGGGCAGGGAAACCTTTGATGAAGAGCTTAGCACTATTTTTTATACGGCAAGAGCGAATATGCAAAATAAAGCTAATAGGGTGCATTAATACAAAAGTTTAAACAATAAGGCGAATTAAAATAAAGCTTTAACAACTAGGCGCGTTAAAGTAAAAGAGTGAGGCATATTTTACGCCCCATTTTATCTGCGCAAGTCAAGACGGTTAATTTTTTGCGGGCGGGTTGGTATAGCGTATTAAGCGTCACTCCCCTTTCTTGGTTTCCTTGCGGTTGGGACGACGCTGTGCGCTAAGCGTTTTTTATGAGGTGTGTTGACATATTGAGAGAAAGAGGATGTATTCGTGCGGTGAAGAACGTGGTGCTGAGGGCAAAGAGGATGAAATAGACGTTCGTGGGTGGTGGCTACGACGAGATTCTTCGGCGTTGTCTCAGAATGACATTTGAATGCCTTGCCTAACGGTAGAGGCGATACTGTCGCCGTTTGCACCGCAAGGATTACTTGTGTGTTTTGTGTGAAGATTTTGTCGAAAAAATTGTAATAGTGTCGAATTTTATAAAATATTGAAAAATAAATGAAAAACTTTTGCAAATCGTTTGGAAATATTTTATTAGTGTGCTATACTTTAAAGGTAAGCCGAACTTTAATTGCAATTTGAATTACATATTCAAAACCGACAATTTGGGAAGTAAAAAATTTAAGCGCTTAAATTTAACGAAATTTTACAATCTTGTTTTTATCCTCTTCTTTTCGAGAAGATTGTTTTGTTGGCGAAAATTTGTTTTTTACTAAATTGTAATTAATTGAATTGGCTTTAAAAGGAGTTTTTATGAGTGAAGATAAAAAGATGATTAGGGTTGTGCATTACGCGTTAGCAAAATTGGGTTGCAAGGTGGATAAACTTGGCTTTCGCTACCTAAGTTATGCCGTGATGATTGTGATTAAAAATCCATCTGCCTTGCACAGCCTTTGCAAGCAGGTTTATCATGTGGTCGCTGACCATTTTGAGGTGAAAAACGCAATGACCGTGCATAGTTCGATTAGAAATATGGTTGACGAGATTTGCGCGTCAGGCAACTTTTTGATACTTAACGCGATGTTTGGTTTTGACCATTTTAAGAAAAACGACCACATCTCTTGCGGGGAGTTTATTGGGCTAATTGCCATATATTACACCCTCGAATACTACAAAAACGACGAATTTTACAAAAGTGGAAAAATGTTCCAGGGCTTGGAATAGAAGAGCGGTGCGGGATTTTTTTTAACCAAATCAAAGCAATATTGACTAAACATTTCAAAGTGCTTTTACAATATTATTTAACTCTATCACTAAAATATGCGGTGGTGTTAAGCATACTTTGACTGTTAAGTGTGTTAAGCAATGATTGAGAAATCTATTTACGCATTTTGCGAAAAATCTAACGAAGCGAAAAAAATGCCAGCATTGATTTTGTTTGATAAAAGGACAACAAATAAAAAAAGAGAACGTTTTGAAAATTGCAAGTTAATTTGTTCATTTTCTTGCATAAATCTTAAAAAGGAGTGTCAATGTATCAAGGAAAAAGAAAAAATAAAAAGTGGTCTATACAAGAAAAAAATGAGATTGTTCTTCTCTATCTGGGTCAGCATATGGGTTGGTCTGAAATATTAAGAACTTTTAATATTTCAAGTGGTCGTATGCTACAAAGATGGATTGGGCAGTATCGCAAATTTGGGACTTGTGTGGACAATCGTGGTAAACGCACCAAACAACAAAATCCTAAAAAAGGAAGGCAAAAGAAACAAAAGTAAATTACCACATTACGAGAAAGGAAGAGAAAGAACTAGAACTTAGAGATTAACTAAAAAATTTCCTTGCCTATCTAAATCAACAAAACAAAGATGCTTAGTTAACCCTACGGTTAATTTTTCCTTTTTTACTTTCTGCGCTGTTTTCCTGGTTGGTGAAGGCGCTAATGTAGGTAATATACTTAAATCCTATTTTACTTTTACTCTGTTTTCTTGGCTGACAAGTTGGGGGGGGTATTATTTTGGATTGGGGGGGCGTAATTTATTGGCGGTCTTTTTCGTTATTTCTTTCCACTTCCTTTAAAATTTCAGGGAATTTTTCCATACAAAATTTATATGGAGCGCTATTCTTATCTTTATATGTTTTAAACATCTCTATCCTTGATTTGATATGATTATAGATTTTTGCCGAACTTTTATCGCTATATGGCTGAAATACAATCTCTTTCTTTTCAATTAAATCGAGCAAGCACTCATACAAATCGTCAACTCTTGTTTCTTTTAAAATTTTCACGGGCTTTTCACTGACAACTTCCGCGGAAAAACTGGTCTTTCCGTCGACAAAATCTTTCGCATCCACTTCGTAGATTGAGCAACTTTCGCCCTGAAATGTTCGCTTCAAAGCGCCCTCGTATGCCTCAAAGAAAAAAGGTATCATCTTTTCGCCCTCGCTTGTCATACCATATATTCCGTCAAAATCGCCCATAGATTTGGTCGAGCCGAAAAGTAGGGCGAGGTGTGGGTATGGAGTGGCGTATACCCACTTCTTGCCGTGGGTTGAAATTCTTGGCTCTAACACCTTCAAATTTGGCACATTTGACACGTGATAGTAGACTTTGCTTTCCATAACCATCTCACCTTTGTTTAAAATAAAAAAAATGGAGCTGATGACGGGAATCGGACCCGTGACCTCCGCCTTACCAAGGCGACGCTCTACCGACTGAGCCACATCAGCACGACCATATGTTTGACGAGAGTTTTTTAGTTGTTGAAATTTGCCATTCTATATTTTGCCGAGGCTACCAAGAGCACATCAGCACGACTAAATGTTCAACGATTTTTTGAGTGCTTTTGGTTGATTTATGTAGTTTTATTTCGCCAAGGCAACACTTTGAGAATTGTTTATCATTTCAATGTTCAAGTGCAAAGTCGACTTTTTATTTTAAAATTCTCTTCTCAAAACTTTAAAACTACTGACAAATTATAGCAAAAAAAAATAGTCTTGTCAACTGTTTTAAGTAATTAATTCACAAACATTGACATATGGCAAGCCTTAATGTTTGAAAATTTGTTAGTTGCTCTTATAATTTTGTGGTCGTCTTCGATTAAATATGCAAATTCGTTTTGTTTTAAGTTTGATATTATTAAATTAGCTTTTAAAAAATCTTTTTCTTCTTTGCTAAAAATCATATCATCAAAAACAATTATATTTATGTTTTCTTTTTTTATAAAGGGAGTGTGTTTTTCGAGCCATAATAATTTTTCTTCTTTTTGTTCCTTAAAATGACAGTTGCTGGCTATACAAATTTCGATGTTGTCAATTCTTGCAAGTTTATCTGCCACATTGATAATAGATTTAAGAGGGCGTTTTGTGAGATAAACACCCGCTTGATTAGACAATATTTTTTCTTTATCTTCCGCATCGTATTCCGCAAGAGTGCCGTCCATATCAAAATATACTTTGACTTTTTGTGATTTTGCCTTTGTTTTGATTTCTTTGATTAAACTGTTCATAACTTAATACTAGCACATAATAATTATTGTTGTAAAGTAAAATGATAAAAGCTAACTAAAATTAATCATATAAAACTGTTTGACAAAAAGAGCAGAGGTATGCATTAATATTATTAAGTAAGAAAAAGAACGAGGAGATTATGAAATTTTTAGGTTGGCTTTTTAGCGTTCCAAGCAGGCATTATAGAGATATGCGAAGATATGAAAAAGGCGGAGTTGGTGCAAGAATTTTTGCAATCATCCTTTCAATGCTTTTTATTGGTGCTGCGCTCGGGCTTGAATATTGGTTTTTGTCATCACTTATGACAGGCGGTTCGCTTGG
Organism: uncultured Clostridia bacterium; assembly: GCA_944350265.1. Classification (GTDB taxonomy): domain Bacteria; phylum Bacillota; class Clostridia; order Christensenellales; family UBA1242; genus Caccovivens. Next base: position 27,680 of record CALVOG010000001.1, read on the forward strand.
CGGTGGAATTGCAAAGGTTGTTGCGCTAATTTTTATTGGCATTTTCTTTGTCGCAACCTTTATTGCAGCACTTGAATATTGTGGCGTTTATGCCTTCACTGCTTTTGCAATGGCGATTATGGGTGTTGTATATAAAGCAGAAAAAAGAAAAGCATTGCTTGAAAAAAATCAAAAGAAAATTGAAAATTTGGAAGCAGAACTTGAAACAACGCCAAGTTTAAAATATAAAAAACTTGACATATTTGTCGGAATTTTTCAAATACTACTCGCAGTTGGACTTTTTGCTGGTGCTATTGCAGTTGCAGTTTTAACAGTTTGATAATAAAAAGATAAGCAAATTGCTTGTTATTTTATAATTTTTGTGATATTATAATTTTAAAGTTATATGTTGACATTTTTCACAAACAACACTTTCAGTGCGTATAACGAAAAGGAGGATTTATGAAAAAGAAGATTTTAAATGTTTGTTATGGCTTTTGCAATCATTTTCCCAGTCGCATTTCTTTTAAGTGCGTGTGGTGAAAAGAAAGTCCAATCAATAACTGTTGATGGGCTTTTTGTTGGCGATTATGTTGAATATCAATATGGAACAAACAGAGATGAAATTTTTTCTCTTAAAAATATGCAGGTGACAGCTATTTATACTGACAATTCAACGAAGGTTTTGAATTCTGATGAATACAGTATTGAATTTAAGAAAAATTCAGAACCAATAGATGAAATTAAAACGGTTCCAGATGTTGGAAATTATGAAATTAATGTTTATTATGATGGATTTTGTCAAGGAGGCTCATTTAACATAATTCGTAGCGAGACTCCTTATTACACAATCTCATTATCTCACAAGACTTGGATTTATGGGGAAGAAGAAATACCAGAGGTGTCTTTAGCAAATTATCAGTTGCAAGAGGGCGATAGTGTTGACTATTATTGTATAGAAAAATCTGTTTATGACAATTTAAGTGAGGAAGAGAAAAGGTATCCTAGCTCGAATGTCTACTATTGGACTAATGTAGAAAAAGGAGATACCACTCTTGACGCGGGGAAATATTATGTGTTTGCATACATCAATTTTGCGAATGAATCAAATTATACAGGGGTTACAGTGATAGACGATAACACACTAATTACAGTCAACAAAAAAACTATTACAGTGACACCAGAGGATGCGAGTGGAGTTAGCGCGTGGAAATTTGATTATAGCAATTCTTATAATCTTCAACAATTTGACGGCGACTATCTTATCGGCGACCTCGCTTTAAAAGATATTCGTTTAGAAAATTATGATAAGACTATTTCTGGCGTTGAAGGGTATTTTGATTGGGAAGACCCTGAACAAACTTTAAATTCTTCCAATAATGGCGACTCCTATTCAATTATTTTTATCCCTTACTCTTCAAACAATTATAATGTCTTTTATAGCGATGAAATAACCTTGCAAGTTTCCATTGAAAAATGTGTGGTTGATGATAAAAGCACCCTTGACATTTACTTTGAGGATTCAAAAACGAAAACGATAACCTATGATGGAGAAGAACACAGTCTTTTACTAGACAGCTTTGAAATATTTAAGGCTGGTGGCGAATTGCTAAACATTGTAACATTCACACAAAATGGAAAAAGTGTGGTTGTCCGTGAAGAAAATTTGGAAGGCGGATTGGTTGATTACTATGTTGACGGACTCAAAGAGGTGGGAACTTATACCTTTACTGTTTCCATTGTAGATAAGGAAAATTATTGTTGGAAAGATGGAACTAAGGACGATGCAACATTCACAGTAGAGATAACAGAATAATCTTTAATGAAAATCTCTTTGCTTGTCAAGGAGATTTCTATTTAGATTTCTAGGAGGGTTATGAAGGTATTGTTAATAGTCGATATGCAAAAAGGATTTATGAAAAATGATAAATATTTATTGCTAAATCAAAAGATTGCCAATTTGATTAATAAAAAAATTTATGATAAACTTATATTTACAAAATTTATTAATGATAAATCCAAAAATGCATTATATCAATCTAGATTGAATTGGTATAGATTAGAGACAAAAGCCGAGCAAATGTTTTCTATAAAAGTTCCCGATGATGCCGTAATATTAGAAAAATATGGTTATGGCTTAAAAATTGAAGATTTAGAATATATTAAATCACTAAATATAAATGAAATAGACATTTATTAAAAAAATAATTCGATAAATAAGAGTGAAAAGTGAAGAAAGAAAAAATAAAAAAACAAAGAAAAAATAATTCGAAGAGTCGAATTATTTTTTCTTTGGTGATCCTAAGGGGAATCGAACCCCTGATTCAGCCGTGAGAGGGCTGCGTCTTAACCGCTTGACCATAGGACCATTTTTAGTATAGCATACTAACTACAAAAAAAGCAAGAGATTTTCAAAACTTTTTTCCGTTATGTGAAGATTTTAGAGGCTTATGATGTAAATTTGCGCGTAAAAGAACATTAATTTTTGTGAAATATAAATAAACAACGTTTTTAAAATTTTAATAATGAATGCTATTTTTGTTATTTGTGTGTGAATTGGGTGACAAATTTTTGTTTGTGTGGTAAAATAATTTGGTAGTTTAAGGTGTTTTTGAGGTGGGAATGAAGTGCGGATATGTGGCGATTTTGGGTAGACCGAACGCGGGGAAAAGCAGTTTAATAAATCGCATTGTTGGCGAGCAGGTGGCGATTGTCACAAGGCGACGCCAAACAACGCGTAATAACATCTTGGGCGTATTCAATGACAAGGACGCTCAAATTATTTTTATCGACACGCCCGGCGTTCATCACAGCAAAAATAAACTCGACAAATTTATGATGAAAAATGTGCGCTCGGCGATTGGTTCGGCGGATGTTGTGGTTTATCTTATCGACGCGTCAACGATTGTTGATGAAGAGGAATTAGACTACATCAAAATGCTTAAATCGAAGGTGAAAAATGTGCTTGTTGTGTTAAATAAGGTAGATAAGAAACTTTTGGCACAAATCGACGCTGATGTGAAAATTTCCGTGAAAGAGGGCGTGAATATTGATGTCCTTTTGAAAAAAATTGAGGAGTTGTTGCCTATCGGCGAACCTATTTTCTCCGCTGACGAATTTACTGATAGGAGTGTGAATTTTTTGGTTTGCGAGTTTATTAGAGGAATACTTTTAGAGAAAATTGATAATGAAATACCTCACGGGGTCGCCGTTGTTGTGGATGCGTGCGCTGAAAACGAAAAAAATGTTGTTATGGATATTTCCATCATTGTTGAAAATGAAAGGCATAAGGGCTTTGTTATCGGCAAGGGCGGGGCGCTTGTTAAAGAACTTGGCGTGAGAGCGCGAGAGTATGCTGAAAAGTTGTTCGGTAAACCAGTTGTGATGCACATTTTTGTGAAGGTGGATGAGAATTGGAGGGATAGGAATATTTCTTCCTATGGTTACTAGTCAACGTTTTTTGTGTCTTTTGTGATTTTCTTGGCGGGCGAGGTTTTGCTTGCGGTTGAGCAAGGTTTGGGCGAAGTGCTGGCTTTTTGTGGGGCGCTGGACGCGCAAAAATTTGCGCGTGAGACGCAAGGCTGTTAATTGGCGCGCGTTATGGAATAGTGAGCGAGAGGCCTTGCGTCTTGGCGATTTTCTGCCGAAAATCGCTCCAGCGCCCTTTGTGAAATAATCTCGGTGGATTTTCGTCTTCTTGCATAAAACCTAAAAGTTGTGCAAACACTATTGGCAAGGAGGGGAAAATGATAATTGCAAACTACATCGCGTATATTTTAACGATAATTGGCGGGCTAAACTGGGGGCTTGTTGGTATTTTCAATTTCGACCTTGTGAATTTTATTTGTATGGGGCGAAATGCTGGCTCAATCATAATCTACATCCTCATTATGCTTTCAGCAATTTGGCTTATTATTTCGCCGATAATTTCGCGCGGAATGCTTGACCTTGGTTGTCAGTATAAAAAGGCGCACGACGAAAAAAGCAAGGAATAATTTTAGACGAATGAAATGAAAAAGGAGTTTTTTGAAACTTCTTTTTTATTTGCGTGAGAAATCGCCATATATTTTTAGACTAATTAAGAAATCGATATATGTTGCCAATAAGTGCATTCTGTGAGACTTTCTTACGTTATAAAGAGGTTTGTGAGAATTTCTTATGTCAATTAAAGAGGCTTTGTGAGTTGTCTAACAGTCGAATTTTTTTGTTATAAAAATGAGAAAAAGGATTTAATAAACGACAATTCTATAATTTTTTAGCAAAATTTAAATAAAAAAGGAAAAATAATTGACAAAATTTGATTTTCATAGTAAAATATAGTCAGTTTTGCTTGGCTAGATTGCGCGACGTTTTATGTTATAGGGGTGTAGTTCATCGGTAGAACGAGAGTCTCCAAAACTCCAGAGGAGGGTTCGATTCCTTCCACCCCTGCCAAAACAAAGAGAGAGCGGTGGTTCTGGTGGAAGAAATCGAACCCTAGGGTTCGCCCCTTGTCGGGCAGACCGCGAGCAAGTCGCTCCCGGCTTTGGCTAAAAATGACCACACAGGGTCATTTTTGAACGCGTCGCCCCTTCCACCCCTGCCAAAACAAAGCGAGAAAGGTGGTTCTGGTGGAAGAACCCAGGGTTCGCCCTGCCAGAGCGGACCGCAACAAGTTGCTCCCGGCTTTGGCTAAAAATGAGCAAGCGAGGCTTGCATTAGTGAGAACTTTGGTTTAGCGGGCGTATACTGAGATTAATTAAATTTAAACATTGCTTCTTCCACTCTGCCAAAACAAAGCGAGAAAGCAGTGAGATTGGTGAAAATTGGATAATTTATTTGAGAATTTGCATAATGACAAAAAGCCTCTTGCGGAACGTATGCGACCAAAGTCGCTTGAAGATTTCGCTGGGCAGAAACACATACTCGGCTCGGGTAAGTTGCTTCGAAGGTTAATCGAGGCAAAGCGCGTCCCGAGTGTTATATTTTATGGTCCGCCTGGAACGGGCAAAACCACGCTTGCAAGGATAATTGCCGACACCAGCAATTCGAATTTTGTTAAACTCAATGCCATATCAAGCGGAGTTGCCGACGTGAAGGTGGTTATTGAGCAAGCGAAACGCGACTTTGAACTTTACGGAAAGAGGACCTACTTACTGCTCGACGAGTGCCACAGGTGGAGCAAAGCGCAAAGCGATTCACTTCTTGCGTCGCTAGAAAATGGGTATGTGATTTTTGTGGGATGCACAACGGAAAATCCAAGTTACAGTATGACGCGCGCGATTGTTTCAAGGTGTTCGGTGTTCGAGTTTAAAAGGCTTGGGGCCGCCGATATTAAGGCGGTTTTGACGCGGGCGATAAGAGAGGACGAGGTCCTTAAAAAGTTTAAGATTAAAATTGACGACGACGCGTTCACATACTTTGCCACGGCGAGTGGTGGCGACGTTCGAAGTGCTTTGAACGGACTGGAAATTGGGGTTATAACCACCAGCGCGAATAAGGACGGCGAGATTGTCATAAATAAAGAAATTGCGGCGGAGTGCTTGCAAAAGAAAGCGTTAAGCCTCAATGAGGATGTTTACTACCACCTATTGAGCGCGTTTTGCAAGAGCCTTCGTGGGAGCGATTCGACCGCGGCGCTATACTACGCCAACCGCTTGATTGAGGCGGGAATTGAGCCACAAGTGTTAGCGCGAAGAACGATAGCGCACGCGTCGGAAGATGTCGGTTTATCCGCGCCAAATGCGCTACTTCAGGCGTGTGCAAGTTTGTATGCGCTTGACCATTTGGGTATGCCAGAGGGAAATCTTGCCCTCACGCAGGCGATAATTTATGTGTGTGAGTCGCCAAAAGACAACAGGGTGGTGGTTGCTATGAATATGGCGCAAGATGACGCCAAAAATCACCCAGACGATAACATCCCAGAATATCTAAAAAACCACACCGAGGCGAGCAAAGATTATAAATATCCGCACGATTACGGTGGCTATGTTGAGCAACAATATTTGCCAAATTCTCTTAAAGATAGGCAATATTTCAAAAGAAAGGAAACTAAAAACTAATTTGAGAAACAGCATAAGATATCAAATCTAAAAAAGAAAAAATCGCTAAAAGAGTTATAAAAAACACAAAATAAGTGTAAAAAATGCTTAAAAAGTGTTAAAAATCATTAAAAAACGCTAAAAAATAAAAAAAATGAGATAATAATTTATAAAAAGCAATAAAAAGAGTGAAAAAAGTTGAGAAATATAATAAGTTTGACAAAAAGTAAAGAAAATTAAAAATATTGAATGAAAATAACGAAGAATAGAAAAAAATTATTAAAAAAACACGAAAAAAATATTAAAAAAAGTGAAAAAACATAAAAAATAACAAAAAAGTAACAAAAAATGAAAAAAATATGAAAATTAGTTGCAAAATTAAAAAATATGAGATATAATCTTCTTATCCATAGAGAGTGTGCGAGGGACTGCCCCTATGACCACACAGCAACCTAGCGATTGCCAAGGTGCTAAAGGCAGATTCGATGGGTGCGTGATTAAATGTAAGCCCATCGAAAACGAGGTGACTCACTTCGTGGCGATGGGTTTTTCTTTTGCTCTCTTTATGGAAAATATAAGAATAAGGAGAGGAAAATGTTAAAAGAAATCTTAGGAAAAGAAGGGGTATGTTTTTCCGTGGAAAAGGAAGAGGCTGAGGAGTTTTTGTTGCTTGCAAAATCTAATGGCTGTAAGTGGATTAGCGGAAAGGCGATTGAAGAGGGAGATTATTGCGGGCGATTTATGGGAATTAGCAAGGATTTAAAATTGGGCTATATGTCTGCAATGTGCTGGGTCAAGGCGGAAAATCCGGTTAAAAAAATCAAATTTAGTGAATTAAGGAGGGGGTTATGATGAGAGTTATAACAAGTGAAAGTGTGAATATTGGTCACCCAGACAAAACTTGCGATGCGATTGCTGATGCGTTTTTAGACGAAGCATTAAGGCAGGACAAAAACAGTCAAATGGCGGTTGAGTGTGCCATTAAAAACGACAAATTATTCATCTATGGCGAGGCGACGACGAAAGCGAAGATTGACTATGAAAAAATCGCCAAAGAAATTTTAAAGGACATCGGCTATAGTTGCGAGTTCAAAATTGTGAAGGAGATTAGCGAGCAAAGCCCAGATATTCGCCAAGCGGTTGTGAAGAAGGAATTGTGCGCGAACGACCAAGGTATGGTGTTTGGCTATGCAACCAAGGAGACGCCAGAATTTATGCCGTTGCCGATAATGATTGCGCATAGACTTATGAGGAGGTTTGAAGAGTTTAGGCGTGGCACAAAAACCTATTTTGCCGACGCGAAATGCCAAGTTTCCATTGCCTATGACGGAAAAACGCCGAAGGAGATTGTGTCGGTTATCATAAGCGTGTCACACGATAAGGCGCTTAGAAAGGATGAGATTGAAAGCGACATAGCGAGCGCTGTTGTTCGTCCAAGTTTGGAGGAATATTCTCACCTTGTGAGCACAAACACCAGCGTTATAATAAACCCAAGCGGAAAGTTCACAATTTGGGGCTCGTTTGGTGATAGCGGTTGCGTGGGCAGGAAGATTATTGTTGACACCTATGGCGGAGTTGGTAGGGTCGGCGGAGGTTGTTTTAGTTCCAAAAACGCCACAAAGGTGGATAGGTCGGGCGCGTATTACGCTCGCTACGTTGCGAAGAATATTGTCGCAAACGGCTATGCAGACGAATGCGAAATCGAGGTGAGTTACGCGATAGGGCTTAAAGAGCCGACGTCGATATATATTGAATGCTTTGGAACAAATAAGAAGCCAATGGACGAGATTGAAAGTTATGTTAGGCAAAATTTTAGTTTTAAGCCGGGCGATATGATTGAAGAACTTGGGCTACTTAGACCAATATATAAACAAACCGCTTGCTACGGACATTTTGGCAGAGAGAAATTTCCTTGGGAGAGGATAAAAAAAGAACGAGATTAATCTGTTGGGCATTTAGCCAGGACATCGAACTTTTGTGAGGTTTGTTGCTAATTCAAATATACATTAAAGTGCAAATTCGTAAAATGCCTAGTGTTTACTTTACGCTAAGCATTTTTTTTTAGGTTTTCGACATTCGCTGAGAGTCTTGTTCAGCGAGGTGGTAAAAAAAATTCCAAAAATATTATAAAACGCTTGCTATAAGCAATACAATTATGTATAATAATAGTGTAAATCGCATAGAATGTGAAAGAGAGGTTGTTATGGCAAAGACAGAAAATATTTATATAAGGGTTGAACCGCAAGTTAAAGCACAGGCGGAGCAAGTTTTGGGGCAATTGGGAATACCAATGTCGAACGCGGTTGGTATGTTTTTACACCAAGTTGTTTTGCAAAAAGGATTGCCGTTTGAAGTTAAATTGCCACAATCAAAACCCACCGCTTTTGGTTCGCTCACTGATGAGGATTTTGATTATTTAATGGATGATGCGCTTGCCGATTATTCTAATGGAAAAACTATTCCAGCAAAAGAGGTGAGAAAACAAATGAAGGGGAACCTTGTGGAATGAAATATGATGTTTTATACACGCAAAGCGCAAATAGAGATTTACAAAACATACATAGGTATATTTCCGTTGAGTTGAAAAGCCCAGAGATTGCCCAAAAATTCACATCAAATATTATGGAACAAATAGAAAAATTGGATGAAATGCCAAAAAGATATCCGCTATACGATAAAGAGCCGTGGAGAAGTAGGGGACTTCGTAAATTAATAATCGGCAAATTTGTCGCTTTTTATTTAGTTGTTGAAGAAAAACATCACATTGTGGTTTTGTCAATTATGTATGGCGGAAGAGATATAGACAAATTGATATAAGTGAGCAAATAGATTACAATGTGGCGTGATTACAATATGCTTTTAGATGTTCGTGGGAATGATTTTAATGTCCGCGGGTGGTTTTATATAAATAGATTAGTCCTCTAAATTAATTGACAAGGTTATAAGTTATTGTTATAATGTAAGTGTTTGGTTTGAAAAATGCTGTTTAGATTAAACACTTTTTATCTATAAATTAAACACTTTTTATATATAAGTGGTTTTGATATAGATGTCGTTCAAGGTGTTGCTTTAATCTTTGACCACAACTTGTGCAGTGGCTAAATTTAAGTGGTTTAGAGCAGGCGGAACTTTAAAGATAATTTTATGACAAAAAACAAGTTTCAATTTAAACAAAACACTTTTTAGATTTTAGGTTGCGTAGGATATGTAAATAAGGTAGCAAAAAACAGCGTTTTATAAAAAACAGTGACTTAAATGTTCTATTTGTGAAAAAAAGGAGAAGAATATGTTTGGACGTAGAGCCGACGGCAGGCGAGTTAAAGATTTGATGATAATTGAAAAGGCAGAGCCATATTTTATGCCACAGCGCATCGACGGCGTTAACCTCTATAAGCAACAAATTATGTGCAAAAAAATGGACGAGTTCATCCTTAAAGAAAGGCAGGAAAACGGCGTGCATTTCAATTACACCGAAATTCTTATCGCGGCGGCGGTGAGAATGCTTTACGAGCGCCCAAAGGCAAACCGATTTATCGTTAATTGCCAGATTTTTCAGCGCAATGAAATCACAATTTCGATGTCGATTAAGCCGAAATTGACCGACGATTGCGACGAAGTTACGTTAAAATTCCACTTCACGGGAAGAGAAAATATCTATGACGTTAAAAAGATTGTTGACGACGAGATTAAGAAAAATTCTCAGCCAACAAGCGACCAGCACAGCACCACAAAGGCGGCTAAAATTCTTGGCAAGATGCCGTATTGGATGTTCAAAGTGGCAATGAAAACCATCCGCTTTTTGGATAGGTATGGTCTTTTGCCGAAGTCGCTTATTGACCTCAGCCCTTTCCACACAAGTATGTTCATAACCGACCTTAAAAGCATAAAACTTGACAAGGTTTATCATCACCTTTACAACTTTGGCACCACCACAATTTTCGGCGCGCTTGGCAAGGTGAAGTATGTGCCGGTCAGCGACCGAACGGGCGAAATTCACACCGAAAAAGTGATGGATTTGGGGCTTAGTTTGGACGAGCGCGTGGCAGACGGGCTATATTACGGCAACAGCGTGAAAAAACTTTTGAAATACATTGAAAACCCTGAACTTTTGAAGGCAAGCCTCAGCGAGGTTGAAGTTATCGACAAGGCGAAAAAACGCGCTGAAAAGAAGGCTAAAAGGGCAGAAAAAAAGCGCCAGAAGCGCGAAGAGAAGGAAGATAACATCGTTAAACTTGACGAGATTGTTTGATTATTCTAATTGATAATTTTTTAACATTTAAGCATTTCATTCGCTTGCTTTTGTTATCTTTTTGCTGTTTATAAATTGAAGAAGTGAAAGTATATTCGTTTAGAGTTATTTTATTCGAAACGTATGTTTTATATTGCAAAATTCATTTTATTGTTTGCAAGTTTTCGGTGTTGGCATAGCGAGAAGATTCTTGTTTAAATTACCTTTGTTGTTTGTTATTTTAGCGTAGTATAAGAATATTCGCTTCTTACTATCTCTATTTTGGCAAATTTAAAAGTGGTTATGGGTATGGTCGCTTAGATTATTTTTATGTGGATTTTTTGTGAGCATATTCTTGCCTATCTTTTTCATTTCTTTTTTGTTCGTAAGTCTAAGCCAGCAAGGTTGAGGGTTATGGAGGTTGTGCGGTCGACAATACGCGAAAAAATACGCTCGTCATAGCGGTCATAAATTTCGTCCAAGGTGAGGTTCGAGGTTAAAATTGTGCAAAGTTTTCGATTTTTCCGCTCGTTTATCACGTGGAAAAGTAAGTCGACGGTGATGTTTTTATAGAGCGTTTCGGTGCCGAGGTCGTCGATAAACAAAAACTCCGCCGAAAGGTATTTGTTCAAAATTTCCTCATTGTATGAAAAGCGATATTCCTTGAAATCTCGGCTCATTTGAAAGGCGGTGACAAGTTTGACAATCCTGCCCAAATCCATAAGTTCCTTGGCGATTGCCGAGGCAAGATAGGTTTTGCCAACGCCCGTTTTCCCAGCAATGAAGATGAGGTTTTTCTTAAAATCGCTGTGGCACCACTCCTTCATTTTGTCATATAGTTTTTGATATTCTTTTGGCGCCGACTTTTTGGCGTCATCAAATGAAACCAAATTTCCAAAATTGCTTTCTTTGAAAAGTAAGGCGGAAATTTCTTTTTTTAAGCAAGCGCACATTTTGCCGTCTTTATATCCGTTGTCATTGCAAAGGTGGCAACTAAATTTTTCGGTGAGGTCAATATTCTTTTCGCGCAAATAGGCTTTTAGTTCGTCGTTCAATTTATTTTCTTTTTTCCTATCCACCTTTTCGCCATACGCTTCCTTCTTTGCATTTTCGATTATTTCCTTTTGCAAAGCGCTTGATAAAGCCGAAAAAGTGGCGTCATCCATAAGTTTTTGACGCGCAACTTTAACGCTTTCATTGAGTTTTTCGTGGCGTTCTTTCAAAATACTTTCCGCTTCCATTAAAATTTCATTTCTCATTTAAACCTCTTAACCATATTTTGCGTTTTATATATTGATTTTTGTTTAATATTTATAATACCAATTATCATAAAATTTGCTTGATTTATCCTTTGCTTGATGTATCTTATAAGAGTTATTTTGTATACATAAATTGTTAGCAGTGGCGCTTAATAGTGGCGCTAAAATTATGCAAAGTTGGTTTTAATGCCACTCTTATAATCACACCTCAATTTCATCGATGGATTGAAACAGCGCGTTCATTTCCTCGCGCGAGTAGGTGTGCTTATTCGTCATCTTGCTTCCGCTTGTCACAATTTGTTTGGCGTTTTTGGCGTCCTCAAGCGTTTTGATGTTCTTATCGTGGAAAGAGGAGAGGACGATGTTAAGATATTGCATCGGCTGTTCCTTCTTGGAGGCGAGGGTGGCGCCATAGGCTATGACGTCATCAGGGAGGAGCCACGTTTCCGTCCAAATTTTATACTTATCTCTGTCGAACTGATTGACATTACGGCTCAGCCCAATCGCTTCCAAAATTTCCTTAATCTTCTTATCCACCGAAAGCACGCCATTTAGGTATTCATTAAGGCTTGGCAAACTCAAAATACCCAACTTGTGGAATTTGGTTAGCACCTTATCCAAACCTTCAAGCGTGCGGACGTTGGTTTTGAAGGCGTAGTTGGCAACACTTTCCAGCATCTCCACCGAGAAGCCGAGGTTGAACCATTTATAGATATAATTTTCCACAACAGGCTCCAAATTCTCGTAATAAAGCCCCAAACTTGTGGTGATTTTCTTGGCGATATGTGTTGCTTCTTTCTTTTCGCATTCAAAATTTTCAATTTCCTCTCGCGACATAAGTTTCAGCGAAAAATACTTTTTAAGTTTATTGTCCAAATATTCAAAGTTACTCTTTTTGAGGTTCTTGGCAACATACAAAATCATCTCGTCGTCGAAGCCGAGTTCCTTCCACGTTTTATATAATGTGCGCTCTGAAATATTTGGCAGGCGTTTAAGTTTGAGAGTTTTAAACACATATTCAAGCCCTGTTGTCAGCGTTTCAAATTGCAAGATTTGATTTTCGATTTGTTTTGCTGTGGTAAGCCCGCGGTTTGCCCAATCTTTCGCTACGGTGGTTATATATGAATAACCAATTTTTTCGTCATTTTTGGCGTCCACGCAATATTTTATCACCATAAGTAACGCCTCTTTTTCCATATGGTAATTTTCGATTATGTTGTAATATTCCTCATACTCTTTCGGCGTTATCATCCTGCCAGCAAGAATTTCTTGCGCTTGCAAGTTGAAGGTGGCGTATTTTTTGGTGTTGTATTTTTTAAAGCCACTGAGCGCGTTGGTTATCGGTAAATAGCGCACCTCGAATGGGATGACCTCAAGAACTTGCACCAAGCCTTGCTCTTGCCAATAATAAAAGCAACTTTCCACCTCTTCTGCGGACATTTTAAGTTCGTTTGCGAAATTTTCAAGCGTGTTATCTTTGGCGCCGGCGTCTTGGCACTTATATAGCCCATAGAGATAAACCTTCACGCAATCGCCAGTGGCGTAAGGGAGGTAGTTGTTCACAAAAATATTATCCACACTTATCGCGTTGTTTGCAACAGCGTCAACAGACAGTCGACAAAAAGCCATAGTTTTCTCCTTTTTATGCATTTTAGCACAAACCGCCTTATTTTTACAACCTTTTCGTTATTTTTTAGAAAAATTCATAATAAAATGTGGTATGAAAAAGTTTGCGGTTTTCTTTGTGTTGGTTTTTGCGCTTCCATTTTTTTTGGTGGGATGTGATGCGGAAAGTGAAAGTAACTCATATGTCATTGTGTGTGAGTATGACGATGAAAGTAAGACGCTTTATGGCAGTGAAACGGTGAAATTTTTTAATCAGTCGAATAACGCGATTGAAAGTTTGAGTTTTTTCCTCTACCCAAACTCCTTTGCGGAAGGAAAAAAGGTGGTCAGCGACAGTTACTTCGACAAGGCGTATGTTGACGGCAAGGTGAGTTATGGAAACATTGAAATTTTAAGCGTGAAAAGTGGCGAAAACCTTTCATTTTCGGTGAGCGAGGAGGGCAATATCCTTTCGTGCGCGCTTAACAAAGAGGTTTTTCCTAACGAGAGCGTAACGGTGGACATTGAGTTTTGTGTGCAACTTGCAAACATCAATCATCGGCTTGGATACGGCGAAAACACGATAAACTTCGGCAATTTCTATCCCATTTTGTGTGTATACGAAAATGGATTCGTGGAAAATGAGTTCTCCACCTCTGGTGACCCTTTTTATTCAACTGTCGCAAACTACGACGTCACGCTCACATTTGACGATGATTTCGTTTTGGCACACAGTGGTAATGCCGTCAGTGAAAGCGTGAGTGGCGGGAAAAAAGTGGTGGAAATTAAGGGTGAGAAACTTAGAGATTTCGCTTTTGTGCTTTCAAAGAACTTTAAAAAGGCAAGTGCGATAATTGGCGAGGTTGTGGTCAATTATTTTTACCACGACGACCAAGACTATGAGGAAAATCTGGGGGTTGCAGTGGATGCAATGAACACCTTTCAAAACCTTTTCGGGGAATATCCATATGAGGCGGTGAATGTGGTGCAAGCGAATTTCTGTTTTGGCGGGATGGAATATCCAAATTTGGTGCTTATCGCGGACGTGGTCGACGACAAGGAGACGTATAAGTATGTTATCGTGCACGAACTTGCGCATCAGTGGTGGTATTCGCTTGTTGGCAACAACGAGTTCACTGAGGCGTGGCTGGATGAAAGTTTGACGGAATACAGCACCTTCCTCTTCTTTGAGCAAAATGAAAAGTATGGGCTTGAATACGAGAAAATGGTGGAGGGTGCACTTAACAGTTACCAACTTTTTGTAAATATTTATAAGGACGCGCTTGGCGAGGTGGATGAAAGTATGGCGCGGGCGCTACCAGAATTTGCAACCGAGCCTGAATATGTTAATAATGTTTACACGAAAGGCGTTTTGATGTTTGACAGCGTGCGTAAAACGGTGGGCGATAGAAAGTTTTTTAACTGCCTTAAAAACTATTTTAAGGACTATAAGTTTAAGATTGCAAAGGGCGGAGATTTGATTAATTCATTCTCCAAAACGGCAAAAATAAACCTAACTTCGTTTTTTAACGCTTGGCTTAACGGTGAGGTTTCCGTGGGCGGATGAGCGAGATTAAAACTCACTGGTAAAAGTGTTACCGCGCGACGAGTGTTTTTTGAAGAGGATAGGATAGACATTCGCGGGCAGGTGCTACGACGAGATTCTTCGGCTTCGCCTCAGAATGACCAAGCGCGCTTGGATATGTGATGTGTTTTGGGGTTAGCCGTATTTTACTAACAAAAGAGATTGAATAAGTTGACAGTCCTAACGGAATAAACTATATCAAGTGCTAAGCGATTTTTTGAAGTGGATAGGAATAGACATTCGCGGGCGGTGTTGCGTGTTAAACTGTATTGTTCATACCAACTTTTGGTAATAAGAGAAATTCTATTAAACAAGTTGACAAAAGTTTAAGGTGATTGCTTGACATTGTTGCGCTTTAGGTGATAAAATCTTTCCTAGGGAGCAAAAATGAAGAGATTTTTGACGGGCGTGAAGCCGACGGGTTTTGCGCATCTTGGCAATTATTTTGGTGCCATAAAACCAGCGATTGAACTGTCGAAGCAAAAGGACAGCGAATGCCTCTATTTTATCGCCGATTACCACGCACTGACAACGGTGGAAAGTGGAGCGGAAATGGAGGAATATTTTTATAATATCGCTTGCACGTGGCTTGCGTGTGGGCTTGACCCAGAAAAGGTGATTTTTTATCGCCAAAGCGACATTAAGGAAGATTTTGAACTTAACTGGATTTTGTGCAACGTCACGCCAAAGGGGCTTATGAACCGCGCGCACGCTTACAAGGCGATGGTGGAGAAGAACAGCGAAAATGGCGTTGAGAAAGACGACGGCGTGAATATGGGGTTATATAACTATCCAATTCTAATGACCGCCGACATCGTGCTTTTCGACACCGATTTTGTGCCTGTTGGCTTCGACCAAAAACAGCACGTTGAGATTGCGCGCGATATTGTGCATAACTTCAACCTAAAGTATGGCAAAACGCTGAAAGAGCCGAATGAATATATCGACAAAAACTGCGCGACGCTGGTTGGCTTGGACGGAAGAAAGATGAGTAAAAGTTACAACAACACCATCCGTCTTTTTGGCACAAGTGGCGAACTTAAAAAGTCGATTATGCGCATTGTCACCGACAGTAGACTGCCGGGCGAGCCGAAGGACAAAGAATGCACCGTCAACAAACTTTTCAAACTTTTTGCAAGTGCCGAAGAAGCGGAAAAATTTGAAAATGACCTCCTTGCAGGGCTTGGTTGGGGCGAGGCGAAAAATAGGCTTTTCGAGGTTGCCGATAGGTATATCTCGCCGATGCGCGAAAAATACAACCACTATATGGCGCACAAGGACGAAGTGGATAAAATTCTTGCAGACGGAGCGGTGAAAGCGCGTTCGATTGCAAGCAAGGTGCTTTCAAGGGTGCGAAAGGCGATTGGCGTAAAATAAGCGCAAGTTCGTGTTAGACTCTTGTGGAAATAAAGTTTAAAGCGCTAAGTTGCATATGCCGAAGTGATGAAAATGTTATTCTAAGGTAACTTTTCATAATAACGCTAGATACGTGGCATCGCCCAAACCGCTAAATGTCAGCCTACTTGTCATTCTGAGCAAGGAGTAAGGCGACGCCAGCGAAGAATGACAAATAAGCTAATAGTCCTTGCGGAATGAGTTGTATGATGTGCTAAGCAGTCTTTAAATAAATGATAACATAAAAATCCAAGTTGAGGCTTGGTGAGGAGTAAGAAATGATTAATGATGTTGAGATTAAAAAGAAATGGTTTGAGTTTTTTGAGAGCAAGGGGTTTAAGCGTATTGACAGTTATTCGATAATCCCTGAAAACGACCCAACCGTGCTTTTCACAACGGCTGGGATGCATCCGCTTGTGCCATATCTTTTGGGCGAAAAGCACCCGAAGGGCGACAAGATTTGCAACATTCAAAGGTGCATAAGAACAACGGATATTGACGATGTTGGTGACGACAGCCACCTCACCTTTTTTGAAATGCTGGGCAACTGGTTTTTAGGCGAGTGCGACAAGAAGAAGATGATTGAATATTCTTATGAGTTTTTAACAAGTCCTAAATATTTGGGGATAGATAAAAAACGCCTTGCCACCACTGTTTTTGCGGGCGACGAACTTGCTCCGCGTGATACGTTTGCGCATGATGTTTGGAAAGATTGCGGAATTGAAAATGTTTACTATTTAGATAAAAAGCACAACTGGTGGGCGCTTGGCGGTGGCGTGGGTCCGTGCGGACCAGACACCGAAATGTTTTTGGATACGGGCAAGGAAAAGTGCTCTTCGTCTTGCTCGCCAGCGTGCGACTGCGGGAAGTATTTGGAGATTTGGAACGACGTTTTTATGCAATACGTTGTTGAAAAAGAGGGTGACAGCGTGAAGCCTTTGAAAAAACCTAATATCGACACGGGTATGGGGCTTGAGCGCACGGTTGTGGTTATCAATGGGCTTAAATCGGTCTATGATTGCGGAGTGCTTAAAAAGGCGATTGACCTAATTTCCACTCACGCAAAAGTTGAATATCTAAGCGACGAAAAATCGAAGCGCTCATACCGAATTATCGCCGACCACTTACGCTCTGCGCTCTTCATTTTGGGCGACGAGAGGGGAGTTGTGCCAAGCAATGTTGGGCAAGGTTACATTTTAAGGCGACTTATTAGGCGCGCCGTTAACTGCGCGAGAAATATCGGTTTAGACACCAAGTATTTTGCCGATATCATCGACCTTTATGTTGACCACCACGGCGAAGATTATGCTGACATAAAACGCAATAGAGAGTTTGTGAAAGACGAACTTGCAAAAGAGGTGGAAAAATTCTCAAAGGCGCTTGAAGAGGGGCATAGAGAGTTTGAAAAGGTGATTGCTGGCATTGAAAGGCACAAGGAATTTGCAAAACGTAATGGCGAAAATGTGGAAAATATCATCCCTGGAAAGGCGTGCTTTAGGCTGTATGACACCTTCGGTTTCCCATTTGAACTCACCAAAGAACTTGCAAACGAAATCGGCTACGGCGTTGACGAAGAGGGATATAAAAAGGCGTTCTTAGAGCATCAAGAGAAGAGCAGAACCGCGTCCGCTGGCACTTTTAAGGGCGGACTTGCCGACACTTCCACCGCAAGCGCGCATCTTCACACGGCAACGCACCTGCTTATGGCGGGACTGAGGAAGAAGTATGGCGATTTTGTTATGCAAAAAGGCTCGAACATCACGCCAGAGCGTATGAGGCTTGACTTCAACATCGACCACAAACTTTCAGCGGAAGAAATTAAGTGGCTGGAGGACTTTGTGAATGACGCCATAAGTAAGGAAATCCCTGTCACGGTTGAAGAGATGACGTTTGACGAGGCAAAAAAGAGTGGTGCTGTGGGTGTTTTTGAGAGCAAGTATGGCGAAAAAGTGAAGGTTTACACCATTGGCGACGTTTCAAAGGAAATCTGTGGAGGTCCGCACGCTAAGAACACAAAAGACCTTCATCACTTCAAAATTGTGAAGGAGGAGAGTTCTTCGGCGGGCGTTAGAAGAATTAAGGCGATTTTGGATTAATAAACCTAACGCTCTTTTCAAAAGTTTTTGCGTGAAAAGGTTGACTTAATCCACTCTTTCTATTAAAATACAAATAGGATGATTTTGTTTAATAATAATTGTGAAACAATAACCGAAATGTTATGCAACCAAATTTCATTCTTAATCTATGTGTGATTACATCCAATTTAGCGTAGTTTTACATCCATTACAATTCTAATAAGTGTTAAAATTCTATAAGACGTTACTGGAAAAATTAATTTAATCTAGTGAAGAATTTTAACCAACTAAAACAATTAATTCAATTTACTGAACTTACCAGAACAACCACTAACTTATTGAACTAAAACATAACCAAAAATCTTGCATACGAAAATTTTTGCATAAAACATACACAAAATAAATCTTTAAAAACTTAAAGGAGGCTTTATGGCGCAGGGCGGAATAAGAAAGGGATTTTTCTTCTATTTTGGGCTTTTCGTGCTTTTACTTATCGCCATATTTTTGATTATTTTGGTGGTTCTCTTCTTTAACCCTGGCAAAACCATTTGCTGGATGCAGTATTTTGCAAAGGGAAGCGAAGCGGAAATTATGGCAACAACGGATGAGGAAAAAACGCCAATCGTGCTTGCAGGCAACGGAAAGAATGTCAATCGCATTGAGGTTGACTGCTCATATGCCAACGTCTATGTCACGGTGACGCGCGACGTTACGAACGATATGGTTAAAATCGTCAACAATGCGTCGGGCTTTGCAACCTATAAGCAAGCAAGACCGTATGAATACAGCGTAACGCTTGAGGGCGACACTCTTAAAATAAGCGTCACTGAGCCAGTTGGCTTTTTATACTTTTCAAAGGATATTGAAATCACAATCGCCATTCAGGCAAGGTATAACGACGGCGACGTTTCGTATAACGGTCAGTTCGATAACACCGAATTTGACATAACCACCACAAGCGGAAATGTTTATCTTGGGAGAGGCGGTGAAAGAAACTTTGAGATTAGACCAGGCGATATCACTGCCAAAACCACAAGCGGAAACATCACACTTGCCGATAAATTCTCAACAGTAAACATTGAAAAGTTGACGCTTGAAACGGGAAGCGGTGATATATCTGTGGGCGATTATAATATGATAATCGGCGACGCGCTCAACCCAAACGCTAAGGGTGTTAAAATGAACGCAGGGTCCACTCTTAACCTCTCCACCGACACGGGGCTTTTAGATTTCGACCTTGTTGAGATTGCAAGTAGCCTTAAAAGTGTTGTTGATATAACTAATAAAAACGGCAACATAACAATCGGCAATATAGATGTGGGAACGGGCAAGGTGCAACTTCGCTCAACCGAAGGAAATTATTATTTAGATAACATCACGGCAAACGAACTTTCGTTCACGCCGTCCGAGGATATTTTGAAATCGCCAAACATTAAAATCGGCACGCTTAACGGAGATTTCACTATGTCGGCATCAAAAAACATCTCTCCAAATGTCACCATTGAGAAAATTAATGGCGAATTTAGGCTTATCAGCGAAATTGATGGCGACGGCAACCCTTTTATCAACGGCTCATTTAAAATCGGCGAAATAAGCGGGCTTGTTGACATAAATTCTCAAAAAGGTGTTTTTGATATCGGTTTTAGTGATGGCTACTCCTCTAAGGTGAACATTATAACCACTTCTGGCAATATCACTCTCAACTTCTTAGGTTCGTCAACGAGTGATGTTGACCTTAAAACCGACAGCGGAAAGGTGACGATTAACGTTGTGGACGAAACCTATTTTAAGTCGACCGCTTTTAAGTCGACCGCAACTGACAGCGAGACTAATCCACTGCTTGAAGATGACAAAATTGAGGTGAATATCGGCGAATATACCAATAAAAATCCGCTGATAATCGGCTCAGGCGGTGCTGATATTTCCATATTCACGGGCGGAAGAGTGACTTACAACAAAATTTAAGTGGAGTTTTTCCACTTTTTTTGTTTTTTCGCTAAATTATTTGGAAAAAAGTTTAAAATGTGTTTTAATATATGTGTGCTGAGTTTTACTAACAAAAAAGAAAAATGGACATTCGCGGGAAGAGGATTTTTCGGCTCGGGCGATGCTGGAGTGGCGTTTGGTATAAGGGGCAATAAGCGAAATACCAAGCGCGCTTGGATGTGTGAGGTGTTTTAGGTTTAGCCGTATTTTGCTGGCAAAAGAGGAAAGATTAGACGTTCGCGGGTGGGTGCTACGACGAGATTCTTCGCTTCGCTCAGAATGACAAGCAAGCCAACAGTCCTAGCGGAATAATCGTTACAGCCTAGCACGCGATATCTCGTTGTAGAACGGCTTACAAAATTCGAAAATTAATACCACTTTGAGCAAACATCGTTCTACCAATTAAGCGCTTACTTTTAAGAGGATGATTTAGACATTCGCGGGCAGTGCTGTGGTGATTAATTTTTCTGAAAATAATACAGTTTAACACGCGAAATAACAAAATGTGACAGTGTCACCTACGAAGAGATTCTTCGCTTCGCTCAGAATGACAAGCAAGCCAACAGTCCTAACGGAATAAGTGATATGGCGTGACAAGCATTTTTAAGATGAAAGATAAGACACATACGCGTGTTACACTGAAGCCGAAGGTGATGCAGTTAAATGTCATTCTGAGCAAGGAGCACTCTGGCGCCAGCGAAGAATGGTCGTAGAACGGCTTACAAAATTCGAAATAAGACCACTTAATACGCAAAAATCTTACATTTTAATTAATTTTTTAAGAATACTAACATTACAAAAAATAAGGAGAAAAAATGAAAAAATCAATTTCAGTTTTGGCAATTAGTATGTTTTTGATGCTTTTGGGCGTTCTCTTTTTTCCTCCGCTTGTTTCGCGCGCAGAAATAACCGAAAGTGACGCAAGCGAGGTGATTAAAACGGCGACGGGGCTTGCTGATTACATAAATGGTTATAATGACTCTCACGCTAACGATATTATTCTGCTGGGCGCGGATTTAGATATGTCAGGCATAGCCGTTAATGGCACAATTGGCACCGAGGATAATCCTTTCACGGGTATTTTTGACGGCAACGGTTACAGCATAAAAAACCTCACTCTTAACCTCGCAAACACTTCGACTGAATATGTCGAGCCAACCGAAATCGGGCTTTTTGGCACAACCGACGGCGCGACCATAATGGACTTGGAGTTAGAGGGCAATTTTACCATTCAAATATCCAACTCACCTGACAATTTGAAGGTTGGAACGCTTGTTGGTAGGGCGGAAAACACGACAATCGAAAATTGCAACATTAAAGCCACGCAAAACTTCCAAGACCTTGAAAACAAGGAAAATTTGATTGATGAAAACAAGGGGATAAAGTCGATTAATGCGGGTGGTATTGCCGGTGAACTTATCGACTCCACCGTTAAAAACACCTTTTATAGACCTGAAAACGAGAGCGTGTTTGTGCTTAAAAGCATATTCAAAAGGGATGCGCGATTTGGCGGTGTTGCGGGATTGTTTGAAAACTCGTCCGCAATTTTTGTGGTGAGTTCGCCAAAATTTAAGGTCACTTTGAACGAAAGTTTTGCGGGAACAACCTATGTTGGCGGAGTGTTTGGCAGTGTCAGCCAAGGTAACAGCAAGGTGATTAACGCCATCGTTGAGCCAACAATAAGCGTTGAAAATTCGGGCGATAAAGTGGTTTATGCGGGTGCGATTGGCGGATATATTTTCTCGCCGGCGCCTGAAAAAAATAACCTTTCATATATCTACTATAACTCCTCACTTTTAGATTTTGGCTTCGACAGCGACTATGTTTACAGAAACAACTTAACCCGCGTTGACGACACGATTATCACTCATAAAAACGAGAGCAACGTGCTGAGCGCTAAGGACTACTTCACCGCAAAGGCTTGGAGCGGAATCTATGGCGAGTGGGATTTTTCCAATGTTTTTGAGGTGCTTGGCAACGACATCTCTTTGCAAGCATTCGGCGAGGGCTTTTCCGTGACGGTGAGAACGAGTAGTTCAAGTGTTGACGGCGAAATTATCACCATTTTGGATGACGATGGTAGCCAAGCGCAGAATAACCAGTTGGAGATTTCGAAAAAATATAACGACACCATCAACATTAAATTCAAATTTAACGAAAATGTGAGCGAATTGATTGGGCAGTATTACAGCCTTTCGGGCTTGACGCTTTCGAAAGATACCTCGCAGGAAATTGCTTATTTTGTGAAAAATGACGATGTCTATAAACTGGTTGCATCAAAGGGGTATGAGAGGCTTAAAATGACCGAGGAAAACGGCATTTACACCATCACCATCAATGGTATTACGTCGAACTATACCGGCACCTATCAACTCAACGTCACTGCCAACAACTTTGTTGGGCTTTTTGAATATCGTCTTTTTGATAAGAAGGGGGACGAGGTTCAAAAGAACAACACCGAGTGCGTGGTATACAACAAAAACGGAAGCCAAAATTTCGAGTTTCAAACCAATGATATCACCTATAACAGCGAGTTCACCATAACAACTCGCGCTAATCCTAACTCCATTTATCAGTTTGTTGGGTGGTATTTCGACGACGACGGCGACTATTCAAACGATTCCACTCCTTTAAGCACCGACAACGACCTCAATTTCACTTTCGGCAAGGATGATTTCGCGCTCACCGATAACTTTAAGGTTTACGCAAAGTATGTTGACAACTCGTGCGAGATAACTTTCACCCTTGACGAGGGTGTGGAGCGCATCATAATTTCCACTAACGAGGAGGCAATCACAACTTCTGGCACCACCATAAAAGTGCGCAAGCAGTCAAATGTGAAAATTGAAATCTACATCAAAGACGACCATCTTTTCGACGTGCAGAGATTTACCGAATCGGTGAATATTTATAAGGGTGAATGCACGCGTGTTGATGACGGCTCGGACCCGAATTACTATCAATTTAATTTAGACACAACAAAACTCAACGATGAAAGTTTCAGCGACATCTTGAATTTGGAGTTTAAAACCGAAAAGGGTGACACCACAAATTGGAAACTTATTTGGATTATTGTTGGCTCGATTTTGGGCGCTTTGGTGATTGCAACCGTGATTATCGTGGTTGTTGTGGTGGTGAAACGCCGTGGCGGTGGCGGTGGAAAACATAAATCCTATGGGAATATGTATTACTAAGTAAAATCCTTAACGCGCATAACACAAATATGCTTAACAATTTTCTTTGTTAAGCATTTCTTTTTTAAGAGGAAAGATAGACGTTCGCGGGCAGGTGCTACGACGAGATTCTTCGCTTCGCTCAGAATGACAATAAACCAATAGTCCTAACGGAATAAGTGACAAAGCCCGACACACAACACATCAAAATGTGACAGCGTCACCTACGCTGAAGAATGGTCGTAGAACGGCTTTCAAAATTAGAAATGAAACCTCTTGGAAGAATGATGTTTTAAGCGGTTTTTTAAGAGGGCGAGGCGTTTTATATCACCATAATGACTGTGCCGTTTAAAAGAAAAAGCAAAAGCGTTTCGGCAAGGTTTATTAAAACAAGAAGCAAAAATCCCAAAAGAAGGTAAAGAAAACGGTTGCATTCCGCTTTGCCGTAATGTTTTATGTTGCCGTTGATTTTTGATGCGATAAGATAGAACAAGATAAGCGCGAACAGCGTCAAAAGTTGGCACGGCAAAATAACCACAATCGCGGTTAAACTGCCTCCAAGGCCGTAAAGTATGAAAATAAGTGAAAAGTTCAGCCCAAAAAGGTAGGCGCGATAGACGATTAAAATTTCCGCGATGGGGAAAAGTAGTGGCACGAATGAAACGCCAAAAAGGATAAGCACATTAATAGCAAGAGAAAGTGTGCGCGAGAAAAACGCCGACGATGAGCCAGAAAATCCGCTTAAATATCCGTCGATGGAAATCTCTTGCAGGCGTGATAGGCTTTCGCTGTACGAATATTTTATCGCCACAAATATGCCAACAAAAATGGCAATAAGTGAGAGCGTGAGGGTGAGCAAAAACTTCCCGCGACTTTCTTTCACTGTGCGCGCAATCGAAAAGCGTAAACCGTTTATAAAAGAGTGAGATTTGTATGATTTTAGCATAAAATATCTTATTTTTCCCCTTTATAAAAAAGAACAATTTTGTTATTTTTGCTTTGTCGTTTGACTTTTTTTTCGCATAGTTGTAAAATGTATGGCGGAGGTAAAAATGAGGCTCGTTGGAGATTTTTACGACAGCAATGTGTTCGTTGAAAATGGTTTTATTGTTGATGCGGGCGTGGCGCCAAGTGAGGTTGAGCCCAAGGGCGCACTGTTTTTGACGCACGGGCATTTCGACCACGCGTATTTCGCGGTTGACTACGCCAAGAAGTTCAATTTGAAAATTTACGCCAGCGAGAAGATTAAGGAATATCTTTCTGACCCTGAAAAAAATTACTCCACTGATTTCAACTGCCCGCCACTTAAAATTGATGATTTTTCCGCTTTTATCTTCTTAAATGGCGACGGCGAGGTCAAAATTGGCGATTTATCGGTGAAATATTTTTCCCTTGGTGGGCACAGCAAAAGCGATATGTGCTTCCTTGTTAAAGATGATTTGTATGTTGGCGACTTGGTTATCGGGCGCGGTATTGGCAGGATGGACCTCTATGGTGGCGATAGGGCGGAAATGATTAAGAGCCTTAAAAAACTTTCCACTTTGCCATATAAAACTTTGCACTCGGGGCACGGCGAGGACTTAGACAAAGCGGTTGCCGACAAGGTTATTAAAACCTATTTGCGATTTTTGGAAAGGTAAGAAATTTGATGAGAGTTTTCGGGTTTTGTCATATAAATTTGCATTCAGCGTGTTCTAAGTTGCATTTTTAGCCTTTCACTTGCATATTTCGCCATTTTTTGCAAAAAATATAAACGGGAGGAAGATATGAAAGAACTTATGGCATTAATTGGGTTCGGCGCAGGTATGGTTACGGGCGCTCTTCTTTACAAACATTCGCAAGACGCTAAGAATGCGGTGAATAAGGGCGAAAAGGCTGTGAAGAAGGAAATTGAAGAAATGAAAGAAAAAATCGAGCCTAAGGTGGAAAAACTCAAAAAAGAAATGAAGCAAAATTAAACACACGTGCGAGGTTATATTTATTCCTCGCTTTTTTTATTTTTGTTTGACAAAAGGGTGTTTTTGGTTGTAGTATAATAAGTGGAGGAGGTCAAATCTTTCAGTTATAACTTAAAACAGCAAGAAATTAGACCTTAAAATTTGATAATAATTGACTGGCTTAATATTTATAAAAAAAGTTTTACAATTTGAAAACTAAAAAAAATTTAAAATATACAAAAAAGCAATTTGAAAAACTAAAAAATTAACACAACAAAAAAGCAAGGCGTGTGACCTTGCTTTTCTCATAACTGAGAGAATGCTCCGAAATGATATGACCGACGGTTTCCTAAAACAAAAACTCCACCAAAGTTACCTTATGGCACATCGATAGGTCTTTTTAATGATGCTCCCGTCAGGGCCTGACATGGTTCAAAGTTACCAATTGCATAAGACCTTGATTTCAACGCCCCTATTTTAGGCACCTCTTCAACCAAACCACTCCTCGGCAAACGTTCGACCCTGCTATAGCGGATTGCAGGTCACAGGGCACCGCTAACTCCCCGTCTATCTCAGCAAGAACATTTTACAACATTTTCCTCAACGTTGTCAAGCGTAAAAGGAAAAAACTTGAAAACCGCACTTGCTATGTGAGGTGGTAAATTGGCAATGTGAGGTGGTAAAAGTGTTTTCTCGTTGCTTTATTCGTTGCGTAGATAAGATAGTGAAATGTTGCGTTAAATAATTTAGGTTGTGACTTAGTCCATACCGAAAGGCTACAGGTTGCGACTTAGGCAAATACCGCAAGGCGATACTGTTAAATGTCATTCTGAGCAAGGAAGCAACGCTGACGCCAGCGAAGAATGACAAACAACTGCCCTGCCTACGGTATAAGCGATATAGCCTAACACGCGACACCTTAGAATGTGACAGCGTCACCTATGACCATTCTTCGCCTAACACGCGACACCTAAGAATGCGACAGCGTCACTTGGCGCGTCGACAAAAAACGAAAAATTTTTCTAAGTTAAAATTGTTTTTGGCGTCATATAGTTTTTTAGGGGGCGTTAATGTTAAACAAAATTCTACCAGAAAAAATCGCAAAAATAATCGGCGCAAAGGTCAATATGAAATACGTCAATGAACTGAGGTTTCGCGCGGACAAGCCCATCATACTTTCGGTGAATGGAAAGAACTACTTTTTGGGCGAAAACGGGCTGACTTCATCGCTTAAAGAGGCGCTTTTTTCTTCGAAAATCGTTATTGAAGATATCGTTTTTCGTGCCAGTGAATGCTCAATCTATTCCGTCAACGAGCAGATTAAACGCGGTTACATTGTCACCGACAGCGGTTTAAGGCTGGGTATCGGCGGAAATGTTGTGGAGGAAAATGGGCAGGTGAAAACCATCACCAACTTTTGCAGTCTTAACATTCGCATACCGCACAACATCAAAAACTGCTCACTTTCTTGCTTCGACCAGATTGTCCACGACAAAACCATTGAGAACACGCTTATAATTTCGCCACCAGGTTGCGGGAAAACCACTTTTTTGAAGGATTTTATCTTTCAACTCAGTGAGCATAATCTCACTCACAACGTGCTTTTACTTGATGAACGCGGAGAACTTGACATCGACCTTAACGCTAATTTTTACGATAAAATCGCCTTTTCAAGCAAGAAAATGGGGTTTGAAAACGGGATACGCGCGCTCTCGCCAGACCTCATTGTCACCGACGAAATTGGGCAGGAAGAGGACGCCGACGCCATACTTTACGCTTCCACTTGCGGGGTGAAAATACTCGCTTCCGCACACGCCGACAGCATTGAAACGCTCATAAAAAAGGACTTCTTTCAAATACTTTTAAAGGAGAAGATTTTTCGGCGATATGTGCTTCTTTCAAAGCGCAACGGACCAGGCACAAATGAAGGAATTTACAACGAAAACCTCTCTCGCATAATGGCGTTTTAGGAGGAGAAATGAGATATCTTTTGATTGTTGTTTTGTTCCTTTTAAGCGTTTTTGTGGGGTTTATCTTTTTTAATAAGTTCGCAAAACGCAAAAAGTTCTTTTCGGCGCTCATTATGCTTGCGGAAAAGTTATCGGTGGATATAAATTTTTCGCGCGAGAGGCTGAAAGTTCTTATCGAAAATTTTGACAAGTCAACTAAACAAAACCTCTTGGGTGTTGACGAGGGGTTCCTAAATTACTTAGACAAAAAAGTTGAGTTGGATGAAAAAGAAATTTTCAAATCTGCCTCCCTTCTTAAAAAGGAGGAAAAAGAGTTCGTTTTGTTGTTTCTTAAAACGCTCGGACGGAGCGATGTTGAAAACCAAACCAAAGAGATTGCAAGTTTTTTAAAACGGTTTGAGGATATGGGCGCAAAGTGCAACGCGGAGTATAAAAAATACGGCACGCTGTCGCTTAAACTTGGCGTTATTTGTGGGCTTTTCTTTGCAGTTGTGCTTTTTTAGAATTAATGTTTTTAGGGTGAATGTGGTTGTGGCTCTCCCGGTAGGTTTGTTTTTAGAGTGGGTGCAGTCGATTTTAGAGTTAATGCAGAGTCGTTTTTTAGAGTTAATGCAGTTATGTTTTTAGAGTTAATGCAGTTATGTTTTCAGGGCTAATGCGGTTGCGCTTTTAGGGTTAATGTGCTTTGTTTTAGAGTAGTTGTGTTTTTAGAGTTAATGCGATTTTGTTCTTTTAGTTAATGCGGTTGTGCTTTTTATGTTAATGCGATTAACCATTCGGTAATATGCTGAAAAAAGATATTGTGCAGTTGTTTTTTAGGGTGAATGTATGGAAGTTGAGATAATTTTCAAAATTGCGTCGATAGGGATTTTGACCGCTGTTGTCAGCCAAATTCTTAAAAACAGCGGAAAAGAGGATATCTCCACACTTGCCACGCTTGCGGGTGTTGTGGTGGTGCTTGTTATGGTGATAAACCTCATTGCGGACCTTTTCGACACCATTAAAACCATTTTCAATTTTTGAAAGGAGGGGCGGATGGATTCTTTGTATAAGATTGTCGGCATTGCGCTTGTCACGGTGATTGCCACGCTGATTGTTCGGCCTGTTCGCCCCGATTTTGCCGTTTTCATATCCGTTGTGGGAGGGGTTATCATCCTCTTTTTGCTGGCGGGATATATTGCGGACATTTTCGATATTTTCAGCAAAATTTTCACTTTCACAAATGTGAACGCGTCACTTTATAAGATTATTTTGAAGATTATCGGCGTTGGGTATTTGGTGGAGTTCACCGCAAGTCTGTGTGCCGACACTGGCAACGGCAGTTTGGGCGACAAGGTGCTTTTGGGCGGGAAGATAGTTATTTTGGTTATGGCTCTTCCAATTATCACCAGCATTTTGGAAATTGTTATGGAGTTGTTGCCGGTATGAGATTAAGAAAGCGCTCCTCAATTTTTGTGATTGTTTTAATTATCTTTGTGTCCTCTTTTTTCGGTTCTTACACCATCGACGGCTTCGAACCTTTTTGTGTCACTTACGCCCAAAGTGAGGAAAAGAGTTTGGAGGAAGAGTTAAAAACAGAAATAGGCGAAGAACTTGACGAGATTGATTTTGGCGACCTCGAAGTTTATGTTGGAAACCTAGAAAACAGCGTGAAAGAGATGTTTTCGGGTGGTTTCCGCGCCAAAGTGGAAAGTTTAATAAGTGGCGATTTTGTCACAGGGAATAGTTTTTTGGCGTCGGTTTTCGCTCTATTATACGACGGGATTTTGGATTTCTTGCCGATTGTGGCAAGCATAATTGCGGTGTCAATTTTAGGTGGTATGGTGGGCAACTTAAAACCGACGACGGGCGGAAAATCCATCGGCAACATCGTCCACTTTGTGACATATGGAATTGTGATTGTGTTTTTGGGCGCGACCTTGGTTGAACTTATCTCGCTGACAACAAAAACTCTCAGCACGCTTAAAGGGCTTATGGACTTAATCTTTCCCGTTCTTCTCACCCTTTTGACTGCTGTTGGCGGGAGTGTTTCGGTGGGGCTATACCAACCAGCGATTGCCCTTCTTGGCAACATTTTCATCTCATTTATCACCTATTTCCTTATGCCTGTTTTCATATTTTCGATTGTCTTTTCGATTGTTGGCAACCTTTCAAACAGCATTAAACTAGACAAATTTGTTTCCTTCTTGCAGGGACTATTCAAGTGGTCAATCGGGCTTCTTTTCACATTGTTTTTAGGCTTTGTGACCATACAAGGTATCTCCGCAAGCGCAGTTGACGGACTTTCCATTCGCACGGCGAAGTATACGATAAGAAGTTATGTGCCAATCGTGGGAGGGTATGTCAGCGACGGGCTTTCAATTATAATGGCATCGGGTATGCTCATCAAAAACGCGGTTGGCACTGCGGGGTTACTTCTCATCCTTTTCAGCGTGATTTCGCCCGTTATTAGCCTTGTGCTTTTTATGTTTTCCCTTCGGTTTATGGCAGGAATTATTGAACCTATCGGCGATAGAAAAACGGCAAATTTTGTTACTGACATTTCGAAAAGTATGAGTATGCTGATTGCGCTTATTGTGGCGGTGGCGTTTATGTATATGGTGATGACGGGGTTGATTATTGGAAGCGCAAACCTAATTTAGGGTAATTTACTAGTGTTACGAAAGATGAGATACTACACCAAATATAGTGTAGTATGCAGTGCGTAATACACCATATATACTAAAAACATTTACTGCGAGAAAATGATATAACTTAATGTTTGCCGTAAAAAAACGCTGTTAATAATTTATTTTTCTTGAAGAAAGTGCTGTTAATAACTTAATATTTGTTGGAAAGAAGTATATTTACTAGAAGAAAAATGGGCTGTTCAATGCTTACGAGCGAAAAATAAATGCTGTTGTAGTGAAGTGAATTTATGAGTTTAATTCAAGTAGTTTTGTTAGGTTAATTTGTGATGATTTTTTTGCAAGGTGAGAAGGAGGAGAAATGAGTGCGGTGTCAGGCTGGCTGTTGGCAATCGCGGGCGTTGTGCTTTTGTCGGTTTTAAGTGAGTTTATCTTGCCCGAGGGCGGAATAAACCGTTATGTTAAGGTGATATTTGCCATATTCACACTTTTTGTGGTTATCTCGCCTTTGCCCGCGCTTTTAAATAAGGAAATCGACTTTACTTTTCCTAACTACGATTATGCCTTGCAAGAGGATTACCTACACAAAGTCAATTTAAGTAAACTCTCCGCCATAGAGGAAGATTTATCATATGAAATTGAAGCGAGCGGGCTTAAAAATGTCAGCGTGTCGATAAGTGCAAATGCCTATTGCGAAAGTTTGGATATCTATGAGGTGGTGGTTAATTTGGACAAAGTGGAATATTCAAGTGAGTTTGAAAATAAAAATATATCGAGCGCGAAAAGGAAAATTGAAGACATAATTCTAAGTATACCCATTTTCGACGGCGTTATAGTCACATTCGTGTGAATGAGAGGAGAGAAAAGGTTAGGCATTTGCGGAAGAGGAAAAAATAGGATTCGCGACCAAGCACGCTTGGATATGTGAGGTGTTTTGTGTTTAGCTGTAATTTGTTGATAAAAAAAGACTAAATAAACTGGCAGTCCTTGCGGATGGAAGAAATTGTGATAACCTTAATGAGGAGAGATAATGGAAAAGTTTAAAGAATTTTGGAAAAAGATTAGGGCGGTTAAGCACTTTGAGTTATATCTTGCGCTTGTTGTGGGACTTATCGTTGTTTGTTGCTACTTCTTTTTCTTTATGCCGTCGTCCAACAAAAAAGAGGAAAGTTCGACACAAAATTATTCGACCGCGCAGGAATACGCTTCCTACTTAGAGAATAAATTGTGTAATGTATTGTCAACGATGGAGGGCGTTGGCAGGACAAGCGCAATAATAACCTTGGACGGAGGCTTCACCTATGTTTACGCCACCAACAGCGAAACCAACACCACAACTTCGGGGTCGGCGGAAACCTCGGTGACGGTGGACACAACGATAATTGAAAACGGCGAGCCGGTTGTTGTTAAGGTTAATTATCCAACGATAAAGGGGGTGGTGATTGTTGCCGAGGGCAGTGAAGATTTTGCGATAAAGATGGATATCTTAGAGGCGGTTGAAACGCTTTTAGATGTTGGCGCCGACAAGATTACCATTTTGTCATAACATAGAGGCAAGGATAAAAGAGGACGCAAAAGTTAGAAATAACAGGCGAGATACAAATGTCCGCGAGAATAAAAACAAAAATGGTTAGATAAAATAAGTGAGATACAAACGCCAGCGAGATTGAATTCGAATGAGAGACACAAGATAAACATAAGCAAGATTTGTTAGAATACAAAAGTTAATAAAAAAGTTAAAAATGCAAAAGCAAATTAAAATGTTAAAATGCTAGCATAAATTGAGAGGTTTAAAGACTACAAAAGTTAATCAAAAAGTTAGATTACAAAAGTTATTAAAAAACAAAAGCAAGTAAATTAGAAACAAAAGTAAGTTGAAAAATTCTTTAATTAAAGGAGGGGTTATGAAAAAGAGAACAAAAATCATCATTCTTTCACTTATGATTGTCCTTTTGGGAGTTACGGGATATCTCAACATCGTTTTAAACAACAATGTGAGCCAACCAACCAGCACCACAACCACATCTTTCTTTGCGTCCTATCGAAACGACCGCGAAACCTCGCGTGACCAGCAAATGCTTTACTACGACGCAATAATCGACAGCGAAACATCTTCGAGTGAAGCAAAGAAGAAAGCGGAAGAGTCAAAGCAAAAACTTATTGAATCAATGGAAATGGAGTTGGACGCGGAAACGCTTGTTAAAGCCTGCGGATTTACCGATTGCGTCATTTCAATCACCGACCCGAACGTTAATGTTGTGGTTGAATGTGCAAGCATAACCGACGACGAAAATATGCTTATCACCGACACCGTTTCAAAGGCGCTTAATATTGAACCAAAATATATTGTGATAATTCCTGCTGAATAGTTTGCTTTTTTAAAAAAAGTATGCTAAAATGTTGCTGTAAAAGGGAGTTTTTATGGCAGTTAAGAATGAAGATAGCAAAAACAAGGGCAAGATAACGCTCGACAAAAATATCCTTGTTTCCATTATCAATCTCGCCACAAAGGAGATTAATGGCGTGGAGAGTTTGGGCAATAAGCATAGGCCCTTCTATAAAAAACTTTTCAGTCGCTATGACGACGGCGTGAAGGTGGTGTTCGAAAAAAATGGCGCACTGACCATTGACGTGTTTGTGAATATTTACGTCGGTTTCAGCGTGCCAGACATCGCGTTTAGGGTGCAAGAGAACATCCGCAACTCGCTTGCCACAATGGTTGCGCTTAAACCACTTAAAATCAATGTGCATATTTTGGATGTTGAGTGCGATAAAGAGGTGGCAGATGCGTAGGGACGCAAGAGTTGGCGCGTTTAAACTTATCTTCGAAACTCTCTTTAAGGACGCGGACGAGGAAACTTTTTTGGAGGTTATGTCATCTTTAAAAAAGGACGCGGACAAGACCTTTTGTGAGGAAATCTTCAATGCATATTTAAAGCATAAAGAGGAACTTGAAAAAGAGGTTTCCTTAAACGCAAAAAATTTCGATATTTCGCGCGTTTACAAGGTTGACCTTGCTCTCATCCTTTTGGCGCTGACGGAGGCAACCTATCTTCAAACACCAAAGGCTGTTGCCATCAATGAGGCGATTGAAATTTCGAAAAATTACTCCACTTTAGACAGCAAAAAATTTATTAACGGGGTTGTCTCGGCAATTTTAGGTTGATATGAACGCTCTTTCTGTGACAAAATTTAATAGCATTGTTAGAGATATCTTTAACAGCGAGGAACTTCTCCATAACATTCAAATTGTTGGAGAAGTTTTTGGCGTGTCTAGGGCAAAATCGGCGGTGTATTTTTCTTTGAAGGACGAGGAAAGTTCGCTTCCGTGCGTGACATTTAACTCTTTCCTTTTTGAAAATGTAAGGGAGGGCGACCTTGTCACAATCACTGGCTCGCCAAATTTCTATGTTAAAGGTGGGCGCTTTAATTTTGTTACATACAATATAACTTTGGCAGGGCAGGGGCTTTTATACCAAAGGTTTGTGGAACTTAAAAATAAACTTGAACGAGAGGGACTTTTTAGTGCGGAACATAAAAAACTTATGCCACACAAAATAAAACGCATCGGCGTTGTCACAAGTAAAGACGGCGCGGTGATTGAGGATATAAAAAATGTGGCGTGGCGAAGAAATCCGTCGGTTGAAATTGTGCTGTATCCGTGCAAAGTGCAGGGAATTGGTGCCGAAAAGGAGATTGTTGATGGCATTAACTTCTTTTCAAACTACGACAAGGTTGACGCGGTGATTGTGGCGCGCGGTGGTGGCTCGCTTGAAGATTTGTCAGCATATAACACCGAAATGGTGGCGCGCGCTGTGTTTAATTCGAACAAGTTTTTGGTGTCGGCAGTGGGGCACGAGGTGGACTTCACAATAGTTGATTTTGTCAGCGATTTACGTGCGCCAACACCGAGTGCGGCTGCGGAATTGTTGACCGAAGATAGGTCGAAGGGGCAGATGAATTTTCGACATTTGCTTTCAAAACTATCACGCGCGCTTAGTGGTTACACCGCCGATAAGATTGACGAATTTAACGATGTCACAAAGGACTTTCAAATTTCCTCAACGAACTTTTTGGAGGATAAAAATACCCCTCTTAAAAGTGTGCTTTCAAAACTTAACTATCTTATCGACAAAAAGGTTATGGAAGAAAACCACGCATTTAACCTGCTTGAAAGTAAACTTGGCGGGCTTAACCCAACAAGCGTTTTAAGGCGAGGCTATGCCAAAGTTGAGCAGGGCGAAAAGCCGATTTTGAGTGCTTTACAAATTAGCGAAAAAGAGCCGATTGATGTTCACTTCTTTGACGGACAAGTCACGGCGTCAGTAATGAAAATTAAGAAAACAAATAGGAAAAATTAAGGAGAAAAATATGGAAAAAGAACTTGTGTATGAAGATGCAATCAAGGAACTTGAAGAAATAACAAACAAACTGGAAAGTGAAAGTTTGCCGTTAGGTAAGAGCGAAGAACTTTTTTCGCGGGCATTAACGCTTGCCAAATTTTGTCAAAAAGAACTTTCAAAAACATCGAAAAAACTTTTTGAAATCAAAAAGGAACTCGATAATATTGAGGAGGAGAGCAAATGAAAATAAGTAAACTTGTTGGCGAGAGATACAAGGAAACTCCAAACGGAGCGCAACTTAAAAGCCATATTCTTCTTCTGCGCGCGGGCTATATTAAACAGGTCAGCACCGGCATTTTTTCAATGCTTCCACCAGCGCAAAGGGTGAGCCAAAAAATTCAGTCGATTATACGCGACGAAATGAATAAAATCGGCGGGCAAGAGGTGCTTTTCCCAGTGGTTATGCCACGCGAACTTTGGGAAATGTCGGGGCGATATCAATCAATCCAAGACGAACTTTTGCGCTTTAAAGACAGGAACGGGCACGATATGCTTCTTGGAATGACGCACGAAGAGGCGGCGGTGCATATGGTGATGAACACCGTTAAAAGCCACGACGAATTGCCGTGTATGATTTACCAAATTCAAACCAAATACCGTGACGAGGCGCGTCCGCGCGGTGGGCTTATTCGCGTTAGGGAGTTTTTGATGAAGGACGCCTACTCTTTCCACACTTCGCAAGAAGATTTGGATGCGTATTACAAAAAGGTGTATGACGCATATGTGAGAATATATAGGCGCATTGGGCTTAAAAACTTCATCTCGGTGAAGTCTGACAGCGGTATTATGGGCGGAAAGGTTGCCGACGAGTTTATGCTTGTCACCGACAGTGGTGAAGATAGGCTTGTGCTTTGCGATAAGTGCGGTTATAAGGCGAATATGGAAGTGGCTTCGGGCAGAAAATCGCCAAACGAAAAAGAGGAAGAAAAACCACTTGAAGAGGTTTTCACAGGGAATGCCAAAACCATCGACGAACTTTGCCATTATCTTCACATAACGCCAGATAAAACGGTGAAAGCGGTGTGCTACGAAACCGAGGACGCAAGACCTGTCATTGCCTTTCTTCGCGGAGATTATGAGATTAACGAAAAGAAACTTGCAAAGTTATGTAAGAGCGAGATTAAAGTTGCCGACACCGATAAATTCGACCTCGTGGCGGGGAATATTGGGCTTCTCAATTTGACTGTGCAAGAGGACGCACTCGTTTTCTACGACACCTCAATTAAGGGGCTAGAAAACTTTGTGACAGGCGCAAATAAAGCCGATTTCCACGTTAAAAACGTTTGCGCTGACAGAGATTTGGAGGAGGTTACCTTTGACGACATCGCACTCGTTAAGGAGGGTGATTGTTGCCCTGTTTGTGGCGAAAAATTAACTCTAACACGCGGTATTGAAATTGGAAATATCTTCCAACTTGGAACGAAGTATACTAAAACTATGGGGATGAAAGTGTCGATGCCTGACGGCGGTGCAATGGAGCCTATTATGGGGTGCTATGGCATTGGAATCGGCAGGGCGCTTGCAAGCATAATCGAAGAAAAGGGCGACAGCAAGGGTATTGTTTGGCCGATGACGGTGGCGCCGTGGCAAGTGCATTTTTGTCCGCTAAGGCTTGACGACGAAA
This sequence comes from uncultured Clostridia bacterium, assembly GCA_944350265.1. GTDB lineage: Bacteria > Bacillota > Clostridia > Christensenellales > UBA1242 > Caccovivens. The sequence continues at coordinate 63,546 of CALVOG010000001.1, forward strand.
ACGTCTCCGCAGTTGCCGACGAACTTTATAGGAAGATGCAGGAGGCTGGTATTGAGGTGCTATTTGATGACCGCGTGGTTTCGGCAGGCGTGAAACTCACCGACAGCGAACTTATGGGCGTGCCTATCCGCGTTGTCATAAGCCCTAAAACAATGGCGAACGGCACGGCGGAAGTTACTATGCGCGAAACGGGCGAAACAAATTTCATACCTCTTCAAAATCTTCTCAGCGAACTTAAAGCGATAATCGAGGACGAAATAGAGGAAATTAATAAAAATATTTAGGGTGGCACTGTCACTTCCTATTTCCAAAGGTTAAAAGTGCGCCTGTTTTTAAGGCGATTTTGGGCGAATTTTCAATCGCATAACTTTTCATAATCGCTTTGCAAAAAATGGTTATGCCAGCAATCAAACTGCTGACAAGACAGGTGACGATGAGGTTTAAATCTTCACCCGCTAAGTTCATATTAAACACCAAACTCACTCCGCCCGCGCCACTTAAAATTCCGCAAATATCTCCAACCACATCTCCGCCAAAAGACGCCACCTTATCGGCGTTTTTGCAAAGAGAGAGTGCCATTTTGTAGCCTTTTTCGTTGGAGTATTTGGAAAGTTTTTCCTCGCTGACAGTTGTGAAGGCGACGGCAATCATATCAAACACCACCGCAACAAAAATAAAAAAAATAATCACGAAAACCGAAAGAAAGGTGGATAGCGATGGCAAAAGGCTTTGCGACATTAAACTGAAAACAACCGAAAGCGACAGGGATAGGAAAAACACCTTAAATGCCCATAGCAATGAACTCTTTTTCATATTATATTTTATTCTTTTCCCCATTCTTTTAAAACTTAAAGTTGGCGAAAATTTGCTCAGGCGCGCTTTTAACCTTTGACAACAAAAAGTGACGGCGTCACCTACGACGAGATTCTTCGGCTTCGCCTCAGAATGACAAATAGGGTGACAGTCCTATCGGTATGGGCAATAATAGCGCGACGAGTGGTTTTGCAAGTGGAAAGATTAGACGTCCGCGGGCGGTGGGGAGCGCGGTATTTCGTGTAAGCGACAAACCTGATGGAATAAGTGCTACTGCGTATTATGCAAAATGTAACACGCGAATAAAGCCTATAACTGTGACATCTTAAAAAGTGCAGTGTAAAATGACTTTACAATTCTTATTTTGGGTGGTATAATATAAAAATGGAAATTTTTTATGAGGCTATTGTTGACGCGCTTGTTGACGTCCTAAAAATGATACCAATTCTCTTTTTGGCGTATCTTTTAGTGGCGTATTTATCGCACGACCATAACCACAAATTTGTTGGTTTTTTAAGCAAACATAAAAAGACCAGCGTTCTCTATGCTTCGTTTTTGGGGTGCGTTCCTCAGTGTGGTTTTAGTTCAGTTATAGCCGATTTATATTCTCGTCAAAAAGTGACTCTCGGCACGCTTGTTGCGGTGTTTGTGGCAACCAGTGACGAGGCAATTCCTATTATGATTGCAACGCCAAACCAAATTATCAATATGCTTCTTCTTATCGGCATTAAAATTGTGCTGGCACTTTTGTGGGGATATGGCATAGACTTTGCTGTGGAATTATTTTCTAAAATAAAAAAGAAAAAGTTGGCAGGTGCTACGGCGAATGAAAGTAAAAACGCTGAAAATGACAATAACACAGAATTGAACGAAGAACACCACCATATCCACGAATGTGGGCATATTCACAGCGACACGTGCAAAGACGATTGCCACCACAGCGAAAGTTGTTGCGTTGACAACATCTTTTTGGACGCTTTTAAGCACACAACCGAAATTTCAATCTATATCTTCGTCGCAACCTTTGTTATAAACCTCTTAATCGGCTTCTTTACGCTTGATATTTTCACCACAATTCTCACCAACAACATCTTCGTGCAAATCGCCATCGCCTGCGTTTTGGGCTTAATACCAAATTGCGCGTCGTCGGTTTTGCTTGTTGAACTCTTCACAACTGGCGCGCTGTCTTTCCCAGCGCTTGTGGCGGGGTTGTCGACGGGCGCAGGAGTCGGGCTTATCATCCTTCTTACACGAAATAAAAACATTGCGAAAAGCGTGGGGATTTTGTTTTTGCAACTTGCAATCGGCATTGTGAGCGGGCTTGTTATCTACGGAATATTCCTTCTTGGCAACTTTCCAATGTTCTTGTAGGAATAAGAGCGATAAAGCGTGATTGTAGGTATTATTAGACGTTCGCGGGCAGTGACGGATGATTAATTGTTTGTGTAAATAACACAGTGTATCACGCGGAACAACAAAAAGTGGCATTGCCACCAAAATTTGTTTGGTTTGTTTGGAAAAACGCTTGCAAAATATTTTTTTGTGTGATATAATCATTCCGTCATTGGACAAATATGCACCCAAAAGTAAATTTTTAAGTGGGTTGCCTGAACGCTTGTCGGCTTCGGCTATTTAATATCAAATTGAATTTGCCGATAAGTAAAAGAGTAATCTTGGGTTGGCTTAAAGAGTGAAAACTTTTGGGGAAGGACAAAAACTAGGAGGTAAAAAATTATGTCAGTTATTTCAATGAAACAACTTCTTGAGGCTGGTGTTCATTTCGGTCACCAAACAAGAAAGTGGAATCCAAAGATGAAAGAATACATTTTCACCGCAAGAAATGATATTCACATCTTAAACCTAGAACTCACATCGGAGCAGGTTGATAAGGCGTATAGTTTCATCCGCGATGTTGTGGCTTCTGGCAAAAGTGTGCTTTTCGTCGGCACAAAAAAACAGGCGCAAGAGGCAATCAAAGAAGAGGCAGAGCGTTGCGGAATGTTCTACATCAACACTCGCTGGCTTGGTGGAACGCTCACAAACTTCAAAACCATTCGTAACAGAATTGAGAGATTGAACAAACTCAACCAAATGGAAAAGGTGGGCGAGTTTGACCTTCTTCCAAAGAAAGAGGTTGCGCTTTTAAAACAAGAGAGAGATAAGTTAGAGAAAAATCTTGGTGGAATTAAGGATATGCACGAACTTCCTGGCGCGCTTTTCGTGGTTGACCCAACAAACGAAAAAATTTGCGTGCACGAGGCGAACATTTTGAATATTCCTGTTGTTTCGCTGGTTGACACTAACTGTGACCCATCGAATGTCACCATTGTTATCCCTGGAAACGACGACGCAATTCGCTCGGTTAAACTTATCGCAAGCGCCATTGCCGATGCTTGCATTGAGGCAAAAGAGGGCGTTTCAATGCAAAAGAGCGATGAAGAGGATGACGAAAACGTCGACATTGAAAGTTTGCTTACTGAGGCAAAACCAAGTTTGGAACTTGCTGAGGCTGGTGAGGAAGTTAAAAAGTCCAACAAAAAGCCAAAGAAAAAGGTTGTGAAGAAGGAAAAGACCGAAGAAAGCAAAGGCGAAAAAACTGAAAAAGTTGAAGTGAAAGAAGAAAAAGTTGAAGAAAATAAGGACGCTGAATAAGTCCAAAAGATTAAAAGGAGATTTTTTATGAGTTTTACTGCACAAGATGTTGCAAAATTAAGACAACAAACAGGCGTTGGTATGATGGAGTGCAAAAAGGCGCTCACTGACGCAAACGGTGATTTTGAAAAGGCGATTGTTCTTCTTCGCGAAAGAGGACTTAAAGCAGTTGACAAAAAGCAAGGCAGAATTGCATCCGAGGGTATGGTTGCTTCTTACATCCATATGGGCGGAAAGATTGGCGTTTTGGTTGAAGTGAACTGCGAAACCGACTTCGTGGCAAAAAGTGACGATTTTCAGGTGCTTGTTAAAGATATTGCAATGCAAATCGCTGCCGCTAATCCAAAATACGTGAAAGAGGATGAGGTTGACCCAGCCGAACTCGAAAACGAAAAGGAAATTTTGAAAGCACAAGCGCTTAACGAAGGCAAGCCAGCAAACATTGTTGAGAAAATGGTTGAGGGCAGAGTGAAGAAGTATTACGAAGATGTTTGTCTTCTTAACCAGCCATTTGTTAAGGACAGCAGTAAAACAATTAAAGATATCTTAACCGAGGCAACTTTGAAAATCGGTGAAAAGATTTCTGTTAGAAGATTTGTTCGCTATGAACTTGGCGAAGGACTTGAAAAGAGAAACGAAAATTTGGCTGAAGAAGTTGCAAAACAAGTTGCCAGCGTGAATAAATAAGGATAGATTTTTCTATTCTTATTTTTTTACCTTATTATAAGACATTTTTGTCGCCAGCAAAAAGTTGAAAATAAGTTGTTTGTGACTGGAGTTTAAAAAGGTTTTGGAAGTTTTATTTAAGGAGGGGAATATGAATTTAGATGTGATTGCGTCAACTAAGGCGGGTTATAAGGCGGATAAGGAGGAACTTGACCGTTTTGGCGGGATAAGCGCGGGTGTGTGCTATTCAGCAAACGGTTTTGAGTCGCTTTTAAATGAACCTCAAGAAAAAACAATGGCGCGAGTGGAAAGAACTAAGGCAAGCGGACACCACAGCGTGTTCGGTCACGGCGAGGTGTCGCTGGTGATTGAGGGCGTGCCAAAGGCGCTTGCGATGTTTTTGAATAATGAAAAGGAGTATAACACCAGTGAGCGCTCGGCAAGATACACCAAAATGGCGATGACGGATGAAGAAGAAGCACTTTATGAGAAGTGGATGGCGATTTTCACCGAAAAGATTAAGGCGCGCTATGCGGGCGTGGCACCAGAGTTCTTCACTGAGCGTAAGATTAAAACTTTGGCGCAAGAAAATGCGAGATATCTAATTTCGGTGTTCACGCGCACAACGCTTGAATACACCACTTCCTATCGCCAACTTAACTACCTATACGGCTTTATGCAAAAGGAAATTGCGCGAGAAAACCCAACCGAGTTCGACAAAATGCTTCGACCTCATTTTGCGGAGTTCTGCGAGAAACTTGAGGCGCTGAACCTTGTTGATGAGCGCCTTGCTGAGAATGGTAAAGGGAGAGAGTTTTCGCTTATCGACAGGGGCAACGCGCCTGTCACAAAGTATTATGGCGACGTCTATTCCACCTCTTACGATGCAAGTTTTGCCTATCTCGCGCAGGCGCAACGCCACCGCACCATTGATTATAGTTTTAAGTTCGACGGCGAAAAATTCTTCGTTCCGCCAATACTTAAAGACGATAAAAACCTCGTTGCGGAGTGGCTTAAAGACTGCCACAGCCGTTACTTTCCGCAGGGTATGCTTTTGAAAGTTGAGGAGCGGGGAACTTATAAGAATTTCATCCTCAAAATGCAGGAGAGGCTTTGTTCGTGCGCGCAACTTGAAATCAATCAAAAGACGCTTGAGGTGCTTAAAGAGTATACAACTGCACTGCGCGCGTCAAATCATCCAAAATATGAAGAACTAAAAGAATTTCAAGGCTCGCGTTGCACTTTCCCAAATAATTATCGCTATAACTGCACCACGCCTTGCCATTTTAAAGACGGCGTCACGGGCGAAAGAGAGATATAGCGGTGTTTTGTTTAAATAAAGGCGTTTTAATTAATTAAAAAAGTAAGCGGGAAACAAATGAGAATGAATAGCGTCGTTATGCAAACAAGGTTTTCTTAGATGACAATTAATGCTGTTTTTAATTTCGTATGCTTTGGTTTTCTTATTTAACAATTAGTGGTATTTTTAATTATATAAAAGAGGTTGATATCTCTGATTAAGGTTGGTGAGGGTGATGAATAGGTTATGGCGACAAAATGTGTTGCATACAAAAAAGAAAAAATCGAGCGTGCTTGCTCGATTTTTTTAGTTACCCTTTTTCTTTGCGGTTTTGATGCACTTTGTGCAGGCTCTCACTCTTTTTCCGTTAATTTCTGTTTCTTGCAAATTAACATTATATTTTCTTGGAGCCTTGTTATTGGCGTGGCTGACAGTTTTGCCATCCATTTTGCCCTTTTCGCAAATTTCACAAACTCTGCTCATCTCTTTCTCCTTTTAAAAACTATTTACGGCTATCATTTTAGCACACTTTGTAAAAAAAATCAACTATTTTCGAAACAAAATTTATCATTTATTTTCAATTATGCTTAACACGATGTTTAAGATTATACCGTTAGGCGATACCATTAAATGTCATTCTGAGTGAAGCGAAGAATCTCGTCGGTGGCAAAGCCGCTTTTTGAGGTGAGACAGCGTGTCAAGCATTTTTTAATAGGAATGTTAGACATTCGCGGGCGGTGACGGGTGATTAATCTTTTGTGTAAAAGAGGAATGATTTGTCAGTGGTTTGCTTTTTATTAGCAACAAAAAAGTTATAATACGGCGCGGTTATGCATATAATTTAGCGAGGCTATATCATATAAATTAGTGTGGCTAAATTTTCGCGCTGACGCTTTTAAATATTACAAAATGGCGCAAAAATGAAGCGATAAAAATTATATTTGAAATATTTTTGAAAAATCAAAATTTTTTCTTTGTATTCGCTTGCTTATTTTGAAATAATGGTGTATTATATAAGTAGACATAGGCATAGCCAACTTGTCTTAATGCACTATCTCTTGTGGAGGAAATTTTTGACAGTAGACACCAACAACTATTACGGCAAAATCTCAATTAGCGACAATGCAATTCGCACTGTCGCTGGTTTTGTTGCAATGGATTGTTATGGCGTTGTTGACCTTGTTTCCAAAAGCATTAAAGATAGCGCACGTGAACTTTTCAAAAAGGAATCCTACTCGCGTGGGGTTACTGTAAATCATATCGACAACCGTCTTTTCATCGACATTCACTGCATACTCAAGTATGGAGTTTCCATCTCTGCGGTTGCCGAGTCGCTTAAAAAATCTGTCAAATACACGGTCGAAAACTTCACAGGTATGATTGTCGACACTGTGAACGTCCACGTTGTGGGTGTCAGAGTTTAGGAGTTTACTTTATGCAAAAAACGATTAACGGCGCGACCTTTCGCAAGATGGTGCTTGCGGGTGTCGGTCTTTTAGAGCAAAACAAAGAATATATCGATTCGCTTAATGTGTTTCCAGTGCCAGACGGCGACACGGGCACTAATATGTTTTTAACAATGAAGTCCGCCATCTCTGAAATCAATAAGTGTATGAATAACGATATGTCCTCTCTTTCCGAAGCGTTTTCAAAAGGCGCTCTTAGAGGGGCGCGAGGCAACAGCGGGGTTATCACATCTCAAATTTTCAAGGGCTTTTGCACGGTGACCTCTTCTTGCAAGGAAATCACCACCAAAGATTTTGCAAAGGCGATGCAAGAGGGCGCAACCATAGCTTATAAAGCGGTGACAAAACCAAAGGAAGGCACGATTTTAACGGTTATCCGTGTTATGGCAGAGAATGCCGTTTCGCTTGCAAAGAAGCACGAGGATTTCGAGGTTTTCCTTAAAAAAGTGCTGGAAACGGGCGAGGAGATTTTGAAACAAACGCCTGAAATGCTTCCTGTTCTTAAAAAGGCTGGCGTTGTGGACTCTGGCGGGCGCGGTATTATCGTTATTTTCACCGGTTTTTATCGATACCTTATGGGCGACGAAGATTTGGAAATTTCCTTTGAGGACGATAAACAACCACAAACTGTTGACGACGTGATTGCCGACATCAACAACCTTGGCGATATTGAGTTTGGTTACTGCACGGAGTATATGATTATCCATATGCACAAGAAAACCACCGAGGTTGACATCGACAAACTCCGCGAAAAACTTATGGAGATTGGCGATTCGGTGATTTGTATTGGTGATTTGTCGCTTGTTAAGGTGCACGTCCACACGAATGAGCCGAACAAGGCGCTTGGCTATGCGCTTGAACTTGGCGAACTATATAACCTCAAAATCGAAAATATGCGCGAACAAAACAGAGAACTTAAAAAGAAAGCGCAAGCGGTTGAGGAAAGCAAGGAAATGGGTATGATTTCAGTTGCGCCAGGTGACGGACTTGCCTCCATTTTCAAAGATTTGACCGTTGATGAGATTATCGTGGGCGGGCAAACGATGAATCCTAGTGCGGAAGATATCGCAAACGCCGCCGACAAAGTTCCAGCGCGCACAGTTTTCGTTTTTCCTAATAATAAGAATATCGTTTTGGCGGCAGAGCAGGCGGGCGATGTCACCAATAAAAATTTGGTTGTCATTCCAACCAAGAGTGTGCCTGAGGGTATCTCTGCTGCGATTGCGTTTAACCCTGAAGCGTCGGTGGAAGAAAATAAGCAGGCTATGCTCGACGCCATTAAGTCGGTTCGCTCGGGGCAGGTGACGTACGCGGTGCGCGACACTCACGTTGATGGCTTTGACTTACGTAAGGGCGAAATCATCGGGCTTGACGATAAGGCAATCCTTGCGAAAGGTGACCTTGTCAGCGACACAACCGAGAAACTTATCGAAACAATGTTCGACGATTCCGTTATCAATATCACCCTCTTTTATGGTGAGGATATTCGCGAGGACGAGGCAAACAAACTTCAAGAGAAGTTGGCGGAAAAATACCCTGAGTGTGAGGTGACAGTTGCTAACGGCGGTCAGCCTGTTTACTATTACATCATTTCGCTTGAATAAATAATACCTTTGCACGCAGTTGAAGTTTAAAGAAGTTGCTATCATATCATTTTAGTTGTTGTTATCATATCATTTTATTTGAATAAACAATATAAGCACATCAGGCAATCACCGCCAGATGTGTTTTTCATTTAAACGCGTTTGCGATTTATATGTCTGCGTGCAATTAGCGCATTTGTATTGACAAATATGTAAATTATGGTAAAATAGAGAAAAGAGGTGTTTATGTTTGTTGACGAGATTGTGAGAATTGCCAATTCCTACTTTGCAATGAGCGAAGAGGAGGCAAGAGTTGCGCTTTCAAAATCAAGTTTAGATGAAAACTATCTTTCTGCAATTTTAACATCGGTTGAGCCGTTTTTTAAGCGTTATCTCACCGAAACTTCGGTGGAACTTAGGCGCAAGATTGGCAGGGTGGCGTTTGAAAAATTGAATAATGCCAACTTTTTGCAAGAATCTGTCACTAAATTAAAAATTCGCTTAACCGAGTTTTTTAATTTGACGAGTGATTATGGTATAAACCCGTATGAAATTTTTTACGCCTCAGTGATTGCCAGTGCGCATAATTTTTATAACCGCGAAGGAAATTTCAGTAACTATAAGCAAAAAGTTGGTAACTTCACTGCTGTTTCGCGCGCGATTGAAAAGCAACTTGGGTTAAGTCGAGAGAAAGTGGCGAAGATGTATGAGCGCTGTTCGTCGCTGGCGTATCGCGTCGACACGGAAAAGGTGGCGGATAACTTTGACGCGCTTTTGAAACTTGGCTGTCGCGGTGAAAGCGTTTTGTCTTACGTCGATGTTAAGGAAATTTTGCGAAATAATCCTTCCCTTTACACCTGCGGGGCGGGACAAATCCGAAATGCGTATGTCTACCTTGTGCATAAGGCGGAACTTTTTGTTCATAAGAGCGGACGAGGCGATGTGCTTTCCACTCTTAATAGTTGGATAAAGAACAATTCCTCCGTGCTTGCCATAAACATCGATGGAATGAAGAAAAAAGAGACGGCGCTTTATAACTACCTCATAAAAATCACATCGCGCGACGAGGCGACGGATGTTCTTCTTTCGCTGTTTGACAACCCAACCAACATATCGGCGATAAACAAAATTTCCTTCGACACCTTTTTTAAAAAAGATAACTACCAAAAGGTTATCGATGCACTTGTTGAGTTTTTGGATAAACGAGGTAAAACCACAAAAACGGTGCAATATTTAAAAAATTCCAAACTTGTTTACTCCGTTGATAACAAGCGACTTTACGCGTTTTTGAAAAAACTTAAAGAGAGCGATGAAAATGAAAACACCATTCTTTTGCAAAAGTTTGTTGAAAAAGGCGATGCAATTTTTCCGTATTTTGAGAGGTATAACGACGACGAGATAATCGAAAAACTGAAAACCAACAAAATTCTTTACCGAATAAAACTTTATAATATGACAAAGGCGAACATTGCGCAAAAGTTTTACGAAGTTTTTGCAGAAAACGGCGAGGAAAAATTCGATTATTTTGAAGAGTTGATGCGCGAAAATTACAATTTAGACCTCATTGCGAAGAACGTGGATATCGCGGAGGATGCCTTACAAAATCTCGCCGAAGATTACCTAAAAAATGCGCAAAAAGTGAAGGAAAATATTGAAAATTTCTTTGCGACGCTTGCTGAGTATGAAGAAAAATATTTGAAAACCGACCTAAAAACCGCCATTGAAGAGTTCGAAAAAAAGGTCGACAAGGTGAAGAAAGAGATTGACACTCTTTACGACAACGGCGTGGATTCGGCGAAAAAGCGTTACGATAATGTTGATGCGCTTTACACCGCTTTCCGCGAAAACACCGAACAAAAATTATATAATAATAACAATCCCTTTGCTCGAAAGGAAGAGTTTTCGCGCAAGTTAAATGAGGCTGTTGAAAAGTTAAAGGGCGAGGTGGAAACCAAACAACTCTCTTTATATGACTATAAAGAGGCGGATGAGGAAAAGCTAAACGCGCTGAAAATCTTAAAATTAGTTCAGGGGCAGTTTAACTCGAAATCAAACGACATTGCGCTCAGTAGGTGAGGGTGCGTGAAGCAAGCGTCAAGGCACAATTTGATGTGAAGATTGCTATGCTTTTCGCAATACCGTTAGGAGTGCTAAACGTCATTTTTTGAGGTGGCACTTTTATAATAGGTTTAATGCGTTACAACACTTTTACCGTTAGGCAGGACAGTCATTTGTCATTCTGAGGTGGCGGTGCCACTTTTTATTACGTTTAACGCGCAGTATAGCATAAACCAACGGCAGGGTAGTCATTTGTCATTCTGAGCGGAGCGAAGAATCTCGTCGGTGGCAAAGCCACGTTTTGAGGTATCACGTGTTAAGCTTTATCATTTATTGACAATTACGCTTAGCGCGATGTTTAAGACTTTACCGTTAGGAGATATCGCTAAATGTCATTCTAAGCGGAGCGAAGAATGGTCGTAGAACGGCTTACCTAATTTGTTTGAGCGCTAAAAATCGCAACAATCGTTTAAAATTGTTTAATTTTGATTGCAAATATTTTTCATTTATATTATAATAGTTCTGTTTTAAGGAGATTTTTATGAACGAAATGGTGGATGAGATTTTTTCGTCGCTTAAAAACGACCTCGAAAAAGCATATTCTCATCAGCAAGATGAATATCTTGTGATAAGGGCGGGGCGCGCAAATCCGCATATTTTAGACAAGGTTATGGTCGAGTATTACGGCGTGATGACGCCAATAAACCAAATGGGCACGATTTCCGTTTCGGAAGCGCGCATTTTGAACATCAACATTTGGGATGTCAGCCAAATTAAGAACGTGGTGAAGGCGATTAACCAAGCGGATATCGGTATTTCGCCAACTGACGACGGCAAAACGATAAGGCTTGTTTTTCCAGCGCTAACCGAAGAGCGCCGAAAGGAAATTTGCAAAAATGTGCGAAAGATTTGCGAAGAAACCAAAATCGCTATGCGTTCGGCTAGGCGTGACAGTTTGGATATGTTAAAGGACCTTAAAAAAGACAGCGCACTTTCCGAGGACGAACTGTCGTCTAACGAAAAAGAGGTGCAAAAACTTGTCGATAAGTATACCGCGCTCGCCGATGACCTTGCGAATGAAAAAGAAGACGAGGTTATGAAAGTTTAGGAGAGTTATGCAAAACTTACCCACTCACATCGCGTTTATTATGGACGGTAACAGGCGCTGGGCTAAACGGCGAGGCTTGCCAAGAGATTATGGTCACAAAAAGGGCGCCGAGGTGCTTGCTGACACAATAAAAAATTTGGCAAACATCAAAGAAATTAAATTTGCGTCATTTTTCGCCTTCTCCACTGAAAATTGGAAGAGAGATGAAAGCGAAATTTCCGCCATATTTTCCTTGGTTGACGAAGTTTTTTCTAAGTTTGAAAAGCAAAACTTAAACATCCGCTTTAAAATGGTTGGCGACCTTTCAAAATTTTCGCCCGAACTTCAACAAAAACTTATAAAAATTGAAGAAAACAGCAAAAATAATGATGGCTTGACCGTTTTAGTGGCACTTTCGTATGGCGGGAGAGAGGATGTGGTTTTTGCGGTGAATAAACTTATGAAGGCGAAAAAAAGTGCGGTGACAAGTGAGGATATTGCCAAAAATCTTCAAACCGCTTGTGCGCCAGATATCGACTTTTTGATTCGCACAAGTGGCGAGATGCGACTTTCCAATTTTATGCTTTATAAACTCGCTTACAGCGAACTCTATTTTCCAAAATACGCGTGGCCGTCTTTCAATAAAAAACGCCTCTTAAAGGCACTTAAAATTTACAAAAAACGTAACAGAAGATTTGGAGGAAATTAATGAAAAAACGTATTTATTCATCAGTGTTAATCGTGCTTTTACTTGCAATTTTATTTGTGCTTAAAATTTTTGTCAGCGATTACTTTTTCGACGCTTTCTTTGGCGTTATTGCCTGCGTGGCATCGTTTGAAATGTCGAAGTTACTTTCAAAAACAAAACGCTATAATTTTCAAATTTTGTCGGTGATTTTTCCAGCGTTAATGCTTGCAAGCCACCTTTTGTCGGTGCATTTTGCGGGCGCTGAAAGCAATGTGCTTTGGGTTTTGTGGGGTATTTTAATTGACTTCGCGCTTATGGCAGTGGTGCTTGGGGTGACATATCTCATTCAACTTTTAAGACGCAAAAAAGTTTTGGAAGAGATGACGACAAGAAATATTAAGAATATGTCGGTCTATAAATTTTCGTTTAAAAAGTGCTTGAACACGCTTATTGTTTTCATTTATCCAGCATTTTTCTTCCTATTTATGGTGTTCGTCAACCATATCAGCGAACTTCCGCTCACAAAATTTAACGATTTGACTGTTAATTTCTCGGTCTTTGTTTTGATGACGGCAATTTTGATTCCAATGTTTTCCGACACCTTTGCAATGCTCACTGGTTCGCTTATCGGCGGAAAAAAACTCTGCCCAAGAATAAGCCCAAACAAAACGGTTTCTGGCGCTGTGGGTGGCGCGGTTTGGTCGCTTCTTCTTATGACGGCGGTTTGGCTTATCTTTGTCAACGTGAACGGCTTTGATTTTATGTGGACGAATTTCCCAATTTGGGCATACCTCATCATCGTGCTTATCGGCGTTGGCGTGGCAATTTGTGGCGACATTATTGAATCCATCTTAAAGCGTCACAGTGGCGTGAAGGACACTGGCAGACTTGTTCCTGGGCACGGCGGAATTTTGGATAGAATTGACTCTTACATTTTTATCGCGCCATACATTATGCTTGCTTTTTGGATGTTTGCACTTTAATTTTCTTGCAAATGATTTTTGAGATACTCGTGAAGCAATAGGAGTTTTTTATGACGACATTTTTGTATGTTCTGCTTGCGATTGTGGTGCTTCTTTTTATGGTTATGGTTCACGAGCTCGGCCACTACATCGCAGGAAAGATTTTAAAATTTAAAATTGACGAGTTTTCGATTGGCTTTGGAAAGGCGATATTTTCTCGCACCTCCAAAAAGACGGGCGAAAAATTTTCTTTGCGCATTTTTCCGCTGGGCGGATACTGCTCGTTCTATGGCGAGGAGGATGACGGCAAGGCGATTAGTGCCGACGTTGTTGAGGTTAAGGATAAGCCTTTTAACGAACAAAAACCGTGGAAGCGCATCATCGTTTTCCTCGCGGGCGTGACTATGAATTTTTTGACCGCTATTCTTTTTTCGTGGATACTGCTTTGCTCGGTGGGGTATGACGTGCCACAAATCGTTGATTACAGCACCACCGTGAACGTCAACGAATCGGGCGAAAGTATCTTTCAAAAAAACGATGTGATAACGCACATTAACGGCAAAAAAATCGACTTCGCATTTGGCGTAAATTTTGTGGACGCTGTTAACAATGTGAAATCTTCGGCGAAGGAATTTTACGAGCGCGAAACCTATGATTTCGACACCGACGGCTATTACCCTTTCAGTATGACGGTGCGTAGAGACGGCGAGCGCGTTGAACTTCCAAGCGTTAAAGTGGTGCAAGAGATTGTGCCACCACAAGAGGAGGGCGAAGAAGAAACTTATCGCTACCTCATCGGGCTTGAAAACGACAATAAGGTTTGCACAACCGCCTATCGCTATGGCTTTTTCGAGGGCTTAGGGCGCTCGTTTTCAATGGCATTCGGCTTTGCGTGGGTGGTTTTAAAAAGTTTGTGGATGCTTATCACCTTTCAAATACCAATCACCGAAATGGGCGGAACTGTCACAACAATCGCCACAATGGCGGAGTATACGAAGGTGAATCCTGCGAACCTCTTAATTTTCATACCTCTCATTTCAGCGAACCTTGCCGTGTTTAATTTGTTGCCGTTCCCAGCGCTTGACGGTGCGCACGTTTTGTTCACGGTCATCGAGTGGATACGAAAAAAGCCAATCGACCGAAAGGTGGAAAACACCATACATTTTGTGGGTATATGCGTGCTTTTCGCCTTTGTTGTGCTTGTGGATATTCTCCATTTCCTACTCTAGTTGCACTTTTTAAGTTGCCACGTGTTAGGCTTTATCATTTATTTTCAATTACGCTTAGCGCGATTTAAGATTATACCGTAGGGCGACATCGAACAACATTTTTTAGGTGTCGCTCTTTTGCATTTAATCATATTCCGCAAGGAAATACACTTAAATGTCATTCTGAGGTGGCACACCGCCACATTTTATATTACGTTTAACGCGCAGTATAGCCTCTAGTTAGGAAGAACAATTATTTGTCATTCTGAGCGAAGCGAAGAATCTCGTCGGTGGCACTGCCACTTTTTGAGGTGCCACGTGTTAGGCTTTATCATTTATTTTCAATTACGCTTAGCGTGATGTTTAAGATTATACCGTAAGGCAACATCGCTAAATGTCATTCTGAGCAAGGAGCGGTGGCGACGTCAGCGAAGAATCTCGTCGCAGAACTCGCTTACAAAAACTCGAAATCACAAGCGCGCTTGGATGTTTTGTCACGTGCTTGACAAATTCTTTGAGAAGAGATATCATATATCTATGAATTTTGAGGCGGAATTTAGAAAACAATTTGGTGATAAATATGAAAATTTGACGCTTAAAAATGCGGTTATTTGTGGTGATGTTTGCACCATAACTTTTCTCTATCCTTCTCAAAGCGAAACGCTTGACGCCACCGAGAAAGCCGAAATATGCGATTTTTTCAAAGCGAAACTAAATCTTTCTCTCATCAGTCTTAAAGTGAAATTTTTGAAGGTTTATGTTGAGGAAAAGTTAATTCGAAAAACGCTTTCAAACATAATAAGCGATAAGTTCAAATTGCTTAATTCATACATAACCGACAGCGATATTCACGTTGAAATCACAAACATTGATTGCACGGTCACCTTTGATGTCAGCCCGAGGCTTGCACAGTTTTTCGCCGATAACAAGGCGTCGGCATACATCGCGCGGGCGCTTAAAGAGGAATATCTTGTTAATTTCAACATCAACCTAAATCTTGCAAGCGACAAAGTTGATGAGGTCGACCTCGACAGTGTTGAGGTGAAGGTGACTGCGCGCCGTGCGCCAAGATATGATGTTTTGGTTGTTAAAGACATAATCGGCACGGGCATTTTGCCGAAGCCAGAATATATTTCGTCCATCACTTCGCCGAAAAGTTCAGTTATTCTTGCGGGCTATGTGTCCGAGTTTGAACGCAAGGATTTCACTATTAAAAAAGGCGCGCGCGTGGGGCAACAAAAGGCGTATTTTAAGTTCAACCTAAATGACGGCAAGGGCAAAATTGAGTGCATCTATTTTTCACCAAACAAGAATGTGGCGGTTATGGAGGCGATTGAAGAACATATGTTTTTGCTCCTTCACGGCGATGTTCGCGTGGGATTTAACAACAAACTCACCCTTTATATCGACAAAATTGCGCTCGCAAGTGAAACCGAGCAGAAGGAGGAAATTTCGGCTCCGCGCGAGGTGAAAAAGGTGGAAATTGAACGCCTTGGCGCCCTTGAGCAAGACAGCCTGTTCGGCGATGTGGGGCGCTACAGCCACAAGGTTATGGACCGCACAATCGTTGTTTTCGACGTGGAAACAACGGGGCTTAACCCAGAAATTGACCAAATTATCGAACTTGGCGCAGTGAAGATTGAAAGAGGAAACATTATTGAAAAATTTTCCACTTTTGTCCGCCCAACGATTGAAATCCCATACGAGGTCACCGAACTTACCCACATCACCAACGATATGGTTGCCGACGCGCCAGACATTGAGGATGTTATCAAGCAATTCTACGATTTTTCAAAAGATTGCGTGCTTTGTGGGCATAATATCATCAACTTTGATATAAAATTCATAAGGCGCTTTGGGAACCTACAAAATTTGGAATTTAACAATGCAATAATCGACACGCTGAACGAAGTGCGCGTTTCTCACTTAAAGATTTCGCGTTTTAATCTTGGCACGGTGACAAAGGCGCTTGGTATTGAACTTAAAGGGGCGCACCGCGCGTGGAATGATGCTTTCGCCACCGCGCAAGTCCTTTTGAAACTCAACGAGGTTGGAAGAAAAATTTAGTTTTCTTGCTGATTTAAGCACTTTATTTTGATTTGTCATTACAGAGCGAAGCGAAGAATGGTCGTGGAACGGCTTCCAAATATTCGAATAATACCACTTTAAATTAATGATGTTTCATCGCGAAGCATTTTTTAAGGGGAAGGAATAGACATCCGCGAGCGGTGACGGATGACTAATCTTTTTGTTAATAATACAGTTTAACACGCGACACCTTAGAATGTGACAGCGTCACCTACGACGAGATTAGTGAAAACTTGAAAAAATACCAATAAAACAAAATAAATTTAAAAAAATATTGAAAAATCCTTGCATTTTTGTTTTTTATAGGTTATAATATGTATATCTTGTGGCAGAGAGTGGGCAGTGGTTGCTCACTCTTTGTGTTAATAGGAGGGATTTATGGCAAAAGTCAGCGATATAAGCGAGGCAAAAGTCCGCCCGTTGATTGAAGAAATGGGCTATGAACTTTTGGAGGTTGAATACAAAAAAGAGTTTGACGGGATGAGCCTCATTTTCACTATCGACAGCGAAAACGGCGTCACCATCGACGATTGCGAAAAGGTGAACAAGGCGATTGACCCTGTGATTGATGAACTTAATCCAACGAATGACGAACCTTACACGCTTGTGGTTTCAAGTCCTGGGCTTGACAGGCAACTTAAAACCGACAGAGATTTAAAGCGCACCATTGGCAAAGAGGTTACGCTCACGCTCTTTTCGAAAATCGACGGCAAAAAGAGTTTTGAGGGCGAACTTTTAGGTTTTGACGAAAAAACTGTGACCATAAGAACGGGCGACGGCGAAAAAAATTTCGACCGAGATAAAATTGCTGGGCTTAAACTTGTAATCAAATTTTAAAGGAAATTAAGGAGAAAAAAATGGTAAACAAAGACTTTTTTAAGGCATTGGACGACTTAGAACAAGAAAGAAAAATCAACAAAGAAACCTTCATTGAAACGCTGGAAACGGCACTCACTTCGGCATACAAAAAGATGTATGGCGAGGCAAAAAGTGCAATGGTAAAACTTTATCCAGAGCGCAATATGATAAGAATTTACTCATATAAGACCGTGGTTGAAGAGGTTACCGACGAGGATAAAGAGATTTCGCTTGAAGAAGCAAGGAAAACAAAAAAATCCTATAAGGTTGGCGACCTTGTTGCAGTTGAAGAAACAACCAAAGATTTTGGGCGTATCGCAGCGCAAACCGCTAAGCAAGTGGTTATGCAAAAGTTAAAAGAGTTAGAAAGACAGCAAGCCCAAAGCGAACTTTCCGAAAAAGAGGGCGAACTTTTGACAACTGTGGTGCGACGTATTGATGGCGACAACGTTTTCGTGCAAATTCCAGGCACAACCACCGAGGGCGCGCTTATGAAACAAGACCAAATTCCAGGTGACAGATTCAGCGTTGGTGACAGGGTGAAGGTTTACGTGAAGAAGATTAAGGATTCTTTCCACGGACCACAAGTGCAAGTTTCGCGCAGTAATATTGGCTTTGTTCGCAAGCTTTTTGAACTTGAAATCCCAGAGATTGCAAGTGGCGAGGTGGTCATTAAGAACATCGCGCGTGACGCAGGAAACCGCACAAAGGTGGCAGTTTACAGCGACAAGCCGAACGTGGATGCCGTTGGTGCGTGCGTTGGTAATCGCGGGGCAAGAATAAACACCATTGTCAACGAACTCAACGGCGAGAAGATTGACCTTGTTGAATATTCACAAGACCCACTTGAATATATCGCTCGTGCGCTCAGCCCAGCCAAGGTTATCTCGGTGGAAACCAACGACAGCCTCAATATGAGCCAGGTTATCGTGCCTGACGACAAACTTTCGCTTGCAATAGGTAAGGGCGGGCAGAATGTTAGGCTCGCGGCAAAACTCACGGGCTGGAAGATTGATGTGAAACCTGAAAGTTACGTTAAGCCAAAAGAGGAACTTAAAGAACCGGAATATGAACTCACCGAACTTGGCGACGACGATTCGTTCAGCACTATGAGCGACCTTGATGACCTTGAAGAAATTAATGGTGATGAGGAAGAATAAGTGAAAGAAAGATTGAGAATGTGTATTGTTTGCCGTGGTCGAAGCGACAAAAAAGAACTCGTTAGGGTGGTTAAAAACAAAGACGGCGAGGTGTTTTTGGATAAGACCAAAAAGGCAAACGGCAGAGGCGCATACGTTTGCAAGAGCAAAGAATGCTTTGAAAAACTGAGAAAAACAAGGGCGCTTAATCGGGCTTTTAAGTGCGATATTCCACTTGAAATCTATGAAAAACTTGGAGAGGAAATTGAAAACTGTTAGTGGCGTTTTGAATATTTGCCGAAAGGCGGGCTATCTCATAATCGGCGGTGAAAATATCCGCTTAAATCAGCATAAAATGTATCTTATCTTAATCGATAAGACCGCTGGAAATTCGCTGAAAAGAGAGATGTCCTTCTCGGCAAAAACGCGAAATATTCCACTTGTTGAAATCGAAAATCTTGCCGAAATTTTGGGGATAGATAATCTTAAGGCGCTGGCAGTTAAAAATAAGGCGCTTTCAGAGGAAATTTTAAAGTTATTAAAAGGAGAGTAATTTGGCAGAACAACTTAACGGACTTAAAACAATAAACAACCTTCAAAGAGATGGCTCTTTGCAGAATTTATTATTGGCTGTGAAAGAGTCGAAACTTTCGCTTGACGCCTTTTCAAAGAAACTTGCTGAGCAGAAAAAAATGGCACTCATAAAGCAAAAAGAAGCGGAAATTTTGAAGAAAAAAGAGGAAGAAAGGGCAAGCCAAGAGGCAGTGAAGGTGGCTGAGGAACCTAAAAAAGAGGAAACTAAGAAAGAGTTTAAGCCAGCCGAAAATCGTAATTTCCGCAAGTTTGACGGAAAAGAACAAAAAAATAACAACTTCCAAAAAGACGGCAAAAAACCTCCGTTTAATAGAACGCAAAACGGGCAGAACCAAAATAAAAAATTCGTTTCAACAAAGGCGAATAACTTTAAGAGTTTTGCTCCAACTGAAAGTAGTGCGGTTTTGAGTCAGCCTGAGCGTAACTTTGGCAACAAAAACAAGCGCCGTAATGTTGAGGAAAACAAGAAGCAAAATGCCAACAAGAAGCAAGCTGAGCGCTATGCTGGCAAGGATAACAACATCTATGTTTTGGACGACGAGAATGGCTACGAAGAAACCATTATGGGCTCACGTAAACTTGTGAGAAAGAAGAAGGAAGCTCAAACGGTTGTTGCGCCAAAAATCACTCACGCTGTTTTAACTTCGCGCGAAATTACAATTAAAGATTTAAGCGAAAAGATTGGTAAGCCTGTTGCTGAGATTGTGAAAAAGTGTATGCTTTTGGGCGTTATGGCAACCATAAACAGCACCATCGACTTTGACACCTGCGAACTTGTTTGCTCTGATTTTGGCATAACGCTGGAACTTAAACTCGACAAATCCTATGAAGAAAAACTTATCGATTTCTCTTCCGCGGATGACGAGGAAAATTTGGTTAAACGTCCGCCAGTTGTTGCGGTTATGGGGCACGTCGACCACGGCAAGACCTCGCTTTTGGACGCTTTCCGTAAGAGCAACGTGGTTTCTGGCGAGGCGGGCGGAATTACGCAAAAAATTGGCGCCTACCAAATCACCTTTAACAACGAAAAAATCACCTTTATCGACACCCCTGGTCACGCGGCGTTCACAAAGATGCGTGCGCGCGGAGCCGAGGTTACCGATATCGCCATTTTGGTGGTCGCTGCGGATGACGGAATTATGCCTCAAACCGTGGAGGCAATCAACCACATTAAAGCAGCAAAAGTGCCAATGATTGTGGCGATTAATAAAATGGATAAGCCAGAAGCGAACCCTGACAGAGTTATGCAACAACTCACTGAACACGGCATTTTGCCGGAAAAGTGGGGTGGCGACGCAATTTGTATACCAATCTCTGCAAAAACAGGCGCGGGGCTTGACGAACTTAAAAAGATGATTCTTCTGGTTGCTGAAATGGAAGATTTGAAGGCGAATCCAAATAGGTCGGCAAGCGGTGTTGTTATCGAGGCGGAACTCGATAAGGCGCGCGGTCCTGTTGCCACTGTGCTTGTGAAAAACGGCACGCTTAAAGTGGGCGATTCGATTGTCAGCGGTATAACCTACGGCAAGGTGAAGGCGATGTTTGACGAAAACGGCAAGCAAGTTAAAAAAGCAACGCCGTCAACTCCAGTTGCAGTTATGGGCTTTAACGATGTGCCGTCGTCGGGCGACCAAGTTTATGCGGTCAACGACTCGCTTTCAAAGCAGGTTATTAACGAGAGAATTAATAAGATTAAAGAAGAGCGCGCAAAACAAACTTCGGGCGTCAGCGCTGACGACTTTATGTCACGCATTCACGAGGGTAGCTTGAAAAACCTTAACATCATAATTAAGGCGGACACGCAAGGCTCGGTGGAGGCGCTTAGAGGTTCGCTTGAATCGATAAGAAACGACGAGGTTAAGGTTGTCACTATCCACAGCGGTGCGGGTGCGATAACTGAAAGCGACCTTATTCTTGCCGAAACCACGGGCGCAATCATTGTGGCGTTCAACATAAGAACACCGTCCAAAATTATGCAAATGGCTGACTCGCTTAAAGTGAAAGTGTTTGAAACGCGCATAATTTACGAGGCAATCGACGAAATCACACGCCTTTCAAAGGGTATGATGGAAACAAAATACGAAGAAAAATACATCGGCTCGGCGGAAATTCGCGCGGTATTTAAACTTTCAAGCGCGGGCAAGATTGCGGGAAGCTATGTCACCGACGGCAAAATTCAGCGTGGCGCGATTGCAAAGATTATGCGTGGCAAGGAAATAATTGGCGAAACAACCGTCGAATCGCTTAAAATTGTTAAGGACGAAAAGGCGGAAGTTGCAAGAGGCTTCGAGTGCGGTGTTAAGTTTAAGGATAACATCGACTTCAACGAGGGCGACGTTGTTATGTATTATATTAAAGAAGAGGTTAAGAGAGATTAATCTCTTTTTTTTCTATATTTTCTTTGTTTTTTTTAAAAAATTATAGTATAATATACTTGCTCGAAAGAAAAATTCAAGTTTTTTCGATGTTTTATAGGATTGGACCTATTGTGGTTCGAAATCTATCGTGTTAAAACGTTGAGAATGCCTTTTTTTGCTTGAAACGAACTTATCTAAGGAGCTTGCAAATTTTACGTTTTTATTCTTAAAAAGAGCATTAAAACTTATTAATAAGTTAGGAGGGAATATGTCTAATAGGCAAGAGCGCGCAAACAGCGAAATTCAAAAGTGTTTGATGGAAATCATTAAGGAAAAAATGAACGACCCAAGGCTAAACAAAATCATCACCATAACTGAAACCAAACTTTCAAAAGATTTTAGGTTTTGCAAGGTTAAAATCAGTGTTTTGGATGTTAAAGAGATTGAAAATGTCACAAACATCTTGCAAAAATCGGCGGGTTACATAAAGAAAGAACTTGCAAAGATGATTGATATGCCATTTATGCCAAGCCTTAAATTTGAGGTGGATAAGGGCGCTGTCAGCACAATGCGCGTGGAGGAGATTTTGAAAAACTTGAACATTCCAAAGGAGGAAGAGAATGACGGCGAATGATGTTTCAGCAAGGATAAAATCTGCGAAAAGGGTGGCAATCTTTGGGCATATGCACCCAGATTTAGATAGTTTCGGCGCAATGCTTGGCGCAAAGTTTTTGTGTGACAGTTTGCACGTAAAGTGCGATGTGTTTGCAGAATTTATGAAAAATCTCTCTTTTTTGAGGATTTTCCCTGAAATTTACTTTAAAAACGACTTCGACAAAAGAAAGTATGACCTTGCGCTAGTTGTTGACTGCAATGAAATAAGCCGTATCGACAAAAAATTTCAGGCGGACGTCAGCGGAAAAAAGATATTATTTATTGACCACCACGAGCTAAATATTGCGTTGGATGGCGCGGACTATTATGTTTACTCTAAAAAATGCTCCGCTTCTCTTATCATTTTCGAATTGTTAGAGAAACTTAATCTTAAACCAAGCGCCGAATATGCGACCTATATTTTTGCGGGCATTGTGGGCGACACGAACAGGTTTTTGCACAGCAACACCGACGCCAGCGTTTTTTCTATCGCCTCAAAACTTTTGAAACTCGGCGCGGATTGCCAAAAGGTTTATGACGTTGTTTATCGCTCAATGACGATGTCGAATGCGAGGCTTAGAGACTATCTCTTTTCCAATCTCAAAGCAAGCGAAAAGGTTTGCTATGTGGTGATTTCCCAAAAAGATTTAGAGAAACTTTCCTCAAATGTTGAGGACGTGAAGATGTTTGTTTCCGACATCAATCAACTTGTTGAATTTAGCGTTGCGATGGTTGCGTATGAGATTGGCGAAAACAAGTTTAAGGTCAGTATGCGCTCAAAAAACGGCGTTGACCTTTTGAAGGTTGCCTTTAAATATGGCGGTGGCGGACACAAAGAGGCGTCGGGCTTCTATCTAGCGGGCGACAAGAAGTATGTTGCGAACAAATTGAAAGCAGTATGTGAGGAATTTTAATGCTTGAAAGTGGGATAATTTTAATAAATAAACCAAAGGGAATTTCTTCAAATAAGGTTGTCAACGTTGTTAAGGCGACGCTTCACGCAAAAAAGTGTGGTCATCTTGGCACGCTTGACCTTGAAGGCGAGGGGCTTTTACCGGTCACGGTGAATAACGCCACCAAACTTTTCGACTATTTTTTGGATAAGGACAAAACCTACGAAACGAACTTTGTTTTCGGCATTGAAACCGACACGCTCGACACGTCTGGCGTTGTGCAGAAAACGGCAGAGGTCACCTTTACGCGTGAAGATTTAGAGCGCGAAGTTCGAAATATGGTGGGTGAGTATGACCAAATGCCTCCAACCTATTCCGCCAAAAAAGTGGGCGGGAAAGTGGCGTATAAAGAGGCGCGAAAAGGGTGCGAAATTGCGCTCAGTCCTAAAAGGGTGAAGATTTATTCTTTTAAGATTTTAGGCGAGATAGAAAAGAATGTTTTTCGCTTTGAAATCTCTTGTTCGAGTGGCACGTATATTAGGAGTATTGCGCGCGACCTTGCATACCACCTCGGCACATATGGTAGTATGCAATGCATACTACGCACAAGATGTGGTGGTTTCTATCTTAAAGACGCCGTAACATTAGAAGAACTTAAAGACGGAAAATTTAAGTTAATTTCCGCTGATTGCGTTTTTAACTATGAAAAATTAGACCTAAACGATGATGAATTTTTTAGGATTGAAAATGGACAAACGTTGCGAAAAGAGGTGTTGGATGGAAAGTATAAGCTTTATAATTCTTCCACCTTTTTAGGAATTGGAGAGTGCTATCGTAACAGTCTAAAATTAACGCTAAGGCTCTTTTAATTTTGAAGAATAGTCAACCACAAAATTAATCATAAATTAAACAATCATAGAACTTAAACTATATGAAATTAAAACTAAAGCGAAATGAAAATTAATAAAATTTATGATAATTACCAAATTGAAAGCTGATTACAAATTGAATTATGGAATTGAAAAAATGAAATTAAAAACCAATTATGAAATTAAAAAACAAATTACAAAGTTGACTAACTATAAAATTGAATTAAAGAATTGAAGATAATTATAAAATTCAATTAAATTAAAAAAATAAAAATTTAATGGTAGGAGGCAAATATGGGGAAAATTTTATTTGGACCTGCGGGCAACAGTCAGTCGTTTTTCGACGAAGGACATTCGTCAACAATGGAAACGCCAAAATGGATTAGCGAGCGTGGGCTGGATATTTTTGAGTATAGTTTCGGGCAGGGCTATCGAATGAACAGCGAAACGGCGAAAAAAATCGGCGAGGAATTTAAAAAATACAACATTGAAATGTCAGTCCACGCGCCGTATTTTATCAACTTCGCAAACCCAGATGACGAGATGTATCTTAAAAGCGTCGGCTATCTCGCAACGGGGATAAAATTTTTGAAACTTTTTGGCGCGAAACGAATGGTGTTTCATCCAGCGTCGTGCGGAAAACTTAAAAGAGAAGAGGCGGTGGCGCTTATGACGGCAAGGCTCAGTGAAACTATGCCGAAACTTGAAGAGGAACTTGGCGACCTTTATCTTTGCCCTGAAACAATGGGAAAAACGATGCAAATTGGCACATATAAAGAGATAATTGACCTTTGCACAATCTCTTCGCGCCTTTTGCCGACCTTTGATTTTGGACATATTAACGCGCTCACGCAAGGCTCGCTGAAATCGCCTGACGATTACAGGCGTATCTTTGACTACTCCTTTGAAAAGTTGGGCGACAGAACGAAAGAGGCGCACATCCATTTTTCTAAAATTCAATACGGCGAAAAGGGCGAAATTCGCCACCTCACGTTTAGCGACGAGGTGTATGGTCCAAATTTTGAAGATTTGGTGGAGGTTTTAATTGACTACGACCTCGCTTGCCACGTCATTTGCGAGTCATCTGGCACAATGGCGGAAGACAGCAAAACGATGAAAGATATTTACCTTAAAACGCTTGCAAATAGGAAATGAATATGATATAATCATAGAGGATATTGGTGGGTTTTATTGCGTTTTATTGCATAATGAGATAGGCGTAAAAGCGCCAAAGTTGATTTTTGCGATTATTTTAAGATAGGAAAAGATTATTGGAGCGCAAAACAACTTTTAACAAATTAAGAGATGAGCGAAAAACAACTTTTAACAAATTGAGAAATCAAACTCACCACGTCAAACAAAATTAAATAGGAGAAAATTATGGTATCAGCAGGAGATTTTAGAAAAGGAACAACTTTTGAAATGGACGGAGCAGTTTATAACGTCGTTGACTTTTTGCACGTAAAGCCGGGCAAAGGCTCGCCATTTGTTAGAGCAAAGATTAAAAACGTGATGACAGGGCAGGTTAGGGAGGACACTTTCAACCCAAGTGATAAATTCCAAGAGGCTGTGATTGAGAAAAAAGATATGCTTTATCTTTATAATGACGGCGATTTATACTATTTTATGGACAACGAAACTTACGAGCAAATGCCACTTAATAAGGATGTTGTTGCAGATGTTCTCAACTTCGTCACCGAAAATATGAACACAACAATGTATATGTATAAGGGCGTGCCTTTCGCAGTTTATCCTCCAACATTTGTTGAACTTGAAGTGGTTGACACCGAGCCGGGCATTCAAGGCGACACCTCAAAGGCGTCCAAAAAGCCAGCGAAACTTGTCACAGGTTACACCATCAATGTTCCACTTTTTGTCAACATTGGCGATGTTATTCGTGTTGACACGCGTGACGGCTCATATATGGAAAAGGTAAAATAGTTTTTAAAACTTATTTTATTACATTGAGCAAGGGCGCGCGAACTTGTCGCCTTTTACTCATATTTCAAAAGAGATTAATCATTTAAGATTAGTCTTTTTTAGTTTAAATTGCTTGATTTATTTTTATATTTATTTTATACTTAAAAGGTATTTATGTGTTAAACAGCGTAAATTTGCAAGGTTGTGCGAATATAACATAAATTCACTAGGCGATTATAAATGTGAAAAATTTGTTGCTTTTTATGCATCCAAACAGCATATATTCGTAAGGTTATATGAGCGTGGCATAAATTTGATAGACGATTATAAATGTGCTTAAATTTTATGGTTATTTGCGCGCAAACAGCATAAATTCAAATTTATTATTAAGTAAAATTATGTTTAGAGGGATGATATGTTAGATAAAAAATACAACATTCAAGAAAAAGAAGCAAAGTGGCAAAAATATTGGCAGGAGAATGGAATATATAAGTTCGACCCAAAATCTAATAAGCCGACCTTTTCCATTGACACGCCACCTCCAACGGTCAGCGGAAAACTTCATATTGGGCATATTTCGGGCTTCACGCAGGCGGATATGATTGCGCGCTATGAGCGTATGCAAGGGAAAAACCTCTTTTATCCTCTTGGATTTGATAATAACGGACTTCCAACTGAACTACTCGTTGAAAAAGAGAAAAAAATTCGCGCTCACACTCTTCCGCGCGAAGAATTCACAAAGATTGCCCTCGATTTGGTGGCAAAATATAACGACGCTTATAAGGATGTTATGGTTAGGGCGGGTATGTCTTGCGATTTAGATTTAGGCTATAACACTATCGATAATAAAAGCCAAAAAACAAGCCAAAAATCGTTTATCGAACTTGCAAAGAAGGGGATTGCATATCGTGCAAATAAGCCTTCGCCTTGGTGTTGTAAGTGTAGGACAAGTGTAGCAGAATTAGAGCTTGACGACAAGGAACTCGACAGCATTTTTAACTATTTAAACTTCAAACTTGCTGACGGCAGTGGCACCATTCCTATCGCCACAACGCGACCAGAATTTTTACCAGCGTGCGTTGCAATTTTTGTCAATGGCGATGATGAGAGATATAAAAATCTTGTCGGCAAAAAGGTCAAAGTGCCTCTTTTTGAGGAAAATGAGGTGACAATTCTGGCTGATAGTAAGGTTGGAATCGACAAGGGAACGGGCATAGTTATGTGTTGCACTTTCGGTGACCAAACCGACGTTGAGTGGTGGAAGGAATATAAACTTCCGCTCAAACAGGCGATTGACGAGGGTGGAAGAATGACCGAAATCGCGGGCAAATATGCGGGTATGAAAATTTTGGACGCGCGAAAAGCGGTGATTGAAGATTTGAAAACGGCGGGATATATCTTTAAGCAAGACCCTATTAAGCACGCCGTGAAAGTTCACGAGAGATGCGAGGAACCTATCGAATTTCTCTCTAAGAAGCAGTGGTTTATTAAAACTTCCACGCCAGAACTTAAAAAGAAATGGGCGGAACTTGGCGAGGAACTTATTTGGCGACCTGAGAGTATGAAGGTTAGGTATATGACGTGGGTGAACAACTTAAACCAAGACTGGTCAATTTCGCGTCAGCGCTATTTCGGCGTGCCTTTCCCTGTTTGGTATTGCGAAAAATGCGGTGAGCCGATTTTTGCGGATGAAAAAGATTTGCCAATCAATCCGCTCACACATTCGCCAAAAGTTGACAAATGTCCTAAGTGCGGTCACACCACTTTCCTTCCAGAAAGTGACGTTATGGACACGTGGGCAACTTCGTCCGTCACACCTCAAATCAACCTTAATTGGGCGGATGATGAAGAGGGTTGCAACAGGCGTATGCCGATGGATATGCGTTTTTGCGGGCGTGATATCATCACCACGTGGAGCCTTAGAACAATCATTAAGGCATATTACCACCAAAATTGCCTGCCGTGGAAAAAACTTATTGTCAACGGCTGGGTTATGGCGGATAAGGGCGTTAAGATAAGTAAGCACCTCGCAAACTCAAAAATGGAACTCAACGACCTTCTTTCAGCCTACGGCGCGGATGTTATTAGGTATTGGTGCGCGATTGGTGCGTATGGCAGAGATGTTATGTTCAGCGACGAGGGCTTAAAAGACGGCTATAAACTTCTAAACAAACTTTGGAACGCCTCAAAATTCGTCCTCTCTTTCCTTGAAGATTATAAACCTAAAAAACCGTCGCAAATTTTGCCGATGGATAGGTATATTATGCATAAATTCAACGACGCCTTCAAAAAGACTTGCGCACAATATGAAAATGTGGAAATGGGATACGCTAAGGCGGAGATTGAAAAATTCTTTTGGGATTTTTGCGATAACTACATTGAACTTGCAAAAAATCGCCTGTATAAGCCAGAAGTTTATGGCGAAAAGGCAAAGGAATCCGCTGAATGGGCGTGCTATAATGTCCTTCTTGGCGTTATCAAACTTTTTGCAATCACAATGCCACATATCACTGAGGAAATTTATCAAAACTTCTTCAAACAATTTGAGGGCGAAAAAAGCGTCCACCTTTGCGTTTTAAAGCCTATCGAAATTGAAAACGAGGAAAATATTATCGAAAATGGCGACGAGGTGGAGGCAATCGTTGCGAGAGTTCGCCAATTTAAGAGCGAGAAAAAACTTAGCCTTAAAACGGAAATTGAAGATATGACCATTCAAAGCGAAAAGTTAGCCTTCATTAAAGAGTGCGAGGACGACATCAAGGCGGTTACCTCGGTGCGAGAGCTTAAATATAAGGATGGAGATTTTGCAGTTACAATTGGCAAAGTGATAGAAGATTAATCTTCAATAATCATTTTAATAATTCTTTTTGCAAGCAAATTTTGAACATTAAAACGCTTTGACTTTGGTCAGAGTGTTTTTTAATGGTTATAATTTAGATTATATGTATATTTTTCTTAAATTCAAGCACAATATTACTAACAAGGAAACATCCTTGGAAAACGGGAGGTAAACTATGTTCGGAAAGAAAAAAGCGTCCAGAAAGAACGCAAATGCTGAGGCATCCAGTGAGAATGCTTCAAGAGCAAAGAACTGTGAAGCAGGAAAAGAAGCAAAATCTAGCAAAAACAGCAAAGGTTCCAGTGCAAAAAACTGCAAATAGTTGTTTCTCGTAAGGAAAAGCGCTTAAATCTAAGCGTTTTTTCTATTTTTCCAACACAGCGAGGAAATCTTTTGGGAAGGGAACGCTGAAAACAAAAGCTCTATTTAACTCCATATTATGAAATTTTATGGTTTTTAGGTGGAGGTAACTGTGTGAATATAGGTCGCTTATGCCGTAAAGTTTATCGCCAATTAGTGGGTGATTAATGGATGAAGCGTGCAAGCGTATTTGGTGGGTGCGCCCTTTAAATATTTCCGCCTTCACAAGGGTGAGAGTGTGGTCTTTTTTCCTTACAACGCTTTTCACAATGGCGATTTTGTTTAATATGGCGCGAAAATTTCGAATAACCTTGGTGGTGAACGCCAAATACTTCTTATCGACAAGCGTTCTAATTGGCGTAAAGGTGGTTTTTGCATATTGCCCAAACGGCGAAATAATCCGCTTTCGCTCATTAATTCCGTCTTTGACCACGGTGTAAACAGGTGCGTCGACCACTGTTCTACGCGTAACTTTTCCGTGGCAAATTGCGTAATATTCCTTTTCAATATCGACCGTGTTTTGGTAGGTTATCGTGTCTTTCGCAACCACAATTAGCCCAGAGGCGTCCATATCGAGCCTGTTCATTATGCGAAGCGTGAAGTTGCTGTCGTTGATATATGCACAAATCATCCCAGCGAGGTTTTTGTGATAGTGACTTCTCGATGGCGTGGTCGGCAAAAGGGCGGGCTTGTTGATGATAAGGTAGTATTCATCCTCATAAACAATGTCAATCGGCGCATATATTTTTTCAATGTCGGTGCCTTTAAACGGGTTGCGGTCGACCCTTAAAACGTCGCCACGTTTAAGATTTTTATTCACATTTTCCGCCTTGCCGTTAACGACGATTGCGCCAAAATATGAGCGAAGATTTTTGATGAAATGTTCGCTGAAATTGTGTTGTTTTAAAAAGATATAGACGCTGTCGTAGTTTTCTTCAATTTTTATCTCTAAGTATTTCATACTTGCATATTTTAACATTTTTTTCGAATTTGTCAAAATAAATAAAGCATTTTACTTGACAAAATTTTAAAATTATCCTATACTTTTAAAAGTTAGAGGCACAGTTTTGGTGCTTTTGGCTTATTTCTTAAAAACGATGATGAAAGATTAGTAGGCTTGAGAGTTTTTCCACAGAGAGTCTGCACTTTGCTGAGAAGCGGGCGAAAAACGCAAACTGAATTCACTTTCTAGTTGCACCTTGAAAATGAAAGTAGGGGTTGTCGCGCGGGCAGGCGTAATTGCCAAAATGAGGTGCTTTTTGCACGAAGTTAGGTGGTAACACGATTTAAAGTCGTCCTAATAGTTTGGGGCGATTTTTTTTAAACCACAGCAATTTTTTTGAATGAGGAGAAGGTATGAAAGAAAAATTGGAAGAAATCTTAAAGGAAGGACTAACGGAAATTGAAAGGGCAAATGACCTTAAATCACTCGACGAAGTCCGCGTGAAATTTTTGGGTAAGCAGGGTGCGCTGACGAGTATTCTTCGCAATATGAAAGAGGTTCCGCAAGAGGAGCGAAAGGAGGTTGGCTCGCTTGCAAACGGCGTGCGCGAAAAGTTGGAAAGTGCGCTGTCAAAGAAGAGTGAGAAACTTGAAGAGGACGCTCTTAATCTTAAAATGCAAAGCGAGAAAGTTGATATCACAATGCCAAGCAAAGGCGTGAAAAGAGGCGCTCTTCATCCGCTTACGCGCTTTAACAATAAGTTTATGGACATCTGCGTTGAAATGGGCTTTTCGGTTATTCAGGGCCCTGAAATCGACACCGATTACTATAATTTTGAGGCGCTAAATGTGCCGAAAAATCATCCAGCGCGCGATATGCAAGATTCGCTGTATATCACCGACAACATCCTTCTTCGCACGCAAACTTCGAATATGCAAGTTCACGCAATGGAGGCGCTGAAACCACCATTCAAAATCGTTTGCCCAGGGCGGGTTTATCGCAACGACGACGACAGTTCGCACTCACCAATTTTCAACCAATTTGAGGCGCTTGTTGTGGACGAAAATGTTGGGCTTAAAGATTTGATGAAGATGATTGAAGTCATACTCAAAAAGTTGTTCGGCGAGGACGTGAAAATGCGAGTGCGCCCAGCATACTTTCCGTTCACCGAGCCGTCGATTGAAATTGACGCCACCTGTCAGATGTGTCAGGGCAAGGGTTGCTCACTTTGCAAAGGAACGGGTTTCAGCGAAGTTTTTGGCGCGGGCGTCGTTAATCCAAAGGTGCTTGAAATGTCGGGCATCGACAGCAAAAAGTATAGCGGTTTTGCCTTTGGACCTGGAATTGACAGAAGCGTTATGATAACAAATAAAATTCCAAACATTAAGTATTTGTTTAGAAACGATATGCGCTTTTTGAAGCAAATGCGCTAAATGTTGTTGTGTTATGCTTGCATACTACACCATATGTTGATTATTAATATTGTTGATTGTGATTGTTTTTAATAATTGAAAAGGTTAAAATTTGTATTTTAAATAGATTAAGGAGAAGTTATGAAAATTTCATATAATTGGCTTAGAGATTTTGTTGATATTAAAGTTAGCCCTGAAGAACTTGCTGAAAAACTCACCTTTTCGGGCTTTGAGGTTGAGGAGATTATTCACCAAAACGAACACTTGCACGATGTTTATGTTGGCAAGATTGTTAAGATTGAGAAACATAAGGACGCCGACAAATTGCAGGTTTGCAGTGTGGATGTTGGCTTTAAAAAGGTGCAGATAATTACCTCAGCCACAAATGTTTTTGAAGGGGCGCTGGTGCCTGTTTCGCTTGATGGCGCGGACCTTTGCAATGGCGTGAAAATTAAGCCGACGAATTTTAGAGGCGTGAACAGCGACGGTATGTTTTGCTCTGGCGAGGAACTTGGTATTGACGAAAACTACATCGAGGGCGGTGGAGTCAATGGTATTTTGATTTTGCCTAATGATATGAAAATTGGCGCAAAAATTGAGGATGCGCTTCTTCTTAACGATGTTATTTTCGACATTAACATAACACCAAACAGACCCGATTGCAACAGCGTTGTTGGCATTGCGCGCGAAATTTCGGCAATCTATAACCTTCCATTTAAGGACGCTGATTTGTCCTATGAAACGTGTGGAGGGGATGTGAACGACTTTGTCAGTGTGGAAGTTAAAACCAAAAAATGTCCAAGATATATGGCGTCGTATGTTAAAAATTTGGACTTGTCGCGCTCACCACTGCGCATTCGCTCGCGCCTCTTTGCTTCGGGGATTAAGCCGATAAATAAAATTGTTGACATCACAAACTATGTGCTTGTTGAGCAAGGTCAGCCGATGCACGCATTCGAATATCATCACCTTGATGGCAAGAAAATTGTGGTGCGTGACGCGAAAAAGGGCGAGCAAATTTCCGTTCTTAACGGTAGCACCTATTCGCTTAACGAAGAGGATATTGTTATCGCTGACAGCAAAAAGCCAGTGGTCATCGCGGGCGTTATTGGCGGGGTTAATTCTTGCGTTGAAAGTGGCACAAAGGAAACCGTTTTTGAGTGTGCGGTGTTCGACCTTAAAAGCGTGCGCCTCACAAGCAGAAAAATTGGCGTAAGCACCGATTCTTCGATGAGATATTCAAAGGGCGTTTATGTTGAAACGCCTGTCAACGCACTTAAACGCGCGCTCCATTTGGTGTGTGAACTTAAAGCGGGCGAGATTGTTGACGGCGTTATTGACAAGTGCAATGTGAAAACGAAAGAGCGCTCTTTCACCGCTTCAATTTCGAAAATTGACAAGATTTTGGGAGTGAAAATTGATAGGGAACGCGTGCTTCAAATTCTCAATAGTTTGGGCATTAAGTCAACGCTTTCGGGCGACAAACTCACCGTTAAACCGCCATATTACCGCGAGGATATTGAGTGCGAGAACGACATTGCCGAGGAACTTATTCGCATTTACGGTTATGATGTTTATAACAACATCGCGGGCGAGGCGTTTGAAAATTCGTCCGTCACTGTGGGTGCTTACGAGCCACGCCTTGTGATGGAAAACAATCTCAAAAATATCCTCGTCGATTTCGGTTTCTATGAAACACTCAACTATTCGCTTTACTCCGCTTCGGCAATCGACAAACTTTTGATTGACGATGAGAGGAAAAATGTTATTAAAATTGCCAATCCAATCAGCGAGGAACTTTCGACCGTTCGCACGGTTATGGCGCACGCGCTTTTACTTGACATTAAGTATAACCTTTCAGTCGGCAACAAGGACCTTCGCTTCTTTGAGGCAGGAAGAGTTTATCAGCCAAAATCGCTTCCACTCAGCGAACTTCCTGTTGAAAATAATCGTCTTTCCATTGCGGTTTGCGAGGAGGGGTATGACTTTTTCAAACTCAAAAACGTGGTGGAAAACTTGCTTTTAACAACCTCGCTTACCTACTCCATTAAGCGCTCAACCGAGCCGTATCTTCACGGGGGGATTAGCGCGGACATCATAACTAGCGACGGCAAAAAAGTGGGATATTTTGGTAAAATACATCCAAAGGTTTTGAAAAATTACGATATTCAGACCGATGTCTACTACGCTGAACTTGACACCGACTATCTCGCATCGCTCCCAGAAAAGCATTACTCTGTTAAGGAGGTTTCAAAGTTCGCTGAGGTTGAAAGAGATATCGCCGTTGTTGTTGACGAGGAGGTGACAAACGAGGAACTCACCTCGGCGATTAAGTCCGCTTGCGGGAAGTTATATAACGGCGTGACGCTTTTTGACGTTTATCGCAGTGAAAGTTTGGGCGAAAATAAGAAAAGTTTGGCGTATAAAATTCACCTTTTGAACGAAGAAAAAACAATGACCGCGGAAGAGATTAATGCCGTTATCAATAAGGTTTTGAGGAGTTTGGAATTTAGATATAAGGCGAAACTGCGCGCGTGATTATTTGAAATAGACTACAAACAGTCGCTTGCTAAAATTTTGTCTTTTTGATGTGTTAAACATTATGTGCCAGGTGTTTATTAAAATTTATGGTTTCTTAAAGGGCGAGAGTATGATTTTTTTGGATAACGCGGGAACAACAAAGATGTTTGATGAGTGCGGGGCGACCTACACTCATTTTGCGTGCGAGGAATTTTTTAATCCGTCCGCGGTGTCGAGGGAAAGTGCGCGCGTGCATAGCGAAATTGAGAGCGCAAGGCGGGTGTGTCTTAAAAAATTGGGTGCGCTCACTGGCACTGTCATTTTCACAAGCGGGGCAACGGAGAGCAATAACCTTGCAATCAAGGGTTCGAAAAAAAATGGCGATTTTGAGTATGTTTTTTCGTATGGCGAGCATCCGTCGGTCTTTAATGTTGCAAGAAGTTTGGAATTATCTGGGCAAAAAGTGCATTTTGTTGACCTAAATGAGGCTGGCAAGGTGGACACCGAAAAACTAAAAGAGGTGTTGTCGCCAAAAACACGCCTTATAAGCATTATGCTTGTCAGCAATGAAACGGGCGCAATCAATGATGTGAAGGAAATTGTCGCACTTAAAAATCAATATGCGCCTCGCGCAGTTGTGCATATCGACGCCGTGCAGGGTTTTATGAAAATTCCCTTTTCGGTGGAAGATTTGGGCGTGGATATGGTTTCCTTCAGCGCGCATAAATTCCACGGACCGAAGGGGGTTGGCGGGCTTTATGTTCGCAATCTAAACCTCATAAAAAACATTGTTGACGGTGGCGGGCAGGAGTATAACTTGCGCTCGGGAACGGAAAATGTGCCAGCAATTATGGCGATGAAAACGGCACTTGAAAAAATTGACGTTAAAGAAAATTTTAAGCGAACAGCTCATCTTAAAGAGGTTTTCAATGAAACGCTTGAGAATTGTGAGGGCATTAAAATTTTGGACTTTGGCGGGTCGCCGTATATTGAAGTTTTGCTCTTTTCTTGCGTCAAAGGCGAAACAATGCTTCACGCGCTTGACGAAAAGGGTGTTATTGTGGGGCTTGGAAGCGCTTGTTCGGCGAAAAAAGCGGGCAATCGAATTTTAGAAAATATTGGGTATAATAAAGAGGAAATCATCTCGTCGGTGCGAATTAGTTTTAATGCGTATATGACCGAAGACGAGGTGAAATCGGCGGGCGAAATAATTAAAAAAACGTATGCCGAAATGCTTGAGAGGTTAAAGTGATGGAAGAGAAGATAGTTTTACTTTTGAAATTCGGCGAACTGTTTTTGAAGGGCAAAAATAAGCACGAATTTGAAAAATTGTTGATGATGAACATTCGCCGTAAGTTAAGCGGTTATGCTTTTTCGCTGGAGTTCACAAGCGGGCGTATGATTGTTGAAAATTACGACGAAAGCGAAGAGAAAATTCTTATCGAAAAATTGAAAACCACTTTTGGGCTTATTGCCATCTCGCGCGCGGTGGAAATTGATGGCGATTTTGAGAACATTAAAAAATATGTGTCCTCGCTTGAAGTCTCTGGCTCGTTTAGGGTGAGTGCGAAGCGTGCCGATAAGCGCTATCCACACACGTCAATCGAAATTGAAAAGGCACTCGGTGAGGTGGTTCTCAATTCGAACGCTGGCGCGAAGGTGGACCTTCACACGCCAAAAACTATCCTCTTTGTGGAGGTGAGGTTTAACGGCAAGTGCTATGTTTATTACGACAACATAAAGTGCGCGGGTGGTTTGCCACTCGGCTCGGGCGGGCGCGCGCTTCTTCTTTTGTCGGGCGGAATTGACAGCCCTGTTGCGGGCTATATGATGGCAAAACGCGGGCTGAAAATTGAGGCGGTGCATTTTCATTCCTATCCTTACACCAGCGAGCAGGCAAAAGAAAAGGTGGTGGAACTTGCGCGCATTCTCACAAATTACGTTGACGAAATTAAATTACATATTATTTCTTTCACCAAAATTCAAGAGCAAATTCATATGAACTGCGACGCCGACTATATGATAACAATTATGCGCCGAATTATGATGCGAATTGCCGAGAGGCTGTGCCTTAAAAATGACCTCGGCGCCATTATCACAGGCGAAAGTTTGGGGCAGGTTGCAAGTCAAACTATGCAGAGCATAAATGTGACAAACTCGGTGGTTTCGCTTCCTGTTTTTCGTCCGCTTATTGCGTTTGACAAGGAAGATATTATGGAAATTGCCAAAAATATCGGCACTTACGACACCTCAATTTTGCCTTATGAAGATTGTTGCACTGTGTTTTTGCCGAAATATCCTGTTATTAAGCCAACCATAAAAAGGGCAGAACATCTTGAAAAGTTTTTAAATATCGACCTCTTAGTAAACGAGGCGATTAATAACGAAGAGGTTTTACTAATTAAGCAAAACGAAATTTAAGAGTGGTTCAACCTAAGAATGATATATAACTGTCATACCTACGGAATAAGCAATACTACGTGTTAAGCGATACAGCGTGATTATAATAAAGTCCATACCGCAAGGCGATATAATTAAATGTCATTCTGAGCAAAGAGCAGGGCGACGCCATTGTAATGATAAAGCGCGCTTGGATGGGTGATGTATAAAGTTTAGATGTATTATGCTAAAAAAAGAGGAGACATTAGACATCCGCGGGCGGGCGCTACGACGAGATTCTTCGCTCCGCTCAGAATGACAAGCAAGCCAATAGTCCTTACGGTATAATCAACATAGCCTAACACGCTAAACATCAAAAAAGTGGCGACGCCACCTTGCAAAAAATGGGATATTTATAAAATTGAAATCTATATTATTTCACTTTTTTAAATTTATATAAAAAATTAATGTATAAATATGCAAAAATACGCTTGCATATTTATTAATTTTATTGTATAATAATTAAAACGGGATGTATAAATATCAATTTATATTTATGCAAAATCTTCTATGAGCGCCTAAAATAGGCGCTTGTAGCCGTTGAGGAGAGGGCGTATGGCACGCAGTTTAAGGCAGTCAAAAATTTTGGAATTAATCTCTTTGAAAGAGATTGAAACACAAGATGAACTTGCAAGAGAACTTAAAAATGCCAATTTTGACATCACACAAGCAACAATTTCAAGGGATATTAAGGAACTTGGGCTGACAAAAATTCTTTCTTCAAGCGGAAAGTATAAATACGCCATTTTGGGCGCTGAACTGCAAGGCGTGTCGGGCAAATACATCAACATCTTCAAAGAGTGTGTGATTTCGGTGAAAAATGCGCTGAATTTTGCCGTGGTTAAAACTATAAAAGGTATGGGCGCCAGCGTCGCGTCTTTCATAGACAAACTCAACTTAATCGACCTTATGGGAACCACCTTTGGCGATGACACTGTGCTTTTAATCTTTCCGTCCACCGCAAAATCAAGCGAGGCGGTCGTGGCGCTTAACAATATTTTGGTTTAAGGAGGAAGTATGCTTTCTTCTCTTTTTATTTCTAATCTTGCGCTCATAAAAAATTGCGAAGTCAACTTTCACAGTGGGCTTAATGTTATTTTGGGTCAATCGGGCGCTGGAAAAAGCATTCTCATCGACGCAATAAGTTTCGTTTTGGGCGCAAAGGCGGATAAGTCACTTTTAAGAACGGGCGAAAATATGATGAAAGTTGAGGCGGTTTTTGACAATTTGACCGAAAAGACCAAGGCTAAACTTACCGATTATGGCATAGATTTTGACGACCAACTTGTTTTGTCGCGAACATTTTCTGCCGATGGCAAAAGCGTGATTCGCGCGAATGGCTCGGTTGTGATTTTGAAAACCCTCAAAGATATCACCGAAAGTTTTGTGGATTTTTGCGGTCAGCACGACAGCGTTGGGCTTTTAAACTCAAATAACCACCTTTTACTTTTGGATAAGTTTATCGGCAAAGAGGCGGAAGAATACTTAAAAATTTTGAGCGAGCAATTCGACGAACTTCAAACGATTGATAAAAAAATTAAATCGCTAGGCGGGGATGATGCCGAGCGCAACAGGCTTAAAGAGATTTTGAAATTTCAAATTGCGGAAATTGAGTCCGCGTCACTTACCGATGGCGAGGAGGAAGAACTCAAAGAAAAATTTGACTACATATCTTCCGCTGAAAAGATAAGCGAAAACGTTGGCGAGGCGCTTAACCTTTTAGAGCACGGCAATTTTTCGGCGTCAACGGCGGTTTTTGAGGCGAAAACGCTTTTAAGTCAACTTAGAAATTTTGAAAATATCGCCGAATGCGAGGAGAGGCTGAATTCCGCTTACTACGAACTTAAAGACATCGCCGAAACGCTGGAAGGTGTTTTGAATGGCACCGATTACGACCCGATAAGTTTGGAGCGTATCGACAAGCGCCTTGATTTAATTAAAGATTTGAAGCGTAAATATGGAAAAAATATCGCTGAAATTTTGTCGTTCAAAGACGACGCAAAGGCGAAACTTGATGACCTACTCGAGAGCGCTGACATATTACAAAAACTTTCCGCCGAGAGAAACGCATTGTGCGAAAAAATAGATGAAATCGCGCAAAAACTTTCCTCATTACGCAAACTTAAAGCGAAAGATTTGGAGAGGCAAATTGAAAATGAACTTGCCGACCTTCAAATGCAAGGCACGTCTTTCCGCGTCCATTTTGAAAAAATCAACCCAACGCGAAAAGGCGAAGATGAGGTTAAGTTCGTGTTCTCCGCAAATGCTGGGCAAGAACTTAAGGACCTTTCAAAAACCGCGTCGGGCGGTGAACTTTCAAGGCTCCTTCTTGCGTTTAAGAACATAATTAAGGACTCTCAAAGCACCATCATCTTCGACGAAATAGACTCTGGCATAAGCGGGCAAACGGCGGGCAAGGTGGCGGAAAAACTGCAAAATATCTCAAAATATCTTCAAACCATCCTAATTACGCACACGCCAGTGGTGGCGTCGAAGGGGAGTCACTTCATCCTTGTGACAAAGGCTATCGAGGCGGGCGAAGCAATTTCAGTGGCAAGAAAAATTGAGGGAGAAGAGGTTGTTGTTGAGATTGCCTCGCTTATCGACGGCGGGGAAAATATCTCTCAAACTGCCATAAATCACGCCAAAGAATTGTTGTTGAAGAAGTAGATAAAAATAGGAGAGTTTAAAATGGAAAAGAAAAGAGAGCGTGCAAGAGCAATAATTATTCATAACGGCAAACTTATTACAATGTATCGTGAGAAAAAGGGCAGGATTTATTATACTTTTCCTGGCGGTGGTATGGAAGAAAAGGAAAGCGAGGAAGATTGCGTAAAACGCGAAGTGTTCGAAGAATTTGGTATCATTGTGAAAACAATCAAAAAGGTTTACACTTACGAAAATAAAATTAGCAAAGAACATTTTTATCTTGCAGAATGGCTTTCTGGTAAGTTCGGCTCTGGCGAGGGTGAAGAGTTTCAGGCTAATCAAAATAATGGTGTTTATATACCAAAGTTTATTAAAATTTCTGACATACCAATGCTTCCGCTTATGCCACCAGAAGTGGCTTCCGCTTTCTATTCTGACTACATAAAAAACGGCAAGAACATTCGAAAAGATGTGAAGTTTGTTTTTGGTGAGATAAAGTAACTTTGCGGAATAAACAATATAATCCGCACTTTTACTATTTGTTTGACAAAATTTTTAAAATGATTTAAACTACTACTATGAGAGTTTTAGGTATTGACCCGGGCTATGCGATTGTTGGCTATGGGATTATTGAAACAAGCGAAAATAACAGGGTGATTGACTATGGTGTTATCGAAACGCCAAAGGAGGACCCGTTGCCAATCCGCCTTCAACATATCGACGAGGCGCTTAGGGTTATCTTTGAAACTTATAGGCCCGAAGAAGTGGCGATTGAGGAACTTTTCTATTTCAAAAACCAAAAAACTGTCATTCAGGTGGCGCAGGCGAGAGGGGTGATTGTGCTTGCAAGCCAAAAATATTGCGGGCGCACTTTCGAATATACTCCAATTCAAATTAAGCAGGCGCTAACGGGCAACGGACACGCCGACAAGCGCCAAATGCAATATATGGTCAAAAGCGTTTTGGGGCTTAAAGATATTCCGCGCCCAGACGACGCCGCCGACGCACTTGCTGTTGCTATTTGTCACGGGCAGATTAATCCAAGGCTAAATTTTAATATGATTTAATATGAGATTAAGTGCTTGATTGTCAATTCACTAATTGTTAATAAAATTAACTAACAAAGCCTTTGAAATTAACCTAATAATCTTTAAAATTAGCCTAAAAGGTCCAGTTGATTGAGAGAATGTCCGTTAAAAATTTGCTTAAAAATTTTATAACTAACCATTGACTTTATAACTAAATTTTTGTGAGGAATTATGATTTCATTTTTAGTGGGAACGATTGAAGAAAAATACGAAAATACCCTCGTTTTGGATGTCGGCGGGGTGGGATATGAACTGCAAATTTCCAACAGTTCGCTTGTTGCTTTGCCCGACGCTAACGAAACAACGAAGGTCTACACCTACCTCCACGTCAAGGAGGACGGCATTGCGCTATATGGTTTTGCCACGGTTGAAGAGAAGGCGATTTTTATGAAACTTATCACCGTTTCGGGCGTTGGGCCAAAAATGGCGATTTCCATACTTTCGGGTATGAAACTCAGCGACCTCATTGTGGCGATAACGCGCGAGGATGTTTCGCTTTTATCGAAAATCAAAGGGCTTGGCAAAAAGACGGCGGAGCGCGTCTGCCTCGAACTTAAGGACAAAATTTCGGCGGTTGGCTATGGCACTGACCTATTTAACTATAAGGAAAACCTCGACAATTTCTATGATGAAAATGCGCTTAACGACGCGGTGGAAACGCTTATAAATTTGGGCGTAAACAAAAACGAAGCGTATAAACTCGCCCGCGCGAACGCAGGTGACGGCGCCACGGCGGAGGAAATCATCCTTAAAGTTTTGCGCTATTTGGGTAGATAGGAGGTGAGTTGTGGAAGATAGATTTATAACAAGCACAAAAAATTGGACGGACGCTGAAATTGAAACCTCACTTCGTCCAA
The DNA here is from genome assembly GCA_944350265.1 of uncultured Clostridia bacterium. Classification (GTDB taxonomy): domain Bacteria; phylum Bacillota; class Clostridia; order Christensenellales; family UBA1242; genus Caccovivens. Next base: position 104,508 of record CALVOG010000001.1, read on the forward strand.
CAAGTTTGGATGATTATGTTGGGCAGGAGAAGATTAAGGACAGTTTGAGGGTGTATATTCAAGCGGCGAAAACGCGTAAGGACGCTCTTGACCACGTGCTTTTATATGGTCCTCCTGGCTTAGGCAAAACCACTCTTTCGCACATTATCGCCAAGGAATTAGGCTCGCAAATAAAAATTACATCGGGTCCTGCCATTGAGCACGCTGCTGACCTTGCCGCAATTCTCACCAACCTCAACAAAAACGATGTTCTTTTCATTGACGAAATTCATAGGCTTAATAAGACCGTTGAGGAAATTTTGTATCCAGCGATGGAAGATTTTGCGCTTGATTTTATAGTTGGAAAAGGACCGTCAGCGAAAAATATGCGTCTTAAAATTCAACCTTTCACGCTTATCGGCGCAACCACAAAGGCGGGGATGCTCACAAGTCCGCTCCGTGATAGGTTCGGCGTGATTTGTCGATTGGAACTTTATGACGACAAAGATTTACAGGTGATTGTCAACCGCTCGGCGGATATTTTGAAGATTAAAATCGACGACAGCGCCAGCCTTGACATTGCAAAACGCTCGCGCGGGACACCGAGAATTGCCAACCGACTCCTTAAACGTGTGCGTGACTACGCTGAAGTTTTGGGCTCGGGTGAGATAACAAAAGAGATAACCGATAATGCGCTTGCAAAAATGGAAATCGACGAACTTGGGCTTGACTTTATCGACCGAAAAATTTTGGAAAGTATTATCTACAAATTCGGCGGAGGTCCTGTTGGACTTGACACGCTTTCGGCAACCATCGGCGAGGACGCTGGCACGATTGAGGATGTTTATGAACCATACCTTATGCAACTTGGGTTTGTGGCAAGAACGCCTCGCGGGCGTATCGCTATGGAAAACGCCTATCATCATTTAGGAATTACCTATGATAAATAATTGAAAAAACTTTGAAGGTGTTTAAACAAAATTTTTAGTGATATAATGGCTTTATTTTAAGATACCAGATAAACAAAAGGGAAATTATGCAACGAGAATTATTACGTTCCACTTATTTTTATAACCTACCTGAGGAACTTATCGCGCAGTCACCAGTTGAACCGCGTGATTTTTCGCGTCTTTTATGCTATAACCGTGAAACTGGTGAGCGAAAGGATTTACGTTTTTATGATATCGAAAACCTCCTAAACGAGGGCGATGTTTTGGTGGTTAATAACACGCGCGTTTTGCCAGCGCGTCTTTTTGGGTTTAAGCGGACGGGGGCAAAAATTGAAATACTCCTCCAAAAGCGCATTGATTTGACGCATTGGGAGGTTATTGCAAAGCCATTTAAGCGCATAGATGTGGGAACGGAGGTTATATTTAACGAAAATATCAAGGCGGAGGTGATGCAGAAAGCCACATATGGCTCGTGCGTTGTTGAGTTTATTTATGACCGTAAAAAGAGTTTTGAAGAGCATCTATTAGAAATTGGCACGGTGCCTCTTCCGCCATATATTAAAGAAAAGCTAAAGGACCCAGAGCGCTATCAAACCGTATACGCAAAAATTGAGGGTTCAAGCGCCGCACCAACGGCAGGATTGCACTTCACAACCTCTCTTATTGAAAGGTTAAAAAAGAAGGGCGTGGAATTTTGCGAGGTCCTCTTGCACGTTGGGCTTGGCACTTTTAGGCCCGTTAAAGAAGATAACATCTTGGAGCATAAGATGCACAGCGAATACATTGAAGTCACAGAAGAGGTGGCAACAAAACTAAATTCGGCGAAAAAGGCGGGCAGGCGGATTATCGCTGTCGGCACCACATCGGTGAGAGTTTTGGAAAGTGCTACGGACGAGAACGGCGTTCTTCATAGCGTTAAGCGTGAAACTGATATTTTTATTTATCCACCATATAAGTTTAAATTTGTTGACGCGCTTATCACAAATTTCCACTTGCCAGAGTCCACTCTTATTATGCTTGTTTCGGCATTTGTTGGAGATATTGATAAAACCTTGGCACTATACAATCACGCCGTGAAAGAAAAGTATAGGTTTTTCAGTTTTGGCGACGCGATGTTTATCGAGTGAGTGTGTTTAACGAATAAGGCGCGAGGTTTTAAGAGATTTTGTAATGGTGGGTGTTGTCGAGTGAGGGGCGGACAAGTTGCCACGCGGTTTTGCCTTTTGGTGTGGTGTTTATCGAGTGGGTTGTGCGGACGTGATTGCTTGGCGATTTTGGTTGTGAGGGGCGCTGAGCGTAGAGTAAAATGATATTTTTAATAGGTGTGGAGCGTGTTAGTTAATGTGGTGAGTTTTGCTACGGGGCGCTGAGTGCGCGCTGGAAGCGCGCCGAGCGCGGAAGAAAGGTGGGGTTTAAAGAAGTGAGAAGTTTGCTCTTCCGCGCTCATCAATTTTCGAAGAAAATTGAAACTCAGCGCCAGCCCCCCTTGCCTAACTAAAATTTCATAAAACACAAAAAACACGAAAAATATAGCGAAAAACGTTAAAAAAACGCAAAAAAAGCGAAAAAAATGCTAAAAATGCAAAAAAATCAAAAATTTATTGAGAGGAAGTATGGAAGAATTCAGTTTTGAAATAGAAAAAAATTGTCCTAAAACAGGAGCGCGTGCGGGGATTTTTCACACCCCTCGTGGAGATATAAAAACGCCTGTGTTTATGCCTGTTGGCACGCAAGCCACGGTGAAGGGGCTTCGCCCAGAAGATTTGAACGAAATGGGAGCGCAAATCATTCTTTCAAACACCTATCATCTTTTTTTGCGACCAGGGCACGAGATAGTTCGAAAAGCGGGCGGACTTCACAAGTTTATGAATTACGAAAAACCGATACTCACCGACAGCGGTGGTTTTCAAGTTTTTTCGCTCTCAGATTTACGCAAGGTTTCAACAAGCGGTGTGGAGTTTCGTTCGCACCTTAGTGGTGAAAAGTTTTTGATGACGCCGGAGCTTTGTATGGACATTCAAGAGGCGCTCGACAGTGACATAAATATGGCGCTCGACCAATGCACTGAGGCGGGCGCAACAAGGCAAGAGTCGGAAAAGGCGCGCGAACTCACCAAGATTTGGCTGGAAAAGTGTTTCAATCATCATAAGGGCGGGAAGCATATTCTTTTTCCTATCGTGCAAGGGAATATGTTTAAGGACCTTCGCGCGAAATGTGTTGAGGACTGCCTGCCTTATGCGCGATGTGGTATGGCGATTGGCGGGCTTTCGGTTGGCGAGGAAAAGAGCGTGATGTATGACATTTTAGATTATATCAATCCACTTATGCCACAAAATATGCCTCGCTATCTTATGGGTGTGGGAAGCCCTGATTGTCTTGTTGAGGGATTTATGCGAGGCGTTGATATGATGGACTGCGTGCTTCCAACTCGAATCGCAAGGAACGGCACTGCGTTCACAAAATACGGCAAAATGGTCGTGAAAAATTCGCAATATAAAGAGGATTTTGCGCCAATTGAGGATGATTGCGATTGTTACGCGTGCAAACATTTCTCGCGTGCATATATTCGCCACCTCATAAACGCCGATGAAATGTTGGGCGCGGAACTTCTTTCCATTCACAATTTGCGCTTTTTGATTAGGCTGGCGGAAAACATACGCAAGGCAATTCTAGGCGATTACTTCCCAGAGTTTAGGGAGGAGTTTTGGGCGAACTATAAACTTTAAGTGGCGCTGTTGACATCGCGGTGGCGCGTGCACTATTGTTCATATAATATAATCCATATCGCCAGACGAGGTAGTTATTTGTCATTCTGAAGCAACGTCGAAGAATGGTCGTGGGTGATGCTGTCACTTTTTAAGGTGACGCGTGTTATGCACTATTGGTAATATAACCCATACCGCAAGGCAACATCGCTAAATGTCATTCTGAGCGAAGCGAAGAATCTCGTCGTAGCACCTTCCCGCGAACGTCTAATCTTTCCTCTTGACAAACTCAGCACGCCACAACAATTCTACCGCAAGGACTATCGGTTTAATTGTCATTCTGAGCGAAGCGAAGAATCTCGTCGTAGCACCAGCCCGCGTATGTCGAATCTATCCTCTTCGCAGGCATATTATAAAAGGTTAATTTAATAAGAAACCACTATAGGGTTCGCTCTATTTTAAGTGGTGTTTTTTTAATTTTGTAACGATTAGCACATCACACCGCTTAATTATTAGAATTATCAACTTGTTACCACCCGCGAATGTCTAATTCATCCAAATAAAAAAGTTTAACACGAAAGCCCCACTTATTTTAAGTGGTGTTTTTTATTTTGCAAACCACGGTTCTATGTCAATTATCCTTCTCGCACAGAATAATATTTAGCCTTGCTCTCAAAGTATTACAGGCGCATAAATTCTTTATCAAAACACAACTTTTTGACGGTCTTTTGCCGTGATTTTTTTATGTTTATTTTTTTTGCTATCGCGGTGGCAAATTTTTTGTTTAGCGTTTTATTATGGTGGCAATATTATATTAGAGGTAATGTATGAGATGTGACACAATTAAGTTTAAAAAAGCGCCGAAAATTGTAGGCTCATTTTCAATTGTTGGACCTAAAGAGGGTGAGGGAAATTTTAAAGATTACTTCGATTATATAATGAAAAATGACCTGTTTGGCGAAAAAACTTTCGAAATGGCGGAAAGGAAAATGGTGGAAACAGCAATAACGGGCGCCATTCAAAATGCGAAACTTAATGTGAAGGATATCGACATTTTGGTTGCGGGCGACTTGCTGAATCAAATAATTTCATCCTCGTATGCGGCGCGTGCGTTCAACTTTCCATATCTAGGCGTGTATGGTGCCTGTTCCACAATGGCGGAAAGTATGGCGGTCGGTGCTATTTTGGTGGATGGGGGCTACTTTAAAAATGTTGCTTGTTGCACTGCCTCACACTTCTCAACGGCGGAAAGACAATATCGTTTTCCGCTGGAACTTGGCAACCAACGTCCTCCCGTTTCGCAATGGACGGTGACGGGTGCAGGCAGTTGTGTGATTTCCTGCGAAGGCGAGGGTCCTCGCATAACAATGGCAACATTCGGTAAGGTGATTGACTGGGGAATTGTTGATGTAAATAATATGGGCGCGGCAATGGCGCCAAGCTGTGCCTCGACATTGCTTGCGCACTTTGAAAACACTAAAACTTCGCCAGATGATTACGACCTCATTGCGACGGGCGACCTTGGAAAACTTGGCAGTGAAATTTTGATTGATTTAATGGAGGACAAAGGAATTAAACTTGGTTTAAATTATTGTGATTGCGGACAAATGTATTATAAACGCAATCAAAACACACTGTGCGGAGGAAGTGGGTGCGGTTGTTCGGCAACGGTTTTTAATTCGTATATTATGAAAAAATTGAAGAGTGGAAAATTGAAAAAGGTTTTGTTTCTGCCAACGGGTGCGCTTCTTAGCACAACGGCAACTCAGCAGGGCGAAAGCATCCCAGGAGTTTGCCACGCCATTGTGTGTGAAAGTTAATTTGTGAAAATGTGTCAAAAGTTAATACGTGCCGAGGGTGTTATAATTTTGTAAAAGTATTATTTTATCATAAATTTTTTATGGCGTGTATTTTGTAAATATATTGAGATATTTTGAAAATAATAAAATGCAATTTTATTATAATAATTTTATCTCGTTTATGAAAATGCAATAATTGAAGGGAGAATTAAAAATTTTGTTTTTCTAAAAAATGCAAAAATAAGCCTTAAAAAATGATAAAAAAGTGAAAATAAATGTATTTTATTTAATTTTATAACATAAGTGTTAAATTTATAATTTTTAAACAACGCAAAATTTTTGTTTGTTAAAGCGCAATTTTTCTTTAAAAGGCAGTAAAATCGATATGAACTTTACGTGTTATTTTTGTAAAACTAATAAATTTGTTGCGTGTGACGATTATTAAGATTTTTGTAAAGAATTTTTGAAAATATATTAATTATCAATGAAATTTTTTAAACAAAATGGAAAGAATTAATGTGTGGGTGTTAAGTTATGGATATGTTTTTAGATTATCTTTGGGTGTTTTTAATAGGCGGACTAGTGTGTATGATTGGTGAGATTTTAATTATCACAACCAATATGACTTCGGCGCGCATTCTTGTTTCTTTTGTGCTTGTGGGTGTCCTCTTGGAGGCAGTTGGCGTTTTTAAATATATCAGCGACTTTGCTGGTGCGGGCATAAATGTGCCTATTGTCGGCTTTGGCGCGTCTCTTGCAAAAGGCGCGATTGGAGCGGTTAAGTCGCAAGGAATTTTAGGTATTTTTACGGGTGGCTTGACGGCAACTGCGGGCGGTATTTCGGCAGCGATTGTTTTTGCTTTCATATTCGCGCTCATCTTCCACTCACACACAAAAAAGTAAAAGAGGGCTAGGGGCTGATTTGGGCAAATTAGGGGCATGTCGTTTGTAAGAGAGGTGTCCTCTTTGTTTTGGTTATCATTTTAAGCGGAGGGGGATAGGAGGACTGGACGATAAGAAGGAGTGTTAATTTTAAAAAATTGAAAGTGTGTGGCGCAAGTTTGGTTTGTCACATAAATTTGGGTGAAAGGTGACAGCACATCGTAATTTAAGCGGAGGGGGATAGTAACCGATATAGGTATATGAGTCAACAATGGTCAGCGCACCGTAATTTAAGCGGAGGGGGATAGGGCGATGGTGTTGTTTGAGCCTAGGTAGACTTCTGGCACTTTTCCCGTGATTACACTTTCCGTCACCAAAAACTCGGTTATGCTATCCACTGTTGAGGAGTAGGTTGGAAGCACCAAACTGACGCTAGCGTGCAGTTCGATATACAGCGAGTGGTTGGTTTGATTTATGCCTGCCGAGGTGAAGTTACTCCTAAAATTCGAGGTCATCGCGCCGATTTGCACAAATTTTATATTCACGCACGGTCCCACACCAACCAAAAACGGCAAGCCTGTGAACGTGCCGAGGGCGATGTCGATGCCGTTGTTTCCCATTTCGTCCAAATAAACCTGCGCAACTTGGTAGAATCGGCGCGCAAGGTTGTTGACGAGGACCGTGTCGACTGATATCAGCGAAATTTCGCCGTTGTTGTCGTAGGAAATGTTGACTAGGTCCTCATACCTTACTCCCTCTTCGGCAATCACGTCATACACGGCGTCGCTCACCGCGGAGGTTGAAAGAGAATAGATAGACGCCCACGTTGCCTCCTTAACAACGGGGTTGATAACACAAAAGACGTATAAAACTATCGACACAACAAGCAAAAATAGCAAAACAAGCGCCACAATTCTGCGTCGTTTTTGAGTTTTTCGCTGGAGGTAGCAAAGTTTTCTCACATCCTATATATATGTTCAAACGCGCCTCAAAATTAAAAAAATGGCAAAATTTGTCGATTTTTCGCTGGATAAAATGGGGGGGGGATTTAGACATCCGCAAGTAAGAGGATAGATTTGACCTTCGCGGGCGGTGATGGGAGAAACTTTTGTATATGCAATAAAGCCCAATACGCGACGCATTAAAAAGTGGCGATGCCACCGACGAGATTCTTCGCTCCGCTCAGAATGACAAATAAACAAATAGTCCTATCGGTATAGGCGATAACAGTGCGTCAAGCGTTTTTTTCTTTTAAGAGGACGATTTAGATTAGATTTTTCCTTTTAAGAGGACGATTTAGACTAGCTAGGACGATTTAGACTAGATTTTTCCTTTTAAGAGGACTATATAGACTAGATATTGACACAGAGAACTAAAACAAAAAAATACTTTGCTAAATTTTGGTTATTTGCTTGCGTTTAATTACTGCACATCCTATAATAGTATTATCGTAAGAAGAGGCTTTGAGCGAAATAAACTTTGAGAAACGATTATAAAATACTATTTAGCAAAATAGAAGAGGAAAATAAAAATAAGAACGCCTTTGTTAATGATAAAGAATTAGATTGTGAAAAAAGGGGAAATTGAATAAAAATGAGCAAAAGGAAAATGACAATAAGAACGCCTTATATTAACGAAAATAGGTTAGATTATGAAAAAGGGGGAATTGAATAAAAAGTGGTTTAATTTGAAAAATTATCTATGCTTAACAATTTTTTAAATAAACGCTAAAAATGTTTTCAACTTTGAAATTTACATTAAAAAAATATTTTAGCGTCGCAATTTACACTAAAATTGTTTGTGCTTCGTAATTCAAATTATTTTCAACTTTGCAACCTGCTTTAAAAATTGTTTTAGCTTCACATACTACATTATAAATGGTTTTCAACTTTGCAGGAATCACATTTCAAATTTTTTTGCCTTGTAATTCAAATTATTTTCAATCTTACAAACCTACATAAAAAAATGTTTTTAGTTTGCACAAAAGTGAATTTCACAAGATGCGTGATAAAAGGATAGAATATGAACGAAAAAAAGGATTTAACTAATGCACAGCGCTTTATCCAAGCGTATAACAACATCGACTACACCATTCGAACGCGATATAATTTGAATCGCAGTATGGGTTTTTCCGAACTTATTAGGCGCAGTGTGGCGCTAAATTATATTGTGAGAAGGTATGAGGATGACCTCATAGATTTTGGGCGCCTCCGCAACGCGATTGTGCACGGCAATGAAGATTTCATAATGGCAGAACCTCACTACGAGGTGGTGGAACAGATTGAGAAAATTGAGAGGCTTTTAACTGCTCCGCCAAAGGCGCTTGAAACGGTGTGTAGGCGAGATGTTCTCACGATTTCAAGCGGAAAATCTATGCGCGAGGCGATTATGCTGATTGCTTCGTCGAGTTACTCGAACATACCTGTTTTTAACGCGAGCGGGGAGATAATCGGGGTCGCTAACGGGCAAAAAATCCTCGACTCGTTTGGGAAATTCCTCATTTCGGGCGGAAAAGCGGACGTATTTTTAGACAATGTGAAGATTGAGGATATGCTTTCAAAGATTGAAAACAGCAACTACTATGTTTTTGCAAACAAAGACTTAACTGTGGAGGATGCGCTGGAATTTTTCCACGAAAACTCAAAACTCCTAGCCATTTTGGTGACTAAAAACGGTGGCGCAAAGGAAAGACCGCTTGGAATTATCACCGGCACGGATGTTTTAAAAATGAATAATATCTTGGAAAATTACTAATTTGATTGACAAATCGAATTTTTCTCGCTATACTAAAAAGGAATTTCGTTAATATTAAAGCGAAAAAGGAATTTAAAGGCGTTTGAGAAAAGACAACATCTTTACCTAGCACTTTCTTAGAGAGTTGCCGTGTGGTGAAAGGCAATAGGTGCGCTTAAAGATTATCACTTTTCGAGCCTCCAAGCAGAACCTAAGTAAGTTTGGACGGGACTTCCCGTGATAGAAGGCGTGGGTGATTGCCCGCTACGAAACAAGTGGTTGAACTTTCTTGGCGAAGTCTTGTTTCGCTGAGAATTTTTTTATGGAGGAAGTATGGAAAAAGAAAAAGTTGTGCCAAATTTTGTGGAGATGGAAAAGGATATTTTAAGGTTTTGGGAGGAAAACAATTCCTTTCATAAACTTGTTGAAAAAAACAAGAATGGCGAGAGATTTCGCTTTTTAGACGGACCTGCCACGGCAAATAATCGCCTTGGTATTCACCATTTTTGGGGCAGAACGCTGAAAGATATGACGATAAGATATAACGCGCTCAAGGGCAAAGATTGTCAGTACCAAAACGGGTTCGACGGGCAAGGTCTTTGGGTTGAGGTTAATGTTGAAAAGGAACTTGGGCTTAATGGCAAGCCTGAGATTGAGAAGTATGGGATTGAAAAGTTCACCAAAAAATGTATGGAGCGGGTGCAGTATTTTGCGGGAGAAATCACAAAGCAAAGTATCCGTATGGGGCAGTGGATGGACTGGGATAACTCCTACTTCACCAATACCGACGAAAACATCACCGCGATTTGGTATTTTCTTAAAAAGTGCGCCGAAAAGGGGTGGATTGTGCGCAAAAATCGCCCTATGGCGTGGTGTCCTAGGTGCGGAACGTCATTAAGCGACCACGAAACGTCTGGCTCTTATCACGAGGTGGAGCATACGGCAATTTTCGCAAAATTTCCAGTTAAGGGCAAGGATTTTAAGATTGTGGCGTGGACGACAACGCCGTGGACGCTCTCAGCCAACGTTGCACTTGCCGTGAATAAGGATTTTGACTATGTTTTGGTCGATTTTAACGGCGAAAAGTTGGTGCTTGGCAAAGACCGCCTTTCCATACTCAAACAAAAAGTGGAAATTTTAAAGGAATTTAAGGGCGCCGAACTTGTGGGGTTGACCTATGAAACTTGTTTCCCAGAACTTGAAAAGCAACAATTTGAGCATAAGGTTGTGGCGTGGGATATGGTGGACAGCGCGGAAGGGTCTTGCGTTGTGCATATCGCGCCGGGGTGCGGTGTGGAGGACTTTGAACTTGGAAAAACATTGAACCTCCCTGAAATTTGCCCAATCAACGAGCAAGGTGTGATGCTTGACGACACCGGCTTTTTGGCTGGAAAAAAGACCACCGATGTTGTGGATATCATTGTTGAGCGCCTTAAAAATGACGGCAAACTTCTCTATTCGCACAAATATAAGCACAGTTATGTTCACTGCTGGCGCTGTAAGACCGACATCGTTTATAAACTGATTTCGGGCTGGTTTATTAAGATGGACGAAATTCGTCCGCTGGCGCTTAAAGCGATTGAAGATGTGGAGTTTAAGCCAGAATACGCGAAAAAACGTATGATTGACTGGCTGAATAATATGGGCGATTGGAATATTTCGCGCAGTCGTTTTTATGGGCTTCCTCTTCCTTTCTACGTCTGCCCAAAATGCGGGAAAGTGCACGTTATTGGCAGTATTGAAGAATTAAGAGAGCGCGCCGAGGATAAGAGCCTTGTTGACAAAATTCCAAACATCCATAGACCGTGGATTGATGAAATTAAAATTAGGTGCGATTGTGGCGAGGTGGTTGAAAGAATTAAGGATGTTGGCGATGTGTGGATGGACGCTGGCATCACGCCGTTCAGCACAAAAAAATATTTCACTGACAAAAAGTTTTTCGCGGAAAACTTCCCAAGCGATTATGTTTGCGAAATGGTGGAGCAAATCAAACTTTGGTTCTACTCCATCCTCATTATGAGCGTGGTGCTGACGGGCAAGGCGCCTTATAAGAAGGTTGTGACATATCAATATGTTAAGGACGAAAACGGCGGAGAATTTCATAAGAGCGGTGGCAACACGCTGGACGCCGACGCCGTTGCGGACAAGGTGGGCGCTGACACGGTGAGGTATCTTTATTCCTCCTCAAGCCCTGCGAACGATATGCGTTTTGGCTTCTCGCTCACAGACGAGGCGAGACGAAAACTTTTGAGTTTTTGGAGCGTTTACACCTTCTTTAACACCTATGCAAGCATTGATAACCCTCAAATTGCCAACTTCACACCGCGCGAAAGTGACTTTACGGTGGCGGATAAGTGGCTTGTGGAAAGCGTTAATAAATTTATTGAAAACAGCGACAAATATTACGCCGACGATAAGAACTTTTTGGTGGTTAAGGACTTTGAGAGGCTGGTGGACGATATCTCCAACTTCTACATCCGCTCAAATCGCAAGAGATTTTGGAAGAGCGAAGATAAAAATGACCAGTTGACGGCATATTGGTGCCTATACCACTCAATTAAAGCGCTTGTTAGAATTATGACGCCGATTGTGCCGTTTGTGACGGAACATATTTGGCAAAAAATGGTGAGAGAAGTGGAAAAGAATGAGGCTGAATGCGTTATGCTTTCGGGCTATCCGTCACCAATTTACGATAAGCGCTATGCTGAGGTTGTTGAAAACGTCAATAGGGCAAGAGAAATTATGTCGATTGCTCAGCGCCTACGTAACGAAAATCAAATAAAGGTGAAACAGCCTCTTCGTAAACTCTTTGTGGCTGGCGACGAAAATGTTAAGCGTGCGGTCGATAATCTTGCCGATATCATAAAAGACGAACTCAATGTGAAAGAGATTGAAGTGGTTTATGATGACAGTATGTTTAACGATGAATTTTTGTCGGTTAACTTCAAAAAGGCGGGTGCAGTTTTAAAAGGCGACGTGCAGAAACTTAAAACCACTTTAAGTGCTTTAACAAGTGACGAATGGCGTAGAGCTGTTGAAGGATTTAAAAAGGGCAGTGTGGATGTTGGCGAATTTAAAAATCTTTCCGCTGACCTATTCAACTTAGAAAAGAAGCCGAAGCAAGATTTTGTTGTGGCGCACGAAAATGGCAACACGGTTGTGCTTGATATAACACTTGACGAGGCACTTGTTGAAGAAGGGCTATACCGAGAATTTGTGAGGAGTTTGCAAGTTCTAAGAAAGGACGCTGACTTTTCGATTGACGACAGAATTAACGCTTCGTTCACAACGGAAAACATTGATGTTATAAATATGATTGAAAAGTATAAGGCGAAAATTATGCAAGAGGTTTTGATTAAAAATCTAACACCAAAACTAGAAAACTTTGCAATAGAAAAAGAGATAGAAGTTGGAAACGGAAATGTTGTTGTTCGGCTGGGAAAATGATAATTTATGTTAAAGTTTTGCGCTAGTTTAAATTTATAAAAAAACAAAAAACTTAAAAAAATGGCGTAAATTTTATAAAAAAAGTGAAAAAAAGTGTGCTTTTTTGAATTTTTGCGCCAAAATTAGGAGAATTATGAGATTAGCGGATGATTGGAAAGATTATAAAGTGCTTTCAACAGGCGACGGATATAAACTTGAAAAGTGGGGCGAATTTAACCTTTTAAGACCCGACCCTCAGGTTATTTGGCACGCTGAAAGCGACCTCTTTAAGCGTAAAGATGTTGACGCATTTTATGAGAAAAAAGAGGGTGGCGGGCTTTGGCATTATAAAAAACCGCTTAAAGATAGTTGGCAAATTTCGTGGCACGAACTTAAGTTTATTGTGAAGCCTATGGGTTTTAAGCATACGGGAATTTTCCCAGAGCAGGCAGTCAACTGGCACCTTATGCAAGACCTTGTGAAAGAGAGTGGGCGTGAGGTTAAGGTTTTAAATCTTTTCGCTTACACTGGCGGGGCGTCGGTTGCTCTCTCGAAAGCGGGAGCGCTTGTCACGCACGTGGATGCCTCAAAGGGTATGGTGGAGCGCGCGAAGGAAAATGCCAAACTTAATAATATTTCAAACATCCGCTTTATTGTTGATGATTGCCAAAAATTTATCGAGCGCGAGATTAGGCGAGGGAATTTTTACGACGCGATTGTGATGGACCCGCCAAGTTATGGCAGAGGTCCAAGCGGTGAGATGTGGAAACTTGAAGATAATCTTGCCGATTTCGTGGCGCTCACAAAAAAGGTCTTGTCAAAAAAACCACTTTTTGTGCTGATTAATTCCTACACCACTGGGCTTCAGCCAACCGTCATCGGGAACCTACTTAAAGGCGTGTTCGGCGCGGAGGGAGTTTCGGCGGATGAAATCGGTTTGCCAACTTGTGAAGAATATATTTTGCCGTGTGGCGCAACAGGAGTGAAAGTATGGAAAAATTGAATGTTTTATATGAGGATAATCAAATAATTGTGGTGCTTAAACCTCAAAATATTCCCACACAAAGCGATGTGAGTGGTAGCGAAGATATGCTGTCGCTGGTTAAAAAGTATGTGAAAGAAAAATACCAAAAAGAGGGCGAAGCGTTCATCGGGCTTGTGCATAGGCTTGACCGTCCAACAGGCGGAGTTATGGTGTTTGCAAGAAACTCTAAATCGGCAAAACGCCTCACCGAGCAGTTTAAAAATCACACCACCGAAAAAATATACTACGCTGTGACAACCAAAGTGGTGAGAGAAAAATCGAAAACGCTTGTTAACTACCTTGAAAAAAACGAAAAGGAAAACATTGTTAAAGTTGTGCCAATGCTTTCTTCTGGCGCTAAAAAAGCGGAATTAACATATAGGGAACTTGAAAATAACGGGCAAATGAGTTTGCTTGAGGTGAAAATTTTGACGGGTAGAAGCCACCAGATTCGCGTTCAACTTTCCACTTTGGGCTATCCGCTGTATGGCGACGGGAAATATGGTAAAAATAAAGATGTGGCAACCAAAAATTTGGGGCTTTGGGCGGGAAAACTCTCCTTTATCCATCCAACCACAAAGGAAAAAATGGTGTTTATGGCTTGCCCAGACACCGAAAAGGAACCGTGGAAAAACTTTCGTATGGAAAAATATTTTGCAAGGTAATTTGAGGTGAATATGAAAAATCGCGCTGAAATTGAAGAAAAATATAAATGGGACTTATCAAAATTTTGTAAGAATGACGCTGATTTTTATAAGCGCTTAAAAAAACTTTCTTCCTCCATTTCAATAATTTCGTCATTCGAGGGCAAACTCGCAAATGACGACACTCTTTTTGAGTGTTTAGAGAAAAGTTACGCTTTTTCGAAGGAGTTTGGTTTTTTAACGCTTTACAGCGAACTAACCAAAAAGGTGGATAATGCCGACACATCTGCGAACGAAATGTGCGAAAAACTTTCCATACTTCAAACCAAATTTTCCACTCTCTCGGCATATATCGATGTGGAAATGGCAGAATTTAGCGACGAAAAACTCAAAAATTTGCAAAAAAACGCGCGGTTTAAGAACTATAAGCGAGTTTTTGAAAGTGTTAGGCGAGATAAAAAGCATATTTTAAGCAAAAAAGAGGAACTTTTAATCTCAAAACTAGGCGACTTTTTGGGCGGATTTAGCGAAAACTTCGATAAATTTGCCGACGTCGACCTTGATTTTGGCGAGATTGAGGACGCAAACGGCAAAAAATATCCATTAAACCACTCCAATTTTTCGCTGTATGTTGAAAGCGCGGATAGGGTGCTTAGAAAAAACGCCTATAAGGGCGTAAATGGGAAGTTTGGCGAATTTATCAATTTCATCGCGTCCAACTACGCAAGTGAAGTGAAAGAGGCGTGCGTTTTTAGCAAGATTAGGAACTATAAATCGGCGCTTGCAAGAGAAATTTATGAGGAGGAGGCAAGCGAAAAGGCTTATAGTCTACTTTTAAAAAAGGTGCGCGACAATGTGAAAATCTTGCAAGATTTTTATGAGATTAAGCGTAAAGCACTTGGGCTTAAACGGGTGGCAATCTATGACACCTTTGCGCCAATTTCAACTATGCCGAAAAAAGAATTTTCCTTTGAAGAGGCGATTTTGTTAATAAAAAAGGCGCTTGCTGTTTTGGGCGACGACTATGTTTCGCTGATTGACAGAGCGGTTACTGAGCGCTGGATTGATGTTTATCCAAATAAGAATAAGGACAGCGGTGCTTTCTCGTGGGGTTGCTACGGCGCGACACCTGTTGTTTTATGCAATTTTGAAGGGAATTTGTCGTCAGTTTTCACGCTGGCGCACGAACTTGGGCACGCAATGCACACCTATCTTTCCAACTCTCACCAGCCAATTCAAACGGCGGGATACGTCATTTTTGTTGCAGAGGTTGCAAGCATAACGAACGAAATGCTCCTATTAGACTACCTTCTTAAAAATTGTGAAACAAACGAAGAAAAGAAGTATTATTTAGATTACTTCCTCACCGAGGTGCGCTCCACAATTTTCAGGCAAACGATGTTCAGCGAGTTTGAGGAGTGGTCGCATAAAACCTTTGAAAAGGGCGAGGCTTTAACGCGCGAAAGTTTGTGCAAAAAATATAAAGAACTGAACGACTTTTATCACGGCGAAAAGGTGGAAGAGATTGATGAAATGCAGTTCGAATGGGCGCGCATTCCTCACTTTTACTCACATTTCTATGTGTATAAATACGCCACAGGGATGATTTCGGCAATAAGTATTGCGCGAAACATTTTATCTGGCGAGAAGGGCACGGTGGAGCGATATAAAAAGTTTCTTTCCTCGGGGTGCATAAAAAGCCCAATCAAACTTTTGAAGGCGTGCGGTTGTGACCTTGAAAGCGAAACAATTTATGACGATGTTTTTGACTACTGCAAAGAATATGTGAAAAATATGGATAAACTTTTCTGTTAAATTTGCCAGTTTACTTATTGCGCAGTTACGATTGACTTTTTGCAAATTTATTATTTTTACCAAACTTACTAATTCCAAAATTAAAGCGATTGTGAAGTAAAAAATTAAGCTGTTAGGCTTTTAAAATTGTAACTTAATAGGATAAAATTGTGATAAAAATTGAATGTATTGCAAAAAAATCAAAAAAAAGTGCTATTTTTTAGAAATTTTCACTAAAATTTAGCACTTTTTATTAATATTTGTTATGTTTTGTTTTAGTTTGTTATTCTTGCGATGAGATTCTTACGCTGATTTAATACGTGTGCTTGTTATTTTTTAAGGAGTTGATTCTCTTAAAAATGTTTAACACGTAATATTGTCAATTCCGTTAGGACTATTGGTTTATTTGTCATTCTGAGCGAAGCGAAGAATCTCGTCGGTGGCCATCTTAGAACATCAAACAAACCAAACTTCATTTAGTTTTTTAAATTAGAAACAATCTTTTTTTCAAGCGTTTAGGTTGTTTATTTTTTCAGCGTAGGTGTTGTTGACAACATCGCTAAACACCGATTTTTCGGTGATAACTCCAGCGTTAATCATAACATTCATAAGGTTGTCGAAGCCGTCGCTTGTCATTATCATATCGTCGCTCCACGCGTTTATGGCAACGTAACTATTAACTGCAACTTCAAGTTCCTCCACGGTGTTGCCGTCGAAAGATGGCAAGAGTGCTTGTGCCACGGCGTAGGAATCGCTTGTGACAATATAGTTATAGGCGCGCTTCACAGCGGTCAAAAATTTTTCAACCACGTCGCTGTGTTTTTCAACGTAATTTTCGCGCGCGATGAAGCAAGTGTATGGAATGGTGCCAGAAATTTCGCCAAGACTTGCCACAATCTTCGAACCTTCAATCGACTTAACCACATTTGTTGCGGTTGGCTCGAAAAGGGTGCAGTATTTCACCGTGCTGTCATTTTCCCAAACGCTCGCGGTGAGGTCGAACGCAACATCGGTGCGCAAATTGATTTGGTTATCGCTCGTGCCAATTTCGTAACCATTCGACTCAATGATATATTGAAGGGTCATTGCTGGAAGTCCGCCTGCTCTTCCTCCAATAATCGTTTCGCCGACCATATCGCTGATATCAAAATCAACATCTTCCTCTTTGGATACAATGAAGGAACCATCGCACTGAGTCAACTGTCCAAACACCACAGGCGAATTTTTGATGCCCTCTTGGTCGGTGTAGACAGCGGTTTCTGGTCCAGCCAAAATGATGTCCGCCGAGCCAGACAGAAGCGCGCTCATTGAAGTGTTGGAGCCTCCACCGTTGGTTAGCGTGACCTCAAGCCCTTCATCCTCAAAGTAGCCGTTGTTGATGGCGACGTAGAGTGGGGCGTAAAAAATGCTGTGCGTGACCTCGTTTAGTGCGATTTTGTTGTAGTCTTTCTTATTGCAACCGAAAAGCAAACCGCACGATGTGACCATAAGTAACGCCAGACACAGCATAGAAATTCTTTTGAATATTTTCATCTTTCCTCCTTACAAGATTTAGTCTATGAAGAAAGAAAGGTTAGTGCCACATTCTTTAGAGGGCTTTAATTTACAAGGTGTTAGAGTGGCTAATCTTTGCAGTAATACGCAATACCAAAAATGACATAGCGAGGTCGCAATATAACTCATACCGTTAGGCGATACCATTAAATGTCATTCTGAGCGAAGCGAGGAATCTCGTCGTAGAACGGCTTTCAAAAATTAGAATAATACCACTTCAAATTGTATTCTTTTTGTTATACTAAGCATATTTTTAAGAGGATAGGCTAAACATATGCGAAATAAAAAGTGTCACCTCAAAATAACAAACAAATAGCCATAACGGCTTTCAAAAACTCTAAAACCACCACTTGAAAACTTAACACTATTCGCGTCTGAGTGATTCCACAGGGTCTAGGCGGGCTGCCTTGCTTGCTGGATAAAGTCCGCTTAATATGCTTATCACAACCGAAACGCCAAGCGCGATGAATGGATAATACCACCTAAACGAAAGCGGAGCGATGCCCACGAGGTTGATTAGGATGATATAGATTACAAGCATCAAAAAGCCTGCAACGGCAAGCCCGCACAGCCCTGACAGCAAGCCCACGAGGAAACTTTCGGAGGAGAAAATGCGGTGAATGTCCTTTTTGCGCGCGCCGATTGACTTCAAAACGCCGATTTCCTTTGTGCGCTCGCTGACGCTCATATACATCACCACCAAAATCATAATTGCCGAAACGAAAAGTGAGATGGCGGAGAGTATAACAAGCGAGGTGCCGATTGTGTCAGCCATACTTTGGAACATACTTGCAAGCCCTTCCTCAATCGAGCCGGTGTAGCCCTCAAGGGTGGAGATATAGCGGTTGATAGCGGACGAAACCTCTTCGCTTTGTGTTTTAATGTAATAGGTGGTTGGTTGTGCTGGCTTCTTTGAGTATTCAGTGAACTTACTCATAAAGAAGTCGTAATCAATATAGATTATCGGCATACTGCTGAAAACCGACGTATCCATAATTCCCGTGATTTTCGATTCCGTGCTGTCAATTTCGTTGCCAATGGTAAATTCGGTGCCATCAAAATTTATAACAACCTTAACGCTCTTCCCAACAGGATTTTCCTCACCAAAGAAGTTGTAGATTGAAGGCGTCAGCATAATTCCGCCCTCGCTTGTGGACATTTCGCCTTCGACGAGGTTGGTTTCGGTGTAGTAAGGCGGGGTGGTGTAAAGATAAGTTATGCTGAGTTTTTCTTCATCACTAATTATGCCGTCGCCGTCAAGGTCGTATTCAATGTGCGCAGTTAAAATTCCAGGGAAGGTCATCATATTAAACCCTGGTGAAAGGTTCTTATCGGTGATAAGTTCACTTTCGTCAAAGCCGTTTTCGGTGAGGTAGGCGTTTATACCTTCCACAATTTGCCCAATTTCTTCACCTTCGGCGTCGAAAAGCGGAATTTCAATCCCGCCACCCGTGAACATATCTCCATAGTCCATAGATTTAGACACCGTGACAATGGTTGGGTCGGAATAGGACTTCATTGTGCTCGTTATAAAGTCGGTTATGCCGGAACTGAAACACATCATAAGAAGAAGTGAACCAATGCCAATCGCCACACCGAAAGCCATAAGAAAATTCTTGGTTTTACTTGCCCACATATTGTGAAAAGACAGTTTGATTGCCGACCAATACGACAAATTTTGTTTTAATTTTTTCTCCTTTTTCTTCACCTCTTTAAAGGTTTTGTCGCTGTCTTTTTTATAGTTTTCATTTTTGTGGTCGCTGACAATTCTGCCATCGGCAATCTCCACAACGCGCGAGGACACCGAGGCAACTTTCTCGGAGTGCGTCACCATAATCACCAACTTTCCGCTGTCGGCAATTTCCTTCAATATTTTAAGTATTTGCATTGTGGTTGAGGTGTCAAGCGAGCCTGTTGGTTCGTCGGCAATGATGATGTCAGGGTTATTAATGAGCGCTCTTGCAATGGCGACGCGCTGTTTTTGTCCGCCAGAGAGTTGCGTTGGTTTTTTCTTTAATTGCGATTCCAGCCCAACAAGTTTAAGGATGTTTGTTGCGCGCTCCACCTTCTCTTTTTCACTGACGTTAGACAGCGTGAGAGCAAGGGTGACGTTATCTAGTATCGAAAGGTGCGAGATGAGGTTGAAGGACTGAAAAACAAAACCCACCTTATCTTTTCGATACTTATCTAATTCCTTATCGGTGAGTTTTCGCAAATTTTCACCACTGACAATGATGTCGCCGGTAAAATCGGAATCCAGCCCGCCGATGAGGTTCATAAGGGTGGACTTACCGCTTCCGCTTTCGCCCACAATGGAAACGAGTTCACCGCTTGAAAAAGAGACGCTGATGTTGTGAAGCGCCTGAAAGTTCTCGTTTTTATTTACCTTATATATCTTATTCACATTGGATATTTTAAGCATTTCATCCATTTTATTCACCTCTAAAATTTACACGAAAGTAACATTGACTAAGTTCACCAAATTTTTATCAAAATTTCCGTAAATATTTAAAACACTCATTAATTCGTTGAAGTGGTTAAAACTTTCGCTTTTCAACCAAACACACTCTCATTCTACACCAACATAAATTTTTTTTCAACTTATTTTGATAATATCAAAAAAATCTTTGCGAGTAATCTTTTAAAATAAATTGCTTAAAATTGTTTGGTATGTTGAGAAAAAGGTGCTATAATGAAAAATATACTTGGAGGAAAAATGTTATCAACACTGAAAAGTTTTGGGCTGACCGGCATCGATGGCTTCACGGTTGATGTGGAAATTGATATTGTGGGCGGACTTCCGCGCATCGATATTGTCGGGCTTGGCGACACGGCGGTGAAAGAGTCGAAAGAGCGCGTTAAGTCTGCGATAAGAAACAGCGGTTTGGAGTTTTTACCAAAGTCCATCACGCTTAACCTTGCACCAGCCGACATAAAGAAAGAGGGACCGATATATGACTTGGCTTTTGCGGTTGGAATACTCTCGGCGTCCGAGCAAATCACCACAAAGGACTATAAGGACTACATAATCTTAGGCGAATTGTCGCTTGACGGAAAAGTGAAAAAGGTACGCGGGGTTCTGCCGATGTTAATCTCGGCGCGCTCGAAAGGTTTTAGGAATTTCATCATACCAAAAGAGAACGAAAACGAGGCGAGTTTTATCGAAAACATAAATTGCTATGCCTTTTCCTCACTAGCCCAAGTGGTCGCTTTTCTCAACAGGGATGTGAACAAGGAGAACTATCTTGTTAAGACCAAAAGGTTTGCCGATATCGCCACAAAAAACACCAATAAGTTAGATTTTGAGAATGTGAAAGGGCAGAAAATGGCAAAGCGCGCACTTGAAATTGCGGCGGCAGGCGGGCATAATGTGCTTATGATAGGTCCACCAGGAAGCGGAAAGAGTATGCTTGCCAAGTGCTTTTCGGGGATACTGCCTGACCTCACCTTTGAAGAGGCACTTGAAGTGACAAAAATTCATTCGGTCGCTGGCGAACTTGACCTAAACGAGGGGATTATCACAGAGCGTCCTTTCCGCACGCCTCACCACACCGCAACGGCGATAAGTTTAACGGGCGGAGGGGCGCACGCCAAGCCTGGTGAAATAAGTTTGGCGCATAACGGCGTTCTCTTCCTCGACGAATTTCCAGAGTATTCACGTCACCTCATTGAAACCTTGCGTCAACCGCTGGAGGATGGGTATATCACCGTGGCGCGAAACCTTTTAACGATAACCTATCCCGCTTCCTTCACCTTGATTGCGTCGATGAACCCGTGTCCGTGCGGAAATTATGGTTCGAAGGATAGAGAATGTTCCTGTTCGCCAACTCAAATTCACAAATACCTCTCTAAACTCTCGGGTCCAATTATGGATAGGATTGACATACACGTTGAGGTTGATAACATAACGTATAAAGAACTTAACGCCGAGAACAAGGAAGAGCCAACGGCGAAAATTAAAGAGCGAGTGGATAAGGCGCGCGCAGTGCAACTTGAAAGGTTTAAAAATTCGAAGGTGTTTTCAAATGCCAAGATGAGCGTGCCACAAATGAAAAAGTTTTGTCCGCTCTCTGGCGATTGTCAGCGCCTTATGGAAACCGCGTTCACCAATCTTAAACTCAGCGCACGCGCACACGATAGAATTTTGAAGGTTGCGCGCACGATTGCCGACCTTGAGGGCGAAGAGAACATTCGACCAGAACATATTGCCGAGGCAATCTCGTATCGCGGGCTTGATAGGAAATACTTTAAATGACCACTACCTATATATTAGATTTGTCCTTGTATTTACTTAATAATTCGATTGTGCTGAAAATTACTAAATGCAAGTTTATAACCTTGCTCATAACAATACTACGACGCTTAAATGACGTAAAATGTTGGAGAATATGAAAAAGAAGATTTTAACCTACCTATCTCTCGCCGAAATTCCAAACAAGAAAATGGAAGCGGTGATGGAAATTGTTGAAGAAAATGGAATTGACGACATAAGAAAACTTGTTGCCGACAAGGGTGTTATGTCAGTTTTATCGGCTAATGAATACGCAAACCTAGCGAAGAAGTTTGATGTGTTTGATTCGTATGTGAAAAATTTGAAAAGCGACGGCATTGAGGTTATCATAATTGATGACGAAAATTATCCAAATCGCCTCAAAGATTTGCCTGACGCGCCACTTCTTCTCTATGTGAAAGGCGATGCGTCGCTTTTAAACAGCGACTGCTTTTCGATTGTGGGAACGAGGATACCGTCGAACTACGGCAAGTTTGTCACCGAAAAATTGGCGCGCGAACTTGCGGAAGCGGGGCTTACCATTGTGAGTGGGCTTGCGTATGGTGTGGACTCTCTTTCGCATCGCTCGGCACTTGAAGTTGGCGGGAAAACGATTGCGGTTTTGGGAGGCGGACTTAACCACATTTACCCCGAAGCGAACACAAACCTTGCCGAAGAAATGATGAAAAAGGGGCTTGTTATAAGCGAGTATCCGCCGTTTTCGCCACCGACGAAATACACCTTCCCACTGCGTAACCGAATAATCGCGGGGTTATCGCTTGGCACACTTATCACCGAGGCGAGTAAGAAAAGTGGAACCATTCACACCAAGGACTACACGCTTGACTATGGCAGAGATTTGTTTGCCGTGCCTGGGAACATAAATTCGTCAAAAAGCGAACTTCCAAACGAGTTAATCAGAAGTTCGCAAGCCGAATGTGTGATTGAAGTGGACGATATTTTGAAGTTTTACGGCATTGACGGCGTCAAAAAGGAAGAAAAGACGGTGGAGGTCAGTTTCGATGAGCAAACAATCTTAAATTTACTTAAAGACGGCGAGCAAGATTTTGACTATCTGGCACAAAAATCGCAACTTCCAACAAATATTTTGAACAGTTGTTTGACAACTTTGGAAATTCGTGGTTTAATAAGAAGAATGCCATCGAAAACATTTATGTTGGCATAAAAGGAGAAAACGCTTGAAACTTGTGGTTATTGAGGCCCCTGCAAAAAGGGAAACTTTGAAAAAATATCTTGGGCAAGGCTATGAGGTCTTTGCCACCAAAGGGCATATTAGAGATTTGCCGGTTAAGAGTTTTGCGATTGACATTAGCAACAATTTTGAACCGCACTATGAAAATAAGCCCGACAAAAAGGAACTTATAAGCGAACTTAAAAACAAGGCAAGTAAGGCGGAAGAAGTGCTTATCGCAACCGACCCCGACAGAGAGGGAGAGGCAATTTCTTGGCATATTGCGAATGTTTTAAACTTAAATCCAAGCACAAAGTGCCGTATTCAATTCAACGAAATTTCCAAAAATGCCGTTTTGAAAGCGCTTAAAAGCCCGCGCGCGATTGACCTAAATTTGGTGAACGCTCAGCAAGCGCGTAGGGTGATGGATAGGATTGTGGGCTACAAACTTTCGCCGATTATCTCCAAAAAAGTGGCGCCAAAATTGTCGGCAGGGCGCGTGCAATCGGTGGCGCTTAAACTTGTGGTGGACAGAGAAAATGAGATAAAAAACTTTAAGCCAGAAGAGTATTGGACGGTCACTGCTTTCCACGAAAAAAGCAAGATTGCCTTTAAATCCACCTTGCAAGGCTATAAAAACAAGAAAATCAAACTTGAAAACAAAGAAAAAGTGGAAGAGGCGCTTAAAGTTATCAAATCCTCACAATTCATAGTTGAAAATATTAAAAAATCAAAGACAAAATCTCACGCGCCAGCACCTTTCACAACAAGCACAATGCAACAAGATGCGCTTAATAAACTTGGTATGAGTTTGAAGCGCACCACCGCGTCCGCGCAGGAACTCTACGAGGGCGTGGAGGTTGCAGGCGAGGGCAAGATTGCGCTTATAACCTATATAAGAACCGACTCGACACGTGTTTCGGAGGACGCACAAAAGGCGTGCCGAGAGTTTATTTTGAACAAATACGGCAAGGATTACCTCCCAGAGAAGCCAAATATCTACGCCACCAAAAAGAATGCGCAAGACGCACACGAGGCAATTCGCCCTATTTCGATGAACATAACGCCAGAAATGGTGGAAAAAAGTTTAACGAAAGATAACTTTAAACTCTATAAACTCATCTACGAGCGCTTCCTTGCAAGCCAAATGAATGAGGCGGAATACAGCAATGTTGCCGTGAACATCGATGCGGGCGGGTATAACTTTAAGGCAAGCGGACGCACGCTTGAATTTGCTGGCTACACGGCTGTTTATAAGGAATTTGTTGACGAGGACAAGGAAAAAGACAAGAAGGAAATATCTAAACTTCCACCTCTTACTGAGGGCGAAAATCTTTTAGTTAAAGATATTAAAGAGGAGCAAAAATTCACCAAGCCACCTGTTCGTTACACCGAGGCAAGCCTTGTGAAAGCAATGGAAGAAAAGGGGATTGGACGCCCTGCAACATACGCCGCAACCGTCACAATACTGACCGCGCGTGCCTACTGCGAAAAGGACGGGAAATACCTCGTGCCGACAGAACTTGGTTGCAAGATAACCGAATACCTTGAAAAGTTTTTCAGTGGCGTTATCAACGTTAAATTCACTGCGCATATGGAAAATCGCCTCGACGATATCGCGGAGGATAAGGACGACTGGCACGACGTTGTTTCGAGTTTTTGGAACGGCTTTAAGGGGCTTTTGGAGAAAGCGGACGCCTCGTCCGTCACAATGAAGCAAGAGCCGATTGAAACCGACGTGGTTTGCGATAAGTGCGGGCATAAAATGCTTTTACGAGAGGGTAGGTTTGGCAAATTTTTGGGTTGCTCGAACTTCCCTAAGTGCCGAAATATCCTGCCATATAACGAAAAAGAGGAGCGTAAAAGCGTGGGTAAATGTCCTAACTGCGGAAAGAATGTTTTTGCGCTTCGAACTAAGAAAGGGAAAACTTTTTACGCGTGCGAAGATAGAACGGGCTGTAACTTTATGAGTTGGGATATTCCAACAGGCGAAAAATGCCCAGAGTGCGGGAATTATCTCATTCGAAAAGGTAAAACTATAAAATGCTCCAACTGTAACTATGTTAAGGCGGAGGTTTGAGTTGACGCGCGAAAAGGGAAGATATGTGAAGATTGTTGGTGGCGGACTTGTTGGATGCGAAGTTGCTTATATTCTTGCAAGGAATGGTTTTTGCGTGCATATTTTCGACAAAAAACAACCTCTTATGTGCCACATTGAGCGCCGTATAGCACTAAAAAATGAACTCGACGCGGAACTGAGCGCTTTCGACAGCCCAGCATATCTTCTTGCGAAGCGCCTCGGGGTGAACGTTGAAAATATCGACGGCGAATTTGTTGATATGGTTAGAGATAAACTTAAAACCTTTTCTAATCTTTCCTTTGTCGACGCTGAAATCGACGAACTTAACTATAACGAACTCACTTTGCTTTGCACTGGCAATAACACGACAAAAAATCTTATTAGAAATTTGTCGAAATTTGTCGGTGAAAACAAGGTGAATTTTTTTCATCCAGCGCCAATCAAAGTTTCATATATCGACCTAAAAAACCTCCATTATGACGGCGAAAATCTCTATCATATCAACCTAAATGAAAACGATTTTGGCTTGCTTGTTGAGAATTTGAAAAAATATCGAAAGCGCTATGATAGCGACGATTACGTAAACGAGATAAGCATTGAAAAGCGCGCGGAAAACAACTCGCTTCGCACCTATCTTCGCCCAATCTACACGCAAAACGAAAAGCCGTTCGCTTCAATTAGGCTGAAAAAGTTTGAAGGTGACTATGAACTTGTTGATTTCTACACCGCGCTCAATAACACTGAACAAGAAAAAATCTTAAAAAGTATTCCCGCCCTTCAAAATGCTGTTATAACCTCGTTTGGCAAAATTTATCTTCGCACACATCTTAAATCTTCCACGTGCATTGATAGGTTTTTGAAGATAAAAAACCACGAAAACATCTTCGTTGGCGGTGGCTTTTTGGGCGTGGGCGGGGTGTATGAAAATTTACTTGTTGCAAACTACATCGCTCACAACATTATGCGCGAACTTAACGGCAAAAACCTCTTTGAAAGTCCAAAAAACACTGCGCTTGGGCTTCTCGTTGAAAAATTATTGAAAAAAAGTTGTTTAAATGATATGCTTTTAAGTTTAAACTATGATATAATAGGAAAGGACGAATTAAATTTCGATAGTGGCGAAATCCTTAAATTTAAGGAAAATTGTCACGGAAAATTTTTGCAAAACTAAAAGGAGACTGTAATGAATTACACACCAAGTCAAATCGTTAAGGAACTCGATAAATACATCATCGGGCAGGCGGACGCAAAACGCGCTGTTGCAGTGGCACTTCGAAATCGCTACCGAAGAAGCCACTTGCCAAGTGAAATACGCGACGAAATCACACCTAAAAACATCATTATGCGTGGCGCAACAGGCGTGGGAAAAACGGAAATCGCAAGGCGTCTTGCTAAACTTGTCGGCGCACCTTTTGTGAAGGTGGAGGCAACGAAATACACCGAGGTTGGCTATGTGGGCAGAGATGTTGAAAGTATGGTGAGAGACCTCGTTGAGGTTGCCGTTCGAATGGTTAAGGACCAGAAGAAAAAAGAAGTTGAAAACAAGGTTATGCCAATCGTTGAAAATAAACTTATCGACGCGCTCTACCAAAACCGCCGTGTAACAATGGTTGAGGTTAAACGTGAGGACCTCGAGAGGGAATTACGCGAACATAAGTGCGAGGAAGAACTTGTGGAGGTCACCGTTTTGGACACGCCAAAACCACTTATGGCTTTTGGTGGGGGCGAGATTAATCTCGGCTCGATGTTCGACGGGCTTCAACCGCCAAGACATAAGAAGAAAAAAATGACCGTTCGTCACGCGCGTGACCTTCTTCTTCAAGAGGAAACCGATAAGGTGATTGATATGGACAACGTCAACGAAGAGGCACTTTCGCTCGCGGAGGAGCAGGGTATCATCTTCATCGACGAAATCGACAAAATTATCGGTAAAAGTCAATCGACTAACAGCGCCGACGTTTCGCGTGAGGGTGTTCAAAGAGATATTTTGCCGATTGTTGAGGGTAGCACCGTGCCAACAAAATACGGCAATGTGAAAACCGATTTCATTCTCTTTATTGCGGCGGGCGCTTTCCATCTTGCCAAAATGGAGGATATGATACCAGAACTTCAAGGGCGTTTCCCAATTCGTGTTGAACTTCAAAGTTTAACGCAAGATGACTTCAAAAAGATTTTAACAACACCAAAGAACGCTGTGACCGTTCAATACGCCAACCTTCTTAGGGTGGATAATGTTGATTTGAAATTCACCGATGACGCGCTTGATGAAATCGCTTCCATCGCCAAAAAGGAAAATGAGATTGAGGATTTGGGTGCGCGTAGGCTTCACACAATTATGGAAGCGCTACTTGAAGATATCTCCTTTAACGCCACGGGCGAGCATCCTATGACGACCATCAACATCGACCGCGAGTATGTGCAGAAGGCGTATAAGGAAAGAGACAAAAAGTCGTCAAACCGCGTCAAAATGGGCTTTCAACTGCCTGAGAACTAAATATGTGGCTGGATAGAACGAAGAGTTTGCTGGGCGAGGACGGCATAAAAAAACTTCAAAACGCGTCCGTTACGATTGTTGGCGTCGGCGGAGTTGGTGGCGAGGTCGCCGTGCTTTTGGCGCGCGCGGGAATTGGACGATTGAGGCTTATCGACTTCGATGTTGTTGATGAAACCAACATTAATCGGCAGGCGGTTGCATACACTAACACAGTTGGCAAGAAAAAAACTGACGTTTTGGCGGAAATTATCAAAAAAATCAATCCTAATTGCCTTGTCGAGGCGATTTCCAAGAGGTTAACAAAAGAAAATGTTGGCGAACTTTTGGGAGATTTCTTTGTGGTTGACGCCATCGACAGCGTGCAAGATAAAGTGGAACTTATTGACTACGCCACCAAAAATAACCTTCAAATTATTTCTGCAATGGGCGCTGGGAATCGATTTGATTATCCATATTTTAAGGTGGTGGATATCTACAAAACTTCAAACGACGGGCTTGCTAAGGTGCTACGTAAGAAACTTAAAGAGCGGGGCGTGAAAAAACTTCAAGTTGTTGCGCCAGAAAGTGTTGCGCAAAAAATTTCGCCGGTTGGGAGCATTTCTTATTATCCTGTTGCGTGCGCGACCGTTGTTTCGGCATATGTTGTCAACCAAATTTTAGCAAACTAAAAATGTATTTTAATCTAAAAACACAAAAAATTTACTAAAAAAATGAAAAAAAATCGAAAAAAACCGCAAAATTTGTGAAAAATAAGTTAAAAGCGTTAATTTTTAACAAAGTGATATCAATTTTTAAAATAGAAATTAGGAGGGTGTTATGGAATTTTTGAATGAAAAGAACTTTGATGAAAAAACTAAAAAGGGGCTTGTGGTCGTTGATTTTTTTGCCAACTGGTGCGGACCGTGCCGTATGCTTGCACCAATTTTGGAGGATGTGGCAAACGAGTTGGGCGACAGGGCGAAGGTCTACAAGGTGAACGTCGACGATGAGGAAAATCTCGCTCGAAAATTTGGGATTATGAGCATACCTTGCCTCTACTTTTTTAAAGACGGCGAGGTGGTTGGTAAGCAAGTTGGACTGCTTCCAAAAGATGCGCTTCTTAAAAAAATCGAAGAATGCCTATAATCCTTTTATACCTAAATCACTTTAAAGAAAGGGAATGATTAATTTGACCTCTGATTGTTAAATTTGTTCCTATTTTAGGTTATTTTATAAGTAAGTATTGACTTTTTGGGGCGCGCGTGTTAAAATTTAAGTGAAGAAATATTTAAGAAGAGGGAAAGATGGACAGAAAAATTTATTTGGATAACGCTTCAACCACTTATGTGTCGCAAGAGGTTTTGAACGAAATGTTGCCGTGTTTTAATGTGCTTTACGGCAACGCTGGCTCCATTCACAGTTTTGGTAGAACGGCGATGGGCATAGTCGACAAGGCGCGCGACCGCATAAAAGAGGGGATAAATGCGCAAAAATCCACTGAAATTTACTTCACAAGCGGTGGCACGGAGGCTGATAATTTGGCAATTTTGGGTGTTGCGCGGGCCTATAGCGATAAGGGAAAGCATATCATCACCAGCCAAATCGAACATCACGCCGTTTTAAACGCGTGCAAACAGTTGGAAAAGGAGGGCTTTGAAGTCACTTACCTTCCTGTTGACTGCTCTGGGCTTGTGAGTTTGCCTGACCTACTTCACTCCATCCGCAAAGACACCACGCTTATCTCAATTATGTCGCTTAACAACGAGGTTGGGACCATTCAAAACATCAAATCAATCGCAAAAATTGCCCACGATTACGGTGTTATTTTCCACACCGACGCTGTGCAGGCAATAGGGCAGGTGAAGATTGATGTGCAAGATATGGAAATTGACCTTTTGAGTATGTCAGCGCACAAAATACACGGACCAAAGGGTGTTGGGGCACTCTATGTGAAGTCGGGCATTAAGTTCGACACGCTCACTTATGGCGGTAACCAAGAACGCGAGAAGCGCGCTGGAACGGAAAATGTGCCAGGAATTGCAGGGCTTGGCAAGGCGGTTGAGATTGCAACGAAGAATTATTCAATCACAAACCGCAAACTGAAGATAATAAGAGATTATTTCATCGAAAAACTCGCCGAAAAAGTGGAATATTTCCAAGTGAACGGGCATCCTTATCAAAAATCGAATGCAATCATCAACATCTCTTTCTATGGCGTTGAGGGTGAGGCGCTTTTGATGCTATTGGACCTCGCGGGGATTTGTGTTTCAACAGGTTCTGCTTGCACATCGAAATCGCTGTTGCCGTCGCACGTTTTGCGCGCAATGAATATCCCAGACGACATCGCGCAAGGCTCAATTAGGTTCTCGTTCGGCACAAACATAAGTAAGGCGGATGTTGATTACGTGGTTGACGAAATCGCAAAAGCGGTTGCAAAACTAAGGGCAATTTCGCCAATTCAGGCGGGGAGGATATAAGATGTATTATAACAGATTCATTATGGAAAGATTTAAAGACCCAGTAAACGCGGGCGGTATGCACGGCGCAAATGCGGTCGGCGAGGTTGTTAAAGACCACTGCAACGATATGACGCGTCTTTATCTTAAAATTAACGATAACAACATCATTGAAAGCGCAAGATTTAAAACTTTTGGATGCTGTGCGTCGATTGTGTCAGCTGACGTCACTTGCGATTTGGTTAAGGGTAAAACGATTGACGAGGCGCTTCAAATCACAAATGAGGACGTCGTGCGCGTTATGGGCGAGTTGCCTGCGAATAAAGAATATTGCTCGGTTATGGCAGAAGAAACGATACGTAGCGCCATCGAGGACTACTATAAACGTAGAGAAAAGGAAGCAAAAAAGAAAAAATCTACAATCGACTAACTTGTTTTAAACAAATTTTTCTCTATAAACCAACCACTCCAGCCTTATCAAATTGTTATGATAGTCAAAATCTTTCTCGCTGTCTTTCAGTAGATTTAAGTTAGTTTGCTCGTCGAAACTTATCTCAACCGCTTTTTTCCTTTAATTTGCTGTATTTTTATTAACTTGCTGTTTTAATTTATTACATATTTGTAAATCAAAAATCATATCAAATAATCGTGTTGAGTAAATCATAGTAAACATTTTAAAATTAAAAAACATAACCAGTAGTGGGGTAGGGGGCAAGATTAGCAAAATTAAAGAAATGAGCAAAAAACTTATTAGAAATTACTCCTAAAACTACAAAACAAAAAGCGATAGAATTTGTCTATCACTTTTTTTAATGCTGAGATAATATGCATATAATAATGCATATTTTGGATAAAAAACATATTTTGGATAAAAAACATATTTTGGATAAAAAACATATGAAAATGGATGAAAAACATATAAATAACCAACTAAAACAAAAAACTAACTGAAACAAGATAATTAACTTAAATACATATATAGTAATTAACGTATTTAGTAATTAACGTATTTAGTAATTAACTGATATAATAATTATAATTAACCGAAAAACATATAAAATAACTAATTAGAAAACTATAATTAACCAATTAGAAACATATAAAGTAAAAATTAAACAAAAAACACATAAAATAAGCAAAAACACGCAAAATAAGCAAAAAATCTCACTATCTATTCGCAAAACCTGTCTTTTGCGAATAGATAAGATGTGTTATCGCCATCATAAAATAGATGATTAGATAAGGAAGTGTTACTTATTAACTACAAATTTTCAATTATTACAATATATTTCTCTTCAATAAATCTCTATAAAGTTTTTCGCTAATCTACTGCAAACTTAAAAATTCGTCTAATTGTAGGCAAAATGAGTAGATTTTTGCTCCATTTATATCATAACACGTTGCAGATAATTCTTTGGCAAGTAAGTCGCCCGGCAACTGGTCCCATTTATTTTTAGCAGTTTCAATAAAATAATCCACCGCCCCGCTCGCTAAGAGCGTATAGGTATAACCAGAAGAATTTATTAACAAAAATTTCGGAGATTGATACTCATGTTTTTCATAATTATATATTTTTTCTATTATTTTCGTTATTTCGTTATCCCACTTAGACGGAGAACCACAAACTGCAACATTGCACCTTTTAAACGACACATCGTTTTTGCGTTTAGAAATTTTTTTGTCATTTAAAAATGCGCCTAGTCCCCTTATGGCAACATACATATCATGGCTTTTTGGAAGATAAATGATAGAAAACTGAGTTTCGCCTTCATCATAAAAAGCCAATTGGACACTATAAAAAGGACAATTTCTAATAAAAAAAGAAGTGCCGTCAATTGGGTCAATCACCCAAGTTCTATCTGATAAGTTGGTTCTATTTGAAGTTTCTTCTGTTAGAAAATTATCTTTTTCATATGCCTTTTTAATATTTTTTATTAATAATTTTTCTAAGCCGACATCAATATTAGTAACTAACGACTTATCTTCTTTTTGTTTAATGTCCATATTTGCTTTTTTAGTGCATTGTTTATAGCATTTTATCACAAGTTTTTTCGCTAAAATTAACTCACGCTTGTATTTAAATCTTTGCCCTGTTTCCATGATAACCTCTTACAAACTCTTCAAGTTCTTGTTTTGTTGGCATACCAGTTTGCGCTGATTCGTAGCCTATTTTATATGCACTGGCAAATTGAGCAAGGTATACCGCCTCGTCAAATGGCATCCCTACTGCAAGGTTTGCAACAAAATTTCCACAAAATGTGTCCCCTGCCCCTGTGGTGTCAACGACTTGCTTTACTGTAATTGCGGGTAACTTAACCACCTCTTTATCGTTAGAATATACTAAACCCTTTCCGCCAAGCGTTATAATTAATTGATTTTTGTGCTTTTTTACGATATTTTCAACACTATTTTCACCAAAAACAGCCAATGCCTCTTTCTCGTTTGCACAAATGTAAGTAACCTTATTTAGAATTTCAGCATTATTTTCGTCAGCGACAACAGAAAGTTGCTGTGGTTTTGTTGGCGTCAAAATTGTCTTTATTCCGTTTTCGTAACAAAATTCAATAAGCGACTTTGTAAAATCATAGGACGCTTTATTTTGTAAAATAACATATTTTGATGCGAGAATCACTTTTTTATACTTGTCAATCAGTTCGTCGTTAAAGTATGTAATGATTTTGCCACTACGTTCGATGGAGTTGTCACCGTCCCTTATAGTGATTTTTGCGATATCGTTTTGTTCACCGCTTACAACATCAACAAAAGTTGCGACTCCCGCTTTCTTCAAATTGCTCACAATCAAATCAGTGTATTTATCTTCACCAAGTTTTGTGACAATGCAAGTGCTAGCGCCCGCTCGTGAACAAGCAACCGCCTGATTTGCACCTTTCCCGCCAAAAAACACCTTAGTTTGTCCAGCATCAGCATAGTATGTTATATCCACACTGCACCCACCAACAATGCAAACGTCAAATTTTTTCATAACACCCTCCTACGCGACGAAAATGGCGAAGATGAAAAGTCCAGCGAAGCCGAAGCAAAGAACAATCTTGCAAATTTCGAAAAATTTCGCGCGCCTCGTTGTTTTTTTATACTCTTTTTCATACGCCAATTCGTTTTTTTCAAACTCCTCACTTGTCACGGTTGTTGAGTTGATTTTTTCCGCTTTAAAGTAAGAAAATTCGTCGGCAAGTTGCTTTTTGAAGTCGGTGAGATAGTTGTAAATCAAAAACCCCGCCCACACAAGTGACAGCGCCGACATAAGTGCCAGCACAAAAATTTGAAACCCCGCCCACACATTGATGAGCAGAGCAAAAACTATGCACAAGGCAATTATTGAAGCGCTTATAATGTAGATTATGTTGATTTTTTTCATAATGACCTTTTTGTTTCACTATTTTTTCTTAAATTTTTTATTAAAACCTTATTTCAAATTTAGTCTCATCACACCACAGCAAAAATATAGAACACAACAAGTATTACCGTTGCCACAATCCAGCCGATAAGCCACCAGATGTTTCCGCGTTTTCGTGTGAAGTAGAAGCCAAGCCAGATTGCCACGATATATGCGAGGCACTCGCCCACCCCCTGCATATACTCCGCAATTTGAGGCGATTCACTCTTTGAAAAAGCCAGCCTCAAAATCATTGCAATGGCGATGAGGATGACAGCAAAATATGCGAAGCACTGCAAAATTCTGTTTGGCCCCCACTTAATAACGGTTTGCTCGCCATTTTTCTTTTTGCTTTTCACGCTTTGAGCCTTAACCACAAGAGCGTCGTCATTTTCGACCTCACTCGCACCTTTTTGCGCCGAATTATTATCTAGCGCATCACTTTTTTGCGTATTTTCCGCCTGTTCTTCCTCTAAATTTTCCTCAATGTGGTTGTTTTTTTCCTCATTAACCGCTTCTTCTTGCTGTTTTTTCTTTAATTTGAACATAGATTTCTCCTTTTTTTTGAAATTATTGAAGAATACTAACCAAAAAGCAAATTTGCCCTAATATTTGTTTGCAAACTTCGCCTTATCCAAGTGGCAATGCGAGTTTCTCAATATAAAGGTATGCTCGACACCCTGGAAAAATTATTTCGCAGTCTCAACAAATCGGCTTTCCCTTATCACGTTCACCTTAATGTGTCCCGGATATTGCATTTCGTTCTCGATTTTTGTGGCAATCTCTTTTGCCATAAACATCGCTTGACTGTCGCTTATTTCCTCAGGCTTAACGATAATTCTCACCTCTCTACCCGCTTGAACGGCGTAAGATTTTTCTACGCCCTTAAAGCCGTTGGCAATTTCTTCAAGTTGTTGAAGGCGTTTAATATAATTCTCAAAAGAATCGCGTCTTGCTCCTGGCCTTGAAGAGGAAATGGCGTCAGCAACCTGCACAATCACAGCCTCAATGGTTTTAAATTCAACATTAAAGTGGTGCGCCTCGATACAGTGAACAACCGCTTCGCTTTCGCCATATTTTTTTGCAAGTTCCACACCAATTTGCACGTGAGTGCCTTCAAGTTCGTGGTCGAGCGCCTTGCCGATATCGTGCAAGAGTCCGCCACGCTTACAAATTTTAACATTTGCCCCCATTTCCGACGCAAGAAGCCCAGCAATAATTGAGGTTTCAATCGAGTGTTTCAAAACATTTTGCCCGTAACTTGTGCGATACTTCAGCCTGCCCAGCGTTTTCACAAGTTCGCTGTTTAGGTTAAATATGCCCGTTTCGTTGCACGCCTCGTCACCAGCCTGCTTAATAGACTTATCAACCTCTCTTTGCATTTTTTCAACAATTTCCTCAATACGTGTTGGATGTATTCTGCCGTCAGTGATAAGTTTTTCAAGTGACAATCTTGCCACCTCACGCCTTATTGGGTCAAAGCCAGAGATGGTGATGGTTTCAGGTGTGTCGTCCACAATAAGTTCAACGCCCGTTGCGGACTCGATGGCACGTATATTTCGCCCCTCGCGCCCGATGATACGCCCTTTCATTTCGTCGTTTGGAAGAGCAACAACCGAAACGGTCATTTCGGACGTGGTTTCCGTTGCGCATTTTTGAAGCGCTTGCCCGATAATCTCACGCGCCTTCAATTCGCCGTTTTCACGCGCATCGTCCTCAATTTTCTTAACGATAACTGACGCCTCTTTTTGCGCCTCCTCTCGCATACTGTTCACAAGCATATCAACCGCTTCTTGCTTGGACATTTTGGCAACTTTTTCAATCTCTTCCATCGCCTTATCTTTTAAAGAAGAGAGGTTTTGCCTATCTTTTTCAAGTTCTTCCTGGCTTTTTGCAAGCGCCTTCTTTTCGTCCTCAAGTTGCTCGGTGCGCTTATCAAGCGAAAGTTCCTTTTTTTCGATAAATTCTTCTCGCTGATTTAAGCGTTCCTCAAGTTTTGCCACCTCTTGTCGCCTATTTTTAACTTCCTCGTCAACTTCATCTTTAACTTTTTGAGACTGCTCTTTGCTTTCCAAAAGCGCCTCTTTTTTTATCGTCTTTGCTTCTGCATACGCATCTTCAATTATTTTAACAGCATTTGATTTATTTTTTTGCATCTTTTTGTTGGTGTAAACCAT
The DNA here is from genome assembly GCA_944350265.1 of uncultured Clostridia bacterium. GTDB lineage: Bacteria > Bacillota > Clostridia > Christensenellales > UBA1242 > Caccovivens. The sequence continues at coordinate 140,040 of CALVOG010000001.1, forward strand.
CATTATCACGCCACCAATCAAAAGTCCCGCAATTAGACAAACTATTGCTATTACAGATGCGATTGCAGGAGTGACGTTAAGTAACATTGCTCCCATTTTCGCATTTCTCCTTTTAATAAATGTGTGGTAACCCCACTTAGTGATAGTTTAAACCTTTTTCAAGGTTTTGTCAAACTTTTTAGCGGATTTTGCTTGGGCGGGCGCAAAAATTTTAGCGCGAAAAAAGTTTTTGCCCCAACCTCCGCCCGTCGCACGCGCTAAAATTCGCCGACGAAAGTCGGCTTAGGCAACTTTCGTTGCCGTTGCGCCCGCCCACATAAACCAACAGACTTTACTTATTACGTAATTATTTTCTATAGACTATTTTTTAAATTAAATATTTTCCATATAGTGTAGTTTATATTATCGGAAGTCGAACCAAGCGCGACGAAGTCGCATTTGAGTGAGACTGATGTTTATTCAAACTGTGATGGCGGGCAAAGCACGCTAAATTCGTTAGAATTTATTAAAATTTTGAGTTAACAAAATTTTAACATCACATAGTTTATATTATTATTATTTAAAATTTTTATGTATAGTTATTGCTTGTGCAATGCTACTAAATATGGTATTAATTTTATAATATTTTCCATATATTGTTGTATTCTTCTGTCACTTAACGCGCAGTATCGTTTCTACCATTAGAACTGCCAGCCTATTTGTCATTCTGAGCGGAGCGAAGAATGGTCGTAGGTGACGCTGTCACATTCTAAGGTTTCGCGTGTTAGACGGTGTCGCTTAACCAAAAATTAATCACCTGTCACAGCCCGCGAACGTCGAATCTTTCCTCTTAAAATAAAAAACCTTAAACAAAAGCGTTTAAGGTTAAAAACATATTTATTACGCAAAATGAATTTATATATAACATTATTAAGTGAAACAGCCACTTACACAAATAAATATATCACAATATAAGCAAATAAGAATTCGTCAGTGAACTATAAAATAAATTTACATCAATCATATACAAAATAAGAATTTATGTATCACATCATTAAGTGAAATAATACTACATATTCACATTGTGATAAACTTCTTGCACATCATCCAAATCTTCAAGTGCGTCAACCATACGATTGAATTTGGTGAGTTGGTCATCATTTAAATCCACATAGTTATCCGGCACAAGTTCGGTGTCCGCGCTTACCACGCTGTAACCTTTCGCTTTAAGCGCCTCCTCCATTTTGAGGTGTTCATTAGGTTCGGTGACAACTTGCACCAAATCCTCGTCTTCAACCACGTCAACAGCGCCTGCGTCAAGTGCGTCCATCATAAGTGCGTCGATATCGCTGACATTTTCCACAATCACCACGCCCTTACGATTGAAGAGATACGACACACAATTTGACGACCCCAAACTTCCACCGTGCTTGTCAAACGCGTGCCTAACATCGCCAGCGGTTCGGTTTTTATTATCAGTTAAGCACTCCACGATAACTGCCGACCCGCCAACGCCGTAACCCTCGTAGGTGATGGCCTCATAGTTAATTCCGCCAAGTTCGCCCGACGCCTTTTTAATCGAGCGCTCGATGTTGTCGCTTGGCATATTGTTTTGTTTAGCCTTGGCGATGATGTCGCGGAGTTTGCTGTTGGTGTTAGGGTCTGGTCCACCCGCCTTCACGCACACTGCAATTTCTCTGCCGATTTTTGTGAAAATTTTTCCGCGAGCCGCGTCGGACTTGCCCTTACGCGCCTGAATATTGTGCCATTTTGAGTGACCTGACATAAAAAACCTCCATATTTTTCTTTATTTTTCTAGCCTAAATTTCTCGATTTCGAGTTACGTTGTGATAAATTATAAGTTGTAATAAAATAAATTAATAAGTTGTAATAAATTTTAAATGCTTATCGTTTAAAATATATAGTTAATCTTAAATCATATTGCAAAAATTAAAATTAAAAGCAATAAATCTAAGAAAAACCAACTCCACAATAAACCATTCTCTCAAAAACTGTTTTTTGCAATTTGATACATAATAATCGACCCGCTGACGCCCGCATTTAAACTCTCAATGTTGCCTTTCATAGGTATGGATAAGGAAGTTTTGCAAAGTTTTGAAATTTCCTCGCTCACCCCTTGCCCCTCATTGCCAACAACAACGCCAATAGGATTTTCGAAAACCTTTTTGAAAATATTTTCGCCGTTCATATCGCATTTTGCAAGCGGTAATTTGTTTGAAACAGCAAACTCAATAAACTCTTCTTTTGACATTTCAAACACATTTTGGTTAAAAACTGCACCAACTGAACTTCTCACCAATTTTGCATTTGTGATATGAACACTATCCACCAAAAACACCGCCGAAAAACCACAAGCGACGCTTGTTCTTATAAGCGTTCCCGCGTTGCCGGGGTCTTGGAGCGCATCCAGCACCAAGAAATTGCCCATAGTAGGGGAAAGTTCTTGCCTTTTAAACTCCGCCACACAAAGCACACCTTGTGGAGTGACGGTGTCGGCAAGCATATTTATCGTCCTATCATCCGTCCTATAAACTTTAACATCGCCCGCGTCAAACGGCAAGGTTTCGAAAGTTGATAAAATGAGTTTTGCATTTATCTTTGGAAGTGCGTCCTTGATAATTTTGACATTATCCAAAAAAAGCAAAGACTTCTGTTGTTTTTGCTTTTTAAGGTTTGAAATTAACTCTTTTGTCGCGCGTTCCATTACGCCTTCTTAGCGGTTTCGACAAGTTTTGCGAAAGTTTCTGGTTCTCTTACGGCAATATCAGCAAGCACCTTGCGGTTGAGTGCGACATTTGCTTTTTTAAGCCCAGAGATGAACCTTGAATAAGAGATGTCGTTTTGACGGCATCCAGCGTTAATTCTTGTAATCCAAAGAGCGCGGAAGTCTCTCTTCTTTTGTTTTCTGCCAATATAAGCATATTGACCAGACTTCATCACCTGCTCTCTTGCGGTTCTATACAGTTTGCTTTTTGCGCCAAAATAACCTTTGGCTGACTTTAAGATTTTTCTACGCTTTTTAACGGCATTCACGCCTCTTTTAATTCTCATCTGTTACCTCCAATTACTTAACAAGCAGTGTCTTAATGTTGGCTTGATTTTTGCCGTTAATATAAGACCCCTTTCTGAGTTTTCTTTTACGATTTTTGTTTTTCACAGTTAAGAAGTGACCTTTGCCAGGTCTTGCATACTTAACCTTTCCTGTTGCAGTGAGAGAAAAACGTTTTTTTGCTCCACTGTGTGTTTTTTGCTTAGGCATAACTTTTCTCCTTTTATTTTGTCTTTTTTGGGTTGATTACAACGATAACATTTCTTCCAACAATTTCCGGCTTTTTGTCGGTGGTGCCGAACTCGCTAAGTGCGGTAACAAAATTATCAACCACCTCGACTGCGTTTTTCGCATAGGCCTGTTCGCGTCCACGCATACGAAGTGACACCTTCACCTTGTCGCCGTCTTGCAAGATTTTTTGAGCGTTTTTGAGTTTGAAGTTGATGTGGTATTGGTCGATGCGCATCGAAAGTTGAATTTCTTTAAGTTCCACAATCTTTTGATTTTTCTTTAACTCTTTTTCGCGCTTAATGCTGTCAAAGCGAAATTTTCCGTAGTCCATAATTTTGCACACGGCAGGGTTGGAACTCCCTGACATAAGCACCAGGTCTAACCCCTCGTTTTCAGCAATCTTCCTTGCTTTTTCGATTGGCATAACGCCGAGTTGTTCGCCGTTTTCGCCAATAAGTCTCACCTCTTTTGCGGTGATTTGTTCGTTTGTTAATTGTTCCTTAAAAATTGTCGTAATCTCCTTTAAAAAAAATTTTTGGCAGAAAGAATGCTCCCCACCAAAAAATAATAAATACATATTAGATTTTGTGACCGTATCAAAACGAAATTCGATAGGTGAGAAGGGAACTTCTACTTTCTTACGTGTGCATTTTAGCACAACAAAATAATTTTGTCAACCATTTTTCATAACTTTTTCAAATTTGCAAGACTTTTTTGTTTTAAGAATAACTTTAAGTGGCATTTTTAGAATTTTTGTAAGTCGTTCTACGACGAGATTATTCGCTGGCGCTAGAGTGCTCCTTGCTCAGAATGACAACAAACCACACTGCCTCACGGTAAAGATGTTATGGCGCGTTAAGCGATTTTAAGAGGACTTTTTAGACATTCGCAAGCAGTTCCTCGACCATTCTTCGCTGGCGTCGCTATCGCTCCCCTGCTCAAAATGACATTTAATGCTACCGCCTTTCGGTATGGCTATACTGCAACGACGCAGTGTATTTTTAATGTGTCGCGTGTTAAACTCTATCGCTTATGCCAAAGTTTATCACTTCATAACCGCCCTGCAGACGTCAAAAACATCCTCATAAAACACTTTAACGGCTTTACCTATGAATCAGCCAACATTTTCGCTTGTTTCTTGTTTATCCAGCACTTCCGTTCGTTTGATTAGCATAGGTTTTGTGCCAAATTCCATAAAATCTCTGGTGATTATCACTTTCTCATAAACTTTTGGGTCAGGCAGGTCGAACATAAGCTCGGTCATTCTTGTTTCGATAATCGTTCGAATACCTCTTGCGCCCGTTTTAAGTTCCATCGCCTTGTTGGCAACGTAATTTATCGCCTCTCTATCGAATTCCAGCGTGAAGCCGTCCATTTTGAAAAGTTCGATATACTGCTTAATTAGGCTGTTTTTCGGCTCAACCAAAATTTTTTCAAGTGCCGACTGGTCGAGGTTGTCAAGCCCGGTGATAATTGGAAGCCTGCCCACAAATTCTGGGATAAGCCCGAATTTTATGAGGTCGTCAGGCTGAACATCTTTTGAGTAGTTGATTTTTGCGCGCTCGGTGGAATTTTTAATTTCCGCATTAAAGCCAAGCGCCGACGACGCCATTCGCTTATATATTATGTCGTCAAGCCCAACAAACGCCCCGCCACAAATGAAGAGGATGTTTGTTGTGTCGATTTGAAGCATCTCTTGATGAGGATGTTTTCTCCCGCCCTGTGGAGGCACCGATGCAACCGTGCTTTCGATAATTTTCAAAAGCGCCTGTTGCACGCCCTCGCCACCGACATCTCTTGTTATCGAGCGGTTTTCGCTCTTACGTGAAATTTTGTCGATTTCGTCGATGTAAATTATTCCTCTTTCGGCGCGCGCAATGTCGTAGTCGGCGTTTTGGATGAGTTTCAAAAGCACGTTTTCAACGTCCTCGCCAACATACCCCGCCTCGGTGAGCGTTGTGGCGTCGGCGATAGCGAAAGGCACGTCCAAAATTTTGGCAAGGGTTTTAACAAGCAAAGTTTTGCCCGACCCCGTTGGACCAATCATAAGGATATTACTTTTTTCAAGTTCAACATTATTTTCATTTTTCTTCTTTTTGCCGTCGAGTTTTAAGTGGTTGTTATAGTTAATTCTTTTATAATGGTTAAAAACGGCAACAGAAAGCACCTTTTTGGCTTGGTCCTGCCCAATCACATAGTTGTCGAGTTGCTTTTTGATTTCTTTTGGAGACGGAATTTCAAGGTCTTTATACACCTTAACTTTAAGAGTGTCTTCCTTAATAATATCCAAGCAAATTCGCACGCAATCGTCGCAAATATACGCATCGCCGTTCGGTGACGCAATCAGTTTTTTTGCACTACTTTGTGGCTTACCGCAAAAAGTGCAGTAAACTTCCATTTCCTTCATAAATCTCCTTAAACAATTTTTTATGCAATTTTATGCTATTAATTTTTCTTTCAAGTGTAATTTTTAGAGTAATAGTTTAATTTAAAAATCTAATTTTACCTCATATGAACGCTTAGCGCGCCATACCGCCTCTACCGCTAGGACTATCAGTTATTTGTCATTCTGAGGTGGCATTGCCACGTTTTATATTACGTTCAACGCGCGGTATAGCCTCTACCACTAGGACTGCCACCCTGTTTGTCATTCTGAGGCGAAGCCGAAGAATCTCGTCGTAGCTCCCGCCCGCGTATGTCTTATTCTTCCTCTTAAAAAATGTTTGATAAGTTAAGCGCTTTATTTTAAGTGGTAATTTTCGAGTTTTTGTAAGCCGTTCTACGACCATTCTTCGCTGACGTCGCCTTGCTCCTTGCTCAGAATGACATTTAACGGTCTCGTCTTTCGGCAAATACAATGTTGGTTAAATTTAGTTTGCTTTACGCGATTTGAAGATGTTGTCGATAAGCCCGTATTCCTTCGCCTCTTCTGGCGACATAAAGTTGTCACGGTCGGTGTCTTTTTCGATAACTTCAAGCGGTTTTCCTGTGTTCTCGCTCAAAATTTTGTTGAGTTTTCCTTTAATGTTCAAAATATGGCGCGCTTGAATTTCAATATCGCTCGCCTGCCCTTGCGCTCCGCCAAGAGGTTGGTGAATCATAATTTCGCTGTTTGGAAGAGCAAAACGCTTCCCCTTCGCCCCGCTCGACAAAAGGAAGGCGCCCATTGAAGCGGCAAGCCCCACGCAAATTGTGGAAACATCGCACTTAATATAGTTCATTGTGTCGTAGATTGCCATTCCCGCACTCACCGACCCGCCAGGGCTATTAATATAGATAAAGATATCCTTATCTGGGTTTTTGCCCTCAAGATAGATGAGTTGCGCGATAACAATGTTGGCGGTTTCGTCGGTTATTTCGCCCGCCAAAAAGATAATTCTATCCTCTAATAATCTTGAGTAGATGTCATAAGACCTTTCATTTGCTCCTGTTTGGTCAACAACCATAGGTATAAGCATACAATTTCCTCCTTAAAATAAATTTTTCTAAAAGCGCATAAAATTTATGCGCAAATTCTTAGTTCTTCTTAGTGGTTTTCTTTGGTTCCTTTTTATCAGCCTTCTTTTCTTCCTCTTTTTTCTCCACTTTTTTCGCTTTACTTTCCTTTTCTTTCACGCTTTTTTCAGGTTCTTCTTCAACAATGGTGTTGTGAGCCAAAAGATACTCAAAAACCTTTTCTCTTTCAGCGTTCAAAACGGCAAGTTCCTCAAGGTCGTTCGAATCTGGCAAGTTCACGCGAAGTTTTGCTTTGGTCGCCTCAATTTCCTCATTTGTAAGCTTAATATTGAGTTCCTCAACAAGTTTTTTAATGATGTAACGAATTCTCACTCCAGCGTCAGCGTGAGCAGCACTAGAATGGATGAAGTCCTTCCTTGTCATACCAAGCCTTTCGAAGTATTCATCGGAGGTGAGCCCAAGCCCCTTAGCAGCAGTTTCGATTTCGTCGAGGTCGGAGCGAACGCAGTTTTGCACAATAAATTCTGGCGCTTTGAATGGCGAGTTGTCAACGATGTAAGCGAGGATATCGTTTTTAAGTGAGCTTTCGGCGAAGTTCTTCTTCCTATTTTGAATATTCTCTATTACCTTCTTTTTATACTCCTCAACCGTTTCAAATTCTGTCGCATTAGAGATAAACTTGTCGTCAAGGGTTGGCACATTCTTTTCTCTAACCTCTTTAACAAGCACGTCAAAGATGGCGTCCTTATCAGCGTATTCCTTCACATACTCGCTTGGGAATTTAACCTCAACCTTAACCTTGTCACCCTTCTTTTTGCCAACAAGTTGTTCTTCAAACCCAGGGATGAACATATGCGAGCCGAGTGTGAGAGGATAATTTTCCGCTCTTCCACCTTCGATTTCCTTCCCGTCAACGCTTCCATTGAAATCGATAAGCACCTGGTCGCCGTCCTTACTAGCCCTATCCACCGCCTCGTATTTGCTGTTGTCCTCTAAGAGTGAGTCGATTTCCATTTGAATGTCGCCTTCGGTCACTTCAACAGGCATTTTCTTAAACGTGAGCCCAGTATACTTACACAGTTTAATCTCTGGCTCAATCTCGAAAGTGAGCGTAAATTTCAAGCCGTCATCGTCTATGCGTAAGTCGGAAACTTTTGGTCTTTCGATAGGCGGTTTTGTTTCGTTCTTGCTGGCATAGTCTTGCATAGCCTTGGCAATAACGGCGCTCACAGCGCTATCGTAAAAAACGTCGTCGCCATAATTTTTTTCAATAACTTTCTTTGGTGCGTGTCCTGGTCTAAAACCGGTGACAGCGTAGCGATGCTTATTGCGCTCATACGCCATCTCGATTTCATTTTCCCATTCTTTTTTGGTGATGCTAACTTTAATAGTCACCACATTGTCTTTTTCGCTTTGTTCAAACATACACTTCTCCTTATTGTTAAATTTTGTATTTTTCAAAGCCCAAATACAAGCACTATTTTAGCACACAAAAAATAAAAAAGCAATCATTATTTGCGATTATTAAAAATATTATGAATTATCCTATGACAATTTTGTCGAATAATTGTGAATTATGTCGAATATAGCGATTTATGCGATTTTTTGCACGTATTTTAAAAATTAAAACGGACTAATTTTGTCCGCTTTTTTTGCTGTCGTTATAAAAATCAAACGCTTTCATAATCTCCTCTAAGCCCACTTTTGGATGCAATGCCTCCTCAAAACTGAAACCACTTTCGCTTTTTGGATACTTTGAAACACCTTCGTCAGGCGTTATTCTCTTTCCATTATAATAGGAATTATTTTCAAAAGGATTTTCCTCGCGCGTGCCATTTTTTAAGTTATGCGCATTTAATTCGCGTGCCTCGTTAGGTTTGTGCAGAGTGTTATTTAACTCGCGTGCGTCATTAGCCTCGCCCGACATATCCTCCACCCTATCTTTTGGCTTAAACACGAAACTGTTGCGCTTATAGAAGTTGGTATATTTTGTGGTGTCGGCGCTAGACGGCGTTATCTTAACCTCTTTCGCCTCTTTTTTTGGCAGATTACGCTCCTGCATTTTGTTTAGAAGTATGCGCATTGTGTCGTTTGAAGAGTTAAGTGTGCTTGTCATACTGTTTTCTGGCACAAACTTCTCCTTATAGTCGTTGACGAGGTTATATAATTCGCCCAAAATGTTGTTATATTCGCTGTTTCGGCGCATATTGGGAAAGCGCATATCAAGTTCGTTTATGAGAAGTTTGAGTTTGTCAAAAACGAGGGAATAGAAATTGCGCGTGCCTTCCTCTTGAAATTTTTTCGCCTTTTCTAAAACGTCAAGCGCTTCCATTATGCTCTTTTCCTTGTGCGCGATATCGCTATGTTGATTTTTGAAGGTTAAAAGACGACGCTCGCTTTCCAGCGTTTTCAACTTCTCGTCCATAAGCTTAGACTCATAGCTTGCCTTCAAGCGCTCAATGTAGGCATCCACCTCTTTTTTATTGTAGCCATATGGTTGTTCTGTAAAATTCATCTCAAACTCCTTCTTTTATTTTTAACACAATCACTGCGTCTTACAAAATTATTGTCAACATTTTGTTACTCACTTATTTATTATCATATTGCTTTTCTTTTGCGAAATTTTGTCGGCATTTTAATAAATGTTCTAATTTATAAAACCAAACGAGTTTATAAAACCAAACGAGCTGGACTTTCCTTCTTATCGAATCTCACTTTTCATTTGCGAATTATTTTTATCGCATTTACCAAATTTTTCATTGCTGTTTTACAAATTTTCTCTAAGCTTTTATATCGCTCACGTCATTTAACCAAAACTCTCAAATAAATTCTTCTTGCACTCACATTATTAATGCAATAAAGAAAATTCAATCGGCTATTTCAACCTTTTCAAAAAACTTACCAGCGCACTCACTACTAATAATAACAAAAACGACAAGCAAATTGCAATAGAAATTGAGAAAGAAATTAAATTTAATTTTTGCAAAAGTTGAAAGATAAGGACGAAAAAGAGCGAATATGCAATAACAAGGTGAAATCTTTGCCCACAAATGATGCAACTTAAAACGCTTGCCGTAACCCACGCAAGGAGGACATAAATAGATAAAAACGCTTCCGTCGCCGAAAGAATGCTGACGCCTCCACCCGCTCCTGTCAAAAACAATCCCGCGCCCAAATAAAAAGCGCTGTCAAGCTTAAAGAAGCGACCTTTCAAAATTTCAAAAAGACCGACTAATAGGCAAAAAACATAGAACCAAAGCGTGCGATACTCTTTAAAAAAGATGACGTTAAGCGCGATAAAAACAAAATAAATTATAAGAAAAAGAAGAAGCATTGCGCTTAGTATTTTCGACTTCTTAATTCCATAAATTCGTCCTCTCATAAAAAAAGTTTGCGAATAATTTTACATTATATTCATTTAGCACCGTGACACTACCACGTTTTTGTATCTTACGCAACGAACCTTACAAACTCAAAATGTTGAAATTGTTTATTGCATACTACACCATATGTTGTGGTGGTATGCAAAATTTTTGTCTTTTTTAATAATTTTTTTGAAGATTTTGTAAATTTTTTTGAAAAACGTTTGCAAATTTTTTAACAGTGTGCTATAATCAAAATGTATAAAGGAGAAAAATATGAAAACAATTAATTTTGAAGGGCTTACCCCTCCACAACAAAGATGCTTAACAGTCATTCAATCTGTTGGTATCTATGAACTTCGTGCGCTTGCAAGAGTTTTTGGCGAATCATCACCAACCACTCTTAGACGTAACGAGCAAATTGAATACATTATGAATGTCATTATCTCTGGCAAGGACCTTAAACCTATCCCTCTTCGCCAAGGTAGACCTTACAAGGAACTCAGCAACATTGAGCCAATTTTGGAAGAACTTTCCGAAATCACTGGCAAGGATTACACCTTGAAGAAGAACCAAGAGAAAGCAAAATCTTACGGCAAAATTTTCAACTTTAAGCAAATCGAGCAAAAAACGGTGGAGCAAAAACTTTTCCCAATCACTGTTAAGGGTATCGTTATGGCTAACCCTGACAAGACCCTCTATGTTTTGGGCGAAAATTCCATTCCTGTGCTTGTGAAGAATTTTGACAAAGTGCGCCCGTTTGACTATATCGTTGGAACGGCAGTTGTTATGAACGAAAGCAAGGAATACATACTCGACGTTATCGACACAATCAACTTCGTTAACTACTTAAGTTACGAGCCAAAAAATGTCACCTTCACAAAATCTCTCCCTTCTCAAGGTGTGAAGGTTGGAAAGAGCGAAATCAAACTTGGCGGAAGATATGTGCTTAACCAGTCAAAACTCACCGAAAGCGCAATCAAAACCCTTCTTACGACCCTCAAAAAGAACAAGGTAATCTCCATCGCCCTTGCAAGTAATGTTATGTATGAGGACAGCGTGGCGCTTTCAAATATGGGATTTGACAACATCTTTATGCTTAAGTATGATGACGAGCCAAGCGCGTATGACGACAAGGTGAATTTGCTCATAGAAAGTGTTAAGCGCTTGCAAGCGGTTGGTTTAAATGTTGCAGTTTTTGTGCACGATGTTGTGACAATCGCCCAAACACTTGACGCTTTCAACAAAAACTCGCCAAAATCTTACTATAACCACGCTGATGAAACAACAACTCAAATAAAGGAAATTGTTATGCTTGCAACGAGCAATGTTGAAAACAGCACCACCCTCTTCGTCACAAATGAGGACGGCGATTCAAGCGACCCGCTTTATGCCACTTGCATTGCAAAAGTTTCGACAAAAATTTCTCTTTAATTCCACCTTATTGCATAAAATATTAAAGCACGCCCAAGTAGGTGTGCTTTTTTATTTGACTTAAATGGTGTTTTTCTCTATAATTAAAGAAGATTTATATTAAGTTTTAATATGAAAGAAGATTTATATTAAGTTTTAATATGAAAGAAGATTTATATTAAGTTTTAATATGAACGCAAATGTAGGTGAATTATGAACTTAATGACTAACGGATTTTATCTTTTCGGTCTACCCATCCATTACTATGGCTTAATAAGCGCCCTCGGCTATCTCACTGGTGTTGTGGTTGTTTGTCTTTATGCCAAAAAAAGAGGTTTTAACGCTGACGACATCATAACGCTTGCTTGCTTTGTTATTCCACTTGCGATTGTTGGCGCGCGAATTTATTACGTCCTCTTCTCGCTCGACGAATTTTCTAACTTTTGGGATGTCTTCAAAATTTGGGAAGGCGGGCTTGGCTTCTATGGCGGACTTATCGGCGGAGCGCTTGGCGTTGTTATCTACTGCGCAATCTTTAAGAAAAATTTTCTCAAACTCGCCGACCTCGCCGTGACAGGGCTTATCATCGGGCAAGGAATTGGACGATGGGGCAATTTTGTCAACCAAGAAGCGTTCGGCTATTATGTCGACAACCCGAATTTGCAGTGGTTTCCTTTTGCGGTGTATATCGACAGTTGTCACCAAGCGGGTTGCGCTTGCCCTGGGCACGGCTGGCACCTTGCCACATTTTTCTATGAATTTATGAACAACCTTGTCATTTTCATCGTTTTAAGCATACTTCTTTTCAAAGTTAGGTTTAGGTGCGACGGAATGCTCGCCTCCTGCTACCTCATTATGTATGGCGCCTGCCGTTTTGTGGTTGAGGGACTTCGAATGGACAGCCTCCGCTTTGGACCTTTTAGGGTGTCACAACTTGTCAGCATCGCCCTCATAATTTGCGGAATTGTTTACATTGTCGTCTGCCTTGCTTGCGTAAAAAAGAAGCGGACGCCCGACGAAATCATTATGCACGTTCTTAAAACCGACCCATAAATTAATTTGAATCTGTTAAATGTTTAATAACCAGCCACAAATCTATGTGTTCAGTAACTAACTGCAAACGTTACCGACTAAATGCTCTTTAATCTACCTATAAACGTTAAAACCAACTAATAATCAAACTAATTATTATAATAATCGACTAAATTTTAAATGCTGACTAATCTTCTAATAACGAATCATAAATTGATTTAGAATAGAGAAATTATTAAAAATTGGAGGAATTATGAAAAAAACTGTGATTATAACCGGCGCTTCTGGCGATATTGGCAAGGCGCTGGCGGAAAAATTTGCAAAACTTAACTACAACCTCGCGCTATGTTCAAACGCACGCAATGTTGAATATGACGACGAGTTGAAGGAAAAATACAAAATCGACATCAAAAACTACAAAATGGATATCGCCGATTTTCAGCAGGTGGAAAGTGTTTTTTCTAAGATTTTTGCCGACTTTGACGCTGTCACCGCGTTAGTGGCAAATGCTGGAATAAGCGAAAAGCGAAAACTGATAATCGACGTCACAAATGAGGAAATTAACCAACTTGTGGATGTAAATCTCAAAGGCTCAATCGTTTGCGCGCGTGAATTTATCAAGCGCAATATGGATAACGGCGGAAAGATTGTTTTCGTCGGGTCTTTTGTTGCAAACTATGGCTGTGCGTGCGAAAGTGTTTACAGCGCAAGCAAGGCTGGGCTTGTTGGCTACACAAAGGCGCTTGCCAACGAACTTGGCAACTTTGATTTCACTGTGAATATTGTGAACCCCGGCTTTATCGACACAAAAATGAACAATAATCTCTCCACTGCCGAAAAGGTGGACATTGAGGATATGACGCCTCTCGCCCGCCTCGGTGAAGCGGAAGATGTGGCAAATGCAGTCGCCTTTCTTGTGGAGGACTCGGGCAATTTCATAACAGGGCAATCGATAAATGTTGACGGCGGATACATACCTCTCTAAATTTAGCGCGCTTTTTAGTCCAAATCACATTTCATATTCAATACTAAACATAACAGGAAACACAATTAATAAGTGGTAGTTTTATAATTTTTGTAAGCTGTTCTACGACCATTCTTCGCTGGCGACGCTATCGCTCCTTGCTCAGAATGACATTTAAGTGTATTTCCTTCGGTATGCGCTTTATTATAACCACACTGTGCCGTTTTTGATGTTGTATTCTTCCATCGTTTAGCGCGCTATAATGCTTTTACCGTTAGACAAGGCAGTTGTTTGTCATTCTGAGGCAACGCCGAAGAATCTCGTCGTAGCACAACCCGCGAATGTCTATTTTATCCACTTTTCATATGTTTAATCCATACTCTATTTCGTCAGCAAAACACGGCTAAGCCCAAAACTCCCCAAACATCCAAGCGCGCTTGGTCATTCTGAGCGAAGCGAAGAATCTCGTCGTAGCACCCGCCCGCGAATGTCTTAACCATCCCCTTTGCCCAAGTGCAACTAATCTACACTCAAAAATGCTTAGCGCTAAATGAGCGTTAAGCATTTTATGTTAAAGTTTTAAGCATCAAAACAAGCCGATAATGTAATAAATAAGCCCAACAAGCGCGCTCGACAACACCCCGAACACGATAACAGGTCCCGCTATGGTGAACATTTTAACGCAAATGCCGTAAATTATCCCCTCATCTTTATACTCCACCGACGGGCTTGTGATGGAATTTGAAAAACCCGTGATTGGCACAATCGTTCCGCCACCTGCAAACTTGCCGATTTTGTCGTATACCCCGATGCCTGTGAGGAAGGATGCGATGAAGATGAGAACGATTAAAGTGTATGCCCACGCCGTCGACTGTGAGACATTAGGAAAAAGATATAGGATAAGGTCGTTAATTCCCTGTCCCAAAACGCAAATCAAACCGCCCACCCAAAAGGAGTTAAAAAGGGTCGGCCACGGACGTGTTTTGGGTATTTTTGCATTGACATATTTGTTATACGCCTTGTTTCTTTCCTTGATTTCCATATTAACCTCATAATAAGTTTTGCCAAACATAAAAAACTTAAACCAAATCTCATAATAATTGTCGAAAATAAAAAACATAAATCTAATTAACTTATAATGGATTGCCAAGCGTTAACCAAATCTCATAATAATTGTCGAAAATAAAAAACATAAATCTAATTAACTTATAACGGATTGCCAAGCGTTAACCAAATCTCGTAATAATTGTCGAAAATAAAAAACATAAATCTAATTAACTTATAATAAGTTTTTCAGCGTATTAAGTTGCTGAGCGTAAATAATTTAAAATAAATTAACCTCAAATAAGTTTTTCCAAATATTAAAAACTTAAACCAAAAAAGAATAAACTGCCAATAATAACACAAACTAGAGTTATACTTGGAGGGAATATGAAAAATAAAGTAGTTTTAGGTGCGATTGTTTTGCTTCTTTGCGTCACCACTCTGGGCTGTAACAACTCATCAAACGCAATGATTAAAACCAATCTGTCAAGCCAACTCGACAAAACCAACAACTCAATCGCAACTGTGAAAAGCGTGAGCGCAAGCGACGTGGAACTAAACAACAAAACCCAGATAACGGACGAAAGGAAGAGCGCAAATTTTCAAAACACCCTTGTCCGCGCGCAAAATTCTCTTGAGGCGGAAAGATATTTGAAGAGCGAAATTCAGCACAAAACTGCGTTTATCAAAAAGTATTTACAAAAAGAGGACTTAAAATTAAAGCGAACCGAATTGAACGCGCTTAAAGACCTCACCGCCACCCTCTCCGCATATAACGACAATGTTGCGCGTTCGAGCAACGAGTTCAACTCAACCTATCGTAACTATAACACGATGAAAAAAGGTGCGTTTAAGAACATTGACCGCGTGAACGCAAAACTAAATAAAATTGCTTCAAATTCGAATGCGCGCTGTGCCTATTACATCAACATACTAAGCACCCTCGACGAAATGGAAGGCATTTTGGGCATAGATGAGGAATATCTTAGCGACCTTAAAGAAAACTTTGAATTAAACAGTAAGCAGTTTGAAACCGAGGAGAAAAGCGAAGATTTTGAAATAAAAAATGGAAATGATTTGAATGGCAATGATGAAGATAAAAATAACGAAATCAAAAATAACGAAATGGAAGAAAATGAGAATGGTGTTAACAGCAAAATAGCAAATGGTGATAGGAATGAGATTAACGAAATTGAAAATAACAAAGATAATAAAGTTGAAAATATTGAAAATGACAGAATTGAAAATATCAATAATGATAGAATTAAGAATAAAGGGAATGATAAAATCAAAAATGATAAAAATAGCAAATTAGAAAATAATGAAAAAGATAACAAAATTGGTGATAAGAACAAAGTTGGAACTGACACGAATGGTAAGAATATTGATACAAACCTAAATAACAAAAAAATTAAAGATACGGAAATAAAGGAGAAAAATAATATTGCTGAAAATGAAATTGCAAGCAACAATAGCGAATTTAAAAGCGATAAGAGAAGCGAAAGTAAATTTGATAAGATTAATAAGAACGATAATGTGATTGAAGATTCAATAGGCGAGAATGTCAACGTGATTGATAAAGTTAGCAATAGAAAAGAAAAGAAGAATTTTGAGAAAAACAAGAGCGCTGGCAAGATTGATAATGGCAAAAGTGGAAAATGGAAAAAGAATATCGACACCTATCGCCCGCAGGAGGAAACAACCGAGGAGTTGGTTTATGAAACGCCATATAACACCGACACCTACGCCCCTCTAAGAAAAAACATCGACACCTACCGCCCATACAACAATGGCGCGATTGCTGGACGATATGGATATTATAATAGACCATATGGTTACCCGCCGTATAATGGAAACTACGCGCCGTATAACGGAAACTATATGCCATATGGTGCCTACAGCACGCCTTATGGTGGATACAATTCCAACAATATCAACCGCCTAACCACCCCAATTTACGCCAGCACGCAAAACATAGAGGATGAAAATAAGGGTGAAAATTTGGAAAACAAAACAGAAGAAGCCAAAAGTGTGATGGCGAACCTATCGAGTGACGATGAGGACCGCGTTGTTAAGCAAAATTGCCGTGGCATTGTCACATTTTAACGTTTGCGTTGTTCAATCATAATTAGGGCTATTGGTAAGAGGTTAAGTAAACACAAAAAATATGCTTGACAAAGCCAGTTGATTTTAACCAGCATAAAAAATAAAAAGGAGTTCTACTTTTTAGCAGTAAAACTCTTTTTTTCAAAATTGCTTAAACATCAATTTTTTATCAAATGCTTTTGATTTTTTTAGCCAAAAGTTTTAAAATTGAACTTTTGGAGCAACCTTTTCTTGCTCAGCAATCTCAAAAAGGTCTCTCTTTTCAAACTTAAACCACTTTGCAATCATATTGGTTGGAAAAGATTCTCTTTTAATATTATAAGTTTTCACGCAACCATTATAATATTTCCTCGAAACAGAGATTTCCTCTTCCAAAGTTTTCAAAGTTTGTTGCAAGTCCAAAAAGTTTTGATTTGCTTGTAATTGAGGATAGTTTTCAGTGACAGCGAACAGCGATTTCAATGTGTTTGTAAGCACATTTTCGCTCTCCGCCCTTTCAGCGGTTGTTGACGCATTCATACAAGAATAGCGCGCCTGCATAACGCCCTCGAGAGTTGCCTCTTCGTGTTTTGCGTAACCCTTAACGGTTTCCACGAGATTAGGGATGAGGTCGTATCTTTTTTTCATATAAACGTCCATAGTGGAATACGACTCATCAACGTTATTACGAAGGCGCACGAAAGCGTTATATTGCACCCAAACCCAAACGCCGAAGATAACACCGACTAAAACAACCAAGCCCAAAATAACAAGCACAACGATAAGTCCAATGCTCATAATCTCCCTCCTAGAATAATTATATCATAAACAAACACAAAAATGAAACTAAATTAACCAATTTTTTGTTTCTTTTTTGATTTTTTAAGAGATAAAATGATGATGCTGACAACCATAGCGAAAAGCGCAAGGCACATCATAACAAAGAGGATGAGTCTTATGCCCTCGAAAAGTCCCTCGCCTTCTTTTTCGAACTGCACAAAAATCTCGGTGTCGCAGGTTATGCTCGAAAGCGCAACTAAGCCATTTTCGCTCTCCACTTTTTTGCCGTTGACGTAAACCGCTTTCACCTCGTAGCCCTCTTGCGCCTCGATTGGCACGATTAAACTTTCACCGTAATCCACGCGTTTACTGCTTTGCCCCGACGTCACTCCGCCCGCGCCGTAATTAATGGTGACAACAAAAGATTTTTTTTGCGTTCCAATGCTAACGATGTGGTCGCTAAGAACATTCTCAATGGTGTAAGTGTTTTGCAAAGTTTGGCGAACGCCGTCAATCTCAACATACGTCACAAAATACGCATCTTCAACATCCACCGAAAAAGTGAAGGAGTTGTTTCTTTTAACAATCACAGTTTTGCCCAAAACTTCGCCGTCACATAGCGCCGTGGCGCCCTCAGCAAGCGAAAAACTAACGTCAAACTCCTCAATCGGCAAAACGGACGCATCGATGGATAGGTTTTCGCTTATATCGCTAATTGTGAAACTGCCGTTTATAATTTCCACGCTTTCGCCGTTAGCCGTAACTGAAGAGATGTAGTAACTAGCCTTAGGTTCAACAACAATTTCGTAAGTTAAATCGCCGTAAAGTTTAAAGCCGTTTTCCGCTTTCATATTGTCGATATACACATCAAATTCGCCGTCATTGACGCTTAAAACATACTCCTCTTCGCCACCTGTAAGCACAACCACACTTATAACATCGGTGGAAAGCATCTTGCCAAATTCGTCGTAGATGTATAATTTGAAAGAATAACTATCTGCCTGCAAATCTTTGAATGTAAAAGTAATTCTATACTCATCCTCGCCGACATTTTCAATTATGCTTTCAACTTCTTTGGTTGCAGTTGGATAGTCAAATAAATTCGACTGTTCAAGCCTATATAAGTAGTTATCTAAATCAAATTTTGGAGCGTAGAAGTGAAATTCAACCGTCGCCTCGCCCGAACTTTTGTAGGCCACGCGTGTTGGATATCTCTCCAAAAAGCGCATATCCAAATTGACATATTCGTCGGCATAATCTTTCAAACGTTCTTCGAAATTGCTGGAAGAATAGGCGTAAATCGTCTTTGCCTTAAAGTATGAATCTTCAAAAGTTGTTAGGTTTGCGCCAAGAGTTAGCGAATTTAGCGCTAAATCGTCAAACGCGCCTTCTTTTATTGTTGTTGCATATGAAAGGTCGAGGTCGGTGAGTTTTTGGCAACCTTTGAAGGCATAATTTCCAATCGTATATGCGTTCTCAAGCATAACAGTTTCTAAGGCTACGCAATCGGCAAAAGCGTAACTGCCAACCATTCGAACGCCCTCACCTTTCACCGATTTAAGCGAAGAAAGCCCGTAAAAAGCGTAGTCACAAATTTGCAAACACGAAGAGCCAAATGTCACATTCTCCACCTTAGACTCAGCAAAGGCGTTGCTTTGAACACTGGTTATGGCGACCCCAGAAATCTCGTTCGGCACCGAAAGCGTTGTGAGCGAACCATTGTAACTTACAAGTGCGCCAGAGTATCCATTTCCGCTAACCACATAGCAACTTTCAAGGTCGATATGGTCGAAATAGTAAATTTTCGACGTGGTTTTACTTTTGGCAACAATGTTTCCGTCGTCAGCATAGACATACGCCACCGCAGTTACCTTGGTGGTCTTGCTTATCTCAATTGGCGAAAGATACTCATTCGACTCCTCGCTTGGTAAAGTTTCGTCGAGGGTGTAGTAGATTGTGTAGTCGCCGTCGTAGTCATATGATAATTCCAAGGTGATAGGCTCTTCCTTTTCGCCCTCTTCCACGCTGAACGTCACCTCGCCCAGCATTTCCACGCCAATGTTTGCAATGTTCACACATCCATAGCCGTAGTAGATATCTTTCCCCTCGTCGCCAAGGTCAATCGCATTTTCGAAAAGAAGGTTTTGAATTTCCTCGTTCGACATCGACGCGTATAGCGGGTTCGAAAGGAGGTTCGCAATCGACGCCGTCACGTGCGGAGCCGCCATTGATGTGCCAGGCAGTTCTTTATAGTGATTGATTCTTCCGTCGTTACTGTCACCGCCCACTTTGTATGAACTTTTAATATAACTGCCAGGCGCGCAAAGGTCAACCGTGGAGCCGTAGTTTGAATAATCTGCCACGCTAAGCCCGCCCTCAGCGGATGGATTTTCGTCGAGTGCCGAGACGGTGATGACCTCCTTATCCATATTTGCTGGCGCGTTTGCCGATGTTTGATAATGGCTATTCCCCGCCGAAACCACCGCCATAATATTCGACGCATACGATTTTTCCATTGCTTTTTCAAGCGACGAAACGCCCGTCACAGGCGAGCCGTCCTTCGATTCCACACCCAAACTCATATTTATTACGCGAATGTTTAGCCCAGAATTTTTGAGGCTGATGACATATTCAATCGCCGTCACAATCATTGCAATCGACCCAGTGCCGGTGCTTTTAAGCACTTTGCAAGGAATGAGAACGACGTTTGAAAGTGTTTGGTCAACAATTATTCCCGCGGTGTGCGAGCCGTGGCCCTCGTCGTCCTCAATATCGGTGGTGATGTTATCCTTATTACTCGACGTCACACCCACAAAATTCCTGCCATATGTGCTTGAATAACGCCCGGTCAAAAGTTCGTGCCGTGTGTTGACACCGCTGTCTAAAATCGGCACGTAGACGGTTTCAAGTTCGCTTTCGTCATAGTTTCGCGTGAGATATGAGAGATATTCGCCCACGCCCGTATACTTTGCGCCCCACGAAAGGAAGGTTTTTGTGGCGCTTGCCGAAACTTCGTCATTTCCTAACTCGCGCTCGGTGGAATTTGCTGAGGTTTTTGTTAAATTATCAGTTAAATTGATATTTTCGGCGCTTAAATTTTTTGCCGAATCTTCCGCTGTGTTACTTGTTTTCGTGTCTACCATATTTTGCGCAGTGGTAAGTGAGTTTGAAGAGAGATTTGCGGTGCTTGCTAAATTTTTCGCAGTGTCTACCTTTTCTGTGTCATTCAAAGAATTTAAAGACGAGCAGTCTGTTGAATTTTCCACAGAATTGTCTGCCGAATTGTCCAAACAGTCACTTTCAGCCACATTTTGAGTGTAACTTTCGCTGTAATAGACGCTGTCGTATGCAACCGATTCAACGTAAGAGAGGTTGCTATAATAGGAAAAAGCCTCGTCGGTCGCGCTACTAGAGGAGTATTGATAGATATGCCAGCCAAGCCCCTCGGCGTAGTCTTTCGTTTTATACGGCTTTAAATCGCCCTCGTAATAAACTATAATACGATTGGTGTAAAGTTTGGAAAGAATGTAGTTTTCCGCCGTTTCGGTGACAATATATTTCGTGTCATTAAGGTTAATAAACGCCCTGTTTTCGGTGCTTTCAGCCTTTTTTGAAGCTTCAATCGCACTCGCCGAGGCACTTTCGACGCCCACATCGCTCGCCTCACAAACATCACCACTTCTCGCAACATCACCCAACAAAACCTCACTGGTCGTGCTTACAGCCGAAAGAGCCTCGCCGTTCTCGCTCGTATTGTTATTGGAAGCGTTTTCTCCTTGCGCACTAATTTCGTCCGCATAAACAACATTTTCAGCAATAGAGGCGCTGTCAACAACGCCGTTAATCATATCCTCATTTAAACTCGAAGCCTCAACAAACACCTCTCCGTCTATTTCAATAGCGTCATTCTTGCTGATAACAACGCGTTCCTCTCGCACATCGCCGAATTTCGCGTATAACTCGCTAACCTGGTCATAAAACTCCTCAAATGTGCCAGAAGAATATATTGGGGTCAAATTAATTGCGCCTAAAAAACTCAAAAACGGCAACAAAATTATAACGGCAATGATAACGCAAAGCGCGCGCAAAAGTCCGCTAATTCCTATATTATATCTCTTTCTAACCCCAACATTCATCATAAAAATCCTCTTTAAAAATTTGTAGGTGACGCTGTTAAACTCTAAATGCTTGTTGCACAAGATATGGCTAAACACGCGACATATCAATGTTACCTAGCGTGCAGTATTGCCTCTACCGCTAGGACTGCCACCCTGTTTGTCATTCTGAGCGAAGCGAAGAATGGATGTAGGTGACGCTGTCACATTCTAAGGTTTCGCGTGTTAGACGGTGTCGCTTAAACCGAAGGCTAGTTACTCTATCACCGCCCGCGAACGTCTAATCCATCTTCTTATTGTCGAAGCGGAAGAATGGACGTAGGTGACGCTGTCACATTCTAAGGTTTCGCGTGTTAGGCTGTGTCGCTTAACCAAAAACAATGCAGTTTAATGTCATTCTGAGCGAAGCGAAGAATCTCGTCGTAGCACCAGCCCGTGTATGTCTAATCTATCCTCTTTTTTTGTTGGCAAATTACAGCCAAACTTTAAACACTCATCTCATCCAAGCGCGCCTTTTTCAATGTATGTCTAATCCATCCTCTTTTCCCCAGCCAAACACGGCTTATATGTGCCAACAATCCCACACGCTTATGTTTATATATAATAACTTACATATATACATACATTAATATTATATCCCCCAAATCGAAAAAAATCAAACAAATCAATCGGTTTAATAAAAATTCCGTCATAGTTTTCTTATTTCTTCTTTCAAAATAATTTGAACTGAAGTAAAAATAGGAAAACAAAAAAATAATTTGAACTGTAAAATGAAATAAGAGTGAAGAGAGAAAAAAGAAAAAATAAGAGAACCAAAAAAATAATTCGAAGAACGAATTATTTTTTTGGTGCGGGCGGTGGGGGTCGCTCCGCGGATAGTAAGGCTTCGCTGGCTGTTCCGCTATCACGCCGGGGCGGGCGAACGCAAACACAGTTGCCTTCGCTACTCCGCCCGTTCGACCCGCTTACAAACTTTAATAAAAAATAAAAAGTAAAAAATAAGAGAACAAAAAAATAATTTGAAATTCAACCACACTCTTACATCGCTCTCCTTGTAAGAGAGTAGCGACCTACTCGCCAACGAAGTGCGAGTTGCGTTTGGTCGCTAAAAGAAAAAACAAGCGAAAAGGCGATGCAACGGAAGAAACGGCTCTTCATTTCAACTTTTGCCTTACGTCAAAAGTCTTACCATTCGTTTGTTTCTTCCTTATTCCAAAAAATGCGTAAAGCATTTTTCGGAGACCTAAACGCTTGTTCGAAAACGAGCAAAAGTGCAGTTTTTTCTTTGGTGCGGGCGGTGGGGGTCGCTCCGCGGATAGTTGGGCTTCGCTGGTGGTTCCGCTATCACGCCGGGGCGGGCGAACGCAAACACAGTTGCCTTCGCTACTCCGCCCGTTCGACCCGCTTACAAACTTAAATAAAAAAAGAAAGTTCCTCTTTTCAACTTTCTTCGTTTGGTGCGGGCGGTGGGGGTCGAACCCACACTCTTTCGAACATGCCCCTTAAACATGCGCGTCTGCCATTCCGCCACGCCCGCACAACATATTTGCTTTTCTATTATATTAATTCCTACGAAAAAAGTCAACAATTTTTGATAAAATTATTAAATATTTTTGCGCAAAGTATAATTTTGCGTGGCTATGCGCGCTTGCATTATTAGAGAAGTTTGAATTTTTTAAAAGGAAAAAGCCCTGCCAATTTATAGTATCTACATACGCAATAAAAAATGTGCATTAATAGAAGCGCGAATTTACGGAAATTAGCCCGACTTTTGAACGGTTTGAACAAAAGGCTCACGCTCCGTTTACAAAATGCACCAGTGATAAAGCACCTGCCTTATCAGCCATATGATATCACATCAATAAAGGCATAGTCAAGTAACGAAAACTTTTTTAGGAATTTGCTAATTCTTTATTCACTAAAACGCGCCACCAACTCTAGTCTGTTTATAAACCAATAATAAAGTTCCACAAAAAAGATTTTTGCTTATTTTGTTAAACTTTATTAACCTAAAACAATCTTCCTCTTTAAAATAAGAACATTCATCGGTAGATTGACTTTATGTTTCGAGATATTTGTAAATAAAAAAGCCTCGCCTATGCCAGCGACAATTAATCATTAAACCAATCAACAATCTATTAAACGCCACAAAAGGATGGTAAATAATTATATAGAAAAATTATGACGTCACCGCGCCATTAAATATTAAAGAAGATTTTTTACTTCTTGCTTTTCTTCTTATTTTTTTTGTTTGCCTCTTCAACAAGGTTATAATATTCGTCAAAAACCTTAACCGCAGTTGCCTCGTCCTGTTCTGGCACCAAAACTGTTGGACGCTTTGTTTCATCAGCAAGGAAAACGATGGCTTGGTCGTCCTCAACGCCCTCAAGTTTGTCGATAGGCTTAAGAATCACATAGATTTTTTCGTTGTAAGGGATAACCGCAACCTGCTCAAAGCGGATTTGCCTCCCCTCCTCGTTTTGAAGAACAAGGTCCTCATTGTTGTTTTCGTCCAAGATGACATCCAAGATGTCGAAATCGCTGAGTTCTTGTTCAACCTCGTTGGAGATTTCCTCCACCTTTTGCATTTTTTTCTTATCCATAACTCCTCCTTATTTTCTTCCATCCAAGAAATTTTGCAAAATTATTTGCGCGGAAACTTTGTCTAAAAGCGCCTTGCGTTTTTCCCAAGGGATGCGCGCCTCTTTCAAATATTCCTCCGCCTCAAATGATGTGTAGCGCTCATCTTGGTAGAAGATTTCAATTTGCGAAGCCTCAAAAAGTTTTTCGCCAAAATCTCTCACTTTTTGCGACATTTCGCTTTCGGTGCCGTCGGCATTAAGAGGTAAGCCAAGAACAATGTGGCGAACGTCCTTTTGGCGCGCATAATCAACCAAAAAGGCAAGGTCGTCTTTCTCACCTTTACATCTATAAATGCTGTCAGCGGACGCAATCGTCCCCGACAAATCGGAGAAAGCGATGCCAATCCTCGCATTGCCAAAGTCTAGCCCCATATACCTATCATATTGCATACTTCACCAATATTATTTTAAGACAAATAAAAAGAATAGTCAAACGATTTTTAAAACTTTCTAAAATGGGAGTTGAAAAATTAAACCAAATTGCACTCGAATAGCAAAATAAGCAAAGCCAAATTGACTAAGCAAAGCCCTTCACTCTTAAGCCGATAAAATAACGTGGCACGCCTTATAATGTTAAAATTAAGGTTTAAATTTAATTTTTCCTCTTTTTCTCTTATTCGAAAAAAAACTCTAAAAATTTTGATTTTTGGTTAAAAATTATTAAAAAATGCACTTTTTTTCACTTTTTTTGCGTTTTTTAAGGCTATTTTTTTAAATTTTTCTATTTGCAATCATAAAGCGTCTTGCCAACACCTATGTTAACTTCAAGCGGAATTTGATAAGTCTTTACATTTTCCATACACTCTTTAACAATCTTCGAAACCTCGTTAAGTTCTTCCTTTTTAACATCAATAACAAGTTCGTCGTGGACCTGCAAAATTATGTGACTTTCAAAATTTCTCAGCTTCTTAAATGTGGCAATCATTGCAAGTTTTATGATGTCGGACGCCGTGCCTTGAAGAGGCATATTCATTGCCACCCTTTCGCCAAAATTGCGCACCATATGATTCGACGCTTTAAGTTCTGGTATCATTCTTATCCGCCCAAAATCGGTTTTCGCATAACCATTAACTTTAGCAAACTCAATGTTGGCGTCCATAAAACTTTTGATTTTTGGATAGCGCTCAAAATACGACGCAATGTATTCCTTCGCCTTATACCGAGAGGTTTTGATGTTTTGCGAAAGTCCAAAGTCGCTGATGCCATAAATTATCCCAAAATTCACCGCCTTCGCGTCTCTTCGCATTGTGTTTGTCACCTCACTTAGAGGCACATTGAAGATTTCGCTTGCCGTTTTTGTGTGAATATCAACGCCATTTTGATACGCCTCAATCATCGAATCTTCATTCGCCATATTTGCAAGAAGCCTCAGTTCGATTTGACTGTAATCGGCAGAGAGTATCAGCCCGTCTTCAAATTTAGACACAAATATCTTTCTTAAATTCCGCCCTTCCTCGTTGCGAGTTGGAATGTTTTGCATATTTGGTTCCGACGACGAAAGTCTGCCTGTGTTTGTCAGCGTTTGGTTAAAAATGGTGTGGATGACATTCCCGCGCGTTTTTATAAGGTCTTTATAAACATTAATATAAGTGCTTTTTAATTTATAAAGTTTTCGATAGCGAATGATATCGTTCACAATTTCGTGTTCAAACCTAAGTTCGTCTAAGATTGCAAAACTTGTGGAACGCTTCTTGTTGTTGTAAGGCACGATTTTCAATTTGTCAAACAAAATTCCAGCCACCTGCTTTGGTGAATTGATGTTAAAATTTTCGCCCGCCTCGGCATAAATCCTCTCAGCGATTTCCGCAATTTCCTCGCTTATTTTTTTGTCGTATTCGCCAAGCGCAACCTCGTCAATTTTAAAACCTTTTTCCTCCATATCAGCCAAAACTTTAACAAGTGGAAGTTCAATATTATAGTAAACAAAGTCGACATTTTTTGCCTTAATTTCCTTCTCAAAATCTTTCCTATATTTAAAATATTCGCCAACATTTTTCTCGTCATTTTTATTAAAAGAGGAAAAGCAAACATAGCGCGCAATTTCAATATCAAAGCAATTTTTTAGAAAAATACCGTATTTTTTTAAAATTTTTATATCTTTTTTCGCATTTTTTGTGATTTTTACGATTTTTTCATTTTCAAAAACATTTTTCAGCATTTTAATAACTTCACCCTCGTCAACATTCGAAGAGAATAAATCTAGGTCTTTTTTAAGAAAATATAAATGCTTTTTTGAGGCAAATTTAAGTTCCTCTAAACTATAGGCAAACTCATCGTCAATCTCGTCTATGAGATTTGAAACGACGCTAATATTATCAATCAAAACCTCACTTAATGCCTCTTCTTTTTTAGGCACCTCGCCAAAAAGTTCAGCGCGCTTTAAGAAGGAATTAAAATTCATTTTTTCAAAAAACTCTCTCACCCTCTCGCTAAATGGAAAGACGTATTTAAACTCTTCAAAATTCACGTCGATATCACAATCGGTTTTAATTGTCGCAAGCGTTTTTGATAGATATGCGCTCTCCTTGCCAGCAATAAGTTTGTCTTTAAGTTTACCAGTCACCTCGTCGATATGCGCATACACCCCGTCAAGCGTGCGAAATTTATCTAACAGCGAAAGCGCAGTTTTTTCGCCAACGCCAGCAACCCCAGGGATGTTGTCAGACGAATCGCCCATCAGCGCCTTCAATTCAATAACACCACTCGGCTCAAAATTGAACTTATTTTTAATCGCACCTCTATCCATCACCTCAATTTCAGTGACGCCCTTTTTAGTTAGCCACACAACCGTGTTGTCACTAACAAGTTGCAACAAATCTCTATCACCAGAAAGAAGGATGTTTTCATTTTGCGAGTGGACGGAAAGCGTGCCGATGATATCGTCCGCCTCAATCCCGTCAAACTCCAAAACCTTAATTCCCATCAGCGCTAACATATCTTTAATAATAGGAAATTGTTTGATTAAGTCTTGCGGAGTTTCCTTTCGCGTGCCTTTATAATCTGCGTATATTTGATTGCGAAAAGTTTTGCGCGCGTGGTCAAACGCGACAGCAATGTAGTCGGGCTTTTGCTCAACAATAAGTTTAACAAGGATGTTTGCAAAGCCGAACACCGCACCCGACGGCTCACCAACCGCGTTTGTGAGATATGGCATAGCATAATAGGCACGGTTAGCCAAACTGTTACCATCAACAATCAAAAATTTTTCCATAAATTCTCCTTTTGTGATAAAAAAATGGTTTTTTATCAGTTTTTTTATAAAAATAACAACATTTTTTTGCAAAATTAATGTTTTTTTAAATCGTTTGTTTTTTTATTATTCGCCAACATCGCTTAAAAACCACTTGTTGCGAACTATGAAAAAAAGCAAAAATTATGCCTAGATAGTTAAAAATGAGTGGCAAGTCTAATTTAAAACATTGCGCTTATCTTACTTAAACAAGTCAAAAATTTGATTAGGGCAGGCAAGCACAATGATATAGATAAGAATAACAAAAATAAGAATGATGAAGAACGCAACTTTTAGTGGACTGCCTGCAAAATTGACGAGCGCAAAAGTGAAGATGATTGCCACCCCGCCAAAGCTGACAATAAAATTAAAGACGCCCTGAAAGCCACCCATATCAGGCGCCCAACCTGCTTTTTGAATGAACACATTGACAATCAAAAAGCCGATATAAATTATGGCGCAGATTGACAAAATTGTGTAAGCAATTTTTTTCATACCACCTCCTATTGCGATATAATAACACGACTTTTAAAACATTAGACCTAAATTAAGTTTTATTAGAAATAGCAGGTAAATTATGATTTAGTTATAGTTAATAAAATTTGATTAGTGATGTGAGTAATCCATCTTAGAATGATTCAAGAGCTGTCAACAGTTTCAAACAAACCTAGTAGATTTTGTAGGAACCGCCGTGAGGAATTATAAATCAGCATTTGTGGTTATTAAAAAGCATTTTGAATTGCTATGTTACATTCCTATGTTATTATGTTTGTCATTAATATAATATACTATTTTATTAACTAAGAATAGTCTAGCACAAACAACAAATCATTTTCAAGTAAATCAATCAATAATTTTTGAAACATTCTTAGACATCGCTATCATTTTGCGAATGATTAAATTTCAGGCGGATAAAATTAAAGCGTTTAAAGCGCGATTAAAATATATTTCATAACCGATTTTAAGCGAACGAAAACTTTAGCCTTAAGAAAAAATAAGCCGAACGCCGTCGTTTTAAATATTCATATTTATGTATAAATATTCACTCTCTTAAATCAATTTTTAAATCTTATTGATTTTAATAAAAAATTTTTAAAAATAAAAAACGTATTTTTAGGTTTGTTTTTTAATTATTTTTTAAAATAAATTGATTTTTTAATTAATTTTGTATCTAGTTTATAAAATAAAAAATAGTCAGCAAGTTTTTTCCTGCCGACTATTTTTATTTTTTAATGTATATTTATGCATAAACTTTTTTAATTATACCACCATTATTAATTGTCTTTATCGACCAATGTTTTATTATCCATATCATCTTGCGCATAGGATTCTAAGCCGTCTTGCGAATTGCTGGAAGTTCTTTCGTTGTCCAAGCGTTTTTCAGCTTTTAACTTTTCCTCTTTCAAGTTTTCATTGCTCAAATTTTTATCGTCAAAATTTGTATCATTCAAGTTTGCATTCAAGCTTTCATCTTCCAGGTTTGCCACATTCAAGTTTTTGTTGTTTGAGCCCTTATCTTCCAAATTTTCATTGCCCAGACTTTTATCATCCAAATTTGTATCATTTAAGTTATTATCGTTCAAACCAATGTCTAATTTGTTAATGTTCAAACTTTTATCTTCCAAGTTTTTATTTTCAAAGTTTTCATCATTCTCGTTTGAAGTGGCGCTGTTTTTGGTTTCTTTTGTTATAAAGCCCAAAACCACCAAAAGCCCCGCTATCGACATTACAACATCCTCAACAATCTTATTGTCAATTTGAAAGTTAAAAATCTTGCCAATACAATTAATGAAAAGAACAAGGGCGCCAGAAAACGAAATCCAAAAACTGTAACTTTTCATCCGCTCAAACAACTTCTTCATCCTCAGCCTCATCACATCTAAGAAATTCTTTTATTTCACAAACCTCCTCCTTCACCTCTTTTAGAATGTTTAAATTTTCGGTTAAATTTTCAATCGTTTCAATGTATTGCGCCTCTCGCCGTGAAGAGTCTTTAAGTTGATAGAGAAACAACCACACGAACAAAATTGCAAACACGCCATTACTTATCACTATGCTTACTATCTCTTTCCAAAGTTCCATTTGCCACCTTCTAAAATTTGTTTTACCATAACACCATCTCCTTTTTTTAACAAAAAATCTTTCTTTTGAAATTTAAGATAGCATTTGTAAATCAATCTCACGAAATCACATCGAACACAATCATCGGTTTTGAAATATGGCAGTTTGCTTCATTTGTTTTAAAAACGAATTGAAAATTTTTGCCGTTAACAGAAACGCTCTTTCTTTCTTCCTTTTCGCTTCCGTCAAAGGAATAGGTTTTCGTTTCGACATCGCTGACAACCTCCACCTCGCACGCATACCTACTATTTAAGATTATCTCCTTAACCTTTTTATTCTTTCCTTTATATCCTAAGTCCGTGACAAAAGAACGCCAACTTTTTTCGGTGGAAATATCGAAGATTTTGCCACTACGCGTAAGTTCGCCAATCTTGCCAACATTCGCACCATTGAAGCACGCCACAACTTTGCTAAAATAAGGCGTGTCGACGGCGATAATTTTGTTGATATCCACCCCGCGCAAAACATCCACCTTGCCTGTTTCGATATCCACCTCAAAAAGCGCATTGTTTTTAAAAGAGGACGCCTCGCATCCAACATCCTCGCCATCGCCAAAGTCGCATTTCGTTGCCAAATAATACTTCCCGTCCAAACAGCAAGCGGACGCATTTTGGTTATCTAAGTTTTTGAAAAAGTGGTCATATTCCTCACAAATTTTCTTCACACTTGTGCCGTTAAACGAATACAGCCCCTCTCTGGTCACAAAATAGATAACCTCGCCACAAACGCAAATGGATTTTTCGTAAATTTTCGAAGTGGAAAGATAGAGGTGCGTGAAAGAAAACTCGCCCTTTGTGGTATACGCCGAAATTTTGGTTATGCCGTTCTCGCGGAAGAGGTAAACATAGTCGTTGAACACCGCAAGTTTAGTGAACGCGCCCATCGAATCTAAGAACTCAATCACACTACCCACATCGTCCGTCCACTCTCTCACGTCCAAATTTTGGTGATAGATAAGCTCGTTGCGATTGGTGTTCGTTATGCCAAACGCCATACCATAATGCACAACAAGCGAAAGTAGTGGCGGAACATCAGCAAATCTTTGCGTTGTGTAGGCGCTCGAAAAGATAAGCCCATTAGAATCGAAAAATAAGAGACAATCATACTCGCCAATTCGATACGGAATGGTGGCGAGAATATTTTGAAAAAGAAGGCTGGACTTCGACAACGGCTCGCCATCAGCAACATCGATAAGAAGTAGGGTCCAAATTTGGTCGCGCTGGTCCTTAATCACCAAGTGGTAGTAATAGCAGTCGTCGTCGATATCCAAATACCTAAAATAGTCAATCGACCTAACCTCGGTTATCGTTTTTGAGGAAAGGTCGAAGGGATGCACATTTTCTAAGTCATCCTCGCTTGCTGGCACATTTAGAACTTTAAACCCAAGCCCCGTTTTAAGCGCGCCGTCAAGTGGTGAAAAATTATAAAAAGTTTTGCATTCGTTCGGCTTAGAGATTAAGTCGTCCTCATTAGAGACCACCCCTTCGCCAAAAACTGAAAAAGTGATGTTTTTTTCCACAGTCTTTTTGTGCTTTTTAAGGTTTTTATAAAAAATCAAAACCATCTCCGTTTAGGAAGGCGCAACTCGCTTTTCTTACGTGCAAGCACGAACAAACTTTCCTTGAAGCGCTCCTCAAAGATTTCCGCGTCCTCGCCCAAGCCATCAAAAAGAAGATACTCGCTCGCCATTCCGTAGGCATAAATTCTTGCCGACAGCCCGCAGTTTAGTTCCACAGTGTCGCTAAGCGCAAGGTCGCCCGGCAAAAAGGAATAGGTGATTTTTTTAGCGTGACCGAACACCTCGATGTAGTTTGGATACGCCTTATATCGCACATTTTGCCCAAAACTTCCCTTAAGCGCAAAGATATTTATGACCTTTTTCGTCAAATTTGAATAGTTTAATATGGAATTTTTAACATCTATATTTTCAGTATGTAAAAAAGGGAGATAGTCAGATGCTATCTCTTGGTTGACAAGATTAAAACACCTGACTAATGTGTTCACCCGCTCATTCTCCCCGTCAGTCAAAGAATCGTTATTCTCCAACTTTGATGCGAGTTCCTTTTCGCCTATAAATAAGGCGGTGTAAATCACCAAATCTTTAACAATCATACAATCTTGCCTCCGCTTCATTCAAAATTCGGTGACTCTTAACTTTAAGATTCCTCGCGTTTTCCTCTTCAATTTCCTTGAATAACTCATCCCTCTTCTCGCTCAGCGTTTTCTTAGTTAGAAAGAGCGTGCGCTCGTCGAGAGAGTCGAAGGGCAAAGTGAGGCAAAAGGTGTTATACTTCTGCGCTCTATTATGAAGTTCGAAAACTTTACGCTCAATATTATAAACAACGAAGTAATCCTTATCGATTTCTTTTAGTCTTTTAACGATATCTAAGCAATCACTGTCAATTTCAAATGAATTTTTCATATTTTTTCCTTTTATTTAGTTAAGTTCGGCTAATTAAATTAGTTTTTGTGGTTAATGTTGGTAAATCTTATTAAAACTGCATCTTAGATAGGTTATTCAGTATTAAACTTACTTTTAGGTTACTATTATTAAGTTCTTCCTTTTCTAGTTTTGCTTTTTCCTGCTACTACTATGTTGCTCACTTTTATGTTTCATAAGGATAACCTTTCTTAAAGAAGCGCATTTTAATAAGAGCTTAATAGTTTTTTTCTATATAATTAGGCGTCACTACCACTAGAGTCGTCGCTTGGTGGAGTCAAAGTTTTGGCGATTTGCATAATCTTACCCTGTCCGCAAGGTCTTTCGCAAAGAAGTTCGCAGTATTTAACAAGCGTTGCAGTGTAAGTTGCATATCCAGGATTTTGTCGCAAAATTCTGCCCGACTCATCTTCAAGCCACTTCCAATCACAAAGTTGATACATTGTGAAATCGTTGGTGTTAAGAAGATACATAACACCTGACTTAACGTGCTTTTCGCCAACCACAGGAATACCGTTATAGGTTATCGTCTTATATCCACCCGCAAGTTCTGCAATGTCAACGTTACGTCGATAAGCCGAAAGGTATTCTTGGTAAACCCTTTTCGTTCCAACGTCAGTTGCGATGTAGTTAATTCGTGAGCCAGATGTCATTTCCACGGCATCGATACCTTCTTGGATAAGCGTGTCGCTGATGTAAACCTTTCCGCTATTCCTTTTGTATGGATTAAGCCACTTGTAGTCAGTCTTATTGAGCCCATAATAGGAATTGATAGAGAAAAGCGCCTCAATACCCGTGATTTCCTTATCCTTGGAGTTTGGAATGTATGCCTTAGTGCCAGCGCCGATTTTATAAGATGAGAAGTTCGCTTTATCAAGGTAAACCTTTGCGTTCGCCTTGTCAACATACTCAACCATATACACCCCAGCGGCATCGCTGAATGTGCCGTCGTAACCGCGAAGTATTAACGGCATTCCTTCAACCACATTGCCTGGAATATCCACAACCAAACTCTTTTCGCTTTCGTTTATCTCAGTTACTGAGAAAACTTCGCCTGAACCCATACCGTAAATCATTCTGCCAAGATTGAAGTTTCCTGCCTCAATAAGGCGTTGCATTTCGTCGTTTAAAAGGTTGACAAAGCTTGTGATGTTGTTGGAAGTCGCTCTAATTGCCTTGTCGGAAATTTCCAACTGTCCGTAAAGATTTTTAAGTTCCGCAACAAATTGAACATATTTTGTCGAACGCGGGTCTGGTAATTTACCATCCTCAGCACCCGCAGCAAATCCGCCATTGATACCAACTGGCGCTGCCTTTCGAATTTCTTTGCCATAGATGTTGCTTGTGGAATGTTTAATCATTGAAAGAAGTGGGTTTGCCACCAAATTAAGTTGATTGGAAATAACGCCCAAATAGACATTTTTTAAGGCGTTTTCCGCACTTTGTAATGTTACCATTTTTTGCTCCTTTTGTTAGGAAAGTAAGTCAAAAAGAAAATTTTTCGCTTCCTCTAAGGTCGAAGGTTTTTGAGTGGCAACTTCTGCCACCCTGTTCCCCTTCGCCGATATGATGATTGGTGACTTATTTTCCGCTAATTGATTTACATAGTTTTCAATCACTGCATTTTTGAGGTCATCATTGCTCAAAATGTAGTTTTTGACAGCCTCGTCACTTTTGTTGCCACGAATTTGGTTGAACACCATCTCCGCCCAAGCAAAAGAGAACGGGTCGTCCATTTTTTTTAGACTATCATCGTTTTTGACTTTTTCTTTGAGTTCTTCGCTATATTTTGTTGCCTCGCCGTTCGATAAGAGGAACTTTGAAAGTTTTTCGTCCAATTTTTCTTCATTTTCCTTATCTTCCAAAGCCTTGTCTCTTTCTAAGGCGGATAGTCTTTGGCACTTTTTTGTGAACTCTTTTTCGAGGTTGTTATATGCCTCCAAAAGCGCTTCCGCGTCCTTAAACTTACCAACCGCATCCCGCGCTTCGGTTTTTAGTTTTTCCTCGTTTACCGCATCCCGCGCTTCGGTTTTTGCCTCTTCCTCGTTTTGGGAGTCCGCCGATTGTTCTTGTGCGCTTGGTGCGCTTTCCACCTCACTCACCAAATCAACATTCTTAGGCGATGCGCCATCCTCGTCGTCCAAGGTTAAATCTTCGAATTGTTCCCAATATTTTTCGTCGTCCATCTTATTCTCCTTCTTTTAAAAGTTTTTTGTGAGCCATAATATGCTCCAAAAAGTTATTTTCAATCTCGCTGGTTGCGTTCTTTTCGTATTCGCCAGAAAGCATAAACGCAATATGCTCATCGATGTGAAGTTTGTTATCGTCAATCACTTTAACATCCACCTTTTCGCCGTCTAACAGTGCAAGGTTTTCGTTGTCCGCCCGACGAGTGTGAAGAGCCTGCAAGTTTTTGGCGCTCTCCCAATTACCAAAGCCCAAAATTTCCAAAATCTTCCCTTTAACGCTTTCAGTTAACTTGCCGTTCTCGTCATAGAGAATGCCCTTATCTAAGAGCGTATAAATCATATTTCGCCTTTGCGTTAAGGTTTCAGCGCCGTCACTTTCGGTTTCAAACTGAACGTCGTCACTTGAAATATCGCTCGACTTAAAGTAAAAAATCTCTGGCGAACCATTGTCTCCAACAATTTTAAGTAGACGCGGAATGTTGGCAAACTGCTTATACAGCCTTAAAATTTGCTTACCAATACTTTTAATCGCACTCTTTATGCTGTCGGTTGTGAAGGAAAGCCGAGTTTGGTTTTCGTCTAAAAGTAATTCAAGTGCCACACCGCTCACCGACGCTGAAATGGTGGTTAAATCGCCCATTTCCGACATTCCGCACAAAGTGGTAAATTCCTCCAAAAGTTTTTCCTCTTCCTTTTCAAATGCGGTTGGCAAATTTTCGTTTGCAAGGTATTTTGGCGCGTCCGCACCTTGGCGATACACCAAAATTTTCCCAGGCGCTAAACCTTCATCCTCCAAATTTTCCACATCCACACTGCCATCCTCAACCGCCAAAACTCCCAAAGTGAGCCTATTAAGAAATTCGTGCTTGCGATTTTTAACCGCGTTATATGCCCGTTGAAGAGGTATCATTCTTTCAATCAAACTTCTTCCCCAAAACGAGCCAACCTCGTCACAACAAACCTGCTTCACAAATGGGAAATCTCGCTTGCCGTCGATGCCGTTGACGTATGGCAATTCACCGTCAAAAACAAGCTCGTCGCCTGCAACGATGATAAGCCGTCCATTCGGCGCGTCCTCACTTGGACGGATGTATTTTTCGATAACGAGGTTCGCATCCCTCTTCACGCTCGCATTAAGTTTGGTGCCAATGCCGTTATATCCAAGCCCGCCTGTTGAATACGAGGCGTCGAGCGAGAACACGTTGATGTCCTTCCCTTCCACACTCACGCCATACATCTTTTCAATCTCTTTGGCGGAGTAGACTTTCGCGTGAATTACGCTTTGGCAGTCCTCCAAACTTTCCGCCGTGACGCTATCGGGGTAGATTTCAAACGGCGAGCAAACGGCAATGTCCACATCGCCCGCTTTAATCTTCCGTCCGCTGTCCTCAATCGCCACAACCTGCCCTAGGTTTGGGTTCCAAAGCACCTTATAGAAGCAAGTTCCGCAAAGTTCGCTCCACTTTGTGGCTTGGTTAATCTTCTTGGAAAGGCTATGCTTTGCCGACACCGAATCCAAAATTTTTTTGGAAAGTTTTGCCGTGTAAACATCCTTTTCATCGTTCGTCGCTGGCACAACGTAAAGTTTCGGTCTTATCGCTGAAAGTTTGGAAAGGCGTAAATCAACCTTTGGTGCGATATGGTTGAAAACCTCTCGCTCTTGCCAAAAATACTGCCTGTCCATATCCTCCACAATACCACCAAAACCAATCGTCGAAAATTGGTTGCCCATATAGAAGTCCATATTCAACTTCCACTGCGTTTCAAACGGTTTTCGCTCGATTGCGCGACGCTCAAAATCTTCTAAAACCTCTTTAACCAAATCACTTTTCATTTTTCCTCCTTGATATCGCTCTGTTGGGTTTAAAGTGCGACTCCACTGCCTTTGGCACGAAAAGTTTGGCAAGTTCTTCATAGAGCGATTTCAAACACTCTTCGCAAAACGCAAACTCGTTTCGAATAAACCCGCGAGTTGAGATGTAATATTTTGCAAGGTGTCGACAACCACTTGAATCGCACTTAACAATATGGCGACATTTTTCAACTTTCACTTTTTTCCTCCTTTAATAATTTCAAAAGTCGCTTTTTCTCTTTTTTAAGTTCGGTAAGAGTCATATGTGAAAGTTCGTCGTCAAAAACGCCCTCCTTTTCCATTAAAATCTTAACGGCGCTGATATCTGGCGGGTTATATTTCTTCGTCACCTTGCGCCTATTTAAAACTTCGTTGCCGTCTTTGTCGAGTGTGTATTCTTCCACCACCTCGTCGCTGGAAAAGCCGAGTGCCTTTTTTAAAAGTGCCTTTCTTATCTCCTCCACACAACCTCCTTTTTTGCAACTTTCGCTTAAAGTTTAAAAGCAAAACTTCGCTATTTCAAGTTTTTATGTCACAAACCACAACTTGCGGTGTTAAAATTTTATCAATGCGTAGTTTTCTTCAACACATTAGTTTCGCTTATATGGCACACTCTTTTAATTTTTATAACAAAAATAGATATAGCCTTTCGGCACAATTTTTTCTAAGGATAATATGATGTTATTGTAGAGGCAAAAGATGAATGAGATTTTGAAGTTCGAAAACGTAAACTATTTTTACCAAACTAAGGATGATGAAATTTTCGCAATCGATAATTTGAGTTTCAACGTGCTTGAAAATGAGTTCGTTTCTATTGTTGGTCCCAGCGGTTGTGGCAAAACCACAATTCTTTCCCTAATCGCTGGGCTTCTTTCGCCAAGTTCTGGCAAAGTTATGCTTGACGGCTCCACCAAAATCGACAGGCGAAAAATTGGATATATGTTCCAACGAGATATGCTCTTCGATTGGCGCTCGGTTTGGAAAAACATCACCCTTGGGCTGGAACTTAAAAAGGAAGACGTGAAGAAAAAACTTGAACTTGCCGAAGAACTCCTCAAAAAATACAACCTCTACAATTTCAAAAACAAAAAACCATCCTCGCTGAGTGGTGGTATGCGACAGCGCGTGGCACTCATTCGAACCCTTGTTTTGGAGCCTAGACTGCTTCTACTTGACGAGCCGTTTTCGGCACTTGACTACCAAACTCGCCTTAACCTTTGCGACGATGTTTACGACATCATAAAAAAGGAAAAAAAGACGGCAATTTTGGTGACGCACGACATTGCCGAAGCGATTTCAATGAGTGATAAAATAATCGTCCTATCCTCACGCCCAGCACGCGTCAAGGACGAAATTACCTTAAACCTAGCGGGCAAAACGCCACTCAAAAAGCGAGATGATGACTCTTTCCGTGGATACTTTGAAAAGATTTGGGGAGAACTTACAAATGAAGAAAAAAATAACTAATTTTTCATTAGCACACAAAAAATATGTAAAAAAACTGAAAAAAGATAAGTTTTTGGTGATTTTTTTTAGAATTTTTGTGTTAGTGGCGTTTTTGGGCTTGTGGGAACTTCTAACTTACACCAAAGCGCTCGACCCATTTTTCGTGTCCAGCCCGTCAAGAATTATAAAACAACTTGAAAGTATGATTTCTTCTGGCACGCTTTTTCATCACACCTTTGTGACGCTCTATGAAACCCTCATCGGCTTTCTTATTGCAACCGTCTTAGGCTACCTCATCGCGGTCGGGCTTTGGTGGAATGAAAAAGTGCGAAAGGTGTTTGAGCCATACATCGTCGTTCTCAATTCTCTGCCAAAAATCGCCTTAGGACCGATTATCATTCTTTGGGTGGGTGCTGGCACAAACGCGATAATTTTGATGTGCGTTTTAATATGTATCGTCATCACCACAATGAGTATGCTTTCGGCGTTTTTAAATTGCGACGAAGGGAAAATTTTACTTCTTAAAAGTATGAACGCCAACAAATTTCAAATTCTTTGGAAACTCATCCTCCCCGCATCAATGAAAGACTTTATCTCGGTTTTAAAAATCAATGTTGGAATGAGTTTTGTGGGTAGCATTATGGGTGAATACTTAACAAGTAAGGCAGGGCTTGGCTATCTTATCGTCTACGGCGGACAAATTTTCAAAATCGACCTCGTGATGAGCGCCACCTTCATTCTTTGCATTCTCGCCTATCTTCTATACGCCATCGTCAGCCTTATTGAAAAGAAGTATCGAAACTAGGAGTTAAAACAGCAATAGCTAATGTGGTATCATTAGAATTTTGTAAGCCGTTCTTCGACGAGATTCTTCGCTGGCGTCAGCGTTGCTTCCTTGCTCAGAATGACAAATAACTGCTTTGCCTTCGGTATAAGCGA
This sequence comes from uncultured Clostridia bacterium, assembly GCA_944350265.1. Lineage (GTDB taxonomy): Bacteria > Bacillota > Clostridia > Christensenellales > UBA1242 > Caccovivens. The sequence goes on from CALVOG010000001.1 coordinate 178,429, forward strand.
CACTGCAAACACATGACACTTTAGTAAGTGATAGCGTAGTTGTAACATAACTCATAACGTAAGGCGACACTGCTAAATGTCATTCTGAGCGAAGCGAAGAATCTCGTCGTAGCACCCGCCCGCGTATGTCTATTCTATCCTCTTGTTGCTAGTAAAACACGGCTAAACCCAAAACGCACCTCACATCCAAGCGCGCTTGGTCATAAAAAAATACTTAGCGTAAAGATAAACGCTAAGCATTTTTTAGAATTGTTAAAATGATGTTTTTTAGAGTTTGTATAACGCAACTGACGCTAAGCATCACAATATTCACTCAAAATTCGAACCCCACTAAATCCTCAATAAGGTTTGCATTACAAAAATAATTTCACAACACTCACTAAAATTCGAACCTACACTAAATCATTTAACAGCCAAATGACACTTATAATAAATCTCGCGCTAGGCTAAATCTCGCAACTCACACTAAGCCTCAGCCTCTTCTTGCTGAGTAAATTCAACCTCATAGGTGATGTGAACAAAGAAGTTTTTAACAACCTCGTCGTTGTCGTTTAAAAAAGCGTAATAAAAATATCCGTCGTTAGTGTCCGCGCTTCCCTGACAACCCCACTCGCCGTCGACGCCCAAAAGCCACTCAACATCCATAACCACGTAGCCGTTTTTAACATTTTCGATTGCGCCTTCAAGCGTTTTATTTTTGCTGACAATTTCAAACTTCGTTGCCTCGTCAGGTATTAAAAGTTGAAGTTCGAAAAAGTCGGTGTGGTAACTTGCCGTTGTGTCGTCGTAAATTTTGTTTCCATCGGCGTCCATTGGCGTGGAATTTTTTTCGCAGTCCGCAATTAAAACACTGCCCGCCACCTTAACATTAAACTCTGTCAACTCGCCATATTCACCAAATAACTGCACTCTTTCTGCCGAATCGTTTTCCGCCAAAAAAGATTTTTTTGCACTGGTCTCAACCGTAGCTGTCACACCAGGAACATTCATAACGCCCTGCACGCGCACCTCGTCAGGCTCACCGCCACCGCACGCCGTCAAAAGGAAGAGCGCTGGAATTAAAAATAGCGCAAGCAAAATTGCCGAAAATACTTTTGATTTTGTCATAATTTTTACCTCATAGAGTAATATACCACACTTTCAAGTTATTTGCAAACAATTTTCAAAGATTAAAAATTAATTTCATTTTCGTTTCAAGTTTTAGCAATTAATTTTGTTCTCATTTCAAGATTACAGATTAATTTCGCTTTCATTTCAAGGCTATAGATTAATTTTGATTTTATTTCAAAGTTTATCAATTAATTTTGATTTCATTTCAAGATTACAGATTAATTTCGCTTTCATTTCAAGGTTTATCAATTTATTTTGGTTTTTCAATAATCTTTTTCTTTTTAAAGGAAAATAAAAAGAAGAAAAGTTCGCATATGCCAAGCACCGACGCGAGCGGATAGAGGTTGGAAACAATAAGTGAAAACCCAATTTCGCTTATAAGAAACGGCAAAATTATGGCAAAAAATGCTCCCCAAAAATCATTTTTACTAAGCCCGTCAACTGACGATTTAATCGTTAAACAAAGCGAAAAAAGTGTGGTTATGCATCCAATCAAAATCACCGAATAGCAAAGGAGAAAGAAGAGAAAATTGTTTTGGCAGAGGAACAAAAAAGGCATATCAGCGTCATAACTGTTGGCGTGCGAGATTAGCACAAAATTTGCAAAAATTAGAAACACCAAAAGCAAAAACGACGTTAAAAAACTCACCCAAAACACTTGCTTTTTGTTTAACCCCACACCTGCGCGACTGACAATGAATGTGCTTGTTGAAAAGTTTAGCGCAACATAGAGCGGGCTGTAAAAACAACCGAGTGGCGCCATACTTAACTCTGAAATTTCCACTTGCTGAAAGGACGCATAAAAAAGCACAATGAGAAAGACAAAAACACAAATCGGCATAAGAAAAAAAGTCACTTTTTCGAGCGCATTAATTCCTTTAAGCGTGATGAAGAATGTGATGAGAAGAAGTCCCGCGCAAAGCAAAACATACATAACTGAATTCGAAAATTTAAACAAACTTTTAAGCCCCGCAAACATTGACGAGGTGAAAACTATTGAAATAAAAATCAAAATTATGTTGACAATTTTAAGTTTCTCCAATCGCTCTATCACAAATTTCCCCTTAGATAAAAAGAGGTAAAAAAGGAGGAAAAACAGCGCCGACGCTAAGAAGATATATAAATAGGAAAGCGCGCCAAACCGCGTGAAAAAAACAAGAATTTCCTTGCCACTTGAAAAGCCCGACCCAACGATGGTGCCGAACAATAAAAACACAGTTAAAAGCACCTTGCGCATAAAAAATGTTTATGTTACAACCGCGAAAAAAAGACGCCTTACTTAAAACAAAAGCTCTATTAATAATCCAAGTATGCATATTCTTAAAATACATATTGAAATAAATTCTTTTTAAGAGGTAATTGTAAAATCTTTGAAAGCAATATCTACGACGAGATTCTTCGCTGGCGTCGCATTGCTTCTTGCTCAGAATGACATTTAGCGGTATCACCGCGGTATAAGTTAAATTACAATCACAACTATTTACTTCCCTAAAACACAGCCAAAAGTCGAAGTGTATTTTTGAATGTTTACGAATTAAATTCAAATGAGGCTATAGATTTCGTTTCGATGTTTATAAGCATACCTTATGCACCTTTGATGAGCGTCGTCAACGCTTTGTGTTCCGTGCGTTTTCGAACCTTTAAAATGTAAGCAAAGATGCCCGCCGAGGTCATTTTCGCCCTTGTTCTCGCCGTGAGGAAAGCCAGCAAGCGACGCGCAAAAGAAAACATTTTCGCCATATTCAACAAATACGGGGCGACGCTCCCACGACGGCACTCCGTCATAGATTTCAGCAAGAAGCATCGTGTTATTTTGGTCAATCGTTTCAATGTCAGCGTGATTTTTACCGCCCACCCGCTCAACAAAAATGCAAATACCCGACTTAATATCAATAATACGAAAGGGCGTAAAATTCTTCAAAATTGCGTTTGCCGTTTCCCAATCAATGCACAGAACTTTGATTTCATCGTCAAATTCCAGCGCAATTTCGTTCTCTCTTAAGTTATTAATTTCAATTGCATTTTTTTCGGTTATGTTGGTGTAGTTCGAAAAAATAGGATAAGGAAATAGACAGGCAAACAACCCTGCCGATAGCGAAAAAACAATGATATAAATAAGCAATTTTGTGCGCATAAAATTAGTTTACATAAAAATTCCATTTTAATGCTTTCAAACTAAATTTTCTTAGATATTCACAAAATATTTACGCAAACCAAATTAATTTTCCATAAAAATTTTTACGCAAGCCTTATCAAATTTTCGCAATAATTCCTATAATAAGTTTTCAAAATCCTATAATAAGTTTACAATCCTATAATAAGTTTACAATCCTATAATAAGTTTACAATCCAATAATAGGTTTTCACAATAATTCAAATTTCCTTAAACTTTACTATCATTAAATAACATTCGTATAAAAAATTAATAAATTTCTCTAATTTTTTTAAACCAAGCCTTTTAAAACAAATATTTTTTATCATTAAATTTAATTTTAAAAAAAACAAGATATGGTGGTATTATGCATTGCATACTACACTATATCTTGTGCATTAACTAAAAAATTACGTAGAATTAAGTTTAAGCCGTTTTATTTATTAATGCCTTCGCGCGCATTGATTTTGGCAAGATATTCCTTCTTTTTTGCCCTAATTCCAATATCTTCAATTTCGCCAACGCGAGTCACCTCTCTAAGCCAAAGTTCGTTGTCTTTATACCTTTCATCTTTCTCTTCCAAGGTTGTTAAATAGTTAAAAACGCTCTTTGAAGCGACGTTATATAGCCTCAACATCTCCACCTTGTTTTGCGCGATTTTTTTTGGTAATACTAGGAAAATTTCTGGGCAAATTTTAATCATCTCTTCGCAAGTTTGCGTGTCATAATCGTCGGTAAGCACCTTGTCGTCCATACTCACAAAGTTGACAGCAAGATATTCTCGCGTAACATCATCAACGAACATATTATTGCCCTCGTTGCCAAACTTATCCACATATTTTCGTCCATCTAAAAACATTTTTGCTTTCATAAATTCACTCCTTCGTTTTTAATTTTATCACACTTTTTGTGAAATTGCAATACCCCTAATGAACATTTACACATATTCCACTTTTTTTAGATAAAGTCCGTTTGGTGGCATAGTTTTCCCAACCAAACTGCGGTCACCTGTTTTGAGCGCCATATTGATATTTTCCTCGCCGATTTTATCTATTTGAAGAAGAGTGCCAACGATAATTCGAACCATATTATATAGGAAGCCGTCGCCTGTGATTTCAAAAAGAATGCGACTGGCGCTCTTTCTAATTTTAAGGTCAAAAATCTCCCTTTCGTGGGTTTTCACCGTGGCATTGGACGCGCAAAAAGCCTTGAAATTATGTCGCCCAATGAAGATATTGCTTGCGCTTTGCATTCTTTCAAAGTTGATTTTATAAGGATAATATGTCACGCGGTCGTAGTCAATGGCGCGCCTCGTTTTTCTTGTGTCAACAACATAAACATATGTCTTGCGCTTAGCAGAAAACCTAGGGTGAAAATCAACAGGTGCCAAACCCACTTTTTTCACCACAACATCCTGCGGAAGCAACTTGTTTAGCGCAACTTTGAAGTTTTGAAGAGGTATTGGCGAGTGCGTTGAAAATGTTGCAACCTGCCCCAGCGCGTGAACGCCTTTATCGGTGCGCCCACTCCCCTCCAAACTAACCTCCTCACCCGTCAAAAGCGCAATTTTTTCCTCTAAAACTCCCTGCACAGTGCGCTTAGATTTTTGTTTTTGCCAGCCGAAAAAATTTGCTCCGTTATACTCAACCAAAATTAAAATATTTCTTTCCATATTCCTATTATATAGCCCCAGCATAATTTTGTCTATATTTTTTGCAAAACTTTAGAAAAACACTTTTTAAATGTGAATTGTTTATTTAAGAAAAAGCAAGACCTCAAAGATAAAGCGAATTGTTTGTTTTAGGAAAAACAAGACATTAAAGATAAAGCATTAAAATGCTGGCAAATTGAAATCAATTAAATTTAAAAATCTTAGAAACTTCCAAAAACTAGAAAATTGCGCACAAATTTTTGCTTTTCCCTCATAAATATTTGACAAAAAAGTTGTAAGATTTTAAAATTGTTTAAAAGGAGAAATTATGAAAAAAACAATAGACGGAAACACGGCTGTCGGTATGATTGCCTATAAACTTGCAGAGGTCATCCCAATCTATCCAATCACCCCATCCTCGCCAATGGCGGAATACTGCGACGGCGAACTCGCAAAAGGAAAAAAGAATATTTTTGGCACCCTTCCAACTCTCGTTGAGATGCAATCGGAAGGTGGAGCGAGCGGTGCGCTTCACGGAAGTTTATCAACTGGCGCACTTTCCACCACTTTCACTTCAAGCCAAGGGCTACTTTTGATGATTCCTAACCTATACAAAATGGCAGGCGAGCATCTCCCAGCCGTTCTTCATATCGCCGCGCGCACTGTTGCCACCCACGCCCTCTCCATATTCGGCGACCACAGCGATGTTATGGCAGTGCGACAAACTGGCGCGATACTTTTATGCTCAAACTCCGTGCAAGAGGCGCACGATTTTGCACTCATCGCGCACATTCTTGCCCTCAAAACTTCCTTGCCCGTCGTTCACTTTTTTGACGGATTTCGAACATCGCACGAAATACAAAAAATAAACATCATCACCGACGACGAAATTAAAGCACTTTTGCCAACCGAGGATATTAAGAGATTCAAACAAAGCGCGATGACAAGTAAGTCACCATACCAAAAAGGCTCCTCGCAAAACCCAGATGTATTCTTCCAAAACAGAGAAAAAAGCGCGTCCTCATATGAGAATGTTGCAGAAATATTAACGGAAATTTTCAATGATTTTGCGCGCGTTGTTGGCAGGAAATATGCCCCGCTTGAATATGTTGGAAGCAAGAACGCTGAAAATGTCATCGTGTGTATGGGCTCATCAGCGGAATGCGTTGAGGAGGTTTTGCTTGACAAAACTTTTGAGAACACCGCCCTTTTAAAGGTCCATCTATACCGCCCGTTTTTGTATGACGCGCTCAAAATGATTCTCCCAAAAAGCGTTAAAAAGGTTATAACGCTCGACCGAACGCGCGAATTTGGTGCGCGTGACCCGCTCTACCTCGACGTTTCGAATGCGCTTAAAGGTTCGTTGTCAGTGGCTGGCGGACGCTACGGACTTGGCGGAAAGGACTTCACCCCGTCAATGGTTGCTTCCGTCATTGAAAATTTTAAGGATATGAAAGACGATTTCACTGTTGGCATCACAGATGATGTTAATTTCTCTTCGCTTAAAGAAGTTGACTACGCGCCAAAAACCAAAAATTTCCAAATGAAGTTCTACGGGCTTGGCTCCGACGGCACGGTTTCGGCAAGCAAAAGCACGATTAAGATTTTAGGCGAAGAATTGGATAAGTATGTGCAGGGATATTTTGAATATGACAGCAAGAAGTCGGGCAGTCTAACAAAGTCGCACATACGCGTCAGCGACAGCCCAATTAAGGCGACCTACCTTGTTAAGGACGCCGACATCATCACCATCAACAACTTCTCTTTTGTGCATCGCTATAATTGTCTTGAAGGGCTAAAAGAGAATGGCATTGTGCTTTTTAACACCATCTTTTCGGCTGAAGAGGTGGATAAAGTTTTGCCAGCGCTTTACAAGAAAATTTTAAAGGAAAAGAACGCCAAAGTTTATGTTATCAACGCGCAAAAAATTGCTGAAGAAGCGGGGCTTAAAAACAAAATCAACATCATTATGCAAACCGCACTTTTTAAGGTTGCAAAGATAATTGATTTCGATGTTGCATACGCTGAAATTCAAAAATATGTTGAACTCACCTATGGCAAAAAAGGTAAAAAGGTGGTGAAAAATAACCTCACCGCAATGGCTCTCGCCGTTGAAAAAATTGAAGAGGTCGATGTTAAAAAACTGACGCCTACTGGAAGCGATTTGACGCGCAAAAATATAAATGATGAGTTTTACGGCGAAATAATGAGTAAGATTGAGCGCCTAAAAGGTGACGATATTCCTGTTTCCAAGTTCGACGAGCGAGGTGTTGTTCCGCAAGGCACCGCCGATTTTGAAAAGCGCGGAATCGCCAGTCACCTCCCAAAATATCTGCCCGCTAACTGCATTCAATGTGGGCAATGTGTTATCGCCTGCCCGCACAACGCCATTAAAGCCGTGCTTGTTAAGGCGGAAACTTTGGAAGAGTTGGAATTTGCAAAGGCGTTTGGTATGAACGGCTATCTTTACCGCATACAAGTTTCGCCCGAAGATTGCACAGGTTGCGGAGTTTGTGCAAATGTCTGCCCAAGTAAAAACAAGGCACTTGTGATGACGCCTGCAAACGAGATTTTGGAGGAAGAAAAGAAAAATTACGCCCTCGCAAAAACGCTTAAAACCGAAAAAACCACCCCATTTTCCACCGATTTCCCAAAAGGTTTGCAGTTTAAGGACTGCTATTTCGGCTTCTCTGGCGCGTGCGGAGGCTGTGGTGAAACGCCATATATTAAACTCGCAACAATGCTTTTTGGCGAGAAAATGATTATCGCAAACGCAACGGGCTGTTCGAGTATTTACGGCGGTTCCTTCCCGTCCTGTCCGTATTTTAAGGATGAAAACGGCAGAGGACCAGCGTGGGCAAACAGCCTGTTTGAGGACAATGCGGAGTTCGGGCTTGGAATGAAGTTGGGCACAAAATATCTAAACGGCAACGAGAGCGTTTGGATTATCGGTGGTGACGGCTGGGCATATGACATTGGCTACGGCGGACTCGACCACGTTTTAAACAGTAATGAAAACGTCAACATCTTGGTTTTAGACACCGAAGTTTACTCCAACACTGGCGGACAGGCAAGTAAGTCCACCCCGCGCGGAGCAATGGTTAAATTTGCAAGCGCTGGCAAGAAAACCAAGAAGAAAGATTTGGTTGCGCTGGCGATTGCTTCCAAAAATTGCTATGTGGCAAGCGTTAGTTTGGGCGCTGATATGGCGCAGTGTATTAAGGCGTTCAAAGAGGCTGAGGCGTTCGATGGGCCGAGCATAATCGTCGCCTACTCCCCTTGTGTGAACCACGGCTTTGATATGTCAACCACTATGGATGAGATGAAAAAAGCGGTTGCGTCGGGTTATTGGCAACTTGTTAGATATAATCCAAACGAAGGCGTCGTGCATATCGACTCCTCCGCCGATTTTGAGAAATATGAAGAGTTTTTAAGCGGTGAATCGCGCTATTCCGCCCTCAAAGAAATGAAGAAAGAGGATGCGGAAAAAATGCTTGCAAAGAGTAAAACCGACGCAGAACAGCGCATAAAAACGCTAAAAAGCCTCGGCACTCAACAATAGTCTACCGCGTAATTGGTATGTTTAAAGTTGCTTAGCGTGCCACAACACTTATGCTGTTAAGACTATTGATTAATTTGTCATTCTGAGCGGAGCGAAGAATCTCGTCGTAGCCACCACCCGCGTATGTCTAACAATTCCTCAGTGGCAAAGCCACATTTTGATGTTTCGCGCATTGCGCCCTATCGCTAAATCAATGGCGCTTGGTGGCGAAGCCACATTTTGATGTATTGCGTGTTACGCTTTATTGCTTAAATCAATCGTGCTTAAAAACAATACACTGCTTAAAAAAATTGCCGAAAAAAATTGACTTTTTTCACATTATTTATTATTATATAACTAAATAAGACATAACATAATCATATTTTAGGAGAAAAAATGGAAGATATTTTCAAGTCTTGGCTGGTGGAAACGCCAATCGCTCACAGAGGTTTGCACGATAAAACACACCCGGAAAATTCACTTGGCGCTTTCCAAAGAGCGTGCGAAAGTGGTTACGCAATCGAACTTGACGTGCAACTGCTTGCCGACGAAACCGTTGTTGTTTTCCACGACGAAAGTTTGTCGCGTATGACAGGCAACGATGGCTATTTGAAGTTTTTAAACAAAGAAGATTTGAAAGTTCTCTCATTAGGCGGAACGAAAGAGCATATCCCAACTTTCGAAGAGGTGCTTGCCCTTGTTGACGGTAAAACTCCCCTTTTAATTGAGATTAAAAATCAATTTAAGGTGGGAAAGTTGGAGCAAAAAGTTATCGACCTTTTGAAAGATTATAAGGGCGAATTTGCGGTGCAGTCGTTCAATCCGTTTTCGTTGAACTACTTTAAGCATCACGCGCCAAGCATTCTTCGCGGTCAACTTTCTGGCTATTTCAAAGGCGAAAAACTCGCATATTTCAAGAAATTTTTGCTGAAACGTATGGCATTCAATAAGAACATAAGCGAGCCACACTTCAATTCTTACGACGCAACCACCCTCCCGAACCGCTTTGTGAAAAAATATAAAAATTTGCCACTGCTTGCGTGGACTGTGCGCAGTAAGGAAGATTATTTAAAAGTTGTGAAGCATTGCGATAACATTATTTTTGAAAACTTCATCCCAGAGATTTAAGCGTAAAATCACCTATATTACCCGCCCGCGAATGTCTAATCTTTCCTCTTACCGCCAACTAAACACGGCTAAACTTTAAACACCTCACTTACCCAAGCACGCGGGCATTCTTAGACAACCCCGAAGAATGGTCGTTTATGGTGATTTTAATGCGCCACAAACTAATGTCAAAAATAAAAAACTCCACTAGATGTGGAGTTCTTTTTTAATGAAATTTACAATATGGTATGAAGAAATTCGTTGAGTTTTTCTCGCTGATATCGTCAATTTTTAATCATCACAGTGGAAGGTCTTTCTTTTCGAACCTAAACACACCAATAATGAAAGTCACAATGGAGATACCCACCAAGATTGCGAACTTCCACGCAAAAGCAATGGCGCCTTCGAGTATGGAAACGGTGTCGAAGAGTGAGATAATGGAGAAATAGTTAAACACATTCATTGCGTCAATCCTCATTGCGGACGGCACAACATTCGAACCGAAAAGCCCCAAAATTGTGCATACCAGCATAAAGATTGAAAGCCCGCCACCAATCGACATTGAGTATTTCGAGCGGTTGAAGATTGCCGAGCACATAAAACAATAGCCCGCAAAAGCGAAAGCGGTTAAGAATGCGCCCAAATTAAAGAAGCAAATCTCCGCGAAGTTTATGGCGAAATTATTTCCGCCCACCACCCAAATGGAAATAACGCTTGTGATTGTCACCAAGAGGAACATTGCAAAAAGTGAGAGCATAAGGTAAGCCATTTGCGTCACTGCCACCGTGCGCCTTTTGGTTGGAGTGGAAAGAACGTATGCCATCGAGCCGGAATCCACTTGCCCAGCCAGCAAGCCGTTTGCCACCATTATCACAAACACGAGTGGAAGCAAAAGCCCCGCGATACGGTAGAAAATCGAGCCGATAATAAGCCCATAGATATCCATATTGCCAAGTTCTTCAAGTGCCTCACCAACATCAGGCGGAATTTGGTCGGTTATACTCTCCACCGCCTCACTTCGTGCCTTGTCCTTAATTTCGGCTTGTGTTAGGTCTGGGTATTTTTCGGTGTTAGAATATTCGTCAAGCCAAAGTTCGTAGGTGCTAAGCGCGGTGTTAGCCAAAACCTTTGCAACAACGCCGTATTGCTCCGCGGTGTTAAGTTCCTCTTCCGTGGCATTCTCCTCGCCGTTTGGAAGATACTTAGCGCGCGCCTCTTCGTATATCATATTGATAACATACGCCTTTGCCTCTTCCTTAAACATTTCCTCGTCATAAACAAAGTCGTCAGCACTTGCCTTCTCAGCATAGGACGAAAATGCGTCGTTTGTGAGTTTTTCTGCTTGCTTGGCATACTCGCTTGCAACCGCCTCTTCTTCGCCCTTTTCGATATATAGTTCATATGCCGTCATCCCCGCATATTCAACAAAATTTTCTTTTAATGCGTCTTTTAACTCATTAAGAGCCTCTGCATATGCAAGTTGATATGCTGGGTTATCCGCGCCGTTGGTATACGTGTCATCAACATAATCGGCTGGGTTTGGCAAAGTAAAGGTTGGATTGTCGTCACGCACCATAAAGAGGATATAGAAAAATTGCGCAAGTTCTTCCTCCGTCATATCCATTCCCATAAGAGACACAAGCGGTGCATACTTCGACGAAAGGCTCAAACTTACCTCACTTTTGAGCGCATCTTTCTCGGCGTCGGTAGGATTTTCCAAAGCGTCAACGGCGTCCGCGTAATCTTTAACCAGGGTTCCATACATCCCTCCCAACGCACCAAAAGTTTGAGGGTCGTTGATATTATGCGCAAACGTCACCGAAAGATTGTAAGCGTCATAACTGTCAACGGTGTTTTCCTTTAAAAAGCCTTCCTGGCCTGCCTCGGTGAACACACCTTTAAGCGAATCGCGTATGTCATTAATCGCCAAACTTCCAAGCACGATGATGACAATGGCAAGCATAACGCACGTTGCCACGGTGACGCACAGCCACTTCACCCAGTTTGCCTTCATAGACTGTTTAAAAAGCGCCTTACTAAACATTTTGCCCTCCTTTCAACTCTTTTTCAAGCACCTTTTTGAAGTGCTTTTCAAGGTTATACTTAACTTCTGCAATAAACTTCAACTTATAGTTTTTAAGCGACCGAAAAAGTTTGTTAATCTCGCCGTCGTCAATTTCCACAGTCACTTGGAAATATTTTTCTTGGTCGCGCACAATTTTATATTTAAGTTTCTTAAATTTTTGATAATCTTCCTTGTTTAAAAATTCGATTTTAAAGGATTTTATTGTGGAATTTTTCAGCGCGTTGACGTCGGCAATATCAATAATCTTTCCCTCATATATGAGCGCCACTCGGTCGCAAGTGGTTTCAAGTTCGTCGAACATTTGACTGCTCATAAGAATGGTCTTTCCGCGCTTTTTCTCTTCAAGTATTAGTTCCAAAAAAGTTTCGCGCATAAGTGGGTCAAGCCCCGTGGTTGGTTCGTCCAAAATGAGGATGTCCTTATCCGCCATAAGTGCCGCAACGATTGCCGTTTTTTGCTTCATACCCTTACTCATCCTCTTCAAATTTGCCGACGGGTCAAGTTGAAGGCGTTTCACAAGTTCGTCCGCGCGCGACATATCATTAAGTTTTAAAAGTTCCGCTTGCGCCTTTAAAAATTCAATTCCCGTTGAGAGGTCTGGGAAGGCAATCTCGCCAGGAATGTATGCCACATTTTCCTTAATTTTGCACGAATCTTTCCACGCGTCCAACCCTTGCACAAAAACCTGCCCGCGCTTTGGCTTAATGAAGCCCATTATGTGGCGGATTGTGGTGGTTTTACCGCTCCCGTTCGTGCCGACAAAGCCGAAAGTTTCACCCTTTTTCACAAAAAAACTGACATCGAAAATACCGCGCCCGCCACCGTAGTCCTTTGTGAGGTGTTCTGCCTTAATCACTTCTTCCACAGCATACCTCCATAGTTTTTATCCTCCTTATAAAAGGTCATAAAATAGTCCTCAAGCGTCAATTTAAGTTCGGCAAACGATTTGATTTTATACTTTGCAATCTCGGCAACAAAATCGTTCACCTCGCTGTCATTCACCGCAACGTGGACGGATAATTTTTTCTTAAAAACATCCTTCACGCCAAATTTTTTCACCAAATCGTCCTTCATTTTGGCTTTTGGGAAATTCTTTATAAATTCATCCAAATCTTTCTCGCTTTCAAATCTCACATCATAAACCTTGTTTTCGTTATGCTTAATGAAATTTGTGTTGAAGATTGTGACGATTCTTCCGTCCTTAATTATGGCAATTCTATCACAAGTCGCTTCAACCTCATTGAACATATGCGAAGAGAGCAAAATGGTTTTTCCGCGCTTTTTCTCCTCCTTAATAAATTCAATAAAAACCTGTTGCATAACTGGGTCAAGCCCACTTGTTGGCTCGTCTAAAATAAGCACCTCAGGGTCGTCCATAAACGCCACCACAATGGCAAGTTTACGCTTTTCGCCCAAACTCATACTCTTTGTGGCAACCGCAGGATTGAGGTCGAACTTTTTAAGAAGATAGATGAGCCGTTCCTTGTCTTTAGTTTTACGTAAATCGCCCATCATTTTGATAAATTCCCAGCCTGTCAATCCCTCAGGAAGCGCGATTTCGCCTGGCAGATAGCCCACGTTTGAGAGGATTTTGTGATAGTTATGAAAACTCTCTAGGTTAAACACCCTCGTCTCACCCTTTTGCGGACGCGAAAAGCCCATAATGTGGCGGATTGTGGTCGATTTTCCCGCACCGTTTGGACCTAAAAAGCCGAAAACTTCTCCTTCGCGTATGGAAAAATTCACGTCAAACACACCTCTGCCGTGTCCGTAGTCCTGCGTCAAGTGGTCAACCGTAATGATATCCATACGCCCTCCTCATTGTATATATATTATATAACATTTATAGAAAAAATCAAATAAAAAATGAAAGATTTTTAAAGGTAGTGGCGAAGCCACTTTCTAAGGTATCGCATATTAGACTGCGTCTGTTGCGCAAAAGGCTAATTTACCTATCACCGCCCGCGAACGTCTAATCTTTCCTATTTTTGCTAGAAAAACACAGCTAAACATAAAACACCTCAACAATCCAAGCGCGCTTGTCAAATGCTCAAACCGTGCCGATAGCACTTTCATTTATTCCATCATCTTTAAGATGTCGCCCTCCGAAATAATCTTAACGCCCAGCGCCTTCGCCTTATCCAATTTACTGCCCGCCTCTTCGCCTGCCAAAACAAAAGAGGTGTTTTTTGAAACTGACGACGAAACCTTCCCGCCGTGTTTTTCAATGAGCGCGCTCATATCAGGGCGAGAGTAATGCGGAAGGGTGCCTGTCAGCACGAAAGTTAGCCCCTCAAGTTTATTCGACAGCGCGACGCTTTCATTATCCAAAATGCTAACCCCAAGCGAAAACAGCCTGTCAATCTCCTTCAAATTTTCCTCGTCGGCGAAATATTCCACAATATTTTTTGCAATAATCTCGCCAACATCATCAACGCGCACAAGTTCTTCGACGGTTGCCTTTTCAATATTTTCCAGCGTTTTAAACTCCTTTGCGATGTCCTTCGCCGTCTTTATGCCCACCTCGCTTATGCCAAGCGCATAGAGGAAGCGGTAAAGTTCCACCTCCTTTGCCTTTTGAATGGATGACACAATGTTTGTCGCCTTTTTCTCCTTAAATTTTTCTAACGTCATAAGTTGCTCGGCGCTCAATTTAAAGAGGTCGGAAAACTCATTGACGCCAAGGTCAAGGTGGAATTTTTCCAGCGATTTTTCGTTCAGCCCCTCAATATTCATCGCCTCACGGCTGACAAAATGAGTGAGACGCGAAATTATTTGTTCCACACAGCCGTCGCGATTTTTGCAGTAAAGAAGAGGACCTTTCTTCACAAGTTTTTCGCCACAGCACGGGCAAAAAGATGGCTCAACAATCTCCTTTGAATTGTCGTATTTTTCAGCAAGCCCCAAAACTTCTGGGATAACCTCGTTCGAGCGACGAATAAAGATGCGTGAGTTAATCATAACGCCCTTTTTGCGGATGTCCTCGATGTTGTTAAGAGTTGCTCGCGATATATTCGCGCCCGCAAGTTCAACCGGCTCCAAAATCGCGGTTGGCGTAACCTTTCCCGTTCGCCCCACCTGCCAAACGACGTCCTTTAAAATTGTGGAGGTTTCAAGCGCCTCAAACTTAAACGCCATCGCCCATTTTGGGAATTTGTTGGTGTAGCCAATCTCTTCGCGGTGCGCCGTTTCGTTAAGTTTAATCACCATACCGTCAATCATAACGTCAAGTTTATCCTTAACCTTATCCACCTTTTCGATTTCCTCTTCTGCCTCCTCGGCGGTTTTCACAACCTTAAAATAATCCCCCGTCAAAAAGTGGTTTTCCTTCAAAAAGTTATGCATATCAACCTGCGAAGAAAAATTTTTGTTTTCGGCGTAGAGAACTTCATAGCAAAAGAAGTCAAGTTGGCGCTTAGCGGTTTCTTTTGGGTCCAAATTTCTTATCGCGCCCGCCACGCCATTTCGCGGATTTTTAAGAGGCTCAACGGCGTTTTTATTATAGCGGTTAAATGCGCGCATTGTCATCATACCCTCGCCTCGCACCAAAAGTTTGCCTTTAAAAGGAACGGACAGCGGGACGCTTTTGATGGTTCGCACCTGCTCGGTGACCACTTCGCCAACCTCGCCATTTCCTCTTGTTGTGGCGCTTTTAAAAAGCCCGTTTTCATACTCAACAACAATGGTCAGCCCGTCAAATTTATACTCCAAACTGAATGTTGGATTGCTTTGAAACTCTGCCATATCGCTCATAAACTTTTTCAAATCGCCAAATGAGCGCACCTTATTCATTGAGTAAAGCCGAACGTCGTGCTTCTTCTTTTCAAACTTATCAAGCGCGCTTCCGCCCACCCTTTGAGTTGGCGAATTTGGTAAAATCACACCCGTTTCCTTTTCCAAATCGACAAGTTCGTAGTATAGCGCATCGTATTCCTTATCGGAAATTGTTGGTGCGTCGAGGTCGTAGTAATATTTGTTGTGCTTATTAACCTCATCCACCAAAAATTTCATACGTTCCAATTTGTCCATTCCCATTTTAATCCTCCATTTTTTCTAATTTCGCCATATTTAGCATAAGTTCTTTCACGTTCCCTGAAAAGTCAATCTTGCCAACCATACCGTCGGCGGAAATATCCAACATCTCGCCCTCACCAAAGCGAGGATGAATAACCTTGTCGCCAACTTTTAAGCCCGAATCGAAGAACTCTTGCGCTTTATCTTCCTTTTTCTTCTTCTCTTTTGGCTTTGGTAAGTTTTTTTCAACGATGTTAAGTTCCTTTAAAAATTGGCTTTCCGTTTCGTAGTTTGACTTGCCATACATAAACCGCTTCGTGGCGTGAATGAGATAGATTTTTTCTTCGGCGCGCGTGATTGCCACATACATAAGTCGCCTTTCTTCCTCCATTTCGCTTGGTAAATTCATTGCGCGCGAGAGTGGAAAAATGCCCTCTTCAAGCCCAACCACAAACACGACGCGAAATTCAAGCCCTTTAACCGCGTGGACGGTGGAAAGACTGACATAGCCGTCGCCCTCCATATCATCTTGGTCGCTTTTAAGCATCACACCTGAAAGGTAATCAGCGAGCGTCGCACCCTCATTTTCCGCCTCAAACTCCTTAATTGACGCCAAAAAACTGTCGATATTGCGCGATTTGTTGATGTTTTCCTCGTCCTTGCCCGCGTATTCGAGGTCAATTTTGAAATCTTTTATCACCCTTTTTGCGAAATCATAGAGCGACAAATTCTCGCGCTCCTTATCTAATTTTCGATAATTTTCGACAAAATTCTCAAGTTTTTTATATAGTTTATGACACTTAAATTTTTCGCTTAAAATATAGTTCAAAATTCCGTCCTCAGCCTCAAGTTTAAGTGTGTTAATCGCCACATCGCCGACCCCGCGTCGTGGGAAATTAATAACTTTTAAAAGCGAAATTTCGTCCTTTTTATTGACAAAAATGGAGAGATAGGCAAGCAAAATCTTAATCTCTGCGCGTTCAAAAAACTTCAGCCCGCCGTAGACCTTATATGGAATATTATACGCCAAAAGCCCCTCTTCAATCGGGCGCGAAAGTGCGTTTATTCGCATAAGCACCGCAAAATCACTCAGTTTATATCCCTCTTCGCGTAATTTTTCAATCTCCGTCGCCACAAAAAGTGCCTCATCGCGCTCATCAAACGCGGAATAAACAACAGGCGGAAGCCCATCGTCTTTTTCCGTCCAAAGTCTTTTTTCAAGGCGCTCTTTGTTGTTCGAAATAACATTATTTGCAAGGCTCAAAATGTTCTTCGACGAGCGATAATTCTGCTCTAATTTAAACACCTTCACGTTATCAAAATCGTTTTTTAGGTTGAAAA
The DNA here is from genome assembly GCA_944350265.1 of uncultured Clostridia bacterium. Lineage (GTDB taxonomy): Bacteria > Bacillota > Clostridia > Christensenellales > UBA1242 > Caccovivens. The sequence continues at coordinate 195,431 of CALVOG010000001.1, forward strand.
TATTGTGAAAATTGGCACCGCGCCACGAGTATATGCACTGGTCCTCATCGCCCACAACAAAGAGGTTTTTATGCACCGACACCAAAAGTTTAACAAGTTTATATTGCACCAAGTTTGTGTCTTGAAACTCGTCGACCAAAACATACTGAAAGCGGTTGGCATAGCGACTTAGCACCTCGCCGTAGTTTTGAAAAAGAAAGAGGGTTTTGTTTAAGAGGTCGTCAAAATCCAAACTGTTGTTCTTTTTGAGGCGCTCTTCATACATAAACACCGCGCGCATATATTCCTTCAGCGCCCGTTCGTTGCCATATCGCATCAGCGACAAAAAATACTCCTCAATGTCAAGCCCCTTGTTTTTAATGTTGTCGATATGATGTTCGATTTTAGCCACATCGTCATCGCCTAGTTCCAATTCCTTAACAATCTCTTTTATGATTTTGTCGCGGTCGTTTTCGGCAATTATGGTGAAATTTTTGTCGTAGCCATCCAAAAAATCGATTTCTTGGCGAAGAATACGCACGCACATCGAGTGAAAGGTGGAAATCCAAACATTATGGTCGCACATCTCTCTCACGCGTTCCTTCATCTCATTTGTTGCCTTGTTTGTGAAAGTTATCGCCAAGATGTTGTAAGGCGAGATATGTTTTTCGGTGAGAAGATAGCAAATTCGATGCGTAAGAAGGCGAGTTTTGCCACTACCCGCACCTGCCGTCACCAAAACGACGCCGTCGGTTTCGTAAAGCGCCTTTTTTTGTTCGTCATTCAAAGAATTAATGTCATACTTATTCATACCTCATATCTTATCACAAAACGAAAAAAACACAAAGCAAAAACAACACTTTGCGCAATATTTTTAAGGAAAAATAATTAGGTGGTTTAAGGCTCCACATCCAAGCGCGCAATGTATAAATCTAATTGTCGCGTGGTAACACTTATACCGATAGGACTATTGGTTTATTTGTCATTCTGAGGCGAAGCCGAAGAATCTCGTCGTAGCACCCACCCGCGTATGTCTAATTATACCTCTTAAAATATAAAATTGCACTAGTGTCGATACCCACTGACTTTTTAAGTGGTAGTTTTAGAATTTTTGTAAGCCGTTCTACGACGAGATTCTTCGCTGGCGTCGCCTTGCTCCTTGCTCAGAATGACATTTAGCGATATTTCTTATAGCGTGTTAAGCATATTATAAAAGCGCACCTCTTTTCAACCATTCAAGTGCGCTATAATAAAAAAAGATTTAAAAGTTTCCTTTTAAACCTTTGCCAAAATATCTTTTTTCATTCTCTCAAACTCTTCATCGCTGATTGCGCCCGAGTCTTTAAGATTTTTAAGTTTTGCCAATTTTTCAGTGGCATCATCATCGCTTTGCTTTGTTTGTGTTGGATGAACATCCACAACGACTTGCTGATTTTGCTCACCTGTCCCTACGCCTGCGCCTGCGAGTTGTTCATTTGGTATGCAAAGCATAAAAATTCCGCCCAAAAGACTGCAAAATAGAAGCACGCAAACACCTATACCCACAAGTTCGCTTCTATCCTTTGCGGAATTTATTTTGCTAAGCCCAATACCACCAACAATAAGAGGTAAAATGGCAATGCAACCAAAAATCATACCCAAAATAATAAACACTTTTGCTGCTGTTTTCATCTCTTCTCCTTTGTTATTGTTATGATTGTATCACAAACTAAGTGCATTTGTCCACTAAATGAGCAAAATAATAAAAAAAATTTGATGTAACCCGCATTTTAGATTTTTTGATTAAAAACACGAGTTTGCATTTAAGATTTATTGATTAAATAAGTTTGATATAGCCCGCGTTTAAGATTTATTCACTAAATGTAAAAAAGTTTAGTTTGGTTACGCTTAAGTTTTTTATTATATAGAGTCACGCTTAAGTTTAACTATATAAACAATAATAAAATAGATGTTTGCTATTATGCGCTTTAAAATTGATTACTAAACAAAATAATAAAAAAACTTTTGCGAAAATCTCACAAAAGTTTTAAATTTTAGCCTCTTTTTCTGGCTCTTTTTCTTGCTGCTTCAGATTTTTCCTTTTTCTTCACGCTTGGCTTCTTGTATTCTTCTTTCTTTCTAATATCGCCAATAATGCCGTCTTTTTGGCACTTTCTTTTAAATCTTTTAAGCGCGCTTTCCAAACTTTCGTTCTCGCCAACCTTAACAGTCGTCAACCTTCTCACCACCTTTCAATTTATAATTTACCCTAAGAGTATAATGGATTTGTATGCAAAAAGTCAAGTGTTTTGTGAAAATAATTCAAAAAACAGCCATTTTATCGAACTTTTAACGTAAATTTGAATTATTCAGCCTCAAACACAACGAGTATTGCATTAAATATCTCATAAAAAATTTTTGTAAAACAACTTGACAACCATTTACTTTTATGCTACAATACTAAGTAAAGGAGAAATAGTGATATGAAAAAGTCTAAAAAAATTATTAAAAAATTAACTCGCTTTGTGGATAAAGCACTTTACCCACTAGACCGAGAATTTAACACCTTCGATTCTCTTGGGTCTACTACAGAAGTTGTTCTCAATAAATTTGCGTTACTTGACGAAATATATCAAAAAGAAGTTGTAACTGACAAAGATATTTTATTGGCAACTGAAATAATGGAAGAACTCGTAGAAGATGTTAGTTATATTAAAGGATTTGAGAAAGACAAGGATGTTCAAAAATATAAGAATGTTTTTGATGAGATTCTCCCCTTAGCACAAGAAATGATGGATGAAATTGGCAAAAAGGAGATTTCAGATAATTCGCCTATAATTGCTAAAGCTAATGATATTATATTGCAAATGAAAGATATTAACAAAAGTAGCGCTAGTTGTAGTAAAAGATTAGAAGAAATTATTAAAAAAGATAACAATAGGGGTGCTATCTCGAATGCTCATTTTGAAGGTGATGATTTAGAATTACTAGCAAATCTTGATTTATTAGTAGAACTAAATAACTCACTTAGTAAATTAGAAACAATCGACAAATTTAAAGAAGAATTAACTTCTCTTAAAAAAGATGCTAACGATTATGGTAGAAAACTTTTTGCGACGATTCTTAATGAACAAGCCAGACTTGAAGCATTAGATGCCAAGTTAAATCCAGATTACAAAATGTTTGACGCAAGATGCAGTGAACGATATACAAATCCATTTGTTGAAAATGAACTTAAAAAAGAATCCACCACTCAAAAAGACAAAGACGAAGTTATAAAAGTTTAAGCGTTAAGCCAAACTTTATTTGATTTTTCAATTAATATTTCAATAAAACATACAACTATAAGTGTAACATTTAAAGTTGTATGTTTTATTTATAACTTTTTACAAATTCCCTAGAACGCTTTGGAGTAGCGCTTGGTCGGAGAGAAGTTTGCCCGCGCCCATAATTGTGATGTAGTCGGCGTCGCTCGAGATGTGGACGGGATATTTAAGATATTGTTTAAAATAATTATCAAGCCCTTGCAGTTTTGCGCATCCACCGCACACCAAAATTTTGTTATTGATAATATCCGTGACAACTTCTGGCGCGAGAGTGTTAATGGTGGTGTCAACCGCGCGCAAGATTTCGCTATAAAACGGCTCTATGGCGCTTTGAAGTTCCATTGAATGGATAACAACTGACTTTGGCGACTTATTTTTAACATCCACGCCCGTGACTTCCATATTCAAGGTGTCGTTTTCGTAAAGCGAGCCGACGTCGTTTTTTAATATTTCCGCGGTTGGAAGCCCAATGACAAGTTCGTCCTTAAAAGCGAGGTAGTTGACGATGGAGGCGTCAATCGACTTGCCACCAATCGAAAGCGTTGCGCCCTTCAAAATTGTGGACATATTAACAACGGCGATATCGGTGTAAGTTCCGCCGATATTGACAACCATATTCACCGTCGAGCCGTCGATTTTTCGCCCCTCACCGATAAGCGAGCATAGCACCGCTGGCACGAGTTCAACTTGTCCCATATTGCACGCCTCACACACGCGAAGAATGTTATCTTTTTCGCGCGCCGAAAGTCCGCACGGACAAAGGAACAAAACATTGTCCTCAAACGGCTTAAAATTGACCTTTGAGAGGAAGGATTTTAAAAGCACCACGCTATACTCAAAATTCGAATGCTCGCCATAAACGCACGGCGTGAAGATTTCAATGTTGTCCTTAGTTTTGCCGATAAGTTTTTTGGCGTCCTGCCCAAGCGCGATAACCTTATATCCCTCTTCGGTCGGCTCAGCGCCAACAAGGGTGGGCTCTTTAAGCGCCAGCCCCTGCCCTTTCACGTAGATATTGGTGTAACCTCCGCCCATTTCAATGGCAAACTTATATTTTTTCATATCCCCTCCTAAACTTTAAAAGTGGTTTTAACGATTTTGTCGGTTAAAATGTCGATTGAGTTAAGCGAAAAAGTGGTGCCTTCTTCAAGTGAGTAAAGCACATTGAATAGGTCGCAAAGAGTGGTGACGTTTTTCGAGTAGCCATTGTAGCTTATGCTTGTTATAATATGATTTGAAAGAAGCGTGCTGTCGCCCATCACAAAATCTTCAAGTAAAAGCACTCCATCGCGCGAAAGGTATTTTTTCAAAACGCTGTCACTAAGTGTCAGCCAACCATCATCGTAAAAAATTTGGTTTTCGTTCAATTTATATTTAAGGCGTATTGAAATTTCGTCCATATCAAGTCCACGAATACCAAAATCACAAAGAGCGTTATCTTTTAATCTTTCCACAATCACGCTGGCATTTTTGGTTGCAACGGCGTAGTAATCGGCGCTGTTAATGTTATCGTCATTGACGGCGTAGGCGTAACTTAACCCAACAAGTTTGCCCGATTTATCGAAAATTGCGCCCTGAGAAGTGGTTTTATAGTTATCAACCACAAAAGATATGCTGTTTGGCACAACAAAGTCGACAACATCAATTTCGTCGTATGTTTTAGTCACATAGCCCGTGTTATGCTTCACGCTTTTCGCCTTGTTGATGTTATTTTCACTAAAAGGGTTGCCAACCGCAAGATACCCGCTCGAAAAAATGGAGGTGTTCAAGTCACCCGTTTTAACATACGGCAAACTGAGCGAGGAAGTTTCGTCGAAGTGGTCGTAAAGTTTTAAGATTGCCAAATTTAAAGCGTCATTTTGAAAGACGATTTCACCGTCAAAAACATCGCCACTATTGTGATATAACAAGATTTCCTCGCCGTCATATTCGTCAAAGTTACGGCTAAACGTGACAACATAGCCACTCTCATCAACGTTGACGCCTAAGAAGTCCTCGTCACCATAGCGAACCGAATAACTCGCCTCCAAATACATCTCTCCAATCTCGTCATCGCTTAGAACATTAAAAACGGAGAGTTTGCCGGTGATGTCGTTAGGACGAGCGAAGTAAAAATAAACTGCCACCGAAAAATAACAAAGGATGATGCCCAAAAGCACCATACCAATAATCACAAAAACCTTTTTAACAACATTCCCTTCCGTCATTTTCTCCCTTAAATGATTTGTAAATTCTTTTTAAAGGTCTTTTTAAAATCGTCGGTGAGTTTCATACTTTGCATAATTTCCAACTGCGGGTCACCGTTGACCACCGTTTTCATTATGATAGAGTCGCCCAAAATGTCACAAATAACATCCTGTATCGTTCCCTTACGAGAAAAATTGAGGCACACGGAAAGTTTCACAAGCACGCCCAATTTACGCACTGCATCAACATCCTCATCGTCCAAAATTTCCTTATATTTCAAAATTTCTGGCAAGTTGAAATTATCCAAATTCTGGCACTGACAAATGAATCCAGCAAGCAAAATATCCTTTTGTGAAGCGCCCGCAATGTTTGCGTTCATAATGGCATAGAAACCGTGTTTTTCATAGTTTTTAAAGTCGATAAACTTGCCACAATCATACATAAATGACGCAATTTTAAGTGGTTTAATTAAATTACGCGAAAGTTTATGCACCACTTTGAGTTGTTTGAAAAGTAAGACCGCCATTGTGTAGACGTTATAGTTCGCAAACAAGCCTTCTTTGCGAAATTCGTAGTAATTATCCAAACTATTCAGCACCAAATCGGAGTATTTTTCAGTTGGCGTTCCCACCAAATTCTCTAAAATCTTGCCTTCTGCCTTGTCAGCGTCGGTGACAACCACATTCCTAGCGCCAAAAAAGTTGAAGATAGCGCTTATTATTGCCAGCCCGCCCTGCACGCTGTCACTCCCTTCAAAGGAAAGCCCTTTAATCTTCTTAACCTTTTCGATGTCTAAGTCCTTAGCGAACTCCAACACCTTCTTAACGCCCTCAGCCGAAAGGTCGTAGTTATTGTCGATATCAATAGGATAACGCAAAAGTTTTTTTGCCACCTTTGAAACATCCAAAAATGGCACGCCCGCGCCAACAATACCTTCCTCTTCGAAATTGACAACAAACGAGCAACCTTTAAGTTCCTTTTTGAAGAAGTTTATCATATCTTCAATCTTAGAATACTTTTGCGTCAAGTTGATGTAGCCATACGGCACAACGAAAGTGTCGAAAGCACTGCGCCTGTTATACCTAATTATATATGTCGAGTAGCCCATAATATACACGCAAACGCCCTTTGGCATATCCACCTTGGCGTTCACGGCGTTATAGATATCCTTCACCACCTCGTCGTCGCCCGTTATGTTGAAATTGATGCCTGTGTGCGTGTAAATCTCGTCCAAAAGTCCGCGATAGTTACGCGCCTTCACAACAACATTCGACGCAAACGCCACAATCTTTGAAACATTGAAATTTTCGACCGTATAGCGATAAATTCCAAGAATTTTCAAAATATCGGCGCGCGATTTTGGCGAAAATAAGCAATCTTTTAAAAGGTCTTTTGTAAGGTCGTAAGGGTTGACAACGTCCTCAATAACGCGATAGCGCCCCTGCCTTGTTTGCACAATTTTAAGTTCCAATTTGCGCTCAGTAAGTTCAATCAATGCCACATTATCCATATCTAACTCCGTTAAAAATTAATCCAATTTAATTGCGCCCACAGGACAACTTGCCTCGCACGCGCCACAGTGAATGCACTTTGTTTTGTCGATGACCGCTTTGCCGTCCTTATCAAAACTGATTGCGCCCACAGGACAAATGGAAACACACGTTCCGCAACCGATACATTTTTCTTTATTAACCATAGTTTTTGCCTCCGTTTAAAATTTACAAATTAAATATAGCACAAAAAAGTGATTTTTGCAAGCGTTTTAAAAATAACCGAAAAAAAATTATGCACTTGGCATAATTTTAAAAGTCGTCATCCTCGTCGTCCTCTTCCTCTTCTTCGTCGTCATCCTCGTCGTCGTCAAAGTCGTCCTCATCATCCTCTTCCTCTTCTTCGTCGTCAAAATCTTCGTCGAGGTCAATCTCTTCGTCCAGCGAGTCGTCAAAACCGATGTCGGTGTCGATTTCGTCGTCTAACATATCGCTGTCGCCAAGTTCGGTGACGGAAGCCATATCGCCGGTTTCCTCATCCTCGTCAACAACCTCGTCCTCATCTCTATTAAGATAATCTTCCCAGTCGGAACTAAGTTCGCCGTCCTCGGTTTGGTGTTCTTTTAAGCAAGTTGAGCACATAATCTCGTCTGGCGAGATGTAGTTGGTTTTGCAAATAGGGCAAAGTTCAAGGTCAAGGTCGCTTGTGTATTCATCCTTCTTCGCGGAAAGTTCCGCCTTACAAACACTGCAAAGTTTGTCTTTCTTCTCAATATAATTAAGTTCACATCTTGGACATCTAATGTAAACAGGTTTTCTCATAATCCCTCCTAATATCGCTCTTATTCTACAAAGAAAATTTCCTATTGTCAACTAAATTTTGATATTTTTTCACAGATTTTTCAAACATTTTTCGCATTTTTTAGGTTCGCCTCGGCTTGTGACGGGCGGATGTAAAGCGGTTCCAGCCTGCTTGGTGAAATATTTTCTCCTCTTTGCACTTTCAATAGGGCAAATTCGGCAAGTTTTTCAGGGCTAAACTCCACAACTTCGGCGTTTTTTAGGCTCAAATCGTCCTTCAATGTGATATATTTTCCATTTTCGTCAAGTTTATCCACCATTTTTTCGGTTTCCACCTTTTCGCCGTTTTCGAAGGTCGCCACAAAATAGAGCGAAGATAGAGCATTGAGAACGGTGTGGACGCGTTCGGTGTGTCCGTATATATATGCCATAAGTTCCAAACTTGTTATAGGATAGATTTTAAGGTCGTTTTTGACGCACGAAAGCGCTTTCACAATCGCCACGCCAATCCTTATTCCTGTGAACGAGCCAGGTCCAACAACAACGGCAACGCTGTCGATATTTCGAAAAACAACGCCCGCCTCCTCGCACATTTCGTCGATATTTTTAAGCACATTTTCAGCGTGCTTACTTTTCGCGTCAATAGTTCGAAAAAAACTCTTTTCGCCCACAACAAGCGCCAAATCCGCGTCCGCAAACGCCGTGTTAATTGCAAGAAGCATTTTCGCCCTCCGTTAAAATTATTTTTCGCCTACGTTCTGTCACCTTTTCAATCTTAACAACAAAATCAACGTCCTTAATTAAGCCCGCCACATTTTCTGGCCACTCCACAAAAACAACGCCGTCAAGTTTAGATTTATCGAAGTATTCGTCAAAGCCCACCGCCGACGCCTCTTCTGCCGAAGCAAGCCGATACATATCAAAGTGGTATATTGGAAATTTGCCCTCATAGATGTTAAGAAGCGTGAATGTTGGGCTTGTCACCGCGTCGTTAGAGCCGAGATATTTAGCCAAACTCTTAACAAGCGTGGTTTTACCCGCGCCAAGGTCACCCGTGAGAAGAACAATCTTTGGCGGAGTTAAAAGTTTACTAAACGCTCGCGCAAAGTAGTCGATTTGTTTTTCATTTATGATATCCATTTGAACTTTCATATCTTTTCCCTTTCCTAATTGTTTTCTATTATTCTTTTACTCTAATTATTCTTATACCCTAATTACCTAACTTTATTTAACTCTTTTTACTTTATTTAATTAATTTATCTCTCTATTTATCTCTCTATTCACTCTTTTTTTATTCTCCCTTTATTTCAACCTGCTTAATATCTTTTCTTATTTAACCACTTTTCTTACCACTTTTAATCTTTTTTTTGCCTTTTTATTTATCTAACCACTTATAAAATTACTCTATTCAACCACATAAGTAAATTGTAAATCTTTATGCCTATATTTTAACTACTACATATATTATAACCGCAACATTTTCATTTTTCTATTAACTACTTATTTTCTTTTTTAGGTTCTTTCTTCTTTACGTAGTCTTTTTTAAAGGTGAAAATTAAAAGAAGAAGCCCCAGCGCACCCATCATCATTCCAAGCCCAGCGCCTGCAAGAACATCGGTTAGGTAGTGCTTGCCAAGATACATCCGCGACAGCATAACAAGCAAGACGTAAACAACAAGCGACACCGTGATTAACGCTCGCGCACCCCGCCCCTTCATCACTGAGAAGAGGTAGAAGCCCAAAAACATCGCAATCAGCACTGCGCAAACCGTGTGTCCGCTTGGCATACTGAAACTCGTCACCTTGTCGCCGATGCTGACGATGGTGTCGTATGCGTTAAAAGGGCGCTCGCGCATAAAGTGGTTTTTAAGCGCCGACTGCACAAGGTATGTGAAGCCATAAGTGAGGAGAAAGAAAAAGGCGTATCTTCGCTTAAAGATAAGAAAGAAGATAACAAGCGCCACCGCGCCGACGTAACTGCCAACAAGCGAAATCACTTGAAAAGCAACATCGAAGAATGGTGTTCGCCCGCCCTGCAAAAATTCAATTATTCTCGCCTCAAAACCCATAGAGATATTTTAGCAAAAAGATGAGAAAAAAACAACATTTATTCGACAATATTTTCCTAAATCACTCACTTTTTTAGTTTTGCACGCGTTTTGAGGTGACACTGTCACTTTTTGTGGTGTCGCGTGCTAGGCAGTGTCGCTTATACCAAAGGCAGGGCAGTTATTTGTCATTCTGAGCGTAGCGAAGAATCTCGTCGTAGCACCAGCCCGCGAACGTCTAATAATTCCTCTTAAGAAACACTTGCTTAAGAAACACTTGCCACGCAATACCATTTCTACCGCTAGGACTGTCAGCCTATTTGTCATTTTGTGCGGAGCGAAGAATGGTCGTAGGTGACGCTGTCACATTCTAAGGTGTCGCGTGCTAGGCAGTGTCACTTATACCGAAGGCAAGGCAGTTATTTGTCATTCTGAGGCAACGCCGAAGAATCTCGTCGTAGCACCAGCCCGCGAACGTCTAATAATTCCTCATAAAAAATGCTTAGCGTTTACTTTACACTAAGCGTTGTATTTTAAAATTTTAAGCACTTGCTTTTAATATCTATTCGTCAAAGTGGTAATTTTAGAGTTTTGTAAGCCGTTATACGACGAGATTCTTCGCTGGCGTCGCCTTGCTTCTTGCTCAGAATGACATTTAACGATATCGCTTTGTGGTTTAGGTTATTTTGCAAACATACTATATCATCCATCACCAAGCCCGCGGACGTCTAATCTTTCCTATTTTTATTTGCAAAACGCGACTAAGCCACATATCAATCATCCAAGTGCGCTTGGTCCTCGTCATAAATTCGCACTTTTTTTGCCACATTGCGCCTTAAATCGTCGCTTATCGCTGCATAGTGCTTCTTGGTTGTGTTGACGTCCTTATGCCCCAAAATATCCGCAACGATATAGATATCGTTAGTTTCTCGGTAAAGATTCGTGCCGAAAGTGGAGCGCAATTTATGTGGTGTGATTTTTTTCAGTGGTGTGCTTTCATAGGCAAACTTTCGCACAATATTTTCCACCGCGCGCGTGCAAATGCGCCTGTTTTGAAGCGACAAAAACATCGCCTTTTCGTTTTCGCCGATAGGCAAAGTTTCGCGCAGTGAAAGCCACTCCATAAGCGCATATTTAACGTCGTTTGGATAATATAAAATGGTTTGATTTCCGCCCTTTCTTGTCACCTTGAAAGCGTTTTGCTGAAAGTCGAAATCTTCCACATTAAGCCCCACAAGTTCGCTGACACGTATGCCCGTGCCAAGGAAAAGCGTGACGATGGCGTTGTCGCGCACCTTCGTGTTTTTGTTGTAATTTCGCTGGCGTGCGGAAAAGGTCGATGGCTCCCAAACCGCGTCTAAAAGTTTTTCCACCTCGTCGCCCTCAAGCCTAACAATACCCTTTGTGTGGAGTTTTGGCGTTGGCACCTTGCTGACCACATTTTTGGAAATAAGGTCGTGGTTAAAGAGGTAGCGGAAAAAACTGCGAATGCTGGCGAGTTTGCGCGCCTTGCCGTTTTCGGTGTTGCGAAAAACCTTGTCGCCCACCGTGTAGTAACTTAAATACGAGAGGTAACTTTCAATATGACGCGCCTCCAAACTGTCAAGGTCTTTAAGCGTTATGTTCGCCTTGTCCTTATTTAAAACATAGCGCGAAATATAGTCATAAAAAATCGACAGGTCCATCGCATAATTTAATCGCGTAAGCGAAGAAGTTGAAAGTTCCATACCCGTGAAAAAATCATAGCAATATTCGGGCAAATCGGCAAGATAGGAGCCGATTTTTTGCATATTATCCAAATCTCTTTTCTCAAAATACGACAGCGTTTTCATACAATAATTATACCAACATCGCCAAAAAAAGTAAAACAAATTTAGCGCAAAAAGCGTTTAACTGCGATTAAGTGCCATCCGCTCAAAGTGGTAATGTTTGAGTTTGTGTAAGTGAGTTCTACGACGAGATTCTTCGCTAGCGTCACTACCGCTCCTTGCTCAGAATGACATTTAACGGTATCGCCTTACGGTATGCACACTGCGTCGTTTTTGATGTTGTGTATTCTTCTATAGCTTAACGCGCAGTAACACCTATACCGCAAAGACTATCACGCTATTTGTCATTCTGAGGCGAAGCCGAAGAATCTCGTCGTAGGTGACACTGTCACTTTTTGTCGTTTCGCGTGCTAAACATTATTGCTTACATCAAGAAAAACCACAATATCATCACCCGCGTATGTCAAATTATTCCTCTTTAGAAAAAAGCAACAAAACGCGCAAGGGTTAAATCATTTTTAAACTAGCGTAATAAAAAAGAAAAAGAGTTCTACTTTTTAGCGGTAAAACTCTTTTTTAATTAGTTTGAAAATTTATAAACAAGATTGCAAACTTTTGAAACTAGCAGAAAATTTAGAATTTTGCCAAAGTGACAAAATCCTTTTTTTATTTAGCATGCATACTAATATGTTTACTATATTTTCTAAATATTATAGTCATGTTATCATATAGAGAATAAGAAAAAATCAATTTACGCTGACTATTATATTTTATTTATGTTATAATTAGATTATAAAATTTTATTTAAATGTTAGAGATTTATTATGAAAAGTTTCAACTATGTAGAATGTTTATATAAAAACAGGAGAAATTTAAAAAGACTAAAATAAAGACAAAATAGAACTAAAAAAGGAAATTTGTAAATTTTGGAGTATATGTATATTATCTTTGCTTGGAGGTTTTATGCGAATAAAAGACAATCTTAATAATAAGAAAATTAAATATGAATATGTGTCAAAAAAAGGTTATGGATTTGAATTAGATAATCCAATTCAAGTTGCAAAAGTAAATGATATATATTGGCTTTTAAAAAATATATATTTGAAAAATTCTTGCGGGAAAATCATTGATTATGACAGACGTTCAATGAAAAGTTCGTTATATAGGGGTTTGGTAGACAATTTTGAAGTTTTGTTTGAAATTAAAAATGGAAGTGAATTAGAATATAAATTATATGATTTATTTTTTTGCGCATATCCCAAACTTGAAGATGAAAGAACAGAGACTGGATACATATTAGAAAATTTTAATAAAGGTATTGAAATTCCAAATGAGTTTCAGTTAATAGATAAACAAATAATAAATGGACAAAACAAAATAAATTGTAAACTATATATTTTTTTTAATTTTGATTTATTTAACTATGCCTCAACATTATAGTAGCCAAGTGCAATTCCCATGAAACCTTCATTCTTTGTGATAGGGAAAAGTAGACCTATTTCACTTGCATCTTCTGCAAAAATACCACTTGTGCTTGGAACAGTTTCAGTCCCTGTATTTGAACTGTTGAATTGAATCAAAGAACTGTTCTGAATGTTTTGTAAATCAATATTACCAAGAGCATAACTTGCAAGCGGATCGCCATCTACCATAAAGAGTGGAGCACCTGTTGAACTTGAAGCGGATGCATACGCCGAATAGTAAGGATCAGTGCTTTCAAAATTGATAACTTCTACGCCATCTATAGTTAAACTCCCTCTAATTGGAATTGATGTTGGACCTTCTGCACTTGAATGTTTAAACAATACTTGGAAGTTGAGATATGAATATTCGCCTTGGCTTTCAGCAATCAAAGTCTTAGTATTCAAAGATTGAGAACGGAAAAGTTTATCAATACTTGTAATCATAGAGATGTAACTTTCTGCACCATGTTGAACAAACCATGACTCTGTTCCGTTGACCAAAGATTCAAGAGTGGAATTTTCTACATTTATATATGTTGGAAGTCCATCCTTAACAGTCTCAGTGTTTGCTTTATAAATATGGTCAGCGATAATTGCAGGTCCACCTGAATTCGTCAATTCACTATTTATGATATCAATTTGCCCAGCGCCCCACGCATAGATGTTGCAGTTATAACTATCGGTTGCCACAACATTATTTATCAATGTATAGCAGTTATTTCTATATAAATGATAATTGCTGTTATTTCCTTGTGGGAAGAAACTGATATAAAATGATGTAATATTCATATTATCTAATGTTGTATTTATATTACCAGTCTTCATCATAATAAGTCCACCCGCTTTAACTGTTGTCAAAATTTCATTTGCACCTTCTGCGGCTGTTGACTTGTTAGCATTACCAAAAAGATTAAAGTTTTTGATAATTGCAACAGAATTATTTTTATAATCCTCTTCTTCAAGAAGCCCACTTGCTGTTCCTTCTATCATAAATAATTGAGCGTGGCTTTCACCACCGCCAGGCTGCCATGTGTTTGAAATATATGTAACATAAGGCATATCACTTGCATCAATAGAATAATAATTTCCAATCATACTGAAAGTTTCGTTTTTGCCAACATTGTGTTGCAGTATGCTAGAATAGTCTTTAAATGAACCATCAATATCATTAGCATTCAAAATATCATAATCAGATTGATTTGTAGCACCAAAAGCATCCATTTCTTCTTCTGTATAGAAGAAACTACTTGGAACACTATCTTTTGTAATTGTTAAATCTGTATGCAAAATAATGCTGTCAACATCTGTTGATATTCCATTTTCAGATTGAATTTCTGCCCATGGAGAATTTGAACGATTATCCATTGCAGAAAGATCTGCAACATCATAAACATTCCATCCATCCACAACTTCAACTACAAAAGAGAAAGATGGGTTTACAACGTCAGTTGCAAATGGATAACTATCTGCTACATTCATAGTAATTCTAAATGTGTTGTTTATTGCATTTTCAGTAAAATCAAGAGTTTGATTTTCATTATCCACTTCCACGTAATATGCAACATTCGAAACAGCAGAGAAACTGTCACCTTCTAGAATTTCAATAGTGGTTTCAGTCGTAAAGGTTGAAAGTTGGTTTATGTCACCGCTATCAAATAATGCCAAAACTTGAGGCTTGAATATAAATTCATTGGCATCACCAACATAATAAGCACTTGTTGAATCTTTAAATAAAGTTTTATTAGCGTTGAAATCGCTTATCACTTCAGGTGCTGCAACGCCATAAACATTTAAAACGCCGACAGGCACAACCATCACATTAACTTGAATTTCGTGACTTTCTTCATCTTCAGTGCCCAAATTTTCTGTATATGTAATAACTAAAATTCTTTCCCCTTCGGTGGAAGTGTCGATTGTGGAAAATGACAAACTTTCATCACTTCCTTCAATTTCTTCAGTTGATTCGTCATCATAAGAAATAACAACAACCACATTTGAAAAATTTGGTGTTGAACCAACATTCACTGTTGGCATTGTCCCATCCTTAATGGCCATACTAACAAATTCTTTATTTGGATCATCACCACAGCAACCTGACACTAAGAATGCCACACCAAATGTAAAGACCATAAGTAAAGCCAGCATAATCTTTTTCATAAAAAACTCCTTATCTCAATTTATGCAAACATGAACACATCTGCATTTGACAATTTCAGTATAAACAATTTGAAATAAAGTTGTCAAACAATTTTCTAAAAAAATATTTTTTTGTTTTTTTAGTTAAAAAAAATTTAACAATTTTATTTTCTTCTAATTTATGAAAATTATAGTAAAAATTTAAAGTTTTATACCTTTTTTTGCAAAAAAAATGGATTTTACATCATTTTATAGACTATTTTTTGTAAAAAGAGGTTTGAAAATTTCAAACCTCTTTTATTACTATTTTAAAATATTTATAGGAAAATTATCTATTTATTGCCACAATCCAAACAGTCTCAGAAGCAATCGTCCCATCCGTAGATGCTATACGAACTACAATAAGTCCAGGGGAATTAAAGACAACTGTTCCAAGATCAGTCACTGTAGCCACTGTTTGATTTTCGTCATAAATAAATCTTACATCTTTATTTGTGGCATCATCAGGAGTTACACGATAACTTAGTTGAACACCGGTGTTACCTTCAATATAATCAACAATAATCATCTTATAATCACCCATATCTCTTGCTTCTTCGTTTATACATTCAATTTCTCTCACATAAATAATATTGCTGTAAACTACCTGTCTCATACCAAAGAAACCAATAATAAGAATTGAGGCAATATAGACCAAACCAATAACAATTAAAACCGACTTTTTCATACTATTTTTCCTCCCTGTATGGTCTTAAATAATAGAGTTTTATTTTGGTAAAGAACATATAGACTCTGTAGGCCACAAAGATAAATGAGAAGAAAAAGATTTTCCAATAGACAGTGTTCGCATTTTCGTTTAATAAAAATAGTGATATTCCACAAACCAAAATTGCAATGATAAACGCAATTAATATTGACTTATTCTCGTTTGGATTATTGATGTTTTGTCCAGTAGTTTGATATTGCTCAAACTGCGGATTCATAATATCCATCTCTGCGCTCCAAAAAAGATGCCCAGTAAATAAACATAGCAAACATAATATCAACATAATGGTGTTGAAAACACTTAAACCTGCAAAAGATTCAAACACAAGAGTGGCAGCAATAATTGAACAAATCATAACCACCCAATTTATAACTAGTTTTGGCAAAAGAGATATGTAGTATTTTTGAGGATTGGTTTTATAAAGATAATGAGCATTTCCCTCTTCGCTATAAACTTTCGCCAAAGCAGAATTGCTAGACAATGAAAATAAAACGATTATTAAAATGTTGAATGCGATAGTCATGTAAGTTCCAGCAAGTCGAACTGACATAGCCGAGAAAATTCTGTTCAAAAAGAGAATGGCGACTGGCAAGCCTATTGCAATTAAAAGCAGTGTATAAAGTTTTGTTGGCGTTCGCATGATGTCAATAAATTCTTTTTTAACGCCTGACCAAAATGAAGGCAATTTATGGTTTTTATATTCATTTTCAATGATTTTTTTCTGATATTCGAATGGTTTTGACGCCATTTTGAAAAATAATGGACGAACAATTAAAAAACTCAAACCTAAAACTATTGCAATACCAACTATAAATGATACTAGATAAATCAAAGTGTTTAATGTAAAAATTTGAGCAGAAAGATTGACCACTGTTCCAACCATCATAGTGGTTAAGCAAGTGAACGGATAAAATATTCTAGCAAAACCAGCCAAAAAGTCTTGAATATCCCAAAAAAGTGTCCCCCAACTTCCGACAATATTTATGTCTTCTGGAATGATATTGATAAGAGCCACTATCCCCCAAGTTACAAGCCCAATAAAAACAGCCACGCTCACAAGTTCGACAATTCTATTTTTCTTCAACACTATTGCAATTCCCATAAGAGGAATACTAAATAATGCTCCCAATGCAACTGGAACAAGAGCAACAATAAACAGGCAAACGAGAAGCCATGGATAATAATAAAATGGAAGACTATTCACAGCACCAAATGCAATGAAAAGTGGCAAAATAAATGTTACACTTTTGATGAGTTCATTTATGTAATAAACAATAAGTTTTGATATAAATATTTTTGTTTTTGTAACAGGGAAAGTCAAAAGTATTTGATTATCACGAGCAAAATAAAACGATTTCATAAGTCCAAATGAACAGGTAATAATAGATAGCAACATCATAATAGTAAAAATAAAGACTAACACATTGTTAGGAATAGTCAAACTAAAAGAGAAAATACGCAAAACACTAGCAAAATAAAAGACAAAGTATATTGCAACTGTAAGTGCAATAAAACCAATCAACATAAGTGACAATCTCAGGAAAGCCTTTTTCTTGTTTTTAAGGAAATTCAAATTTATCTTGTTTTTGAGTTGCATCATAACAAGTGCTTTCAACGAGACATAATCTTGATTTTTCTTTTTTACTTTTGTCTCACTCATTTATCTTCTTTCTCCGCTTTTTCAATAACATCCATAATTTTATTAAAACTTTCATCGTTATTTAAATCAGTTTTTCTGCTAAAACTAAACAAATTTGCAAATTTTTTGTGTTTTTTCTCATTATTTTCTAAATTTGCTGCAGATTTTATATCTCTTATATCAACTTTGACAGCATCGTTACTTCCACTTTCAATAGTTCTCATATAAAAGTCTTCCAGTGTTTCACCAGACAAAATGATATCATCAACGCTCTTTTCTGTGAGAATTTTTCCTTTCTTGATAATTGCTATCTTGTCACATATTCTCTCAACAACATCAATTATATGAGAGCTGAAAAAGACAATATTCCCTTCCTTAGCATGTTGCTTCATACATTCTTTTACTTGAAAAATACTATTTGGGTCAAGACCTGTTAAAGGTTCATCCAAAATCCAAACCTTTGGATTGTGAACAAGTGCTGCCATAATCGCAATCTTTTGCTTCATACCGTGAGAATAGGTTTTCATTTGATTATCAAAGGCGCCTTGGAGTTCAAACAACTTTACATATTTATCTATTGCCTTGTTTCTATCTTCCAAACTTACACCATAAAGGTCCGCAATATAGTTGATATATTCTCTTCCCGTCAATTTTTCATACAACGCATAATGGTCAGGAACAAAACCTATTTCATTCTTCGCTTTAACTGACTCCATTTCAACATCATATCCGCAGACTTCAATAGCACCTTCTGTTATTGGTTGAATACCAACAATACTTTTAATAATAGTGCTTTTTCCTGCACCATTAGGTCCAAGGAAACCATAAATTTGTCCGCCATCAATTTCTAAATTGGCATCTTTTACAGCATAAACTTGACTGTTTCCATATCTTTTTGTGAAATGCTTTAATTTAATTTTTGCCACGGCATTTTCTTTATCCATCAATTCCTCCTTACTCAGATTACTGTTCCTAACTTGTAGTGCCAACATATCTAATTTAATTTTTTCCGTCCTATGTCGCATATCAACATGAAGGTCTGCTATTTGATAACACTGTTCAAACACGAACCATACGCAAAGCCCGATCGCCATATACGCAAGCATAAAACATAGTTGATACAGCGGATAAAAAGTAAATGTCAATCCCCCTATTGTAAACGTCCAAATGAAATTCAAGCGCAAATTTTCCGCCCACGTTCCAAGTTTATCAGCAACATAATCAGAATTAAGAAAGAAATAGTCAACATTGCCATAGTTTGAGAACCAAGCATTTATAAACACAATAACGACAAAATAGATAACAAATGCCACCATTGAATAAATAAATTGTTTTAATTTCGGCCTTGGAAAAACTCGGAGCGATACAAACAAAATAGGCATAAAGAATGCAATATAGTGGTTTATGTAAAAATTTACAATTTGACTAGAAAAAATATTTAGAGCATCATCATAGTTTGGCATTAGCATGGCAATAAACGCCCCAAAAACATTTATGAAATATGTAAAATAGAAAAGTTTATCCCACTTGAACAACAAACATAATGGCAAAATATACATAGCAGTGTTACACAAATGAAGTGGAAGCCCCGTTATTGATGCAAAATCTTCAAATTTTTTGGTAAATGAATAGGTTATCAATGTGCCCAAACACGCAAAAAGCAGGGCAAAGCGTATAACATCTTTCCTTTGCTTTCTAAGCCCAAAATGAATAAGAAATGGTATAAGCACAGCGCCATAAAGCATAATTCTATGGTAAAAATTGAAATCTTTAACGTTGGTAGCAGCAATCGGTAAACCAAAAAATGCTTGAAGAGTATAACTTGGCATGAGAGCCAAAAGCATTGGAATAAGGCAAATAAAGAAATATTTAATTTCACTCTTTGACATCTTAAACATACCATTTTCCATAAACACTATAAAAGCATATGGAACAAGGATGACAAGTTCAATAGCCATCAAAATTCCTCTAAAATTATTTTCTATATAGGCATCAGCACCTAAAATACCTTGAGTGCTTACTGTGATAGAAAATGTTGCTATGATTGAAAAAGGTAAAACAAAATATTTGACTAAGTTGTTGACGGTTTTGATTTTAAAAAATGGTTGAAGGCAAACAAGAAGAATAGAAGCATATGTAAACCATATAAGAATAATGGAATATATGCTCATAGCACCACTTGAAAATATATTGTTTTCTCCTGCAATCGTGTTGCTGATTAGGTCATCGCCAGACATATATCTAACAAAGAAAACAAGTGCCAAAATGCCAGCAGAAATTTTATACACCAAAACAGGAATCTGTTTTTTAAAAACAAATTTGGCAATCAAATATGCAGCAATAAAGATAGGAATCAGTGTTGCTAATATGACAATTTGAGCAATTTTCATTTATATGTACCTTTTTTATCTTATTATAAATAATATATCATAAAATAATAATTAAAGTCAAATTAAATATGATACATATGCAAAAATTTGCATTTTATAACCCTGACATAAAATAAAAAAATCCCCAATCAAAGCCTATCAATTTTTTCATCTTGACATTTCTTTAAAACTTTTTCCCAA
>CALVOG010000002.1 GCA_944350265.1 uncultured Clostridia bacterium
CTATTACCGGATTTCTCCTTTCACCCCTAGACGATGCCACCCTGTGGTCATATGCGGTATTAGCAGTCGTTTCCAACCGTTATCCCCCTGTAATAGCCAGATTGTTCATACATTACTCACCCGTCCGCCACTAGGATGTTACCAACACAAAAACATTTGTGGAGGCACCAAAAATTTTGACGCGGGCACGGATACTTCGTATCCTAACCGCTAAATTTTAGGTTCCCCTCCCAATCTCCCTCCATTGTGTGTGATTTTCAATTTATGCTCGCCGGGCAAAGCCCTTCCCCTCGCAAAATTGAAAATTCTATCTTTGTATTTTGTAACTAAAATACACACCGTGGTTTGAATTTATGCCAAATGCCTTTGTGTTGATAACAACCCCGTTCGACTTGCATGTGTTAAGCACGCCGCCAGCGTTCGTCCTGAGCCAGGATCAAACTCTAATGTTAAACTACTGGGACAGACACCAAACTTTTTAAACGCGGACACGGAAAACAAGTTTTCCTAACCGCTAAAAGTTCGGTTTCTCTTCCCAATCCTCTTCCTTGTAGGTGATTTTTAATTTTGTTCGCCGAACGCAGTTCTACACTTCACAAAATTAAAAATTGTTTTCAAATATTTTCTATCTAAGCAATCTATTTAAAACTGCACCTAGGAAAAGTTATTCTAATCAAATTAAATTGATTAAAGTTTGAGTTAATTTTGCATATACACTTATGCTTTTTTCCTTTCGCTCGATAACTAACATTGACTTTAACATTGCGTAAAAGTTATTTAATTCAACTATTTAATTATCAAAGAACACGTCGCCCTCTAATTTAGCGACATTCATATTCTACACCAAACGCCAACACTTTGTCAACAGTTTTTCAAAAAAAATTAAACTTTTTTCAAAAAATTTTCATTTCTCAACATTTTTCTCGCCACTTCGCCCTTCTTCCGCACTTTATCTTATAGATTTTCCATAACTTTTTTGATAAAAAAACCTGCTTTCAATAAAAGGTTTAAAGAGGTTAGGCTCTAAATTCGGCTTTTGGCAAGATAAATGCGTTTGCAAATTACGCCAAGTGGCAGTTTTGCTTTCAATATTCGCTGTGGCAACTCTTTCTCCTTCGTTTTTCCGCCATTTTCCCCTCCTTATCAGCGTTTTAACTATTTTTTTATATACTTTGAAAACTAATTGGATTAGAAAGAGAAAAAAGTGTATGAAGAAAAAGGCTAGGCGTTAACCTAGTCTTTTTTGGTAATACAAATTCTTCAATTTTTTAATTTTTTTGGTGTTAAAATTAGTGTCAAAATTGACATTTAACTGTTGCTAAAAATGCTAGATACATTTATTTTGCTAACATATAGCGGTTTGTTAGTTGGTGGTGATAGGTGGGCTCGAACCACCGACCTTATGGGTATGAACCATACGCTCTAACCAACTGAGCTATATCACCATATTGCATATTATACAATAAACAAATCTTGTTTGTCAATTATTTTTTTCAAATAAATGAGATTTATTAAACAATTTTTGCGGCAGCGCGGTTGATTTATCTATTCTAAATCTATTACTTGAAGGTCGTAATAACCTGTGCCAGTAATACATCTTCTAGGCTTAAACTGAAATAATCACTCTGTCAGCGCCCTCGCAAATCTCAAACTTGTCTCTTAAAAGACGTTTGACACACCTTAACACCTATACCGTTAGGACTATTGGTTTGCTTGTCATTCTGAGGCGAAGCCGAAGAATCTCGTCGTAGCACCCGCCCGCGGATGTCAAAAAATACCTCTTAAAAAGGCTAAACCCAAAACACCTCACATTTCCAAGCGCGCTTGGTCATTCTGAGCGGAGCGAAGGTGGCGTGCCACTTTTTAAGGTATTGCGTGTTAAAACCTCTACCGTTAGGACTATCGGTTTCATTCTGAGCGGAGCGAAGAATGACAAGCTTAGGGGCAAAAATGCTTGCACAAAAAAATGCTTAGCACTTTTGTGTTAAGCATTTTTGTGAGTTTTTATGGTTTCTTGTTGCGGTCTTGCCTAAGTTCGTTGGTAAGTTCAAGCAATGTCTTGTCAAGCTTATCAAATTTCTCACCCAACGCTGCCGTGTTTTTAGCAGTTTGTTCAGCATCACTCGGCTTATCTTTAATGCCAGCCATATCCTTAAGACCTTTAGTTGCACCTGTAATAAATTCGTTAATGCCGTCCGACTGAGTGATACCCGTTTTGAAGTTTGCCATAAATTGTTTGCTTATATCAGCAGTAGACGCACCTATCCCCTTAACAACAGTATTCCACGCTTGATTTACCGCCCTACCATAGGTTGTAGGATTTTTCATTTGGTATGCTCTTAAATCTGCTGCAGCATCATGCCTTTTCGTCGCATTTTCATGCAAAGCTCTTGCCTTTGTGAAGTCGTCGTCCTTATGCCCGCTATAATGGAACCTTGCAAAATTCTTGTCTTTTTCTCCATAATGCGCCGCTGTTGCACTTGCCATTATTTTATCATCGTCACTTCTTACTAGACTTTTAACTAGTCTTTTAGCTTGAGATTTGCTAAACCCATTATTCATTGCTTCGGTAAGTATTTGGTCATCAGAAACCTTCTTACGTCCGTCTAAACCCTTAATAAAGTCATCTTGTTGTTTTGCGCTTAAAACGCTTCCTGATTCCTTTAAGTCCTTTTCAGCTTTATTTAATTCTCTTTGTGTGTTAAATGCCGTGGTGCCTTGCTTTAGTAATGCCCCAAGCGACTTTGCTCCTCTGCCAAGAGCAGTGTCGCCTACTTTGCCGGCAAGAGTTTTTACTCCACTACCAAGCGCGCCTCCAACTTTTTTAATTCCAGCACCAGCTAATTGCGTGCCCCAGCCAAGCGGAGTGGCTTTCATAAACGCCTTGGTGGCAACACCAGCCGCACCAGCCGTCATAGCGAACGCCTTGCTTGCAACGCCACCAACCTCCTTGTTGATTGTGTCTCCTGTCTTGTTGGCATCATCAGCGCCGATTAAGCCCGAAAGAACGGAAATTGCCGTTTTTATGGTGATTAAGCCAACGATTATAAAGAGCGTTTGCACAATTAGGTCAGCTATTTTTATGTTAAAGAAGTCTATTTGATTGACAAATGGAAGAAGAAGCAAGATTAAATTCATTCCAACCACGGCGCCATAAGCCATCAGCGCTTGTTTTATAAATGCTTCACGCCACGTTCCAAACGCCTTCCCGCCGTCTAGTGGCATCAGTCCCGCAAGTGGTGGCATAACAAAGAACAGGACTAGACACATAAAGAAGCGCGTCATTAAACCGAGTATCACATTGATAAATATCACTATGCACACGATAATTGAGCCAAAGCCGACAATAAAGTTAAAACTCCACAAATCATAGTAATACCAAACCAGCCCAACGTTAAACTTGGAAAAAGTGGACAGCGTTTTTGTTGTGAAATTTTTAAAATACCTTTCCTCTGCAAGCCCCGCATCGTAACTCAACTCATATTCCTTGTCAAGGTGCAAAAAGTTGGCAAAAGCAGTGTCGACCATTGTTGCTGCGTATTCAACCGGGTCCTCTGTGTGTTCAGTGTAGCCAGCGAACAAATTCAGCCCACCGCCACCAAAACCAGTAACAGCAGCATTCACGCGCTCATCCGAAGTGGTGTAGCTTCCGCCTCGACGGATTCTGTTCGCGTTATAGGCAGCCACTTGGAACATTGAGCCTGAGAATGTTTGCGTCCTTGCCGCAATTCGCGCCAAGTCTTCAGGAGGGCTTTCGTATGAAGATATCCATTCTAAGATATCTTCGCCCGCCTCAAGCACCCCTTTTATGGCGTCAAAATACCAAATGTTTGCCGTGTAGCCGAAGATGTCATAATATAAATATGTTTCATATGTTTTGTCATTTTGCACATACTGCACGGGCTTAAGATATTGTTCTGCCCGAGATATCGTTATCGTTTCCTCGCCATCTTTAACCGTGGTTTCGCCAAACATACTCACAACGCTTGAAGAAGTTGTGGAGGTTATTGAGTCCAGCGCGGTTAGAATTGCCTGGCTGAGCCAAAGCCCAAGAACGATGATGATTGGCACGGCAACCATATTGATAACCGCCTTGCCCGCCGTCGCCACGATTGGCATTGGACCTTTTGCCGATTTTTCGTTATAGGAATAGTGACTTTTGATGATGGCAATAAGGGTGGAAACAAAGCATATAACAAGCCCGAAAATCACAAACGCCCAAAAAACGGTGGAGAGAGCGGAATAGTCGATGTTGTCAACATACTTACTGCCACCATAGCCCACATCTATCCCCAAAATGCCTTGGATGAAGTTGGTGACAAGGTCACCGCCGATTGGCACGCCGTCCACATAGTAAACATCTAAGCCCGCGAGTTTGCGAAACAAAAGTTGAAAAAGGTCAACAAGGCTGATAAGGGAGGTGTATAAAAGATACACAAGTTTTGGTATTAAGTTAAACAGTTCTTTGACGAACTCGCCTATCCAATCAAACATCCACTCTTCTCCCTTTTTCTTTTATATTTCTCATTATAACAAATAAAAATACTTTTTCCAACAAATTTTCGCCTTTTTCTTAAATTTTTTTCATTATTTTTGGGGAAATGGAAAAAGATGGGCTGAATAAAACAAAAAAAGCCACCTCGCGTGAGTTAGAGAGAGTTGCAACACAATCTTTATAATGCGGGCTTAACACACATAAAAGAGGAAGGTTTAGACATTCGCGGGCTGGTAACTATTTTAGCCTTAATGTAAGCGATGTGGTTTTGGCACGCGACACATCAAAAAATGACAGCCTCACTCTTTACGAGGCGTTTGACACACCATAACACCTTTACCGTAAGGCATTGCAGTTATTTGTCATTCTGAGCAAGGAACGATAGTGACGCCAGCGAAGAATCTCGTCGTAGAACGGCTTACAAAACTCGAAAAACACCACTTTGAATAATATGCAATTCATATTGAACACTTCTTTAAGAGGAAGAAAAAGACATTCGCGAGCAGGTGCTACGACGAGATTCTTCGGCGTTGCCTCAGAATGACAAGCAAGCCGATAGTCCTAACGGTATAGACGATAGGTTATGTTAGGCTTTTTTTTGAGAAGATGTATTCGACGCTCGCAAGTGAGTGATTTAGCCTTAGTAATAAGCGATGTGGTTTTGGCACGCGACACATCAAAAAATGACAGCGTCACCAAAAAGCAACAGCGTCACTCTGCGTTAAAGTGGCGCTTTATCTCCTCCGCCAGGCTTTGGTGAATGCCTTTCACAAGTGCAAGTTCCTCCACGCTCGCTTTTTTCACGTTTTCCACTGTGCCGAAAGCGGACAGGAGGTTAGCAATTTTCTTTTGCCCGAGTCCTGCAATTTCGTCTAACTCCGTTTCCGTTTGCGCCTTTGTTCGAGTTTGGCGATGGAAGGTTATGGCAAAGCGATGCGCCTCATCTCTTATCCGCTGGAGGAGTTTTAGTGGCGCGCTTCCCGCTTTTAAAATCACAGGCAGTGGCTTGCCCACAACGAACACTTCCTCAAGTTTTTTTGCGAGCGCGATGATTTCAATTTTGTCGGCAAAACCCGCCTCTTTGAGTATTTCATAGGTGGAAGAGAGTTGTCCTTTTCCGCCATCGATAACGATTAAGTCTGGCATCTCTTTAAAACTCTCTCCCTCGCCATTTCTAAGCCGAGTGAGGCGCCTTTGAAGAGCCTCTTGCAAACTTGCAAAGTCGTTCGAGCCTTTCACATATTTGATTTTAAACTTGCGATAGTCACTCTTTTCCGCCTTGCCGTTTTTAAAAACCACCATCGACGCCACCTTGTTCGTGCCACTTATGTGCGAAATGTCGTAACATTCCATCCTCAGCGGTGGACGGCGCAATGACAGCGCTTCTTGCAGTGAAAGCACGGCGCCCATTGTGTTGTTGAAAGTGAGTTTTTCCTTTTCAATATGTTTTTCAAGGTAGTCGCGCGCGTTCTCCTTCGCCATATTTAAAAGCGTGAGATTCACCCCGTGCGGATGAGATGTGGTGCGAATTTTTTTGCCGAGATAGGCGGAAAGAAGATGGTCATCCACCTCGTGGCTTGTTATGATTTCGCTTGGCGGGAGCATATTTTGGTAATACTGCGTGATAAAATTTGTGACGGTGGCGCTTTCGTCGATGTCGCTTTGAACAAAGTTTTGTATACCCAAAATTTTTCCTCCGCGCACCACCATAAGCGTCACCACGCCACTGAGCCCGTCAGTGACAAACGCAACGACGTCTTTATCGACATTTTTCGGCATATTCGCCACCACGCGCATCTTTAACTTAGAAATCATTTTAAGTGATTCCCTTAGTTCAATCGCGCGCTCAAAATTCTCCACATTCGAAGCGTTTATCATCTTTTCCAGGAGAATTTTTTCGATTTCGTCGTCGTTTCCGTTCAAAAAATTGATAACTTTTTTAAGTTCTTCCGCATACTCCTCTTTTGTCACTCGCCCCGTGCAAGGCGCAAGGCAAAGCCCCATAGAAAAATTGAGGCACTCTCTTTTCAAGCGCTTGGTGGACGAAAACTTTTTGGTGCAAGTGCGAATTTTAAACGCCGACGATATCGTTTTGATTATCGCCTTGGGGTCGATGCCAGAGATATACGGACCGAAATATTTGGCGCCGTCATTCTTCACTTTTCGCACAATTTCAAGGCGCGGAAATTCCTCTTTTAGGTCGATTTTAATGTATGGAAAGGTTTTGCCGTCTTTGAGGAGGATGTTATAGAAAGGCTGATACTTTTTAATTAGGTTGTTTTCAAGCGCTAACGCGTCCAACTCGCTGACCGTGATGAAATATTCAAAATCTTCCACATTATCCACCATCGCCTGCACTTTTGCCGGCTTCTCGGTGTGGCGAAAATACTGCGAAACACGATTTTTTAAATTCTTCGCTTTCCCAACATATATAACATCGCCGTCGGCGCCGTGCATAACATAAACACCGCTGTTCGTCGGCAAGGTTTTTAATTTTTCTCTCACTTTTTCGTTCATAACTATATTATACACCACTTCGCGCATAAAAACAAGCGCAAAAGTGGCAACGCCACCTCTAAGGTAATGACGGGAAATTATCGTTGGCGACGAATGATTTTTTTTAATGAAATAGAAGGGCGGATAACATATGCGAAATGGAGAATTATTCGACATTCGCAAAAAGTGGACGATTTAGACATTCGCGGGCAGTTCTACGACCATTCTTCAGCGTTGCCTCAGAATGACAAATAAGCCGATAGTCCTAACGGTAGAGGGCGAATTGCGCATTAGGCGTTATTAAAAATACTACGAACAAAAAAATAAAACACAACGCAGTCCTATCGGTATAAGCGATACTGTGAGTTAGGCGCGCGCCCAAGTGTGCCCAGTTAGTCGTTTGCTGTGATAACGATATCCGCGCCAGTGTTAAGCACGTTTTTTATCACCACTTCGCCAAATTTAACGCTTTTAAGGCGCAACTTTTCAATCTCTTTCATCACGTCGAAAACCATTGATTTTGGCACTGGTTTTGTTGTTCTACACGCCTTAACGCCCTTCGAGGTTTTCACTGAACTTGTCACCATACGCATTGGGCAAGTGACCTCTTCTTTGCCGAAAATTTCCCCTCTTTGGCAGTTGTTACCTGTGACCGTGATGGCGTTTTTGTCCTTACTTACCACAAGTTGACAGCCAAGCGGGCACATTATGCAAGTGAGTTCGATTTTTTCCATTATTCCACCTCCAGCGTCACCGAATTTTTGACGCCATTTTTACTGAATTTCACCGTCATCATCTCGCCCGGGACGCCCGCAAGCACAAAGCGTTTTCCAACCTCAACGCCTTCGCTTTTCACCTTAATCCACTTTCTGACAATCTTGTTTTTTAAGCGGAATTTGAGTTCCACCTCTCCCTCGCCTTCGAAAAGAGTCTGTGGCAAGGCGTAGGCAAAGTCGGCACTGTGAAGGACTTTGATTGTCTTTCCGCTTTCAAGTTTACCTTGCGCGTAAAGCGAGGCATAGCGCCCAACTTCCTTCCCCTCGAGCGCCACGTTATCCACAAGGTCGTGCACGTGCAGGGCATTTCCGCAAGTGAAAATGGATGGCATTTCGCTTTCGTAATGCTCGTTGACAACAAGCCCGCTGGTCTTTGATTTTTCAATATTAGGAAGTAGTTGCAAGTCGGGCGTCAATCCCACCGAAAGAATCACTGCGTCGCACTTTAAGAATTTTCGCGTGCTTTCAATCTTGTTAAATTTTTCGTCGACCTGCCCGTAAAACACCCCTTCAACGCGATTTTCGCCCACCACTTCGAAGATTGTTGAGTTATATAAAAGTGGGATGTTGAAATCGTTTAAGCACTGCAAAATATTGCGCTTTAGCCCGCTTGAAGTGGAATTTATTTCCAGCACCATATGCACCTTTGCACCCTCCAAGG
This sequence comes from uncultured Clostridia bacterium, assembly GCA_944350265.1. GTDB lineage: Bacteria > Bacillota > Clostridia > Christensenellales > UBA1242 > Caccovivens. The sequence continues at coordinate 8,429 of CALVOG010000002.1, forward strand.
TCAGGCGCCTTGCCATAATAAGCCCGATATCTCCGCTTCCCAAAATAACCACATCCTTGCCGACCATTTTGCCGTCGATATTGACCATTTTTTGTGCCGTTCCTGCCGTCAAAATCCCCATCGGGCGCGTGCCGTTAAGAGAAATGTTGCCCGCCGTTTTTTCCTTGCACCCAACACTTAAAACGCACGCCTTAAACTTCACCTCTTTCACGCCGTTTTTGCAGAGTATGGTTGCCGTATTTTCGCCTAATTTTGTCACCAGAGCGCTTGTGAGAACGGTGATGTTTTTTTCTCTTTCCACCATTTTTCGAAAGCGATGCGCAAACTCAGGCCCCGTGAGTTCTTCGCCAAAATAATGCAGTCCAAATCCGTTGTGGATGCACTGATTGAGTATTCCACCAAGCGTTTCGTCCCTTTCAACAAGCAACACTTTGCTTCCATTTTCGCCTGCCGAAAGCGCCGAACTCATCCCCGCAGGACCGCCACCTATCACCAAAACATCCGTTACCATTCACACCTCCCGAATATTGCCGAGCGCAACAAAACTGCCCCTGTTTTCTTTTAAAACCTCTTCATAGGAAATCTTCCTCTCTTTCAAAATGAGGTTGACAACTTTTGTGAAACAAAAACCGCCTTGGCAACCGCCCATACCCGCATTCGTGCGCCTTTTAATGCCGTCAACTGAGCGTATTTTCAGCGGGCGATTAAGCGCGTCCACAATGTCACCTTTGGTGATTTTTTCGCACTTACAAACCACCTCGCCATAGTCAGCGTTCTCCCTTATTTTGGCATTTTGCTCCTTTAAAGGGAGGTTTTTTAAAAGTGTGTAGTCTTTAAGTTCTTTAAGCCCCTCTTTCTCTTTAAGTGGATATCCCAAAAGTTCCGTCACGTATTCCGCAATCGCAGGCGCGCTCGACAGCCCCGGCGAACATATGCCCGCAAGATTGATAACCCCCGCTTGTTTTTTGCTTTTTTCTATGATAAAATCGTCACCACTTATAACGCGAACGCCCGAAAATTCCCTTATCGCATCTTTAAAATTGAGGTTCTTTAAAATCATAGACGCCTTTGCTTTTATCTCATTAAGCCCATTGTAGGTGGTTTTTGTTATGTTGTCGCCGTCCTCGCTTGTTGGACCAACAAGATAGTTGCCGTCGATGGTTGGTGTCACCAAAACTCCCTTCCCTAGGCGCGTTGGCAATGGAAAAATGGTGTGTTTTAAATTTAACGGTGCGGTGTCGCCAAACACAAAATACTCTCCTCGACGAAAGGAAAGTGGATAGGTTTCACTTCCTAAAATTTTCGCCACGTCGTTATAGCCCGCTCCCGCACTGTTCACCACATTTTTGGCGTGAAAAACATTTTTCTTCGTGGTGATTTTAAAAATTTCGCCTTCCTTTTCCGCATTCACAAGGTCCTCTTCCAAAAACACCTTTCCGCCGTTCAAAATACCTTCGTCAGCAAGAGAAATGGCAAGATAGTATGGGCTGACAACGCCCGCGGTTTTAGAATAGAGTGCCACTAAATTCCCGTCAGCAATATTTGGCACTTTTTTTAAAATCTCGTCGCGGTTTAATATGGAAAGCCCCTTAACGCCGTTCTGCAAGCCCCTTTCGTAAAGGTTTTTTATCATTTTTTCGTCGTCACCCACCACAAGCGCGCCAATCCTTTTGAAAGGCACTTTCAGTCTTTTGGTGAGCGCGTCGAAAAGCGCACTTCCTCGCACGTTCATTTTGGCTTTAAGCGAATTCGGCGCTGGGTCATACCCCGAATGGACAAGCCCGCTGTTCGCCTTGCTTGCCCCCGTTGCAACATCGCTTGCCTTGTCGATAAGCGCCACTTTTTTGCCAATGCGGACAAGTTTATTAAAAATCGCCGTTCCAACCACGCCTCCGCCTACGATAAGAACATCAAAAACCATTTTTCCTCCTTACTTAATTTTACTTAACAAAAAAATGTTTGTCAAACAATAAAGAAAAAGTGCAAAAATGTTTCTCATTTTTTTATATTTGTGCTAAAATCATATTAAAGAGGAGTTTATGAGAAGATTTATCTTGGGTTTGGATGAGGGAACAACCAGTTTGCGTAGCGTCCTCTACGACGTCGACGAAAACAAAATTGTGGACGCCAGCCAACGTTCGTTTAAGCAGTTCTATCCGCAAAACGGCTATGTTGAGCAGGACGCCACTGAGATTTTGAATGGAATTATCTCCACTTCAAAAACGGTGCTATCTCGCCAAAAGGTGCAAGAGGGCGAACTACTTGGCGTGGGGATAACCAACCAGCGCGAAACCGTTGTAGCGTGGGAGCGCTCCACCGGCAAGCCGATTTATAACGCCATTGTTTGGCAGTGCCGACGCACGGCGAAATATATAAAATCGCTTCCAAACGACGTGAAAAAGATGATTAGAGAAAAAACAGGGCTTATCCCTGACCCATATTTTTCCGCGTCGAAGATTAAGTGGATAATTGAAAATGTTAAGGGTGCAAAAAAACTTTTAAGGCAAGGCAACCTTTGCTTCGGCACGATTGATTGCTACCTTGCCACAATGCTGACCGGCAATTTTGTCACCGATGTCACAAACGCCTCTCGCACAATGCTTATGAACCTCTCCACGCTTGACTACGACGAGGAACTGTTCTCATATTTCAAAATACCACGCGCGTCGCTCCCAAAGATTTTGCCTTGCGACGGCAAGTTTGGCACTATAAAAGAATTTCTGGGTGCTCCGCTTGCTTCAATAATTGGCGACCAGCAGTCGAGTATGGTTGGGCAAGGCGCGCTCGATTATGGCGACACAAAGGTGACCTACGGCACGGGTGGATTCATCCTCACAAATGTCGGCAAAAACCTGAATGTGCGCCCGAAAAAACTTCTTCTCACCGTCGCTTCCACCCTTGAGGGCGAAACGCAGTATGCCGTTGAGGGCAGTATATATAGCGCGTGCAGTGGGCTTAACTTTTTAAAACATAACCTCAACCTTTTCGACGACGTCAAAAAGACAAGCGATATGGCTTCGTCGCTTGATAGCAATGAGGGCGTCTATTTCGTGCCAGCATTCACTGGGCTTGGCGCGCCATATTGGAACAACGATGCGCGCGCTGAAATTTCGGGCATCACCTTCGCCACCCGAAAGGAGCATATTGTGAGGGCAATGCTTGAGAGTATGGCATATAACACCAAGGCGGTTTTTGACGAAATGAGAGAGGAAGGTCAGCGCTTTAAACATATCTCCGTTGACGGCGGAGGAAGCAACAACAACTTTCTCTTGCAGTTTCTTGCGGATATTTTGGATAAGGATGTGGTGCGAAGCAAAACAAGCGAGGCAACCGTTATGGGCACAATCTATGTTGCAATGATGGCGCTGAAACTTATCGACAAAGAGGGAGTTAAAAAACTTACAAGCGGAAAAGAGGTGTTCTGTCCTAATATGACCGACGCCGAACGCAAAGAAAATTATGACGGTTGGCTGAAAGCCGTTAAAAAAGTTTAAGGAGGGAAAAATGGAAGAAAAAGAAGAAATGAAAGGCAAAAAAGTGGCAAAAAGCGTGGATAGTAAAGACACCAAAGAAAAAGGAGAAAAAACGAGGAAAACAGCAAGCGCTGACTTAAAAGAAAAGATTTCCGCAAAGAAAAAGGAAAATGCAGTCGCCGAAAAAGTTAAGGAAAAATCTGCTGAAAACGAAGCAAGCATCGAAAAAATTGCTGACAAGGAAACGAAAAACACCACCGAAAAGATAAAAGGTTCGAAAAAGACCACGCCTGCCACCAAAGCGAAAAATGAAAACGCTGAACAAGATGTGACAAAAGAAAGCGTCTTGGCGAAAAATGCAGGTGCTGAAAAAAATGTGGTTGAAAAAGAGAGCGCATCGAAAAAAACAGCGGGCGCTAAAAAAGAGCATAAAGAAAAACCTTTTGATGTTTTGGAGGTTGAAGGATATCACCACCTAAAACTTCACACCTATGTCTATGACAATGTGAAAGCGCCAAAGGCCATCGTGCTTATCGTTCACGGAATGATGGAACACGCTGGGAGATACGACCACTTCGCTCGCTTTTTGAACGAAAACGGCTATATCGTTGTGGCGAACGATTTAAGAGGTCACGGACATAGCGCGGTGGATAAAAAATTTGGTTTTGGCGAAAAGGATATCTTCTTTGAAAGTGTGCAAGACGAGATTGTGATGCTTGAAAAACTGAAAGATGCCTATGATATGCCAATCTACCTCTTCGGGCATTCGTATGGCTCAATGCTTTCGCAAGCGATAATTCAAAACACCAACATCGTTGAAAAATGCGTGCTTTGTGGCACGGCTAATGGTTCAAGCGCGATTATGAAAAGTGGCAGTGGGCTGAGTAAATTTTTGTCGCTATTTAAAAACGAACGCTCCGGCGGTGGATTTATTGAAAAAATGTGCATAAAAAATTACGGCAAAAAGTTCGAAAATGGCAACTGGCTCACCCGCGATAACGCCATTTTTGAGGCATATAACCAAGATGAATTTTGTGGCGGAAGTTTTCCATTCAGTTTCTATAAGAGTATGCTGACAAATATGAGCAAATTGAATGCGGGCGTCAACAAAATCGGCAGAAAAAAGATTTTCATCATCGGCGGTACGTGCGACCCTGTCGGCTCAAAAGGAAAACAAATCACGTCGCTAAATAAGTTCTATCTCAAAAACAATATCGACTCGCGTTGCAAGGTCTATAAAGACTGTCGCCACGAACTTTTAAATGAATTAAATAAGGATGAAGTTTATAACGACATCTTGGAATTTTTTAACAACTAGAGATAAAAAAGAGGAAAAAGAGGTTTGTTATACCTTTTTTTCTTAAAATACACGCGCCACCTCAAAAAGTGGCTTTGCCACCGACCATTCTTCGCTGGCGTCAGCGTTGCTTCCTTGCTCAGAATGACAAATAGGCTGACAGTCCTAACGGAATAAACTTAGACATCGTGCTAAACGTAATTGATAATATTTGATAAAGCGAAACACGTGACGCCTCAAAAGTGGCAGTACCACTGACTAGATTCTTCGCTTCGCTCAGAATGACAAATAGAGCAAGCAAGTTCGACTTCCAATAATACAAACTCATTTTTTTAAACAAAAAACAATGCTATAATATTTAGCACTGTTTTATTAACAATTTCTTTAACTTTTCCACATACTTTTTCAATGCGCCTTCAATTTTTAATGTTTTTCTCACTGCACTTGTCCACTTTTCCACAAAAATGCGCAAGTTAATTATGATTTAAGTTTAATTTACAACTACGATTTTCTAAGTATTTAAAATAGCGCGGAAGTTTAAGTTCACAGTCAAGTTTTTCATCTCCTATAAACGAAAGTAAACACAATTCTTTTTCACAAATAACGCCAAAACTTTCGGCAGGTTTAAAGCCAAAACTTTCAAGGAATGTGCATTTTGGCGCCAAAATATATTCATAATTCGTGCTCTTAACCGCCTCAATTCCGCGCTTAAAAAGGTGTTTGCCAAGCCCTTTATGCTGGAAATTTGGGCTGATTAAAATTGGGTCCAAATAAAGCGCTTTCTCTTTGCCTAATTTTATTTTTGAAAAAAGCATAAGCCCAACAATTTCGTTTGCGTTTTCAAGCACAAAAGATAGGTCGGGTTGATAGTTTGCGGAAGTTTTAAGTTTTTCAAAAAATTCACCCGAAATGGAAAAATCTTCCAAAAACTTCGCAATATTATCGAAATCGCGGACATTTCGTATAGTCATAAATTCTCCTTATAGCCCAAAAATCATAAAAAGCGCAAACATACATTGTGCAAGATAATAAAGTATGTGGTTGATGTAGATGAAAATTTTTTCGCCTCTTCCGCCAAAATATTGCATTGAAAGCACAAGGTCGGAAAGAAGAAAAAGAAGCATACCACCAGCAAAAATCCAAAAAATTGGCGAATAAATTGCCACAAACACGGTGAAAAAGAACATAAATGTTAGGATGATGCTGTAAGCAATCACCGCCCATTTAACGTTTTGAAAGTCCATCCCCATTTTCTTTGACGCAAACAAAATCGCAAGTGTTGCCATCACCGCAAGCACAACTGCAACCGGAAGCGCCCACGCCAGCATCGCCGTGGAAATTGGTAGGATATATAACAAAGTTGCCGAGAAGTAAAATGCGTGTCCAACCGCAAACGACGCCGTGCCGGAAAGAAAAAGTGCGGTATTTCGAGCGGGATACATCACTTTAAGGTCCAAAAGTATGTCGCCAGCAAGCCCGCAAATCATACCTAAAAGTATGAGAAGTCCAGCAACTGAAAAACCAATAACTTGCAAGGCAATTATGCCCGCAAAAATGAACGCGAGCGAAGCAAGAGTTTTAAGTGTTAAAGAAAAACCGGTTGCTTTTTCGGCGCGAAGCACACAAAACGCCACGCAAAGTAGCATTGACAAAACAACAAAAACCACTGTTCCAATCATAAAAATCCTCCTAAGGTTATTTTACCAAATTTGGAGGATTTTGTCTATTTTTTTGAAAAGAATTTTTTAATGTGACCACATTTTGATATCGCGTGTTATGATATGTTGAAATCAAGTTGTATTGTTGCAACAATTTATGTTTATGCCGTGAGGACTATTTATCTGTCATTCTAAGCGAAGCGAAGAATGGTCGGTGGCATCACCTTGCTAGAAAAAATCAACCTCCTCTTTTCTTTTCGAACTCGTTAATGATAATTTTGGATATTTCTTCGGCAGGCAATGTGGCGTCGATAACCACAAACCGCTCTTTTTCCTTCTTTGCAAGTGCCAAGTAGCCCTCGCGCACTTTGGCGTGATATTCTTTTCCTTTCGATTCGATTCGGTCTAAATTTTTTAAATTTTCATCCTTCGCTTTTCTCGCGAAGCCGTCCTCATAGGAGATATCCAAAAGGAAAACAAGGTCTGGGCGACATTTGCCTGTTGCGTAATCCGTAATCGCTTTGAGGTCGGCAAGATTTTGCCCGCCAGCATAGCCCTGATAGGCGAACGAAGAGTGATAAAAGCGGTCAAGCACCACAATTTTGCCTTTTTTAAGGTTTGGCAACACCACCTTTTCCATATGCTCGGCGCGCGCAGAAGAGAAGAGCAAAAATTCGGTTTTTGCGCACATTTCATCCTTCCCTTCAAGTAAGAGCGCCCTAATTTTTTCACAAAGCGGAGTTCCGCCAGGCTCGCGCGAAAGAAGATAGTTTTCGCCTCTATCCTTTAGATATTTTTCAAAAAGTTTAATTTGAGTGCTTTTTCCGCACCCCTCACCGCCCTCAAAAGTGACCAGCATGCTCCCTCCTTACATTTTACAATCGAGAAACTCAACATCTAGCGCGATTAGCGCAAAGCGTGGCATAGAACCTTGCGCACAAGGCGTTGATAAGCACCTAGCCCAATTTTCGCGCTGTTTTTGAGGTTCTCTTTTTCATCTTTATTTTGCCCCGCCTACTTTAAAACCGCCCTAATTTTGTTACTATAAACTTAGTGCGTGTAAGGTTTCACGCATCACATTTTTCTCTCGGATTTTGACAACCTTACGCACAAGTGCTTTTGTGTTACATTATATATCCAAAACACCGTTAAAAAAGCATTGTCTTTATAAAGCAACGCTTAGGTAAAGATAATGCTTTTGTTTTTTTAATGCTTGCAGTCGTCGCAGTCGCAACCGTCATCGCACGCCGACATTGCCGACAAATATTCCTCCATATCGAAGAGATATTTATCTAAACTTTGCTGTTTATAAAGATTTTCCGCCATAAGTTCGGTGGTGATATACCCCGCTGGCGCCATCAGCACCTCTGGAATTCGATTGACAACCGATGCGCACGTGAGTTCAACGGTGCTAGGTCTGTCGATAACCACGCGCGTTGAAGGCTCGCCCTCAATCGTCCAATCGTTGCGGTCGAATTCGGTTTTATCGTAAACCTTGCCGATGCACTGGCTTTCGATTGTGATTCCCTCTTTGGTTTCGGTTGTGACAACCGCGCTCATACCCGTTGCGTAACCCTTTGGAATTGTCATATCAAGCGTTTTTGAATACATCTTTTCCTTGGCAATTTGCGGAACGCACTTTTGCGTTTGTTTTGTGACGTGAAGCCCTAACTTACTGCACAGCCAGCCGTTCACATTCCACATATAACTTGGCGTGTAAACACCCTTTTTGATGATTTTTTTAAGTTCCTCTTCACTAATTCTATCTGCCGAGGCGATTTCCCTGTCGAAATCTTCCAGCGACAACCCTGCGCCGTGCGCACGTGCAAGCGCAATTCCGTAATCTTCAACGTTATATGATGAACTGCCAACAATTTTGGTGATTTTGTGAGTTGCGCCAGCAAGCACGCTTATAAGGTTGCCCCAAAAGACGTCTTGGTAGCCACTGCCGGTGATTGTGCAACCATTTTCAACCGCCAACGCGTCAATCATTTTGAAGAGTTTTGGGTTGGAATTTTGTGGGAAGAACGCTTCCTCCGCCGTTGTTATTGCGTTGACACCGCACTTTGCGCAAATCAAAAGAGGTTCATACATATCCTTAATGTAACTCATCGTTGTCACAATAACGATGTCAACCTTGTGCTTTTTCAGCCATTTTTCGAACGATTTATTGTCCTGTATGGCAACGCCATAGGTTTTTCCGTCCTCAATGATTTTGCCGATATCCAAACCGATTTTTTTCTCGTCGCAGTCAAATGCGCCCACAATTTTAGCGCCCTTTTCGAACACATAGCGCATTGTGTATTTGCTCATTTTTCCGCAACCATATTGAACAACACTAATTTTACTCATAAATTTCCTCCTAAAAATATTGTATATCAATTAAAAGAAAATATCAAACGATTTTCAAAAATAATTTTATCGCTTTTGCTGATGGTGGCATTGCTAGTTTCGAGGCGTCACGCGTTACTCTTCAAACAAAGGCTAAATGTCACAAAAAAAAGCACCAACAACTGGTGCTTTTTTCTTGGTAACATACTGCGCGAAATTTTCTTTTCATAATGCAAATTTTTACAGTGCAAATTTTTAATGTCTTTTCAGTGTATTTTTTTGCATTTACAAAATCTCTTTAATGAAAAGTTACAAATCCGCATATGTCAAGTTTTACTTTGAGGCAATCTTGTGCTTTTCCTTGTCTTTCTTCTTTTTCACAATAACGATGATTATGATTAAGATTATTATGAGAAGAAGGATGCCAAGTCCAATAACAAGATAAATCCACCAAGCAATGCCAGGAATTTCTTCCCAAACAGCGTAGAGAGTGAGAGGTTCCGTCATCGGCACTTTTTCGCCAGGCTTATAAACCACTTCGCCACCTGCCTCAGTTGCCCAGCCAAGGAAGTTGTACCCAGCATTCTCAAAGCCAAGTTCTTCGATGGTCTTAATGGTCGCCTCGTCGCCATACTCATAGCCTTCCGGAACGGAAACTGGCTGACCGTTGTTCGGGTCGTAAATGATTGTGATATCAATTTCTTCCGTCTTAACGATGAGTTTGAAGTATCGCGTTTCGGTGACGCTGAACACCTTGTCAAGGTAGCCACTCTCAAAGTCAGTCAAAGGTTTCTCGTCCACCCAAGTGCCGTCCTCTTCCGCTCTGTATGCAATGCTGATTCCGTCGTAGATATATCTACTGCTGTCAACATTGATAACAAAGTTTTGAAGAATCTCACCGTATTTAGCCTCATATGCGTATGGGCTTTCGGTGTTTTGCAAAATTCTTAACGTGTTATACATTGAGGATACTTCAAAGGAAAGCACGCCTTCGCCAAGTTCAATCTCAAAGTTGATATCTTGCAAGTTGAAGCGAATTTCAACAACACTCGATTCGTCGCCTTTGATAAGAGGATTTTCCTCTTCATCTCTGTCGCAATTTACGAATACCCATTGTGGAGTGGTGTAGCCAAGTTTTTCGGTTATGAGGTAATCGTCAAACAATTCTCTTGCAAGAACAGCGCCCGTTGTGCCTTCAACCGTGTAACTCTCAGGCTCGCCATACGTCAGTGTTTGAATGTTTTCATAGTATACAAGCACTGTGAAGTTTGCTTTGCCCGCAACACTTGTCATCTTCACGTCAACCTTGTTCGCCTTGGTTTCAGTGTCCTCAACAATGGTGGTGCTGTTTAACTCGAAGGTGTAGGTGACAACTTCGGTGTTGTTCTCGCCGTCAGCGACCGTCAACCCTTCAGCACCCTTTTCAACATTTGTGCCGTTAATTGTGAGCGTTTCGAAGTCATAACCTGGTTCGGTGGTTGCCGTGATTGTCACGGTGTCGCCATAAACATACTGTTTGTCGCCGTCAACGTTGCCAAAGTTATCGTCAAGGTCAACATTTATGTCGATAACCTTTCGGTTGAAGTAGATGTTGACTGTTGTTGAGTCATCTGCCATAACTCTTATGATGCCGTCTTCAAACGCTGTGCCTGCGCCGTAAGTTCCCTTATACCAGAACGATGTTAAATCCATTCCTTCGAACTTAGTTGCGTCGTAGTTAGCAACGGTTTCGATGTTCTTAATGTAGGTTTCTTCAATGATGTTTGTGCTGATGTTTGAGTTAAGAACTTCGTTTACGTGACCCGTGCCTGTTGCAATAAGAACTGCGCTCAAACTGTAATTATTCGAATCCTCTTCACCTGCATCCTCGATAGGAACAACGTTTTGAGTGAAGTAGCGAACGGTGTAGTTAACTTCGTCAGCGTCGATATAGATGCTGAGTTTAACATCCTCTTTGCCGTGGATATAGTCAATGGTCGTGCCTTCTTGCCTATATTCGCCAACTGTCAACTCGTCGTCTTCGTCTTTCACAAGGTCGTCAGTTGTGAAGCCTTCAGTTTTGAAGTGTTCGTTTGCAAGTTCGAACGACACTTGAATGGTCTGGCCATAAGCGATTTCGTATAGGTAAGTGGTGATTGTGATGTTTGGAGCATCCTCATCAGCCTCTTCGCCCACCGCCAACTTGCCATTTACGCTAACCGTCAATGTGGAGTATTCAACGCCACTATATGGGTCGGTGATTTCAAGTGACAACTTTGTTCTTATTCTTGTGAAGTAAACGTTAACCACTGTGCTTCCATCGCCTGCAATGATTGTGTTGGACATAAGGTCGTTATTAGAATATTCAAAACCTTCACGCACATTTTGCATTGTGCCGTCAACAATTCCAAGCATAGCCTCAGTGATTACGGTGCCTGTTTCGCCAGTGTAACCTTCTTGCTTTTCAACGTCATAGCCATTAAGGTCAACATTTTCAAAGTGGTAGTTGACTATGAACGGCGTGTTCTTGTCAGCAACTGCATTGAATGTTACAGTGATGTCTTCTGCTGGCATTTCGTAACTATACGAGTAAATCAAACTGCCGTCCTCAGTCGGAGCAAATTCAATGTCTAGGTCTAATTCTTGGTCAACATATCCATCGCCTTCATTAACCTTGTGGGTTGCAGTGATTGAGCCAAGCGTGTAGCCCTTTTCAATTGTCACTTTTCCGCTTATAGTCTTGCCAAATTTAGCGCTCACATTTTCTGGCAATGTGGTGATTGAGCCGTCAAGCGAACTTAGGTATGTGACACTAAATGCCTTTCGCGTGAATTTGAATATGATTGTTGAAGTGCCGTCGCCCTTGATTGTGGTGACATCTTCGCCCTCTTCGTCTTGCGAGTAAGAGATTTCGTCCTCTTCGTAGATGGAAAGGTCGGTTCCGCTTTCTTCAATAATTCTCTTCGCGTCCTCAACGTCAATTATTTCGTCAGTTGTGCCTTTGCCGTTAAGTTTCTTAGTAGCCTCGTTGGTGTAAGCGTCGTTCTCGTCAGCAAGGTAAACCTCGATGTTATAGTTCGTGTCGGTCTTTGGAGGAGCAGTTGCGTTGATGATAAGGCTCTTTGCTTCATTTGTTGGCACTTCAAAGGTGATGCCTGTGAATGTGAAGCCGTCCGTTGCGCTTGCGTATGCAACGTATTGATAGCCCTCTTCAACGTTGCCCTCAAGCGTTATCGTTTCGCCATAGCGAACATCGTAACGAACATAGGTTTCGGTGGTTTCTTTCGCTGTGTGGTCTTTAACGCCCACGCTTTCAACACCCCTGCCGATGTTGATTCTTAGGTCAATGACATCACGCTTATAGTAAAGCATAACTTGCGTTTCGCCATTGCCATTAACCGTCACTTTGTCGTTCTTAGTTTCGTCGAACGCAAAGCCCTCTTTGGTGACATTCTTGCCAGAGAGATAGGTTGCGTAGAGTTCTTTTGGCGTTACGTCAGCGCCCGCCGTCCACGTGATGGTGGTTTCGTCAACTTCGGTGATTAATTCGTAATCGCCCTCAGTTGTCATACCCGTGTCATAGGTGCCGTCAAGTTTTTCGTAAAGGATAACCGCGGTGACTTGAACAGGACCTGCCGTCCAAATCACGTAGAGGTCGATTGTTGCATTGTTTTCGCTTGTGAGTTTTGTGAATGTTGCAGTTTCTTCCGCCGTCAACGCGCCAAGCGCCCTTTGCACTTCTTCGCTGACATCGTCACTTCTCCAACCGCTGAACTTATAGCCCTCATTCACCCACGAAGCGAATTGTTCATCGGTGAATGCTGGGATTTCAACCTCTTCGCCCTTGCCTTCATAGTTAAATGTGCCAAGAGTGATTGAAGTTATTGTGTCAGCGTCGTCAAAGTGGAGAACAACCGTGTAGGTGTTAACAACCCAGAATGGATAGATATTAACGCTCTTTTCAAGTTCTGTGCTTGCGGTTGTTAGGTTGAACGCATAGGTCTTGCCGTCGTATGCGTAAATTCCGCCTTCGGCGCCTGTGCCAACAAGGTATTCAGTTAGGCTAGCATATTCGCCAAGGCTGTCAACATTGACAATTCCGCTTTCAGCGCCGTCACGCGATGTTGTCCAGCCGTCGAAATGGTAGCCCGTGCGCTCGAACACATTTTCTTCAAGTTCAACTGCGGTGTCATAAACAGCAGGTGTTGGGTCAAGCGTTGCATCGTTATCGGCGTTGTAGCCAACATAGTTGATGCTGTAACTGTTTGCTTGCCACATTGCGTAAAGTTCCAAATTCTTGGTGTCGGTGTAAGAAGGAATCGTGTCGTTTGCCTCATACGCCTTCACTTGCTCGGTTGCCGTAAGCGACCAGCCAACAAGGGTGTAACCGATGCGCGTGAACACGCTTTCAATCTTAACTTCGCCAAGGTAAGTGATGGTTACAGTTTCATCCTCAACCTCGCCATAGTTTGCGTGATAGATAAGTGAGTAGTTCTCTCGCTTCGAGCTCACTTTGAAGGTGTGTCCGCTTTCGTCGCCAGAGTTTGCGGTGATAACGCCGTTAGGGTATTCTTCATACGTCCACGACTTAACCGCCTCTTCTTCGCTCTCAACCGTTCTATATTCGGTCATACTGCTAAATTCATAGCCGTCAGCAAAGGTCGGGGTGATTGTGAAGTTAACGCCGTATGCTATATCGGTGACAGTTTTAGGAGTGTCTGGTGTCACTTCAACAGTCTTTTTCTCGCCGTCCGTGATTGAATAGTAGGTTATTGTGAGTTTTGTGACACCCTCAGCGTCCTTGGCAATTTCAAAGGTGTAAGAGAAGTCAATCCTAGAGAAGGATGCCTCAACGTCGGTTTTGCCGTCAGCGCCGATTGTTGGTGCGTTTCCTTCATCAAAGCCCGTGAAGCCGTTGAATGTGAAGCCGTCCTTAACATTTTCAAGGTCAACACCCTCTTCTTCGAGTGCTTTTTCAAGTGCTTTCCAAGCATCTTCTTCGGTGATTTCCGCATCGGTTGTGCCAGAGGTTGGAATCTCAACAACAATGTCATCTGTGCCATCAACTGCTGGAATCTTCACGCTTATCGTGTAAGAGGTGTCAGAGTTTGGCGTCCAAACTGCATAGAGGTTGGTGTTTGTTGTTGCTGAGTAGGTGAATTCTTGTCTGTCTGTGTAAGCAACTCCACCATTAGATGCAGTTGCCCAGCCAGCAAACGTATAGCCAGTTCTTTGGAATTTATTTTCGGTGAGCGGTTTCACTTCGGTGTAGTGGAAGTCTTGCGTGTATGGGTCCGAGGTTGCCTCGCCACCGTCGCCAAGGTAAGTTCCGCCCTCGCCGTTGAAGGTTATTGTGTAATCTTCATAGTCAACGTCGATTGTAATCTTCACATCTTCGGTGCCCATTGTGAATTTGCCTTCGCTAATCGTCACATTTCCGCTAACAACATTCCAATCGGTGAGTTTATAGCCCGCCTTAGGTGTTGCCGAAGGGGTTACCTCCGCGCCATATTTCACGCTTGCTGTGTAAACGCCGTCCTCAGCGTTGTAACTTCCAGTAAAGCCAAATTGGTTAGATGTTGCCGAAACGCTTTCAGTGTTCGCATTGTCAAGCGCGGTGATAGTCAGCGTGCTTTCGATAAGTTTGAAGTAGATTGAAATGATGTTTTCTTCAGCATTTGCGCCCAATTTAATTGACGTAACTGACTTTTCGTCGTTAAGCACATATCCTGTTGGAGGGGTCAAGTCTTCTGCGGTTGCCGTTGCATCGTCATCCGTCTTGCCCGTTCTTGTTGCGTCCGCTTTATATGTGTCATATTCGCCTGTTGTGAGGTTTTCAGTGTAATACTTAACCGTGTAATTAACATCACCCTGTGACCAAATCGCATAGAGGTGAATTTCGAAGTCGTTGCCAGCGATGGTTTCGTAAGTGAAGTTATAGTTCGTAAAGCTTTCCTCTCTAATCTCAACCGAGCCGTTTGCACTCAATGCCCAGCCAAGGAATTCATAGCCAGCGCGCTCAAAGCCAAGGTCAGTTATCGTTTTAATGTTTCCAGGAACGTTATACTTCCAGTTCTCCACATCGCTCACTTGTTCTGGCGTTTCGTCGTCAAGAGTGTAGTTCTCGTGGTATTGAACGGTGAAGTCAACAGGCTTCATAATTGCCTTCACACTTATGCCATAGTTTGGCATAGTGCTTAAAATGTAGCCATATTCATCTTCAGTGATGGTGAAGAGCACGTCACCCGTCGCCTCAGTGCCAAGATAGTAAGTGTAAACGCCGTCAGCGTAAGTATAGGTGGTGTCAACTGGTGATTGTGCGTTTTCGCTTGTCATCTTAAATGCGGTTGCTTCAAGTTTTTCAATCTCGTAGCCATCGATAACGTCAGGAGTCAAGCGCACGGTTGTGCCGAACACAACGCTATACTCGCCTTGTTGTAAGTAAGCCACATTGTTGCTTGCAGAACCAACGCTTTCTGCCGTGAAGCTTTCAAGCCCATCGCCATCGCTGGAAAGCACAAGGTTGTTGTGGTTTCTCGAGTAAAGGATGTAAACAGTGGTGTAAGTTCCTTCCTCACTATCCTCAATGTTCGTGTTGTAAACAACCACAAACGGTTCTGTTGGAACTTGGCTATTGATGTTGTTGGTGACTGAGATGTAGTGGAAGCCCTCAATGCTGTTATCTTCAGCCGCGGTTGTGCTTTGAAGAACGCCGATGCGAACGAGAAGTTCGGTGTTCACGCTTTCGCCGGTTTTGATTATTTTTCCGCTATCCGGTCCGCCAACAATCTCTTCTTTTGCGATGTCGTAGATAGGTTCGTCCTCAACAGGAGTTTCAGCCTCAAGTTTGCGTGTTGCATAAACAACTTTAATTTGCGAGTCAGTCTTTGGGGTCACATCGAAGGTGAGTGTCACATCGCCCTTCAAGGTGATTGTGTAGGAGTTTTCGTTCTCAGCATCACTTTCAAGCGTTTCGTCGCCAATCTTAATGCCATTGAACGAATATCCGTTCAAAATTGCGCCCTCTGTGACTTCAATGCGAACAACGTCGTCATAGTTCGCGTTAATCACTTTGTCAGCCGTCTGCCCAATCACAGCGTCGCCTATATAGACAAGCACTTTGGTGCGGTCTAAGCCAGCAACTGCCGAAACGGTTATGCTCGCAGCGTCTGCCTCCCAAACTGCATAGAGGTCAACGGTCTCTTCATAGGTTGACATTGTGAATTTCTCGCCGTTGTCATAAACTGCTTCGCCGTTAGGTGTGGTTGCCCAACCCATAAAGCCATAGCCAGCCTTACTGAAGCGTAAATCCTCAATTGTTTTTAATTGTTTTTCAACGCCAAATGTGCCAGAGTCGGTTTCAAAGTCTTCGTCGTCAGCGGTGTAGTTGCTGTGATATTTAATTGTGTAGGTCTTAGCCTTTGAAAGTGCTTTGATTGTCACATCGCCGTCAATCATTGTGAACTTATCGCCCGTAATGTCGCCTAAGGTTATGCCGGTTACTTCATATGCAGTGTCAGCAACTTCATAGCCATCCTCAAAGGTCACTTTAAGGATAACCGTTGCGCCATATCTCACTCTGTTCACGCCAGCAGAGCCGGTCACATAGTCAACGTCGCCCGTGTTTTCAATTTTAAAGTCGAAGTTTGCTATGCCTGAATCGTGCGTCAATGTGATTTCGTTGTAATTTCTTGTGAAGTACGCTGTCACAACGGTGGTTTTGTTCACTCTAACTTCGGTGCTGTCGATGTGGTCTAAGTTGAAGCCCACGATTGCTTCGTATTCATCCTCAATGAACGCCTCAACTTCGCCGTCGGTTGGAGTTTCGTCGGTGGTGCCAGTTGCGCTGATTGAAGCATACTCAGCAAGCGTTTCAAACTCAGCGCTGTCGAGCATTTCGAACTTCAACTCGATTGTGTATGGCGTGTCGGTGTTTGCCGTCCACTTTGCAAAGAGTGTAATCGCGCTTGTCGATTCCACAACTGTGTCAGCGGTAACCATTGTGCCGTCTTGGTAGTTTCTCGTTGTCCACCAGCCCTTAAAGGTGTAGCCGTCTCTTGTTGCATCTTCTAGTCCTACCTCATCTTCGCCCGATTTTGCCGTTGAATACTTGAAGTCATAGCGAACAACCAAACTTTCGTAAGTAAACTTGTCGGCAGGTGAGTTCACAGTGTCATCCATATAGTCAAATGTGACTGTGATTTCGTTTGCGAAGAAGTAGACATTTATTGTCTTATCTGCATCGCCCATTGTGCCAGAAATGGTGTCGGCAGTCACGCCTTCTTGCGTTTTGACGTGGTAGCCAGTAATTTTCGGCGTGTTGATAGAGAATGGCTCGTTGTAGTCATACACTTCTTCATATTTAGTGTAAATTGCTGTGGTATATAAGTCGTGGTCAGTGTCGCCATATAAGTAGTTAATGGTGAGCGTATGCGTGTTAATCTCCCATTTAGCCGTGAGCGTCACATCGCCGTAAAGAGTGCCGGCTTCATAGGATGTGGTGGTCTCAATGTCGATTTCCTCGCCAAGAGCCTCCGTCCAAGCGCTGTTGCCGTCGATTGCGAGAGCAACAAGTGTGTGGCCGGTCATTGTGATGTCGGTGATAAATGTGAGTTCACTCTCGATGGTGTAAGGCACAACATACTGCCCCGCCTCGTTATATTCGCCACCAGTTACACTGCCGAACACGCCACCAGCCTTATCATAGGTGATATGGTAAGTGTGAGCCGTCCAAACCGCGTAAACGGTTTCAGTTCCCTTGTTTACTTCGGTCAGATTGAAGGCGTAGTAGTCATTTCCTAACTTATATAATCCGCCCTCTTTCTTGGTGACAACAAGGTATTTCGTCAAGTCGCCGTCATACGCTGTGAGGTCGCCCGCACTAACAACTGTTGCTTCGTCAGCACTGCCAGCCTCGCCAACCGTCCAGCCAGCAAAGTCATATGCCGTTTTGTTGAAGTTTTCAGCAGTCAACTTAACTGCAACGTCATAGGTTGCCTCTGTTGGGCTCATTGTGCCGTTGCCTTCGTTCGCGTCGTAGTTAATTGTGTAGGTGTTAGCCTCCCACTGAGCGTAAAGCGTAACCTTGTCGTTGTCAATAGAGGTGAGGAATTGCGCTTCAGCGCCTGCCTTGTATGAATCACCTGCGCCGTTAGCCATTGTGTTCCAGCCCGTGAAGTGGTAGCCACTAAGTGCGAAGGTCACTGTGTCCTCACCAAACACAAGGGTGTTAAATTTTTGTGAGTAGTTATAAGTGTAGCCATCTTGTGGATAGGTCACGTCAGTCGCGTCAGCCTCTTTTGAAGAGTAGTTAGAGTTATATGTCACGGTGTAGGTATGTTCTTTCCAAACCACATAAAGTTGAACGTCGGTTGCGTTTGTGGCAAGGTTGAATGCGTAGTAGGTGTCTTCAAACTTGTATAGTCCACCCTTAGCCTTTGTTCCAATAAGGTAAGCGGTGAGGTCGCTGTAACCAGTGATATCTTCAACCACAGTCGCTACGTCAGCACTGCCAGCCCCGCCAACCGTCCAGCCAGCAAAACTATAACCCGTTTGCTCGAAGTTAAGTTCGGTGATAGATTTAAGTGCCACTGCGGTGTCGTAAACGAACTCTCTTTCGTCGTCAATCGAAGTGCTGTCGCCAGCCGTTCCGCCATTGCCGTTATAGGTGACAGAATAGGTGTTGTTCGACCAAACAGCATAGAGGTTGATGTTTTCATAGTATGGATACTGCGAGATTTGTGCGCCGTTCGCGTAAACAACTCTATCTTCAAGGGTGGATTCATTCTTCGTTTCCTCAGTTGCCCAACCTTCGAAGGTGTAGCCATTTCGCACGAACTTGTTGCTGTCAAGAGTGACAGGTGCAAGATACTTAACGCCCGTTTGCGTGTAAGTTGCGCTTTCGCCGAACATTCCGCCCTCGCCGTTATAGGTGATTGTGGTTGAAACAGTGTCAGCAGTTGCGGTCAACGTGAATGCGTCTTTTGGAACATTGAAGTTGCCATTTGTTACGGTCACGCCAGTGTAAGCAACATTTTCATAGCCGTTTTCAAGTTCCGCCGAAACGCTCACAACTGCGTCGAATTTAACTGAGATATCGCTGATATCGCCGTTTTTGGTGAATTCTTGGCTAACCGAGTAGCCAGTTTCGTTTATTGTGAGAGTGAGTTTTTCCACACCTGCGCCAAGCGCAACGTTGATGCTTACGTCATTTCTATCCATATACACTTCAACGGTCGCCTTTCCGTCAGCGGTGACAACCACGCCACCTTGGAAGGAGCCTGAATAATGGAAGCCGTCGAATGATTTAAGGTCTTGTTCATCTAAGGTGTCAATCGTTTCGCCGGTGTAGTCAGAAAGCTCTTGTGTTTCGCCGTCTGGGTGGCGGTCATCAGTTGCTGAATACACGCCGTCCTCAAACGTTTCGAACATATATTTCACAATGAAGTCTGCTGGAAGTGGAGTGGTGTTGATGCTCACCGAAACCGCCGTTGCAGGCATTGTTAATGTGCCAGTGCCAGCAAGTTCTGCGCTTGTGCCGTTTGTCACGGTTGTGCCAGTTGCCGACCAACTTCCAAATGCGTAGCCCTCTTCAAGCGTGTAGTTAAGCGTGATTGTTGCGCCGTATTTAACCGAATATGTGGTTCCGTTTTCAACAGTTTCATTGCCTGCCAAAACATTGTCGCCGTCAACAGTTGCAGTTAATGCGCTAACTCCGCGCGAAAGCGTGAGCGTGAGTTTGAAGTAGTCGCGGTCGAAGTAAACCTTGATAACCGTGTCGTTATTTGCGCTAATTCTTGTGGTTTCGTCCATTTCTTTGAACACGAAGCCTTGTCTAAATCCGTCAGCCTTAACGTCGATGTTGAGTGCTTTTAGATAGTCGATTGTGACAATATCGTCAACTTTGCCAGAAAGTGCGGTCGAGGTTCCGACTAGGTCATAGCCAGAGCCGTCCACCTTCTCTTCATAATATTCAAGTTTGAAGGTTGCTCCGCCTGCTGTCACTTGAATGTCAAACGTCACATCTTTCGTAACCTTAAACTCGTATGGGTTTTCGCTTACAAAGTCAGTTTCTTCGTCGACATAAACGTATTTTGCAAAGGTGTAGCCACTTGATGGTGTGGTTGTGATTGTCACAGTTTCGTTGTATTTGAACGCCGTGCCACTTATGCTATCCTCGCCACCATTTGTCACTGTGCCTTTAAGCGTGACATCGCTTACGCCAAGCGTAGGTGCTACGTAAGAAACGTTATAAGTGTTTCTTGTGTAGTAAATCTTAACCACGGTGTTTCCGTCACCCGTAACAGTTGCCGAAGTGATTTCGCCCGAGTGCTCATCATCATATGTGAAGCCCTCGTAAACCACCTTCGTGTCAATGTTGATTGTGGAATCAGTGAACGCCTCGTCGTCTTTGGTGTGCACGGAAAGAGTTAAGCCCTCAGCGGTGAACGTTTCGTCACTATCGAGTTTAAATTCGCCGTCTAAAGTCTCTAAGTAATATTCATATCTAACCTTAACTTCGTGCGCTTCCCAAACGATGTAGATTGTTGCGCTCTTATCGTCATCGGCGCCGGTTGCAAGGTTGAACACATAGTAACTGTCTTTGTATTTATAAACGCCAGGGTCCATATGCTCGCCAACAAGGTAAGCAGTGAGATTTCCGTAGCCCGTGATAGCGCTAACCTCAACAACATCGTTTTCGCCATTGTCGGTCAAGGAGTAGCCGATAAAGGTGTAGCCTGCGCGAGTCGATTCGCCCGTAATTTCGGTTGCAACGTCATAGACAACATCCGTAAGGTCATCAATCTCGCTTCCCTCTTTCTCGTCAATGGTGACGTTATAGCGATTAGCCGTCCAAACTGCGTAAAGGGTAACTTCCGCGTCGCCCTCAGCGCCAGTTGCAAGGTTGAATGCATAGGTCTTTCCGCCGATGAGGTAAAGTCCGCTGTCGGTGATAAGGTCAGTGGATGCAACATCCGTTTTAACCTCACTTTCGGTGCCGTTTGCTTGCGTGGTCCAGCCGGTTAAGGTGTAACCTGTGCGCGTGAAGCCTGAGCCCGTGGCAATTTCGGTTGCAGTGTCATATGTTGCGTCAGTTGCGCTCACATTGCCACCTCCGCCGTTGCCGTTATACTTAATTGTGTAGCCATTTGCCTCCGCAGTTGCAGTGATAACCACATTTCCCTCGGTGGTGTATGCGAAGGTGTAAGTTTCGTCGGTTTCGTTGTAACCGCTTGCCGAGGTGTAGCCCTCAAAGTGGTAACCAGTGCCAATCACTGCGGTAAGCGTGATGCTTTCGTCAAATTTAACCTTATATGCGCCACTCTCAGCGGTCTTATCGGTGACAGTAACCGTCACATCGCCCACTTCTTCAATGGTGAGGTTAAATTCTTTTGCCGTCCATTGTGCCACAATCTCAATAGGGTCAGCGCTTGCAAATTTGGTTTCACTTGTGATAGGAGAACCGCCAAGCGTGAATCCGCCAAAGGTGTAGCCAACTCTGTTGATTGTTCTGTCGTCCTCAAAGTCAGCAAGCGAGATATATTCGTCGCTTTCTTCGCTTATATAGAGGATGCTGTAATTGCCGTCGTAAACCGCATAAACTTCAAGTTTGCCCTCAGTGAAGGAAAGTGCGGTTCCTTCGTTTGTTTGAACAGTTGTTGTTGCTTTTGTGGAGCCAACCGAGTCGCCTGCATTAATCGTCACAAGCACTCTGTTTGCTTTCCAATTTGCCTTAACGGTTGCATTGCCGTCAGCAAAAGTGAACACCCATTCGCCTTCAACTTCATTGACGCTTCCTTTTCCGCCCTCAACAACCTCCCAGCCAGTGAAGGTGTAGCCCGTCTTGTTGGTTGGGTCAACAAGGGTGTAAGAGGAGAGGTATGGTTGTTCAACATATTGAAGTCCAGTCTCTTCGTCAGTGCCGTCAACTTCGCCCTCGTAAACTCCGCCGTCAGGGTTAATCGACAAGCGATAGGTATCCTTCGTCACGGTTGCGGTGAGAGTGACGTCGCCAAGATTTAAAGTGATTGTTTGTTGTTTCGCGCCGTCAGGTCCAGCGGTGAATCCTGTTGGCGTGGAGCCACTTGCCGTCCAGCCGTTCCAAACATATCCGCTTGAAACGGTTGCGCTAATTGTTATCTCTTTGCCTTGATAGTATTCGCCTGTTTCGGCGCCCGTTATTGTTGCGCCATCTTCGGCAGTTATCGCCACATTAACCTTATTTCTCGAGAAGTAAAGTTTTATCACCGTCGAGCCGTCATTTTTAATGGTTAAGCCTGTGAGAGCGCCCGTCTTTCCGCCGTCAAAGGTGAAGCCGGCATATTCAAATGGCTTTCCGCCGATTTGTGGATTTCCTTCGGATGTATATGTCACCAAGATTTCCGCATTTGCAGTGCCAGAGAGCGTGCTGTCGGTTACTGAAGCCGTGGCTTCATATTCGCCCTCCGTGTTCATAAGGTAAGATTTAACGGTGTATTTCACATCGCCTCTTGGGCTCCATTTTGCATAGAACTCATAGATGTCGCCAACATTTCCGTCCAATTTCCACGGATTAACTTCGGTTGTGTATTCAACTCCGCCGTCTGCTTCTGTTGCCCAACCAAGGAAGGTGTAGCCATCAATCGTCCAGCCAAGCGCGTCAATCGTCTTAAATGTGAACTTAGCGTCGTAAACTGCCGTTTGTGTTCTATCTTCTTCGTCCGTCAAGTCCAAAACGGTTGGATAGTTAGAGTGAACAACAACCGTGTAGGTTTTAGGAGTGTAGGTGACTGTCACGGTGTGGTTTTGTGCTGGCATTGTGCCTGTAACAGTTTCTTTATCCGCCGTGTAGCCAGTTACACTTGGCGATGGAACGCTATATGATTTACCAAATTTCACTTCTTCGGTGTGCGTCATCGAGGTGAGTTCTTCGCCGTCTTTCTTTTGATATTTAACGGTGAGTGTGAATGTGTCAAGTTCATAGTAAGCAAAGATTTCAGTGTCTTTGGTAATCTTCACAATGTCGTTCGCTTTCACTTGCGTTTTGCCTTCAACGCTTCCGTCCGCCGAGATTCGCTCAATGTAGTAACCCTTGAAGATGTAGCCCGCTTTTTCGGTTGGAGCAACAAGTGCAGTGCCGTAAGGAGCGTCGTAGGTGACGGTTTGCGTTGTTGTGGAAGTTTGTTCACTATCAAAGTATCCGCCCACATTTGCGTTCAAGGTGAGAGTGTAAGTTTGTGGTTCAAAGGTTGCCGTGTAGGTTGCGTTTTGCGCTGGCATATTGATTGTGCCGTTTGAAACCGCTGGCGTCCAAGTAACCTCAGCCTTATATCCCTCTTTTGGCGTTGCCGTCAAGGTGACAGTGTCGTTATAGTAAACGGTGTCAGCGGTGCCGGTTGCGTGCGTCGCAGTAAACGAAACGCTTTCGGCGCCCGTGCTTGCCACAAGGGTGAGAGTGAAGGTTTTTCTTGTGTATCTATATGTCACCGAACCAGTGCCGTCCGCTTTAATCGTAACGGTGGTTTCGCTTGGCATATTGAAGCCACCAATATCTAAATCTTCGCCCGTAAAGTCTTCACTTGTAAGAAGCGGAGCAGTAACTGTGTTGTCGGTGGTGCCAGTGTATTCTTTTTCAATGGTGATTGCATTTTCGTCATCCCTTGCGCCAAAGCCCTCAATGATATGGATAACCTTATACGCCGTGTCGGTTTTTGTGGTCCAGTAAGCGAAGTGCTCGGTGGTGTCAGTGTGAACATTCAAAACTGTGCTTGCAGTTATTGGTGTTGCCGAGGTGTTGTCAGCGCCCACTGCCAATTTTTCGTTGTAGAAGCCGACGAACTTATAGCCCGCTCTGTCGATTGCGCTGATAAAGTTAGCAAAGGCAATCTCTTTTGTGCCGTCGCTTGTGGTGTAAAGTGTGGTGTAGTTTTCCATATATGTTGCATAGAGAGTGACAACGCCAGCAGTGATTTCAAGGCTTGTGCCGTCAATCTCAATTTTCTCAACCTTTGTTGTGCCGTTGCCAGCAGTTGCGTCGTTAAGGTTGAATTTCACTGCATACTTATTTGCAACTGCGGTTGCAGTGATTGTGATATCCGCTTTAATAACATTTGCGTTAATGTTAAGAGTGCCATTAGTGTAAGTGTAATCGTTCGTGCTAAGTGCCTCGCCATTCATTTGGATTGTGATTGAGGTTGGAACGCTGTAACCGTCATCCGCGGTGATTGTTGCCGTGTATGCAGTGTCAGTCACAACCGTCTTATTCCCATTCAATGTGAGGTTTGCGTTATTAAAGATAACGTTGTTTGTTTTTGGCGAAGCTGTTGCAGTTATGGTGAATGCGCTTGTGTTGCCCGAAACGGTCACGCTGTAAACGCCTTCGCTGAATGTCACTTCGCTGATTGTTATTCCGCTTGCCTCGGTGGTGAATTTAACATTTTCATAACCAGCGTCAGCCTTAGCATAAATGGTGAATGCTTTGCCTGTGGTTGCCGAAATGGTTGCCCTTGAAGCGTAGTCGCCCTCTTCGCCTTTCACGGTTGCCTTAACGCCGTTCACAGTGACGTTATAGGTGTTTGCAACAGCACTGCCGGTGACAACAACATTGCCGTTGATTACGCCTTCACTGATTGTGATAACGCCATTACTATAAGTGTAACCGTTATCTGCGGTGATATCTTGTCCGTTAATGTTAACAGTCACGCTTGCTGGCACGCTATATCCAGCATTTGGTGTTATGGTGATTGTAAGAGAATTGCCACTCATAACAGTTGGAGGAGCGTCTGTGGTTGCATTATCGATTGTAACAGAAACGCTGTTCTCGCCAGCCGTCCAATTTGCGGTGAGAGTGACATCGCCCCAACGGTTGTTAAGAGATGCGCCCGCACTGATAACCTCGCCTTTCGTCCAGCCGTTAGCCGTTTCGCTTGCAACTGTGAAGCCCGAAAGGGTGTAGCCGTCTCTTGTGATTGCGGTGGTTGGATAGAGTGTGTAATCGCCAACAATCTGGTATTCTTGTGTTGCGGTATAACTGCCAGCAAAACTCTCATCTCCGCTGATTTGATAGGTGATTTTATAGGTGTGTGGCGTCCACGTTGCAACAAGGGTGACGTCGCCAATCTTGCCATTAACCGAAGTGCCGCCCTCATAGAGTTCACTTGTCTTCCAAGAATACTCTTCGCCGATAAGTCCAACATCTTCTGTCGGTCTCCAGCCTTGGAAGATATATCCATTTCGCGTTGGAAGAGCAAGGGTGAGGTCGCTTTCGATGTTGTAAGATACTGGGCTTGAAGGCAAGGTCACGCCGTCCTCAGCACCAGCCGAGTAGATAATTTCAAAGGTGTCAGCAGTGAAGTCAGCGTAAAGAGTGGTATCCGCGTCAATCGTCCAGTTGCTTGCAAGTTCGCTTGAAGTGTTGATAACCACTACATCTTTGCCATTCACAAAGCCATTGAAGATATATCCAGGTCTTGTTGCTGAAACTTTGGCAACGTTCGAAAGCACGCCGTCGGTGTTCACGCTGTAAAGCGTTGAAGTGTCAAATTTAACGTAAATCTTATTGTTTGTTGCGCCAGAGATTGTCACATTGCTTTCGCCGTCTTTCGCGCTCAAAGTGATTGTGATAACATTTGCGGTGTAGTAAGCAAAGATTTCGGTGTCATTATCCGCCGTTTGGAAAGTGGTTTGTGCAGTAACCGGTGTCACGGAGCCAGAAACTTGGTCAGCCGAGAACGCGTCATAGTAGAATGTGATAAACCTATAGCCCACTCTTGTGAGTCCGCTTGCGAAGTCAGCAAGTGAAACGTATTCGTTGCCGTCCTCAGTGGTGTAGAGTTTTTCGTATGTGCCGTCGTAAACTGCATAAACGGTGATAACTCCGTTGGTTACTTGAAGTTTATTGCTTGTTGCGCCAGCATCATTCTTGGTTGTGATGTCAACAACTGCATTTGTGCTTCCAGCGTTTCGCGTTGAGTCATTAAGGTTAATCGTCACCTTAAATCTATCTGCAACACCGCTTGCCGAAATGGTGATGTCGCCAACAATCACACCCTCATTAATTGTGATAACGCCTGATCGAGCATTATATGTGTAATCGTCACTTGTGAGCGTTGTTGCTTCGCCGTCCTCAGGCGTCATTGTGATTGTGACGCTTGCTGGAAGGAGATAACCCGTGTCCGCTTTAAGCGTTGCCGTGTAAGAAGCGCCGGATTCTGCTGTGAGGCTTGCGCCTGGCTCAGCTAAGTGAGGAGTGTTAAAGGTCACTGTGTTATCGCCAGCCGACCAGTGTGCTTTCAAGGTCACGTCGCCGATTTTACCAGCGCCAACAGTTGTTGTGCCAACCGAAGTGTTTGCCGTCCACGAGTAGCCACCTGCGTAAAGCGAGCCTGCGTTTTCGGTCGCATACCAGTAGTCTAACGAATAACCCGTCTTTGTGATGGTTGGAAGAGTTATCGCATCTTCAACTGTATATTTTGTTGTGCCAGCCGTGCCGATAATTCCGCCGTCAGTTTCGTATGTGATTGTATATTCAATAGGTTTATAGTAAATTGTGTAGGTGTTAGCGTTTGGATTTTCGTCGGTGTAAGTCACCGTGATTGTTGTGCCTGTGCCAGCAGACGTGCCTTCACCGTTCACAATCTCATAGCCGTCGTGTTTTGGATAGGTCACTACAACCTCATCTTCAAAGCGAACATTAGACTGCGTAAATGGCTCGCCGAACGCCTCGTTCACATATTCCGAGCCTTTGCCATAGAGGTAGTTCACCGTCACGGTGTAGGTGTTACGGTCATAGTAGATGTAAACAATGCTGGAACCGTCGCCGTTGATGTAAACAGGCTCGAACTCGCCAGCGTCATTTATTTGCCCGAACGCCGATGCGCCGTTTGTGAAGCCGTTAACTTCAACAATCTTGCTCTCTAAGTGAGTTCTTGTGATAACTTCGTCGGTGATGCCTGTGCCAGTGGCTCGCTTGTAGGCAGGTAACTCTTCATATCTATTTTCCCCAGTAAGCCCTGTCACATCAAGTTTTTCGAACATATAAACGATAGTAAACTTGGTGTTCGTGTTTCTCGAAGTGTTTGCCGTCACCGTCAAACTCTCGTATGGCATTGAGAAAGTATAGGAATAGGTGTTGTCCGTCTTCACTAATTGTTCAGCGTCATACGTGATATGTTTCGAGAAGGAGAAGTTTTGGAATGTGTAACCTTCGTTAAGCGTCACTTGAACGGTGATTTCTGCGCCATAGGTCACGTTTGTCACCGTGGTGCCAGTTTGCTCCTGTCCGCCAACCGAAATCGTCATTGCGCTGATTGCTTTTTCATAGTTATTCGTAAGTGTTAAAGTGAGGTTGTCAACTCTATCGTAGTAGATTCTGACAACTTGTGTGCCGTCGCCGTCAATGTTGAGGTCTTGCTCTTCACTAATATGAGCATTTGTGAAGCCTTTGACACTCTTCACATAATCTTGCCAATCAATTTGCGTGTCGGTGGTGCCTGTTTTCGTTTCGGCAGCATACGACAAGTCTTCTTCATACGCATTTCCTGCCACATTTTCAAAGAGGTGCTTAATTGTGAACTTCGTGTCGGTGTTCGCCGTCGCCTCAATTGTGAATGCAATCTTATTTGTTGCGTTCATTGTGAATGTGGAGGTTAACGTTGTGTACTTGCCCGTTGTTGGAGTGTAACTATCGCTGAGCGTCACCTCGGTGCCACTTGTCACATTTTGCGTCCAAGTTTTAAGGCTTGTGCTGTCAATACCAAAGTTATATCCATCCTTTGCGGTTGCCTTCAAGGTGACTTCGGCGCCATACATAACGCTATACGCATTTCCACCCTTGCTTGCCACGCCGTTGCCATTTGCCGAAACGCTGGCAACGCCCTTGCCACTTGTGCTTAGCGTGATTTCATACTTGATTCTATCATAGAACGCAAAGATAATCGTGCTTCCGTCGCCCGCAATTCCGTCTGGCGCGTATTCATATGCCAAATATGTGAATCCTGGATAGTTTTGTTCCGCAATGTAGTGCTGAACGTCGTCCGCCGTCATAGCGTTGAAGTTTTCAGCGCTAACATCTTTAACCTTGTAAGTCACGCCCTTATAGTTCACGTTAGTGCCTTCAACAAAGTCAACATCCGGGTATGAGCCATCTTCATTCTTTGTTGGGAATTCTTCCGCTGTTCCGTCAAAAAGAATTTCCTCTTGCATATAGTAAACGGTGTAGTTTACATTATTTTTACCAATCCAAATTGCATAGAGTTCTTGGTCGCCGGTAAGTTTAACGGTGTCACTTCCGTCAACGATATCATAGTATGCGTCTTTACCTGAACCCTTAATTTCGGTCACTTTGAAGAGGATGTCGCTTAAATTGGTTGCTGTCTTCCAATTCGAATAAGAATCAGCGTCAGCAGTGAGATTGATTGAAGAAACCTTTGCGAACACGAATTCGGTATATGCCTCAGGGTCCGTGTCTTCTTCAAGTTTAATTCTCAAAACATAGTCATCCACGCTTCCTGCAAGCGCCGTAATCATATTGCTCGTTTCGTCATTTTCATTTGCTTTGGTGTTTTCCTCAAAGGTCTCTCTCACAACCATAATATAGTCGTATCGAGTCGACCAACCAAACAAGCGATAGCCGTCATAGTTTGGCGTTGGCCAGTAGTTTTCGCCACTGTCGGAGTTGTCATAGTTGTCATAGTTGTCATATCTATGGTCATAGTAAACCGTTGTGGAATACTTGCCAATATCAATAACAGGTGCTTCGGTGTTCTTATCGTCAGGTCTCTTGTTCACGTTGAAGGTCACTTCAAACGCATTTGGTTCGTAAACGGCGATAACGGTGAGGTTGCCGTCGTATACCCAACGATATCCGTCCGTCACATCCTTTTCGCCGAACTTAACATTTTGAACAAGCATACCACGCTTGGTGATAAGTTGCGTGTCGGTTGCATTGTTGTCGGCGCCACTGATATAGAAGCCCTTTAATTCCCAGCCCGTCTTTTTATAGTTAGCCGCCGTTTGCAAGAATTGATCGGAGGCGGAGTAGGTTTTTGCAAATATAACATCAATTTCCTTGTTTTCTTGCGTTTCGCCAGGATTTTTGTTGCTGTCAACAACCGTCACGATGTAAGGGTTTGGAGTCCACTGTGCGTAGAGGTCAACATAGCCGTTGTTTTCCGCCGTCAAGTTTTGATAAGCCGTTCCTTCCTCGTATGTTTGAACGCCCTCAGCGTTCTTATCAGGGTTAGTTGTCCAGTTAGCGAACGTGTAACCCTTAAGGTCAAATCCGCAAGTTGCGATTGTCACATCTATGTCGTAGGTAGCCTTGGTTTCAGCGGTTGCGCCGGTTGCCACGCCGTAATAATACTTGTTATTAGCGTTAGCGTGGTAACGAATTGTGTAAGAATTTGCCTTCCACTGAGCGTAAAGGTTGGTAGGTCCGTCGGTGGTGTAAACAAAACTCATATTGTCGCCGTTATAGATGTGATAGCCCGCGTCGCTCGAATTTCTTGTGGTTGCCCAGCCGATAAAGTGGTAGCCAGTCTTTGCAATTCCCATCGTTTCAGCGTTATAGGTAAGCACGTTATATGTTGCATCAAACGTCGCCTCGGTTGGGTCTGCATATGTCGCTTCCTCGCCTGTCACGCCGTTATTTGCATAGTAGGTCACGGTGTAGGTTTTTGGCGTCCATTCCGCGTAGAGAGTTGCTCCGCCGATTGTGGTGAGAGTGTATTCATCGCCCGCGTCATAGTGCGTGCCTGTTCCGCCGTTTGGATTGGTGTTCCAACCTGTGAATGTGTAGCCCTTTCTTACGATAGTAGCGCTTTCTTCATCCAAAAGCGTGATTGTTGCTTGGTAGTCAACGTCCACAACTTTGCTTGCTAAGCCGTCGATTGTTGCACCGTTGCCGTTTGCGATATATGTCAAGGTGTAGCCAATAGGTTTAGCCTGAAGGGTCAAAGTCGTTTCCCCTGCTGGCATAACGAACACGCCGTTTGTCACCGTTCCGCCCGACCATTTGTCAAGTGTGTAGCCATTTTTATAGGTCACGGTGAGCGTCACATTAGTGCCGTAAACCACGGTGTAGGTGTTGTCCGTTTCGACTGTCACGCCAGCGCCTGATGATGCGGTAACGCTCTCAACGCCGGTTTCAGTTTCTTCGCCCTCAATTTTGTTAATTGCAATAGTTAAGGTGTAACTTTGAATTTTCCACATAGCATAGAGGGTCGCCGTGTCTTCGTCGGTCGAGGTAAGGTTAAGAACAACCGCTTGCCCAGCCGTGTAAGTTGTGCCGTTGCCGTCCGCTTTCGTGTTCCAGCCAACCATTTCGTAACCGCTAAGCGTGTAGCCATACTGAGCGATTGTGGTTTCTTTATCCCAAGTTGCCGGAACGCTTGAAACTTCGCCTTTAACATTGCTTGCGCCGATTAAGCCGTTGGTGTTGCTGTCGTAATTAAGAGTGTAGGTGTTATTTGTATACTGTGCAACAAGAGTGACAGTGCCAAATCTATCTGCTGTTGAGAATGCGCCTGCTGAAATAGGTTCATCCTTAGTCCAAGCGAATTCGTCGCCCATTTCGCCAACATTTGCCTCAACTTTCCAGCCCGTGAAGGTGTAGCCAACGCGCAAATCTGGCGTCCAAATGGTGATATTGTCGTCGATAACATAGTTTTCGGTTTTTTCGTTAAGAACATCTCCGCCTTCGCCTGTGCCACCCGTGCCGTCAACATAATATTTATAGACAATTTGATAGCCTTGCGTTTTGGTGAAACTTGCCGTGATTGTCACGTCCGTTTCGCTGTAATTCCAAACGCCGTTAATCTTTCCGTTTTCACCAATCACCGTTTTGCCGTTATAGGTGAACCCGCCGAAGTCGTAGCCGTATTTCGACGCCTTCAATGCCTCAATCGTCTTGTCCGCAGAGAAAGTATTGTCACTGTAAATTGTGGCATCGTCGTAAATAACATAGATATTTTGTGTGTCCGCTGGCGTTGTGGAGTTATAGTCGCCACTAAGCGTCAACTCGATTTCTTTTGCCTTCCAAATTGCATAGAGAGTGTCGCCATCTTTCTCGCTTGCCGTCCAAATGGAAGCGCGCGAGCCGTCAGCCTTAATGAAGCAATCGTTTTCAGTTGTTGCGTTCTGATTGGTGGACCAGCCAAGGAAGTCATAACCAAATCTCTTGATAACCAAAGCGCTGTTGTCGATTGCCGTTCCGCCCGCATATGGATAGGTTTCTCCCGTTCTTGTGGTGTAAACATTGGTTTTGCCGTAGGTCACATAGATAACTCCGCTGTTTGGAAGAGTTGTGGTGTTATCCTTTGTGCCGTCCGCGTCGTTAAGGTCAAGTTTAACGCTCACGGTGTTTGGCGTCCATTGTGCATCCAAGGTGACATTGCCAAATCTGCCCGCTGGGAGCGATTTCCGAGTGATAACTTCGCCCTTCTTCCACGCGAACTTTCCGTCGCCCTTATCGCCCGCATTCTCTCTCACTTTCCAGCCCATAAAGGTGTGACCAGTTTTGGTCACTTCCTTCATTGTGATGGCTTCGGTGACAGTGTAGCCAGCCGGTGTTGTTTCGGTGCCGTCAACATAGGTGATTGTGAAGTCTTCGGTGGTTGCGGTTGCAGTAAGCGTCACATTGCCCACGCCCATAACGATATTTTGGTTATCCGTGGTTGCTGTGAATGTGGCAGGTTTTGTGCCATTTGTCACGTTCCACTGAACGAACTTATATCCGTTCATAACAACCGCCGAGATTGCCTCTGTTGCGCCAACGTGAGTTGTAATCTCTTCGCTTGGCGAAACGCTGGCAATGCCTGTGCCTTTATTTACCGTCAAGGTCACTTCGTTACGTGCGAAGTAGAACTTAAGGTCGGTTGAGCCGTCAGCCATAATGGTTGCCGTCTTTGTGTTATCTGCCGACGCGTCGAAGTGGAAGCCCTCATCGTTAAATTGATAGGTCATTCCGTCAACCACAACGCCCGTTCCGCTCACACTGATGGTGATTGAAGCGCCCGTTGTGCCTGTGCGAACGATAGGCTCTTCGGCTTCGCCATAGGAAAGTTCGTTCGATGCGCTTATATTTTGCTTATAGATGTAAATCTCATACTTCGTGTCAGTGTTTGCAGTAAAGTGAGCGGTGAGAGTGACATTTCCCCAACGCGCGCTAACCTCTTCGCCACCAGCATAGGTTTCCTCTTCATCCCAGTTGCCGTCGCCGTCGCCAGTTAGTGTTGCCGTCCAGTGCGAGAAGGTGTAGCCCGTTTTGGTTGGCGTTGGAAGGGTGATTTCTTCAGTGATGTCATACCCTTTTGCCCCAATCACGCCACTTGCGTCGCTGACAGGTTCGCCCTCTTCGTCAACGAATGTGATGGTGTAAGGTGTTGGCTCCCAGTTAGCGGTGAGCGTTACGTTGCCGTGTTGATTTGCGCCAACCTTCTGCCCGTTGATGTAATGTTTCGCAGTTTCATCCCAACTTCCCTCGCCGGCAAGTGTTGCCGTCCAGCCCGTAAAGGTGTAGCCGTCGCGAGCCACTGTTGCAAGGGTGACGTCGGTGGTGATGGTGTAATTTGTTGTGCCAGCGGTGGTGATATGTCCGCCCGCATATTCATAAGTTATCACATATGGCGTTTCGCTGTACTCAGCAGTAAGCGTGGTCGCCTCCGCTCTCGTCCACGCGTTCACAAGCCCGCTCTCTGTGAGGGTGAGCGTGCCATCAAGATACCAGCCCTCGAAGGTGTAGCCCGTTTTCTTAGCAGTTGGAATGGTGGTGAGTTGCGTGTTGCCATTTTCGTCGCTATAAAGTTCCTTAGTGTCGAACTTCGCCCAAATTGTGCTTGCGCCAACAACCTCGCCGTCGCCAGCCGACAATGTGATTTTAATGAGGTTATTATCCCACCTTGCAATCACGGTGGTGTCAGTGGTGCCGTAGGTGAAGGTGTTACCAGACAACGTGCCGTCGCCAGAGCCTGTCTTTTCCCATTCTCTAAAGGTATAGCCTGTTTTCGTGTAGGATGTGGAAAGAGAATATGTAGCGCCATAACGCCCATTCACTGTAATATCCTCCTCGCCGTTATCTTTGTTAATGATAAGGTTCGAGGTTATTCTCTTATAGTAAAGTTTAACAACAAGTGAGCCGTCGCCGTTGATGTTAAGCGAGTTGCTTGCATTTGAGGTTGTGTATCTGCCCTCATAGATAAAGCCGTGAATGCCTTTATTATAGTCAGCAACATCAACATTCGTGTCAACCGTGCCTGTTTCGTTCAAAGTTGGAGCGGTTGCGGTGCCAGCAGTGTATTCATTGCCTGTGACATTTTGAAGGTGATATTCCACCTTGTAAGCAACTTCAGTTTTTGTGAAGATTGCGTAGAGCGTAATCTCGCCGTCCTTTGCCGAAGTGGTCCAGTTATTGATAAGCGCGCCGTCCGCGCCAATTACGCACTCATCTAAAGTGGTTGCGTCAGAGTCAGTGCTGAAACCAACAAAGGTGTAGCCATTTCTTTCTGCTGTT
The DNA here is from genome assembly GCA_944350265.1 of uncultured Clostridia bacterium. Lineage (GTDB taxonomy): Bacteria > Bacillota > Clostridia > Christensenellales > UBA1242 > Caccovivens. Next base: position 41,654 of record CALVOG010000002.1, read on the forward strand.
GGAGCAATCTTTTCGCCAGACGGAGTCCAAATATTCGCCCCGCGCCCAGCGTAGATGTCCTTTGTTTCATAAACCACATAGATTTCTTCGTGCGTAAGTGTTGCCTTGGTTGCGCCGTCGTCGTCATTCGCATCAAGGTTCACCAAAACAAGGTTTGGCGAGGAGTGAAGCGAAACGGTGATGTCGCTTGCCGGCATTAAGAACTGATACCCGCCCGAAACGAGGTTAAACTCAGGCGAAGAAGTGAGGTTTGTGGTGAAGTTTGTGAAGGAGTAGCCCGTGTTGTTATCAAACACCAATCTCACGGTTGCGCCGAAGTTTACGCGGTATTTTCCGCCCTCAGCAACAACATCGCCCTCTTGCACGCCGGTCACGGTTAAGCTGTTAACCTTTGCGTCCGCGGTGTCGATTGTGAGAAGATATGTTCCAATGCTCCAAACTGCGTAAAGGGTGGTGTCGCTGGAGATTGAAGACGTGCCAACAACGTTGCCCTCGCCGTCAATAACACAGCCGGATAGTTCGGTTGCATTTTCGTCAAGCGCCCAGCCGATAAAGTCATAGCCCGTTCTTGTTGCGATTGGCTTAACGGTGGTGTCGCCCGTGTTATTAAGATAAACCACGCTTTCGCCATAGGTGATATAAACCTTGTTGTTTTGAATGGTGGTTGGCGAAAGTTTTGCCGAAGAGTCCTCAGTGTTAAGGGCCAAGGTGATTGTGTATCTATGCGCGGTGAAGTAAGCATAAACCGTGTCGCCCTCAGTCGCCGTGTATGGCGCAAGAAGTTCGCCATTTTTGATAAAGAGCGTGCCATGGTCATTCAAAGTTGTCGTCCATCCGCCAAAGTCATGCCCAGTTTTGCTTGCCGACGGAGTGACAACGGTTTGCGACGTTGCGCTTTGATAGAGTGTTGTGCTGTCAAATTCAGCATAAACCGTGTCGCCCGAAATGGTGCTACCATCAATCGTGCCACCGTTTGCGTTCAATATGATTGCATAGCGCTCAGCCGTCCACTTTGCGTAAAGTGTGATATCGTCAGTTCTTATCCAACCGCCCGAAGCGTTGGTGTAGCCCGAAACGCCACTAACAAGCCTGCCGTTACTGCCAATAACAACGGTGCCGTCACCAGTTGCCCAGCCCGCGAACTTATATCCATCGCGAGAAGCCGTTGGGGTTACCGCCGAGCCAGAAACCTGCTCGTGGATTCTGCCGTCAGTGTAGATTGAGCCGTAAAGAGATAAGCCGTCATAGTTTGCGTATACTTTTTCGTGAGTTGCTGTGATATCGGTTGAAGTGCCTTCCTCTTTTTCCGCACTCAAAGTGATTTCGCTAACCATTGGAGACCAATTAAGACTAATAGTAACAGTGGTTTCATCTGCAAGTTGTGTGAAGGCGTAGGCCATAGTGCCATTGATTTCAGCACCATTACTCCCCCAATTCGCTGCATTTGTATATCTATATCCTCCTGTCGTTCCGGTGATAGTGAAGATCGCTATTATATTTTCTTCTAAATATATTGCATTTTGCCCAAACACATAACCCGTTCTGGTTGGATTTGTGCCTTTAAGTTCGGCGTAAGTTTCGCCTGTTGGAGTTGTTGAAACGCCGTTATCGGTGGTGACAACGATGTCCGTGAATTTAACAGTGATTGTGTATTCGTGCGAGCCATCTGTACCATTTTCTGGGATGGTCACCGTTTGTGGGTCGGAGCCATCGGCGTTCGCCACAATCACATTGAATGAGTTATAAACATTTGTGAATTTAATGTTGTAAGTGTTTTCGCTCCACTGTGCGGTGAGGGTGTTGTCGCCCACGCCCATAGTGAAAGTGAAGCCAGATTGAACACTGCCGTTAAGCGTGCCAGTGCCACTGCCCGATTTTTGCCAGCCCGTGAAGGTGTAACCTCTTCTAACCGGAGTTGAAAGGTCAACCACGGTGGTGTATTCTTCATTAATCACGGTGTTTGTGGTTTCGCCGTCATACGTTCCGCCATTTGGGTCAATGGTGAGGTTATAACTATTTAGTTCAAAAGTCATACGCACGTTAAAATCGGTTTTCATCACAAGGTTAGTTTGATTTTGATTTGATGTATTGAAGTTGTCAGGTGCAGTTGCTGGGTCACCAAACTTCCATTTAACGAATTTGTAACCACTGTTAAGCGTAACAGTTATATTGAATGAAGAGCCGTAACGAATAATATAGCGATGATGCATTTCTCCTTCATATTCTCCACTGCCTTCTATCTTGCCTAAGTCTGTAACTTTAACACCAGAAACAGAATAGGTGTCTATCGCTGGATTTTCAACATCACAGAACTTAAACTCATAATAACGTCTATCGAAGTAGATTTTCACGGTGGTGGACTTGTCGCCATTAATATTGATTGCCGAAATTCCGCCCGCGTTATTTGCAGTTGTCGCCTCTACGTTATATTTAAAGCCGTTATATTCAAACGGTGTGCCATTAAGCGTCACGCCGAAGCCACTTGTGGTTGTGCCGAACGCCACCTTTGTGTCGGTTAAACCAGAAGCGGTTTTTGTTTCGCCGAATTTCACATAGTTATTGTCGGCAATGTTTTGTTGATAGATTTCCACGTTATATGTCACAGTTTGAGGAGTTGCCGAAACGGTGAAAGTCTTATTCGTTTTAATTTGAACGGAGGAAACGGTCGCCTCGCCATCCTTAAACACTGGGTTTGCGTAGCCCGCTTTTGGGGTTGCGCTAAGAGTGATGGTTTCGTCGTAGTAAACCTTGTAAACTCCGCCTGTTGAGCTAATTACAGTTGAACTTGCGCCCTTGACGGTGACGGAAGCAATGCCCGTGCCAATGGTGATGGTCACGTCATACGTTCCGCGTGTGTAGTAAACATCGATAACCAAACTGCCGTCGCCCTGCACGATATAGTTGCCCTCGCCCGCCGAAGAAACAATGTCGTATTCAGCGAGTTTATAAGCGCCATATTTCGATTCAAACGCATTCATAAGCGTTTCAATGTTAATTTCCGTGCCAGCATATGCCGTTGTGGAAATGGTGTCAGCGGTAAAGTTTTCAAACGCCGTTGCAAGGTCAGTGCTACCTGCTCGCGCACCAGCAACCGATTGCACCCTGAAGTTCACTTTGTAAGCGACAGCGCCCGCTTGCCAAATGGCATAGAGGGTGTAAGTTTCATTGTCAACTGCCGTCAAGCCAGAAACAGTTTCGCCGTTTTTAATCATTCCGTCGCCAAGACCAGCAACGTCGCCAGCAAAAGCACCTGCCGAGGTTTCTGCGTTAATCGCCCAACCAACAAAGGTGTAACCTTCCTTGCTGAAAATGCTTTCAAAGGTGTAACTTTGGTTATATTTAAGTGAAATTTCGTTATTCTTTCCAGCGATAAGGGTTGCGGTGCTACCAGGGTTATTCTCGTCATTCGCATTGAGAATCAAGGTGTAGGTATGCGCCTCCCAAACCGCATAGAGGGTGAGGGGTGAGGTGTATTGGAAGGTGATTTCCTTGCCATTTTCGCCCAAATCTTCCACCGAGTAAAGAATTTCATTGTTATCGCCACTTCCAAGCGACCAGCCTGCGAAGGAGTAACCTGCGCGGACAAATTCCGTTCCGCCCTCGTTTGGCAGAATGGTGTAAGTTGCGTCGAAGGTTGCGCTTGTGCCACTGACCGTCGCCTCACCGCCAGCCGTTCCGCCGTTGCCATTATAGGTCACGGTGAGCGTTTCAGGCGTCCAGCGCGCAAAGAGGGTGATTGCAAGCGTTGCATTCGTGTCGATAGTGTTAACTTTTGTGTCTTTTGTGACCTGCACTCCGTTAGTTTTAGCAGTGAACCAGCCGTTGAACGTATAGCCGGCTCTATCAGCGCCCATAAGCCCTTGTCTTGTGTTCTCGTCGGAAACGTAGAGGTCGTTAAAGGTGCCGGAGTAAGCAACTTTCATAATTCCGCCGTTGCTGTTAAGGTCGCCAAGAAGGAAGGTTGCCTCAGTGGAGCCGTTGCCGTCGGTTTTGTCGTTAAGGTTAAAGGTCACCGTGACGGTGTTTGCCTCCCAAACTGCATAGAGAGTGACCGTGGCGTCTCGAACGGGGGTGAGGTTTTCAACCGGCTCCTCGTCCTTATAAACCACTCTTTTAGCAATATCCTCTGCCTTAATTGACTCAGCGGTGCCCCAGCCTCTAAAGGTGTAGCCTGGGTTTACGTATGTGTTCTTTCTAAGTGCCACCTTTCCGCCGTCATAGGTGAAAGTTTGGTTTTCCATTGTGCCGTCCACTTCCGCATCGTCTGGCGCGTTCTTTGCAAACGCAACTTGGTATTGGTTAGCCGTCCACTTTGAATACAAGGTGTGATTTTGTGCTGTGCCCACAGTTGTTGCGGACTCAACCTTGTTTTCAAAGGTTCCATCATCCAAATACCAGCCATTGAAGGTGTAACCAGTCTTTGTTGGAGTTGGAAGAGTGCCATAGAGTTCGCCATAGCGCACCGTTCTATTTCCAATTGCGTGGTCCGCCCTAATATCGCCAACCTTCTGCACGGACACATTCTTAAACTCAAACACTTCGCCAACGGTCCAAGTAGAAGAGTAGAATACGAAATCTGAATACTGCGAATCATTGGATGTAAATCTGATTGAAACGTTAACCCATTCGTTTGCTTGCTCTATTGTATAATTGATAGGACCACCTTGTTGTTTGCCGATTTTAATTTGGTGTGCGTGGGTAGATTTTATCTCAGCGGTCCAAACATATTCTTCTCCAACTTCTAAATCGTCAGCAACTAACCACCAGCCGGCAAAAGCATCTCCTAGGCTACTGATTGTGATTTTTGAAACTAATTCATTATTAACTTTTGTATGCTCTTCAGTAAAACTAATCTGCTCGGTTGCACTTTCATCATTCCACTTTTGAACCAAATATGGATAAGTAACTATGTTTTCAGCATCAAAGTTGATAACATAATTCATAGGCTTCCATTGAGCGAAAAGTTCTATGTCATCAGTTATCGTGCCAATATTTTCATAGGAATAATAGGCTCCTTCGCCATTTACTTGTGTGTTCCAGCCAGCAAAAGCATAACCTTCACGCTCAGCGTATGACAAAGGTTCTGCCACGCCATAGGTTATTTCTTGTTCAAGCACAACTTCATCGCTCTTGTATATAAAGAAAGCGATTTGTGTGTTAGAGAAACTTGCGCCAATTCCACTAATACTGATTGTTGCGCTTGTTGCGCTTGAAATTGTTATTTCTTTGGAGGCAAAATAATCATTGTCGCTCGCAAAACTAGCCACAGTTGAGCCAAGAGAAATTTTAAAACTGCAAGCAAACATATTCATTGCGCCGTCAAGCACAAAGTAACCCACTTTATAAGTCCCAGCCTCAAAAGCGCCAGCAAAGTCAACGAGTCTGATATCACTTGTTGAGGTTCCATCCAGCGTGAACACATTGGTGTCGGCATCGTAGTTGATTGTCACGCCGTTTTGAGTGGTGTTCCAATCAGCGCTTCGAACGGCGTAGTTAAGCCCTCTGATGCCCGCGTTGCCTGTGCCGTAGTTTTGGTTATATTGAATGGCGTAACTGTTAACACTCCACTCGGCGGTGAGAGTGATGTTACCAAACAATCTTGCCGTGGAACTTGCGTTATCCGCGTCGGAAGAAACGGTGACGCCCTGACCTAAATCAGTGTTCGTTTGAAGCCACTTCGAGCCGTCCGCCGTGCCGTCGGAGCAAGTTGCGGTGAACTTTGTAAGCGTGTGGCCCGTGCGCAAAATATCCGTTTTTGATGGAAGCGCAAAGCCGATTTTTTGGTTAGAAACAACCTCGCCAGAGTAATCCACCCTGCCGTATACGTTATAGTAATAGGTTTGCGATTTTCCGCCACCCGCGAACTGACCTTCGCCAGCATTCACGGTTGCGGTGTAAACAATGTAGTTATAATTTAAGGTAATATCAAGCGAACCATCGCCAGCAACAACAAGCGAGTTGCCAGTTTTGTTGGTGGAGTAACTTGCGTATTCAAAGCCGTCCACATTCGCCTCTCCGCCCTCAACAAGCGCCTTTATGTCGTCAATTTTAACCGTGGTGCCGGTGTCGTAAGTGCTAACCTTAAAGGTTGCAAGTTGCGTGTATGAACCAGAGGTGTTTTGAATGTTAACAATCACATCGAATGGTGTTTTGTCAGCCCTCCACTGTGCAACAAGGGTGACATCGCCGTGCATATTCGCCTTGGTGGTGAACGCATTATTTTCTAAAGCGATATTCACGCCGTCTTCAAGCGGATAAGTTTCCGCCCAGTTACCCTCGTCGTCGGTTATGGTGAAGCCGATGAGCGTGTAACCCGCGCGCGTGATGTTGGTGCCATTTCGAAGGGTGACAGCGTTTGGATAGGTGTAAGTTTGCGTGCTGTCGCCAGCGCTTGTGAACTTACCTTCGTTTGCGTTATAGGTTATGGTGTAAGTATTCGCCTTCCACTGTGCAACAAGGGTGACATCGCCGTATTTTCCGCTAATAGGCGCGCCCTTTTTGTAGTCCACACGAACGCCGTCCACAGTTTCGCCAGCGGTTGCCCAGTTGTTGGCAGTGCCGTCGCTGGAAATAGTCCAGCCCACAAGCGTGTAGCCCGTGCGCGAAATGTCAGCGTCGGAGTAAAGATTGAAGGTATCTTCAATGTCATATTTTTTCGTCGCCTCACTTGAAAGCGTGCCGTTGTTTGCCTCATAGGTCACGGTGTATTCAACCGGCTCAATCACCGCCTCGATAACAACGTCGCCATAGAACCCTGTGCCAAGCGCGCCAAAGTTAAGCCCTGTTGAACTCCAGTTTGCACTCTCACCTTCTCCGCTAACAAAGGTCCAGTTTTTAATCGTGTAGCCATAGATTGTGAAGTCGTCGTTATCTAAAAGCGTCAAGTTGGTTTCAACGTTGTATGCATTCACTGCGGTGTAGGAGTTGTTTTGCAATTCCGTGTCGCCGTGATAAACGGTGTATTTCTCGTCAAACGTGTAGGTTATATCGTAACTAATAGGGTCAAATTGCGCAGTGAGTGTTGCGTCGGTGTTAAGCGTGAACGCTGTGTTTGGCGCAATCGTGCTTCCGTTGCCCGTTGATGCGTTTGAAACAAGCCAGCCCGTGAAGGTGTAGCCATTTGGTGTTGATGACGGAGTGAAGATTTTGTTAATGCCGTGAAATTTCTCCGCTTTTGTGGTTGTGTTAACATTGCCCTTGTTTATCACAAGTTCAATATCATAAATTTCTTTCACATAGATTGATTTTGACTCACTCTTGCTTGGCGTCCAAGTGAAGGAAATGGTGTTGCGTGCCGAACTTTCGGTTGGTTTTGCGCCCGTTGCCACCAAGTATTCGTCAGCGCCGGTTTTGGTGAGCGTCACAGTGAGCGCGGTGGCACTAAACGCCTTTGTGATGGCAAGACTGCCACCCGCGTTCAGCGTTTTTGTTTCGTCGTCGCCAGAAACCGTAACAGTGAAGTTAGTTGAGTGCGTCGCCTCACTGTTCGCGCTTGCAAAGTTGAGAGTCAAGGTATATTCTCTCGGTGTATACTTAGCAAAGAGGGTGGCGTCATTATCCACATTCCAGTTGCTCTTTAAAACACCGCTTGCATTCGTAATTAATTCATTATTAAGCGTCCAGCCGTCGAACGTGTAGCCCGTGAGGTTGGTAACCACAGGGGTAACCTCGCCAGAAACAGCATAGTCTTTTTGCTCGTTGCCCGTTCTTGTTGAGTAAATCTTATTGCTTCCATAAACAACATACAAGGTCGCGTTTGTGTTAAGCGTTGGCGACCCGCCGTTATTAATAAGAGAAGAAAGGTTTCTGTTAAGTGTCACAACATAGGTGTTTGCTTTCCAAATTGCAAAAAGGTCCACCGTGCCATTGTCAGTTGGTGTTAAGTTGGAAACTGGTTGCTTGTCGGTGTATGTTGGCGCGCTGGCACTGCTGTTTGTTGACCAGCCAAGGAAGGTGTGCCCTTCACGCGTATATGTGTTCGCGCTCAGCGCCTTTTCTTCGCCATATTTAAACGATTGACTTTGCATTTGCGTGCCTGTTCCGCCGTTTGCGTCAAAGGTGACGGTGTAGGTGTGTGGCGTCCACGTTGCAACAAGGGTGACATTGCCAATCTTCCCCTTAACCGAAGTGCCAGCACTATACACTTCGCCCGTTTCCCACGCGAAAGTGTTGTTATGATATTCGCCCACATTCGTTTTGGTTATCCAGCCCGCAAAGGTGTAGCCCGTGCGTGTTGCACTTGCAAGGACGTTTGTGGAGTTATAGGTGTAATCAAACGAACTTGGGCTTGGCAAGGTGACATTTGTGTCGCCAGCCTCTGCCGTGTAGGTGACGGTGTAGTCATTCTCCTCCCAAACTGCGTAAAGTACTTGATTTAGCGCAATTTTATAGAAATCGCTTGTTGTCTCTTCGCTTGAAGTCACAACCTGCCCTGCCGTAAAGTCAGGTGTGGTTGCGCCACTCTCAAACGCCCAGCCCTTAAAGGTGTAGCCATCGCGGTAGATATCGCTTGAACCTCGCGTTGTGAAGTCGGTGCCCACTTTAAGTGTGAGATGGTCGCTTGGAGAGCCGTCCTCATAGTTACCGCCGTTCGACGCGAACTCAATTTGATAGCCGTGTTCGCTGTATATTGCAGTGATTGTCACTGCCTCTTCGTCGTTAGCCGTGTTTAAAGTTGTCCAGCGCGTGAACGAGAATTTGCCGTCAGCATAGGTGATAACCTTGTTGCCAGCACTATCCTTATATCCGTCAAAGTCATAGAGGAAGCGCGTTGGAGCCTCAAGGGTCGCCTTGTTTGCGCCCGTCTTATCCGTGTAAATTTGGTCAATAGTGCCGTCAAAGGTGAAGTAATATGTGCGCTCTTTGTCATTATTTGAGAACGCGCCCTCGCCAGCATCGGCGATAACCTCAATGCGTTTTGGCGTCCAGTTCGCTTTTAAGGTTGTGAAGTTGCCACTTTTATAATTGATATCCCAATTCTTGGTGAATGTGCCGTTTCCGTTTATGTAAGTTGCGTCATTCACGCTCCAGCCAGCAAAGGTGTAGCCAGGGAGCGTTGGAATAAGGTCGTCGGCGGTAAGTTTGTTTCCGCCCACCCACGCGTCATACACATTTTGTGTGCCGTAATCAATATATAAATTCGTGCGTTCATATGTTGGTGTTGTGGACGCAGACCCTTTGTTCAAATTGATGGCAACAGGAATTCGCTTTGCTTCCCAAATTGCATAGAGAGTCTCATTTCCGCCTGTAAGTTCGCCGATATTGCCCGCGGAGTAGAACTTTCCACTGCCGTCAGCCTCGGTGTTCCAGCCGATAAACTTATATCCCTCGCGCTTAGCAATCGGCATATATGTGTTTTCATCGTGTGTTATCGTTTGTTGGTTATTCGTAATCGGTGTGTTATAGTAAAGATAGAATCTAATTTGGTAGTTAGTAAAGGTTGGCAAATCTCCACCAGGAGTGTGTGAGATGTACATCACAAAGTTTTCTTTGTTCAGTTGCTCTTCGGTCATATTTTTTTCATATTCATGGGCATAATTTTTTAAATGAGAACCAGGACCGTCAAATTTCACCATATCCGTCCATGAGCCATTATCATCATTTATAACAACAGCCCCTATATAATTCTTCGCCGTATTTTTTACGCTTCCAGAGAGAACATCATAACCAAAGGTGTATGCACCTGAAGCAAACATGTTGTTTGGTAGATCTAAATCTACGAGACCTATGGAAAGGTTTAAATCAGAGTTACGTGTGCCATTTAGCGTATAAACATTCGTTTGTGGATTATATGACACTACTACTCCTAGCCTCTCAAGAACCCACTCTTCGCCACTCCAATCTTCATTTGTGCGAAGCGCGCCGTAGTTTAATCCTGTCACGGTTGCGCCGTCCGCATTTGCGTCATAGGTTACAATGGTTGTGTTTGCCGTCCAGTGAGCATAGAGGGTGGTATCTTGCGCCTTATCCCAAGTTCTTGCACTTGTGCCGTCGGTCTTATAATACTGCACTCCGCCTTCCGCTTTATCCCAAACGCCGGCAAAAGCATAGCCATTGCGCGTTGGAACGCTGATTTCAGGCATAGCGGAAGCATAGGTCGCCTTAACCGTGATTGTTTCACCGTCAGCGAAAGCGCCCCCGTTTGCATCAATTATAACATCATATGTATTTGGCGTCCATTGTGCCGTTAAGGTGACAGGGCCATACATTGAGAACACCTTGAAAGACGCGCCCTCGGTGTATTCCTTGTTATTCTCCCAATTTCCGCCCGACACGTTCGAAGCAAGCCACCCGCGAAGTGTGTAGCCCTCTCTTGTGACATCCTCTTTCCCTAAAAGCGAGAATGCTTTGCTTGGGCTGTATGTCACCGTGGTTGCGCCCGAATACGAGCCACTATTAAGGTTATAGGTGATTTTGTTTGTGTCAGCCTCCTCCCAAATTGCATAGAAGGTGGCGTCACTTGGTGTGTTCCAAGCGTTCAAAAGTCCGCCTTGATTGTTGGTAATTGGCGTGCCGTTTTCGCTTGTTGCCCAGCCTTTAAACACATAACCATTTAAAGATGCCACAATCGTGCCATCGCCACTGCCCGCAACCTCGCTCGATTTTGAGGTGTAAAGAGTGGTTGTGCCGTAAACAACATAGATTGTGTTATTGTCTGGCGCTGGGGTGAGCGTCACACTGCCAATTCCGTTGTTGGTTGTCACTGGCGAATTGGTGTTAAGTGTGATGGTGTAAAGAAGTGGGTCAGCATCAGCAACAAGGGTGACGTTGCCATACTTGCCGGTGATTTCGGTGTTGTGAGCGTATTCAGTGCCAGCCTCCCACGCATAACCGCCTGCAACAAGTGCGCCCACGTTCGTGGAAGTGGTCCAGTGGTTGATTTGATAGCCCGCTAAGGTTGCCGTTTCGCCAAGGTCAAACGTGGTGTCAACATAATATTTTTGCGTGCCGATTGTCTTTCCACCAAATTGATAGGTGATGGTATACTCACCCTTTGTCCATTGTGCAAAAAGGGTGTCTCCGCCGTCAGTTGTCCAAAGCGTGTCAACTGCCGTGCCGTTAGCGTTATAATATTTTGTTCCGCCGTTTTGAGCGTCATAATAACCATTAAATGTATATCCGTCTCGCTTTGGAAGGTTTGCTTCGGCAATGTTTGGCAGTTTTTCGTTATAAGTTGCCGTGACCTCTTTCGTGTCATTATCATCAAACGTTCCGCCGTTCGGGTCTAAGGTTATTTTATATTCATTTGGCGTCCAGCCCGCATACATAACTGCGTCCGCATTTGAGGTGTATGCTTGCCTTTCCTCATAAGCCGTTCCGCTTGCCGAATTAAGGTGCCATTTTTTAAACGCATAGCCAGTGCGATCAAAGCCGTTGTCAGCAAGGTTCACCGACTGCCCATAAACCTTATAAGAGGAAGTGGTGCTCCCGCTTGTTGCCCCGTTGCCATTATATGAGATTTCATATATCTTATAAACATATACATTAATAACAAAGGTGTTGCTTGAAATCGCGTCGAAATTGGTGAACGCAACTCTATGATTGGTAACACCATAACCATTTGCAACGCCACTTGCGTCCATAGACGGATTTGCCGAAAGCGCCGTCATTGAAAGATAGTAGTCCGCTGGCGCGTCAAGTGCGATTGTTAAGGTTTGCCCGAATTCAACGTTAGAAATGTCTGTCGTTGTTTGTGCGTTCGAAAGTGTTGGAGTCACAACTCCGCCGTTCACTGAAATGCTTGAAGTGATTGAGAATGTGTCGGCGTCGCCATAGAACTTGTTCACTTTAAGTTGCACGGTGTAAGAAATAGGGTCCCACTGAGCAACAAGGGTGACTTCGTTTGCAACATCCCAAACGTGCGCGCTTGCGCCTGATTCATTATAATAAGTCACATTGTTGTATTCATATCCAGCAAAGGTATACCCTTCACGCGTTGGCTTTGTTGCCGTTGGCATTTGCGCGCCGTAGGTTGCCTCAACGCTTGCCGAACCGCCTGTGCCGTTATTGCGGTCAAGCGTCACAGTGTAGGTCTTTGGTTGCCAAATTGCATAAACATTTGCCGTTCTGCTGTCGTCAGACGCCGTCCACGTGCCGTTCACCTTGCCTTGCGCTGTGATTTGGCAGGCGCTTGCCGATGTGGCACTTCTATTCGTCGACCAGCCTAAGAACTCGTAACCAGCAAGCGTTGCCTTTGGCGTTCCGCTCAAATTGGTGGAACCATAGTTCACCGTGAGCGTGTTGCTTGTGCCAAGTCCGCTTGAAGTTGCTGTGCCAAGCACTTTATTGCCCTTTGTGTCACGCGAAGCACTGTCACTTGCGTCATTAAGGTGGAAAGTTATTGTCACATTGAACGCATTGTATCTCGCATAAAGAGTGGTGTTTGCGGTGGTAAACGTTAAATGATTGTTTTCCTCCATAAACGCACCCTCGGCATTAATTATTTGCTTGCCTTCCGCGCTCGACTGTGTGGTGTAATAACCAGCGAAATCGTTACCCACTTTATCTGGTATGTATGCGGTTGCGTCTCTAAGCGTGCTTGTGTTGCCCGCCTCGGCGTCAGTCTCGGTTGCATACCACCCGTGTTCATATCTTAAATATAAGGTCTTGGTGGTTTCAGCGCCAATCTTTCCGCCTTGCAAGTTGAGAGTAACGCTGTAAACTTCAGGCTCCCATTGCGCGTAAAGGGTGATTGCGCCCTGGGTTGTGAGATTTTTAACGCTTTGTCCGTTTGTGTAAGCGGTTCCTCCGCCATTCGCCTGTGTGTTCCAGCCCACAAATTCATAACCCGTTCTTAGATATTTATTATCTGATAATCTTTGCGCAACATCATATTTAAAAGTTTGGTTTGCCATACTTCCGCTTGTGCTACGATTGCCGTTGAAGATAACGGTGTAATTATTTGGGTCCCACTGCGCCGTCAATGTTGGAGAGCCGTATTTGCCCTCAACGCTTGCGCCCGAAGTGAAGGTTTCGCCCAAAGTCCAGTTACCGCTCGCCGTTGTAACCTTCCAAAACTTGGCTTGTGCCGTGTGGCCAGGATATGTGATTGAAGAAGATGCTGGCAAAGCCACTGGCGTCTTTATATTTTGATTAGTTAATGTTTTACTAGTATTATTACTACTATCTTCACCGCCACCATAATTGAGGGTAACAGTATAGTTTTGAAGTTCCCACGTTGCGTAAAGAGTTGTGCTTCCATTCACCGTCACCGATGTTCCAACTTTTTCTTCACTATCTATATAATACTTCCAGCCTGTTTGCCTATAGCCGAGATTCGAAAGGAGATATGGTTCGGACAAGTTGATAGTTTGCGAACCAGTCAATTCAAGCACGATAGCGCCTGACTTAGCTTCCTCTTGTTGTGAGTCAGCGTAAAGAGTGACAAAGTAATTGTTTGTGGAGGTATTCTTCAATGAATATGCCTTTGGATATGGATAAAGATTGGTTCCAAGAACATCTCCGCTAGAACCTATCACGTTGTCAAATGCAAAAATCCAGCCCGTCTTTTTAGCTTCATCGTCGTCGCCTAGAAGACCGAACGACCAAGCGCCATTTTCCCAAAGTTTGGTTGTTGCGTCAGTTGTGCCAATAGCATATTCCTCGGAGGCGTAAAAGCCAACGCGGTATGCAAGCCCCACATTAACTTCACCTGTCGGACTTCCCAACTTGTTCGTGCTGGAAACGTTTGGAGTTGCAGTGTCTCCCGCAGTTGACGGACTAAATCCGCGAAGCCCCTCCGCCGTGTCATAATAGAAGCCTTCGTAGCTAAAACTATCTAGCTCCGTTGGGATTTCCACGCCCGCACCATTCTTCGCAAAGAATATGGAGTCGTTGATTATCAAAGACGATGGAGTGGCTCCATTCGCGAACATGCTAATCCCACTCGTCGCGTCACCCGTGTAAACGAGAATCACGTTGTTGAGAACCACGTTTTTGGTGTTCCAACTAGAATCAAACGCCGATGCGGTGTTAAACTCAATAAGCGTGTTGCTAATTTGAACATTGCCAAGAGTTCCAATGGCGCTCGTTAGCGTTTGACCGCTGGTGACTTGCGACGCCCCATTTAAAAAATATTCGTCGCTGATAAACACAGTGTCGCTATCTTGGTTAATAGATGTGGCTGACACTTCGTCATCAACGACGGTCGCTGTTGAGCCTATGCTTGACCAAGGCTGACTCATAACTGAGTTAAGCCCGACGCCAAAGATTGAGGCAAAGACCATAAGCCCCGTCATAAGCATCACGTTCATTTTTCTTTTTAACTTGTCCATATTTTTCTCCTTACGCTAAGCGGTTTCCCGCCCTTTGTATTCAAAAATATTATAATATATATGCGCAACTAATGTCAAATTTAATCGCAAAAAAATTAATTTATTTAAGAAATTTTTTTCCGCATTTTTTATTTGTTTTTCTCTTTTCTTCAAATTTATCAAATCGCCAGTTATCCACATTTTACGAACGAAAAAATGTTTGCCATAAAAATTATTTTAAAAATAAAAAATTCGCCCAAAATTATTAATTTTTCGCAAAAATTAAGAAAAAATGCACTTTTTTTCAATTTTTTTTCGATTTTTTAATGATTTTTTTGCGTTTTTTATTTTTCGCAAATTTTTGGTGTTTTATTTTTCCTATTTTTTTATCTTTTTAATCCCTTCTTTTTTAAAAAAGTTTTCCACAATTCCACATTTTTTCTTTCCTTTCCTGCCCAGTTTTTTCTCTTTTTATTTTCATAACCACACCACACTTCTCGCAAATTAGGATTCTTAAAAGCAACGTCCACACCATTTTCTTTCCTCTCTTTTTTATTTTTTCTCTATAACCGCACCACTTTTTTTTCACAAACCGCACCACTTTTTTCATAAATTAAAGTCTCCAAAAAACGCACCATTTTTTCACGCTACATAAAAGTCTCACTTAGCAAACTGTTTTCCAAAACGGGGTAAAGTTTTGTTATTAACACTCCTACAACCTCTCACTTCGCGCTTTCAGCGTGAATATATTTTCGAACTTTTACTATCTCATTATTTCAAAATTTTCTAGCCATACACAAAATTTTTTCTACCGCATAGGCTGTAAATATACAAATCGCTCGTTTAACCAAGATTTTGTTTTGGTTTTTATCCACTTGGCTATATCCGCGTAAGCCACTTGCTTTAACAAACCAGATGCGGTTTCTTTCACATCGGCAAAACGCACACAATTCCACCCATAAGCAAAATTTACACAAAAGAGGTCTCAATGTCACCAACACTTTACATAATCATAGGGTTTTCAATAACATTTTTAATGACCACGCTGGGCGCGCTTTGCGTCTACTTTCTCAAAAAGCCCTCAACTTTCGTAAATATGCTAACCATAGGCTTCGCGTCAGGCATAATGCTGTCCGCTTCGGTTTGGTCGCTACTCTTGCCCTCGATTGAATACGCCCAGGAGCAATATTCCAACCTCTTCATCCTTCCGGTCACCATAGGCTTCCTCCTAGGCGGTATTTTTATGGTTGCGCTCGACAAAATTACGGGCCATTTCAGCAATTTGAAGAACGACGAAAGTAAAAATAAAGCATTCAAATTGTTCACCGCCGTCACTGTGCATAACATTCCCGAGGGCTTAGCAGTGGGATTCGCTTTCGGCTCAGCATTTGCCACCCAAAGTTCCCTATTTTCCGCATTTTTAATCGCCCTCGGCATCGCGCTTCAAAATTTCCCAGAAGGGCTCGCAGTCGCCTTGCCTATGCATAAAACGCTTGGTAGTAAGCATAAAGCCTTCCTTTTTGGCACCATAAGCGGTGTTGTTGAGCCCATTTTTGCCATTGCAGGCTTCTTTTTAGCAAGCACTTTAACCTCACTTATGCCGTGGCTTCTCTCTTTTTCAGCTGGCGCAATGATTTATGTCGTGGTTGAAGAACTTTTACCAGAACTGCATATCAACGAAAAAACCACAATCGGCACCTGGGCTTTTATAATCGGCTTCATATTGATGATGGTTTTGGATTTATGTCTATAACCGCACAATAAACCACCTTCAATGCAACGAGTTGCCTCGATTTCATAGCAGGTTGCAAACAACAACCTCTTCCCCACACCTTTTGCTTAATCAAACCTTTGCCCATATAGCAGTATAGCATATCATACTCTACAAAATTTGTATTTTAATTTATTTAATTTAAAATACACCCTGCCGACACAGCATATTCCACCCTGCTACCCTCACCACTTAAAAACATCAGGCGCCTATAGCCTAAAAAAACAAACTGTAAAAATAAGATAATTAATAGGCAAAAAAACTAATTAAAAATTTATAAAATTTTCAAATAAAAATAATCAATTAAAAAATAATAATTTTTTAACAAAAAAATACGAAAAAATCAATAAAAATTGCATTTTTTTAATTTTTATAAATAATAAATTAATTTTAAAAATTTACGAACAAAAAATTAATCTAAAATTCCTTTTTTCGTATCCAAAAAATATTTGAAACCCACCAAAAAATACGTCTACTTAAAATGTAAAAAAATAATTTAAAAATAATTTAAAATCATTTAAAAATAATTTAAAATAATTTTTTATTATTAAAATTTTATTGAGTTAAAAAACTTAATTTTTTAGTCTTTTTTGTTTATTTTATTTAATATTTTTCCGTATTTTTTAAATATTTTTTTTGATTATTTTAATGACAATTTTAATGACAATTTAAAACATAGCTTAGTTAAAAATATAGACGGATTTTTATTTTCCTTTTACCTTGTTTTTTGCCACAAAAAGTCTAGTATTTTTGTTACAATATGCGTCATTGCTTTTAGAAGCAAAACAAAAAAATGCGGTCAACTTAATAAAATTATAGCAAAGTCACAATGTGGATTTGAACATAAACTAATCTAACAAACTTAAACCTTACAACCACAAAAAACTCAAGCCGCTCTAAAAATGCAACAATCGTTATCAAAGGTCTCTAAGGTCATTCCTATAATTATTGCATTTTCAGTTAGCACACACACGCACGCACACGCACAACAACCCCTGCATACTTAACCGCCTTTTCTTTTGCATCCAGTGTCACGCCTCCATTTGTTGCATTAGAAAGCATTTTGCAAAACTATCCCTGCCTGTTTGCAAGAACAAAAAAAGAGCATAAAATGCTCTTTATTGATTTGCTTCTCTAAAAGTTTGCCCTTCCTTAACACGCTCGCATTTTGCTATTTAGGCAGATTTCTAAGATAAACTTAAATTTGCAAGCCCACAGCTTCGTGAGCCTTATTAAACGCCACGCGCACCTTTCTTACGTCGCCATTTGGACTGATTTCAAGCCCTTTTTCTTCACCAACCGTCTCAATAATAACACGTGACAATTTCGCCCCTTCAATACGCTCCAGCGCTAATTTTTTTGACCCCTTAACAAAGCTTCCTTCTGCCCACGTGCTTTCACCTTCACGCAAATAGTAGCAAACCGTCAGCTTTTGCGCGTGCGTCAAAACATCACAATGCTTTTTAACAAAGTTCTCTGCAACATCCTTGTTTGACATATTGTATTTCATACCCATCCTCCTCTTTCAAGAAAATTCACCCACGCAAACATTTTGCGTTAGATTGGCGGAGAGTGAGGGATTCGAACCCTCGCTACCTGTTACAGTACTACTCCCTTAGCAGGGGAGCCTCTTCGACCTCTTGAGTAACTCTCCAAACGTCCTTATTAGTCTACCATTATTGAACGTATTTGTCAAGGCTTTTAAAAATATTTTTTACTCATTTAGCAAAACTTCATTTTCTCGCAAAGCACGTGAGGTTAAAAATTAATTATATAGTTATATAAACATAACTTTTAAAAAGACAGTTGTTACACGATTTTTTTGTGTTCTAAATACTCATTGGTTATGTTTTTATAACTAAACCCGGACGCGAATTTTAAAGATAGTTCTTTAATCATAACTAAAAATATTTTTAAAAACACAAATCAACATTTATTCGACGCCACGTGGTTATTTTTATATAACTATAATACGTGCACAAAATTTATTGGGAAATATCACACTGTACTAAAAAACATAAAACTTACAACCCAACTCTCACATATAATTCATCTCTTCAACTGTGCTTTGCAGAATTTTTAAAATTTGACCTAATCCCTATCTTAATTAACCAAATTTATTTACTTTATCTACTTTATCAATATGCTTTAACTATAATACAGCAAAACATAAACCTAAATATAGTAAAATAGAATTCACTTTTTTTAGTAGATCTGATTAATGTATGTGCAATAAAAAAGAGCGACGACAACATCGCTCTTTAATCTTAAAACTCTTCAACCAAAATTTCGAAATAAGCTTGTGGGTGACTGCAAACTGGGCAAACCTTTGGTGCTTCGTCACCAACATACACGTGACCACAGTTTCTACATACCCAAATCTTCTTGTCGGTCTTTTTAAACACTGTCTTATTTTTAACAACCTCAGCAAGCTTTCTATAACGCTCTTCGTGTCTCTTTTCAATCTTAGCTACGCCTTCAAACTTAGCCGCAATAGCCATAAATCCTTCTTCGCGTGCCTCTTCAGCCATTCTCTTATACATTTCCGTCCATTCGCCGTTTTCGCCAGCAGCAGCATCCAATAGGTTTGTTAAGGTATCTGGCACTTCTCCACCGTGCAATTCCTTGAACCACATCTTTGCGTGTTCTTTTTCATTATCAGCAGTTTCAGTAAATACCGCAGCGATTTGCTCATACCCTTCTTTTTTTGCCTTAGATGCGTAATAAGTATACTTATTTCTAGCTTGGCTTTCACCAGCAAACGCCTCCATTAAATTCTTTTCCGTTTTTGTTCCTTTTAACTCTTTCATCTTTTACCTCCACTTATATATTACCATAAATAGGACTTAAAAGTCAACTAAATTTAACAGGGCATTTTTATTTCAGCAAACTCACAACAAACCTAATAACACCTCACTTTTATTTAGCCTCAAGGACCTATCAACAAGGAATTTGCGTCCTCATAATATATTTTTTTGTTTAAACAATTCACAAATCTTACAACAAATGTCAATCAGCATTATATTTACTGCATTTATTTGTCTACTAAAACACTAAAAGTAACCAATTTAAACTACAAGGGTGCAGTAATCTGCCTAAAAACGCTAAAACATAGACTTTTCGTATAATCAACAAAAATGTTTCACGTGAAACATTTTTACACCCTCCACACTTTCATTTTGTGCTTATTTTGCGTATGCAAACATTGCCTATTATAATATATCGATGTGCAACCGCTTTTATCTTAATTTTAAATACGCTAAGTTGTTTTTTAAATGTTTCACGTGAAACATTAACCCGTTACACTATTCATTATAATATAAAGCATATTTGCAAATGTTGACGCAATATTAAAGAATTAGAGTTTTGCGGCGACATTTGATATAATAATATAAAGAACAAATGTTTCACGTGAAACATTTTAAGGAATGAGCTTTTTTTACAATGCTGTATCGGTTGCAAGCAATAATATTTATAGTTATTCGCAAGAGCAAACAACAATTACCAATCAATTTGTTTCACGTGAAACAAAATTAAAGCTGCGATTGTCCGTTTGTTTTATAACGAAATCTCGCCTGTCTAATAGTATATAGAACAAGATGTTCGCCTTAAAAATAAACGCAAACTAAAAACCTTGCGTTTAAATGTTTTAGGCAAGGTCTAATACTTAAAGCAAACTTAAACAGTCTTGTGGAAATTATTGTTGCCTAAAAAAAGAATGTAACTAGGTAAATAAAAAATAGAAGAGTATTACTTCTTCTATTTTCCTTGAATGATTGGCATTCTTTTATTTATAATAATATTTCTCTAGTTTTACTTTTATCTTAAGCTTTTATCTTATTGACCGTTTTTTCTTCTATTGTAATTTTGTAGGTCTTGCAACGTCATTTCTTTTTTGTTAAGAAGTTCCAATAGTTCAGCAATCCTATCTAAATCATCTCTAGTATAATAGTCAATGTAAATTCTTCCTTTATTATCATTGCCCACTGCACTGACCTTTGTTGCAAAAGTTTTTTGCATTTGTATGATTAATTCTTTTAGTTCCAACGACTGCTCTGGAATTATAATATGTCGTCTTTGAGGATTTTCTAGATTCTTTACTGCTTTTTCCAGTTCTCTAACACTTATACTTTTATTCACCACAAGTTGCGCAAGCTTTATCTGTTGATTTTTATCTTCGATAACCACCAAGCATCTCGCGTGCCCTGCTGAAAGTTTCCCTTCTTCAACAAGTTTAAGAACATCTGGGTAGAGCGTTAGAAGTCTGAGTGTATTCGCCACGCTTGAGCGACTCTTCCCAATTCTATCCGCAACCGTTTCTTGCGTAAGCCCATACTCATCCATAAGCTCTTTTATGGCTTTTGCCGCTTCAACAGGATTCAAATCTTCCCTTTGCAAGTTTTCAATAATGCTGATTTCTTTAACCTGCTTATCGGTATACTTCCTAACCACCGCCGGCACCGTTTTCAGCCCGCAAATATTAGCAGCGCGCCAACGCCTCTCGCCCGCAATAATCATATAGGAACCATCTCCCATATCGTTCACCACAATAGGCTGAACAATTCCGTGCAATTTAATTGAAGCAGCAAGTTCGTTTAGTGCTTCTTCGTCGAAATTTTTTCGCGGTTGATTAGGATTAGGTTTCACCTTATCAATCGCAATTTCACTAACTCCACCACTAACTGTCACTTTCGCTTGTGGTTCAGGCGCTTTTTTTGTTATATTTTCATAACTATCATCTTTGTATACGCCAAAAAGCGCATCCAAACCTCTTCCTAATCCCTTTTTATTATTTAACATTTTTTAATCCTCCGAAAATCTTATTTTTCTTGTTTTAGAAATTCTTTTAAAAGGAGTCCCGCTTCGCTTTAAAATCTCCTCAGCCAAACTCAAATAAGCCTCAGCACCCTTCGAATTAGCGTCATATAGCGCCACCGGCAACCCGTGGCTTGGCGCTTCCGCCAGTCGCACATTTCTTGGGATTGTGGTCACATACACCTTCTTGCTGAAGAACTTTATAATTTCGTTGCTAACCTGATTTGTCAAGTTGTAACGCTTATCTTTCATTGTCATAACCACGCCCTCGATGTCGATGTTCGGGTTAAGATATTCCTTCACTAATTTTATCGTGTTCATCAGTTGCGTCAACCCTTCCAGCGCGAAGAATTCACACTGAATTGGAATGATAACACTGTCGGTTGCCGTCAAAGCATTCACCGTGATAAGCCCTAGTGAAGGCGGGCAGTCGATAAGTATGAAATCATAACTATCTTTAATCTCTGCCAGCAAATTCTTAATAATTTTTTCTCTTTGTGGGATTTGAATAAGTTCAACCTCAGCCCCCGCCAAATCCACTGTTGATGGTATAATAAAGAGGTTTTCGACGATTGTTGGTTTAATCACATCGTCAAATGTTCCCTCGCCGTCAATTAGGTCGTAAATAGTCATCAAATCCTTGCTTTTTCTTATTCCCACACCGCTTGTTGCATTACCTTGCGGGTCCAAATCCAAAAGCAAAATTTTCTTGCCCATCATTGCCATATACGTGGCAACATTCACGCAAGTCGTGGTCTTACCAACCCCACCCTTTTGATTTGCAAATGCGATAATTTTTCCCATAGTAACTTCCTTTGTTACAATTATACATTAAAAATGAAAAAAAATAAAGTATATAAGTCACTTTTTTTGAAAAACTTTTGCTATCTTCAAATCGAATACAACAAATATGTTTTATAAAACGTTCAAAAAACAAAAAAACACGAAAAAACTTATAAAAATAGCAAAAAAAGTGAATTTATTTAATAAAAATTCATTATATTGCATTAAAAATAAAATTTTATTTAATGATTAACTTAGTATTTTCTATATAATTTTCAATTATTGCAATGAAAAAAATTTTTTACACAATCACGCGCTTTACTGATGATTTAAAATAACACACTATGTTAAAGTCAATAATAAAAAAATAATCACTCTCTTTTCTCAACACTTATTTCAACAACTAATCTTTTCACAACTTCAAAAACAACCTTCTTTTTCTTCATCCTTATTGCAAAATACGCAAATTAGTGGTATAATAAAATGTATGGATTGTATTGTTTCGATTTCTACACCTCTCGGCAGAGGTGCGATTAGCATTGTGAGAATGAGCGGGAAAGACAGTTTGAAAGTCGCGCTTAAATTTTTTCATAGCAAATCCAGCGATATCAAACCGCGATATATGTATTTCGGCAAATTGGAAATTGAAAAAGAAACCTTTGAAGAATGTTTAATGGTCTATTTTAAAGCGCCATTTTCGTATACCGGCGAGGACGTTGTGGAATTTCAAATTCACGGCGGGGTGCTTTTGGCGCAAAAGGTTTTGGAGGTTTGCCTTACTCACGGCGCAAAACTTGCCGAAGCGGGCGAATTCTCAAAGCGCGCATTTTTAAACGGCAAAATCACGCTCGACAAGGCGGAAGCAATCATAGGCGAAATCAACGCCGAAAGCGAGGGGGAATTAAATTCCTCACTCAAAATAACCAACGGCGTTCTCGCGGAAAAAGTTAAAAATGAGCAAGAAAAACTCACCAACTTACTTGCCGAAATAGAGGTTTCGTTTGACTACCCAGAATATGACTACGACGAGGTTGTGAAGGGTAAAATTTTGAACGTCATTGGCGAAATACAAAAAGAAAATCTTCAAATAATTGAGGATTCTAAGAGCGCGACCTATCTTAAAACGGGCATAAACGTGGCGATTGTGGGGCGTGCGAATGTGGGAAAAAGTTCGGTTCTTAACGCACTTTTAGGCGAAAATAGGGCGATTGTCACAGATATTGAAGGCACGACGCGCGACAGCCTTAAGGAAAGTTTTCTTCATAAGGGCATAAAAATTAACCTGATTGACACGGCAGGCATACGCGAGACTGACGACATCGTTGAAAAAATGGGCATTGAGCGCAGTTTGAACTCCATAGACCGCGCCGATTTAGTGCTTTTTGTGCGTGATGGAAGCGAAAATGATACCAAAAACGATGAAATTATCGAAAAAAATCTAAAAAATAAGCATTTTTTAAATTTAATTAACAAAACTGACAAAAAACGCATCCTTCCTAAAAAGGAAAATGAAATCGAAATTTCTGCGCTCACAAATAAAAACATCGCACTTTTGAAGGACAGAATTGTGGAGGAAATCATTGGCAATAATATCGACACAAACTCTCTTATTATCACAAACGAACGCCAACTAAACATCCTCAAAAACTGCAACGCTCTTATGGAGGAAATTATTAGCGCCAAAGAACAGTCGGTGGACGTCATCGCTATGTTAATTAAAAAACTATGGAACGAACTTGGAAAAATCACAGGAAACACTGAAAACGAAAATATTATCTCGCTCATCTTTTCTAAGTTTTGCCTGGGGAAATAATATGGAAAAATTTGATGCAATAGTTATTGGTGCAGGCCACGCGGGATGCGAATCGGCGTTGGCTTTGGCGCGTATGGGAAACAAAACGCTACTTTTGACGATAAGTTTGGACGCCGTCGCTTTCTTGGCGTGCAATCCTTCAATCGGCGGAACTGCAAAGGGGCAACTCGTCAGCGAAATTGACGCCTTGGGTGGAGAAATGGGTATAATTGCTGACAAAACCGCGTTGCAAATTAGGATGCTTAACCGAGGCAAGGGGCCTGCGGTGCAAAGCCTAAGGGTTCAAGCGGACAAAAACGCCTATCACACCGAAATGAAAAAGGTTTTGGAAAGCGAGAAAAACCTCTTTTTGAGGCAGGGCGAAGTGGTTGATATTTCGCTTAATGGCGACGCCAAAATAATCACCACGAGCGTCGGGCTTAAATACTCAGCAAAAGCGGTGGTTTTTGCAACAGGCGTATATATGGAAAGTGAGATAATAATTGGAAAAACGCGCGAAAAAACGGG
Source organism: uncultured Clostridia bacterium (assembly GCA_944350265.1). Lineage (GTDB taxonomy): Bacteria > Bacillota > Clostridia > Christensenellales > UBA1242 > Caccovivens. The sequence goes on from CALVOG010000002.1 coordinate 65,595, forward strand.
TCCAAACGGTTTTAAAAATAGTTCTGGGCTTTCCTCTTCGCTTAAAAAATTAGGGCTAAAAATGCTTCGATTTAAGACGGGAACACCGGTGAGAATTCACCGCCGAAGCGTTGATTTTTCGGTTATGGAAGAGCAAAATGGCGACGAAAACATCTCTGGTTTTTCGTATATGACAAAGGAAAAAATTCAAAATAAGGAAAAATGTTACCTCACTTACACCACTCCCACTACGCACGAAATCATACGCAAAAATTTAGATAAGGCGCCTGCAATTTCTGGCGAAATAGTCGGCGCGGGTCCGCGATATTGCCCCTCGATTGAAACCAAAGTTGTTCGTTTTAGCGATAAAGAAAGACATCAACTCTTCCTCGAACCAGAGGCGGAAAACACCGAGGAACTCTATCTTCAAGGCTTTTCAACTTCAATGCCCGCCGACATCCAAAAGGAGATGGTTGAAAGTGTTATCGGCCTTCAAAATGCGGAAATAATGCGCGACGCTTACGCGATTGAATATGACCTCATCGACCCAACTGAACTGAACCCAACGCTCGAATTAAAGAAGGTGAAGGGCTTGTTTTTTGCTGGACAAATTAACGGCACAAGTGGCTACGAAGAGGCGGGCGCGCAAGGAATTATTGCGGGAATTAACGCAGGGTTATACCTTGCAGGAAAAGAGATGTTGGTGCTTAAAAGAAGCGACGCTTACATCGGCGTTCTTATTGACGACATTGTCACAAAAGGCACAAATGAGCCCTATCGAATGATGACGAGCCGAGCGGAATATCGCCTATTACTAAGGCAAGATAACGCCGATTTAAGACTGACTGAAATTGGCAGAAAGGTGGGACTTGTCAGCGATGAACGCTACAAAATTTTCCTCGAAAAGAAAGCAAAAATGAAAGAGATTGAAGAGGCTCTAAACACAAAAATAAAACTCGACAAGCGCCTTGTAAATTTTTACAAAATTCATAACGAAAGCATTCCAAAGGAAAGCGTTCGATTAAGAGATATGCTTAAACGAGTGAACATTAATATTTTCGACATTAAAGAATATTTTAAAATTTTCGATAACTACGATTACGATTTACTAGAAAAAGTGAACATCAATATTAAATATGAGGGTTATCTAAAACAACAAGAAGAGGATATTGAAAAAGCACTAGCAAACGAAAAACTGACGATACCAACTGACTTTTGTTATGAAAACATAAAGGGTTTGCGGGAGGAAGCAAAGGAGAAACTCGCTGTCATTCGTCCTCTTAATATCGGTCAAGCATCGAGAATTTCGGGCGTTTCACCAGCGGACATTGCCGTGCTTTCCATTTATGTTAAAAAGTTTAAAAAGGGATAAATATGAAATTAAGTGAACTTTTTTCGAAGTATAATATAAGTTTAACCTCATCGCAAGAGGATATGTTTTTGAAATATTTTGAATTTTTAGTCCAAGAAAATCAAAAATATAACCTCACTGCAATAACCAAAAAAGAGGAGGTTTTTTCAAAGCATTTTTTAGATAGCGCACTTCCTATAAGCATTTTCAAAAACAACGCAAGCGTGATTGATGTTGGCAGTGGCGCGGGCTTTCCAGCAGTTCCATTGAAGATTCTTAAAGACAGTCTATCCGTTACTATGGTTGATAGCCTCAATAAGCGCGTCAACTTTTTGAACCAACTTTGTTCCCTTTTAAATTTAAAAAATATCTGTGCCATTCACGCGCGCGCTGAAGAGTTTATTAAAAACAACAGAGAACAATTTGATTATGCCGTTGCCCGCGCAGTGGCTCCATTAAACACCTTGCTTGAATACTTAGTTCCATATCTAAAAGTGGGCGGTAAATGTGTGATTTATAAGTCCCAAAAATTGGATGAGGAACTTAAAAACGCCGAAAATGCCATAAAAATATTGAACGTAAAAATTGAAAAAATTTTAACCTATCAAATTGGTGACGCCGAGCGAAAAATTCTTGTTATGCAAAAATTTGCATCAACAAACGCTAAATATCCGCGCGGAAAAAATTTGCCAAAATTAAAACCTCTATAACCTTTTCATTTTGTTAATCTTAACAAAATATTTTCACGCTAGAAACACAACGTTTTTAAACATTAAATTTGTATAATAAGCAAAAATTTACTCCCTCACAATTAGTCAACCTATGTCACAAACTTTAAATTAGCAAACAAAAAGAGTTTCATTAGTAAAACTCTTTTTTTAATAAATTACAACCAAAAATTCAAGTATTTTTATTTCTATCCTAACAACTCGCTTTTGACTATTTTTCCATTTTGGATGACAAATTCTTTTCCTTCCAGGTTTTTACATTCCGTTGTGGAAATGAAGGTTTGTGTTCGACTTGCAAACTTCAAAAGACGCTCTTGTCTTTCGGCGTCCAACTCGCTGAAAACGTCGTCAAGCATTAAAATTGGATATTCTCCTATCTCGCTTTTCATACTCTCAAGTTCCGCAAGTTTAAGTGATAGCGCAACGGTGCGTTGCTGTCCTTGCGAACCAAAACTTTTCACTTCAACGCCATTAAGAAAGATATCCACATCATCTCTATGCACTCCCAAAGAGGTGTATCCCAACTTAAAGTCCTTTTCCAGGTTTTTCTTTAAAAGTTTATCGAAATTTACTTCAAAATTTTCGTCCAATTTAACGCCACAACCACACACATAACTAAGTTCCACGTTCTCACTGCCTTCACTTATATATGATTGCGCCTTTTGTGCAAACGGCAAAATCGAATTTATAAACCTTTCCCTTTCAAAAGCGATTTTTTTTGCCGAAGCCACAAGCGCTCTATCCCAAATATCCACTGTTTCCTTAACCATAGTTAAACTTTCGCTGTTTTTCAAAAGTTTATTGCGGTTTCCAAGTATTTTCTCATAGCGCGAAAGTTGATAAAAATACCTCTTATTTCTTTGCGAAATGTCGATGTCCATAAACTTACGCCTCTCTTCAGGGCTTTCCTTAACAAGTTTGAGTTCATTTGGCGAAAAAAACACAATATTCACCTCGCCAATAAGTTCTCCTATCTTTTTTATCGGCAAATTATTGATTTTTATTTCTTTTTTCTTCTTTTTCGATAATTTTACCTCAACTTTCAGCGTGCGGTATTTTTTTTCTGCCAAAAGTCCAATATATCCTTCCTCTTCATCCCACTTGACGATATCCCTATCCTTAATCGATTTAAAACTTTTACCAATACAACAATAATAAATGCTTTCTAATAAATTTGTTTTTCCTTGCGCATTCTTTCCCACAAAAATATTAAGCGTGTCACAAAAATTCACACTTAAATCCACATAATTTCGAAAATTTTTTAATTTTAGCGCGTTTATTTTCATATTTTATATTATATCACAACTCGCTTTACATATAAAAGTGTTTTTTTAATATTTCTTAATCAGTTTATTTTCGTTTTTTGGCGGACTTTAATCTATGATATGTTATTTGTTTTAACTCACACGTGCGTAGGCAAAGCGACCAACCTTGTAATAAATATTTTTTTCCCACGTAACACCTCAAAATGTGCCACTCACGAGATTCTTCGCTAACGCTCAGAATGACAAAGCCAATATTTATAACGGTAAATACAATAAAGCTTTACGACATACACGATAGATAAATTTCCTTTGTAAAAAGCAACAAAGCGTGATGCGCTATACTTTATAATGTAATAGCATTACCTATGACCATTCTTCGCTAACGCTCATAAAGACAAACAATAGCCCTTAGAATAAAACAGGGTGAACAATGTAAAATCGCGCTAGGTGGTTTCTTTTTTATTCTATCACGTCCTCTTTTTAAACACACCACTACTATATTATACATAATATATATTATATAATATATATACATATATATAGGAGCGTCACATCATAAAAAATTATTGACATATATATCTAACAATCTAAATATACTCCTTTATATATAGAAGCTCTAACATAAAAATTTCGTTTTATAAAATCTTCTACTGTCGACCTTCCTTAGACTATCAAACAAGTTTATTTTGCCTATCCTTAAAATATATAATTTTTCCTCTAACATAAAAATGTTCTATTTTGATATAATTTTTTGATAAAAAACTTGAAAAAAAGTGAAAAAATTGATATAATCATACTGTAAAACTTAAAATTATGATTTCTTACTTTAATATACTTTTTAATTTTAGTTTTGAAAGGTATCATATAAGAAGAAATCAAAACAAACTTTTTCAATAACTAAAAAATATTTAGAAAGAGAGAGTGTGTTCATTCACTTATAATTAAATAAGAACAAAAAACATCAAAAAACGACGATTTTTTTAATAAATTTTATGAAAAAAGCGCGTTTTTAATAAAAGGGGTGAAAAAATGCAAGATATTGAAACACTTTGGAAACTAATTTTAGAAAAGCTAGAACTTAGGATATCCTCTGTTTCTTTTATGCTTTGGATAAAAACCATCAAACCACTTGAAATTGATGTTAATGGCAACATTGTTTTGGTTGCTCAATCAGTTACAGCAAAAAATCAAATCCTAAGAAATTTTGTTGATAAGATTGCTGAGTGTGCAAACGAGGTGTCTGGCAAGGAATACAATATCACCGTGCTAGACCAAAACGAAGAGGCGGAATATCTAAAAAACAACAAAATTAATGAAAAAAACAGCACAAAAACGCAAGAAAAGTCTCCTTTTAAGGAAAAATTCACTTTTGATAACTTTGTTGTGGGAAAAAGTAACCAATTTGTTTATGCCGCCGCGCGCACGGTTGCGGAGCATCCTGGCAAAAGATACAACCCTCTTTTTATATATGGAGGAGTTGGGCTTGGAAAAACACACCTACTACACGCCATTGGAAATTTCATCTATGAGTTTTCCCCAAATTTGAAAATTATGTATGTCACTTGCGAACAGTTTACAAACGACTATATTGCCTCTCTATACTCACCAACAAAAAATAAATCTATTATGGAGTTTAGAGGTAAGTATCGCAATTTGGACGTTTTGATGGTGGACGACATTCAGTTCATCTCACGCGGAAAGGAAACACAGGAGGAATTTTTCCACACCTTCAACGAACTCATTATGAACAACAAGCAGATTATCATTTGCTCTGACCGTCCGCCGAAGGATATTGAAACGCTGGAGGATAGGCTCCGCTCAAGGTTTTCTTCTGGGCTTATCCACGATATTCAAGCGCCAGATATTGAAACGCGTATTGCCATTCTTCACAAAAAAAGTCAACTGGAAAAATACTACGCTGAGGACGACGCCATTAACTATATCGCCGAGCGCGTTGATTCCAACATAAGAGATTTGGAAGGAAAATTGAGCGAGGTTTATTTTCTTGCCACTCTTAACGGCAAAAAGGTGGCAACTATAACCGAAGCCAAAGAGGTTTTCTTAAACGAGCCTAAGGAGGATATCAAAAACGACCTCACAACTGACAAGATAATAAGTGTTGTTTGTAACTATTTCAACATTGACGAAAAGGATATCATCGGCAAGAAGAAAAATAAGGAGATTGTCACTCCGCGTATGATTGCAATATATTTAATCAGCGAACTTCTCAATCTTCCGCTTGTCAATATCGGCAAAATTTTTGGCGGGCGCGACCACACCACAATTATGCACTCGCGCGACAAGATTGATGGCGAACTTAAAACCAACAAAAAAACCGAAACAATCATCAAAGAGATAAAGGCGCTTTTATAGTAAGCGCTTTTTTGTGTCGTTGACACATTTTTTTTCTTTTTATATCCTTAAAAGGGAACTTTCCACCTTAATCCACAGGATATTCACAGCGTATCCACAGTAATTTGTGAGGATATCCACAAAATATCCACAATGTGTGAACACAAAATATTGTATAAGTGGGCGGGATTTATTGTTTTTAAGGCGGTATATGTTGATAAGAGGGGAAAGTTATCCACATATCCACAGCCATAATTAATATAATTATTACGCTAAAAATAAATTAATTTATTAAATTACTTGCGCGCGGGCGGAATGTGTGATATAATAAAGTATACTTATATTAAAGGAGCAGAAAATGTTAGTAAGTTGTCACGGAGTGGAACTTTCGGATGCCTTTTTAAGCGTTAGTAAGGCAATTAGCAATAAAGTTACCAATCCAATTTTAGAGGGAATTAAAATAACTGCTGAGGATGACACGTTGACGCTCAGTGCCACCGACAGCGACCTTTCGATTGAAAGGAAGATTAAAGCCAACATTAAAGATGAGGGCGAGGCGGTTGTGCCAGGAAAGTTCATAACCGAGTTCATTAAGAAGTTGACGAATGAGATGATTGAACTTGAACTTAACGATAAGAACCAAATGCTAATTAAGTATGACGACAGCCATAGTATAATTCAGTGCTATAATGTTTTAGAGTATCCATCATTTAAGAAGTTGGAGTCGGCAGAGTTTTTCTCAATCAGTAAGAAGGATTTTAAAACCATAATCAATAAAACGAGATTTTCGGTGGCGATTGACGATTCTCGTCCAATTTTGAAAGGCGTGCTTTTTGATATTGACAGGAACGAACTCAACGCCGTTGCGCTTGATGGATATCGCCTTGCCAAGGTGAAGAAGAATATTAAATCCGATTTAAGAATGAATATCGTTATCCCTGCAAGAAGTTTGGACGAAATTTCTCGCCTTTTGGATGACAGTGAGGATTATATTAACGTCTATGTGGATAAAAACACGTTGATGGTGGATTTCGGTGAAACAAAACTGACAACTCGCCTTATTGAAGGTGATTTTGTCAATTATAAACAGATAATCTCGGCAAACTATGAAACAATTTGTATTATCAATAAGTCACAATTTGAGGATGCGTTAGAGAGAGCCTCTCTGCTTTCGAAAGTTGGGCAGGGAAACTGCGTGAAATTTGAGGTGAAAGAGAAAAACCTTTGCATAACTTCAAATTCCGAAATAGGAAACGTGAAAGAAAATGTGCCAACCAACACCAGTGGAAAGGATTTGACGATTGCCTTTAACGCAAGGTATTTCATTGAATCGCTTCGCGCTAACCAGGAAGAGTTTGTTAAAATATGCTTTAATTCTCCAGCAAATCCTTGCGTGATTGTGCCGGTTGAAGGCGACGAATTTTTATATCTCATCTTGCCGGTTAGAATGATTGGGTAAAAATTTTATAGTTTTAAGGGCGTTAACAAATTTGTTAGCGCTTTTTTATTAATTTTAAAACGTGGCAGTGACTCGACATTCTTTTTAATTTTTCACGCGCTATTTTTATTTTTCCCGCGCTATTTTTATTTTTCCCGCGTTATAGAGTTGACAAATTGAGTAAAATTTATTATAATAACTTCCATAGCGTTTCCTTGCTAGAAAATTTACACATAAGGAGTTAGAAATGAAAAGAACATACCAACCTAAGAAAAGACAAAAGAATAAGGTTCACGGCTTCCGCGAAAGAATGAGAACAAAGGGCGGAAGGAATGTTTTGAAGCGTCGTAGAAATCGCGGTAGAAAGAAGATTGCCTAATGCACAGCCTAAAAAAGAATAAGGATTTTAATTTCATTTACAAAAAGGGGGAAAGAGTCTCAACCGACAACTTCACTCTTTTTGTTGTGAAAAGTAAGTTCTTCGATTATCGAATTGGTTTTTCGATTAATAAGAAATTAGGAAAGGCAAACAAGCGGAATCTTTTGAAAAGACGGCTGAAAGAGATAACAAGAAGAGAGATTAAAATTTTGCCACACCGAAACTACGTGGTGCTTGCGCGAAACGAGGCGATAAACCTAGATTTTGTTGCGCTCAAAGAAGAGATTAAAAGGCTTTTTACGAAGTATGAAAAAAAGAAAAATATATAAGACGATATTTCTTCTGCCCGTCTTTTTTTATAAGAAAGTGCTTTCGCCAATTTTGCCTCACAGTTGCCTTTTTTCGCCCACTTGCTCGAATTATTTTATCGGCTGTGTGGACGAATTTGGCGTTTTTAAGGGCGCTTTTCTTGGCTTTAAAAGGCTTTTTAGATGTGTTCCGTGGCAAAAAAAGACGGGTTATGACCCCGTGCCGATAAATATAAAAGGAGATAACATATGGATACTTTGATGACCATTTTAACAGAACCTCACGGAATGTGGGAAAGTATCTTAGGCGCGTTTAAGGGTGCAATGGGCTCCTATATTTTGGCGGTTATTTTGCTTGCTGTTATTGTGAGAGTGGTGTTTGCGGTGGTTGACGTTGTAAACAAAAGGTTCACCACCAAAAATATGCAAATAAACCAAAAAATGCAACCAGAACTTGAGGCTATACAAAAAAAATATGGGCACGACAAGGTGCTTTTGCAGAAAAAACAGCAGGAAATTTATAAGAAATATCAATTCAATATGGTGTCGTCGTGCTTGCCGATGCTTGTTGCAATGATTTTGCAACTCGTTGTGTTTTTGACCTTGTGGACGGGGCTTCAAAATGTGTCTTATTATAACATTGCCAAGAGTTACGAGAACACAAAAACCGTCTACTATAACGTTTTACTTTTAAATGAAAATGCTGAACTTAAAACCAAAGTTGAAGAGATTTTGTTGAGCGATAAAGAGGTGAACTATTCCAATTTCTCGGTGGAAATTGACCTTGAAAACCTTAATATGTCCGTTCAATTTAAGGACGAAAACGGAACAGAAATTTATAATGAAAACATAACTATCATCCCAACCAGTGGCAAAGAGGAGGGTGATAAAGGCGTTTCCAACAAAGAGGTTTATGAGGTTATTGAGCGCTATGCAATGGATAAGACTATTGTTTCGCCACTAAGTGCCGAAGAAGGAAAGTTAAGTGAATATAACCTTGTTATAAAGAACCTCGCGGAAGAAGTTACGGCAGATTTTTACACCGAAAATTTGGAGAGTTTTTTGTGGATAAAAAACATCTACAAGGCGGAATCTCCAGCAACCACACCAGTGTTCGACAAGAGCGAAATTGTAAGTTATCTTCAAAGATATTACACTGATGCCGAAAAAGAGGCTGAAGAAATCCACGACTATGAGGGACAAATTTTTGACTGTGTGGTTGAAGGGTTAAACCGCCGAGATTTGGGTGCTAATGGCTACTATATTTTGGTTATTCTTGCCGTTGCCACAAGTTTCCTTTCGATATTTATCAACAACAAACTGACCAAAAAAACCACAGGCACACAGTCGGGTGGAAAGATGATGTATTTCATTATGCCACTCATTTTGGGGCTTTTCACTTTGATGTATACCAGCCTTTTTGCCATCTACATCATTGTTGGACAGATTGTTATGATTGCCCTTTCCCCTCTCACGAACCTCATTGTGAAAAAGTGGATTGAGGCAAGCGACAGAAAAAAAGAGAAGAAAAAGCAAGAAGTCATCGACGTTGATTATAGGCGAAAGGATATGTAAGACTATAGAGAATGAGGCGTTTTGAAAATTTACGCCTCATTTTTTCATTTTGTATTGACAATTTGCCATTTGTCGTTTAGAATAAGATAAAAGAGGTGGATATGCTTAAAGATGTGAGAGAATATATCGAAAAAAATTTAACTTACGGCAAAAATGATGATGTTGTGAAGTATCTTTTTAAGTCACTTTCTTTAACGCCACACGTTGATGTTATGACGCCAATTTATGATGTTTGCAAGGGGCTTGGAATTAAACTCGTTGCCACCGACTTTAAGCGAAAGGGCGGAGATGTAGCCCAATATATCGAGCGGGGAGGGCGAAGTCCGTATATTTGCGTTGACTATGCCACAAACTGCAGGCGCGTTAGATTTAACATTGCCACAATGGTTTACTGCGCGCTTCATTCCAATTTCAGCGACCGTTTTGTTGTGACAAAAACGCCAGAAAGCCAAAATCTTCATCGAGCAAAGAAGTTTGCGGCAAGCCTTTTGATGCCAACACAAACACTCAAAAAGGAGATTTTTCGAAAGGATATTTTTGGCGAATATATCTATCTTGTGAAGTATAACGGCGAGTGGGTGTTGCCGTTTAAGACCATTCATTGCATAGCCGAGCGTTTTGGCGTGGAATTTCCGCAGTGTGCAAAGCGAATTTTCTATTCTAACATCGCCAAAATTCGCCGTATTAACACGCGTGACGAACTCAACCGTAGGCTTAAAACCGCCGAGGCGAGCGAAGCAATGCGCAGGCGCTGGATATATGGTTGCGAAAAAAGAGATTATCTTCTTCGCACCTACCTTATAAACAATTTGCATTTTCCAAAAATAACCAAAGTCAACGACCAAATTTGCGAAAAATTGAGATGCGAGATTGTTAAAAACGATTCGCTTATCGAAGGCGTTTTAAGTTCCGCCAAAAAAATTGAAAGTTTTTTAAATAGGTATAAAAAGGGCGAGGTGAATGAACTTTACAAATTGCCTATCGCCGAACGCATTATGATTGGGCATTATGAAACCATTCGCCACTTGGAGGAGATTCCTTTCAATAAGCGCTTTTTCAACGAACTGCACTATCGCCTTTTCAAATACGCCGTTGTCACCGATGAAGAAAGAGAGTGGCTTGCTGACCCAAAACACTGCGCGCGCGGAGAAAATGAATATTTCATCGACTTTGTGCCAGGGCAGTATCGACAAACGCAAAACATTATTAACGGCGCCAAGTTTATCACCGATTCGGTGCCCGATATTTACACCACTATGAACAACCTCTATTACGACACCGAATATCTCTTGCAAAACAAAGATAAATACACAAATGTGGAATATATTGGCAGGGTGAATAATTTGGTGAACAAACTTTGCGTTTGCAACCCGTTTGACGATGGGAATGGGCGTGTTTCGCGCCTATTTATGAACTACCTCTTCTATCAAAAGGAGCTTCCACCTGTTTATATCGACGCTTCCAAGCGAAAGGAGGAATATATAAGCGCACTTGACGAACTTTCCGACCAATGCAGACACAAACTTTACGAACAAATTGACTATTCGCGCCTAAATGGGATTGTGATGGAGTGTATGCTGGAAACAGAGGGTATCTTTTTCCAACCTGAGGCAATGCTTTCAAAACCGCAAGAATATATCAACAAAGAACTCCGCGCCAAGACCGACAAGGAAAAGGAATAACCGCTGTCACTTTTTAAGATTTCGCGTTTTAAGATTTCTTGCATTTACTAAGAAAAGTCACAATATCATTCGCCCGCACAAGTCTAATTTTCCTCTAAAAAAACGCTTAACACACTACAACGCTTATTCCGTTAGGACTATTTAAAAACGCCTATCATACCACGCCGTTCATTCCGCCAGGACTATTGGTTTATTTGTCATTCTGAGCGAAGCGAAGAATCTCGTCGTAGGTGACGCTATCACTTTCTAATGTGTTGCGTGTTAAGCTTTCTTGCAAATACAAAGCTTCTCACATCACCACCAGCGAATGTCTAATCTATCCTCTTAAAAGAAATTCATTTAATGCGCAGTAACGCTTATTCCGCTAGGACTATTGGTCCATTTGTCATTCTGAGCCAACGGCGAAGAATCTCGTCGTAGCCACCACCCGCGAACGTCGAAATCATCCTCTTATTGTTATTAAAAAACGGCTAAACTCAAAACACCTCACACATCCAAGCGCGCTTGGTCATCCTCAAAATATTTATGAGATTTCCATATCAACAACTCAAATTTCTTAAACATTCTTTTAAAATCGTTTTGTTTTTATAAGGGAAATTGATATAATGTTTTAAAGGAGGGGGAAATGAAATTAACAGAGGAAGAACAGAAAATTCTTTCTGGGAGCGAGGGTGAAACCAAAGCGAAAATAATGAGAACGTTGGTGGAGTTTGGTGACCTTTTTGGCGCCACCGAGTTTGTGCCTGTTTCCACTTGCGGACACCTTGTCACCTCATTTGGTATTGGGCTTTTGAAGCCGGTTTATCGCATTATGGATGAAATTATAGGCGCGGGGCTGAAAACGCCTTACCCATTCACGGTTGACCCGCGCCCGATTGACTATAAAAACGTCAAATGTGGACTTTTAAACAAACTTATCTTCTCAAAAGTTATGTATTCAAAGCAAAAGGAATATGAAGCGCAACTTTCGAAAATAGGGCTGAAAAACAAAAACGCGTTCACTTGCGCGTGCTACTTAGAAGAGGTTGGAAACACACCGAAGTATGGCGACATTCTTTCGTGGGCGGAAAGTTCTGCTGTGGTGTTTGCAAACTCTGTGCTTGGCGCGAGGTGCAACCGCAACAGCGGTATGCTTGACATCTTCGGCGCGCTCATCGGCAAAGTGCCAAAGTTCGGGCTTTTAACCGACGAGGGCAGAAAAGCGGATTTTGTGGTGGAAGTGAGAACGTCAAAACTGCCAGAGGCGCAAATTTTGGGTTCGGCGATAGGAATGCGCGTTATGGAAAAAGTGCCATACGTTGTGGGCCTTGACAAGTTTTTGGGCAACGAATTAAATGACAACACGATTGCCTATCTTAAAGACTTCGGCGCAGCAACGGCTTCAAACGGAGCAGTGGGGCTTTACCATATCGAAAACCTCACCCCAGAGGCTAAGAAATTTAAGACCAAACTTTTGAAAGAAAATGTGGAGCGTTACATAATCGACGACGAAGAACTTGAGCGAGTTTATCAAAGTTATCCTATTATGTGGAAAAAGAAGGACCAAAAGCCGTCGCTTTGCTTTATCGGTTGTCCGCACCTATCTTTTTCACAACTAGTGAAATGGACTGAAAACCTAGAAACAGCACTCCGCGAAAGTGGAAGAAAAAAGGTGAAAGTGCGCACAATAATGACCTCTGCACCTGACGTTGTTGAAAGGTTTAAAAAGACGGAAAGTTACAAAAAACTCATAGGCTACGGCGTTAAAATTTCCTCAATTTGCCCGCTTATGTTCACAAATAATCCAATCGCAGGTGGCAAGCCAATCATCACCAACAGCAACAAACTTCGAACCTATTCCAAGGCGAGATATTTCAAAGATGAGGATATTTTAAAAATCATTTCGGGGGTGAAAGAATGAAAAAAATCTTTAAAGGCAGAGTGATTTGCGCGGGCGAGTATGAGGGCGAATGTGTGGTGTCAAGGCAAGGCTTAAACACCCTTGCAACCTTTCAAAAGTCCGCACTTATGAACAAGAAAAAGGTGATAGGTTCCGACCAAAACAACAAGGATGTAGATGGCAAAAATCTCACAGGCGTTGCGCTTATTTTACCGCAAACAATCGGCTCGACAACGGGCGGGTTAGTGATTCAAACGATATGCCAAATGAAAATTAATCCGTCGGCGTTGCTGTTTAGCGAGGAAATTGATTCGCTCGCCGCAAGCGGTGTGATATTGGCCAAAAATTGGGAAAATTCAAACATAATCGCCATCGACAAACTTGGAAATGACATTCTTTCGGCGGTTAAAACGGGCGACAAAATAAGGGTGTCAAAAGACGGCATGGTGGAAATTTTATAATATTTTTTGAAAGAATTTTTTCCGCAAAAGAAAGAGGAGACCTCGTCTCCTTTTTTTGCGCGCAAACAAGAAGAGAATAATTTTCTTGCAATGGGAGAAACTACCTTTTGGAGGTAGTTATGAAATTTAATCCATTTTTGGAAAAGCCAAAGAGTTTGGAAAGTTGCCTTATGGACCTTAAAAAAATTTGCGGAGTGCCATACAAAAAGTTGGAAAGTAGCCCATATACCCGCGTTCGTTGCATTCTTATGAACGGCACAGAGTATGAGGCGGTTTGGTTTGGCCATCATTTTCACCGAAGTGTCGACGACAACGATTTAAAGCGCTCTCTTGCCCTTGTTAGGAGGAGTGAACAACAACAGCAAAAACTGATATCGTCGCTTAAACCTATCGATGAGAATTTGCTTGAAACGACGATTGGTTATGAACAACTCGCCGTTGATTTAACCGCGTTTTTGGCGCAAAATGTGAAGGATAAAATGATAAAGGACGCTCTCGACTTTGCTCTTTTAGAGGACTTTGACCACCTTTATCGCTATGCGAATATGCTGGAGAGCGATATGGGCGCAAAGGCGGAAGATTATGTTGGTGATTACACCGAAATAATGCCAGGCAGACCAACAATCGCACATCACAGGCACCCGTATGACAGCGTTAAAAACCACATTGTCAACAAAACAGCGGACCCGTTCGATAAGTGTGCAGTGAACATCATCACAACTGCCGAACAGCAAACGATGAATTATTATATGAACCTAGGTCAGTTCTATAAAAACCAGAAGGGCAGGGAAATTTACGCTGAAATTGCAATGATAGAGGAACAGCACGTCACGCATTATGGCTCGCTTATCGACCCGTCCGCGTCGCTTTTTGAAATGTGTTTGATGCACGAATATATCGAGTGTTATCTTTATTACTCTATGCTTGCCGACGAAAGCGACGAGAACGTTAAAAAGGTTTGGGAAATGCTGTTAGAGCAAGAGATTGCACATCTTCATAGTGCCGTTAAAAATCTTCGCAAATATGAGAAAAAGGACTGGCAAGAGGTGATTCCTAACGGCGAGTTTCCAAAACTTATCAAATTTGAGTCCAACAAAAACTATATTCGAAATATTTTAAAGGACACCATTTTAAACACGGCAGATAGAGAGGGTTATCGAAATGTCAATGATATGCAAGACGACGCCGACTTTTTTAAATACCAAAAAAGAGTAATAAAGAAAGAGGCGGATGAGCCAGCGCACAAGGTGACAGTGGAACACATCGACCGCTTTGGAAAGGACTATCGTGTGGCGGACAAGGAAGGTCCTGTCAAGGCGCTAAATAATCGCACCGCCGACAATGTGGAAATCGGCAGGAAAAAGAGTTAAGAAAGGCGTGACTCGTTAAAAAAGTTACAAACTTAAACTTTCACTAAAAACCAAGCCATTCACAATTATCCTAAGTTTTTGCCTTTAACAATTCAAAAATGTTATTCAAAAAAGTTATTAAGAAATTTTACCTTGTGATTTTTCAAAATAGGAAATATTTTTAATAAAAAAAGGAGAACCTCTATCCCTTTTTTATAAGCAAGTGTTTTAGCCGTTGAAGGCAAGTTTGTTGCCTTCTTTGTCTTTAAACGCACCGCAAAGGCACATAATAAAGTCAACCAAAACGCCAATGCCGAAAAGTCCGCCAGTGAAGATGTAAAGAATGCCAGTGCCAATTTTGCCGACCATAAACCTATGCACACCAAGTGCGCCAAAGAAGAAGCACATTATCGCCAAAAACCAGCCTTTGCGCGTGATGCTAACTTCTGTTTGTTCTGCCATATTTCCCTTCTTTATATTAGGATATCCGCAATAAAACTTTTTTGTCAAGCAAAATGCAAAAATTTTTTTCTAAGGTGTTGCAGTGAGATTATCTTTTGTCTTGGCGTTTTATTTTGGCGCTCTAAGCTCAATTTTTGCCGTGTTATGGGCTATGATATCATTTTTTATTTAACTTTTTCCTATAGCGGATAAATTTAATTACAGTTTTTTTGCACTATGACATCGAAATAATTTAATTACCATACCGCACCAAATTAGAACTTTTAAAAATTAAGATTTGTAAGTGCCGACCAGGTGTTTTTGCCCACAAGCCCGTCGGCAGTAAGGTTGTTTCCTCTTTGGAAGGCGACAACTGCGTTTTTCGTTCGCGTGCCGAAAATGCCGTCGATATTGCCAACGGGATAAAGCGCGCTTTCCAAAAGTTGTTGGAGGAATGTGACATATTTGCCTCTACTGCCCTCTCTTAAAAGAGGATATGGCGGAAGTGTGAGGAGGGTTCGCCACGTGTTTGCGCCCACAAGCCCGTCAACGGAAAGAGAGTTATCTCTTTGAAATTTTTTCACCGCTTCAAGCGTTCGCGCGCCGAAGATGCCGTCAACTGACAGGCGAAATCCGCTTTGATTTAACAAAAATTGCACGAGAAAAACAAAATTTCCTCTCGAACCGCTTGTTAAAAGTGGGTAGTTTGCAAGATTATCTCTTGGCAAATATTTAACGCCCAAATATTCACAAACGCCTTCACACGCCTCTTCGCCAACCTCGGTTTGAAAAAGCGGATTAATCATCAGGCGCGCCTCTCGCAAGTTGGTCATAAAGCCTGCCTCAATTAGAGCCGATGTGCAGTTCACACTGCTCAAAACTCCCACGTCCAAGGTTTTCACACCGCGCGCCGTTTGTCTTGTTCCGCCCTTAAGTTTTTCAAAGATATCCTCCGCAAGCGCTCGGCTTTGGCTGGCGCGAGGGTTTAAAGGCGAGTAGAACACCTCAAAGCCCGACGCGTCGTTAAAATCGTTTTCAAAGGCGTTATATGCAAAGGTGACAAGCAGGGTTAAATTTTGCCTATTAATGCGATTGACGCGCTCTCCGATGGAAATGTCGTTTTCTTCAGGCTTGACGTCAAACACCGAAAAATCTTGGCGCATACACGCCTCAATGAAAAAGTTTTTTGCCTGCCTATTAAACTCGTTTTCGTAAATTTGTCGGTTTAGACCCGGCACTTCGGGCGTCCGCTTGCCGGGCGTGGGAGGATTCACACCGTGCTCGTCGTTGGCGCCGATTAAAAAATCTTCATTTGCCATAAAATCTCCTTTTCAAACTTTCTTATGAAAGGGAAAAAGATTTTGTCACAGGCGCCTTTAACTACTGCCAAACATTTTTACGAAAATTTTGAAATTATGGTTTTATTTTTTTCATAAAATGTGATATGATGTTGTTATGGAAAAGAGTTTAAAAAGAAAGGGAATTTTGAAGATGGTTTTCCTAGTGGGCGTTTTTTTAATGCTCGCTCTTTCGCTTGCAGGGTGCGGGACCACATTTGAGCCTCCTAAACCAGACGCTTTGAATAACAAGTATTTTATCAACAATTATTCGGTCGACATTGAAGTTGGCGAGAATAATGTTTATCGCATAAATGAAAAAATCACCGTCACACTCTTTGGCGGAGTGAATGGCATTGTGCGCTCCATTCCAACTGAGCAAACGATTGGCGTGCCAAGTGAAAATGGCAAGCGCAAGGTGAAGAATTATAAGTTTGAGATTTCCAATTTTGAAGTGAACAACACCGAAGATTTTATAGACTCGGTTGGCTCCTATGCCGATATGTGGTATGAGGGAGAAAATTACGGCGAGTCTTATCGATATTTTTATCTATATCTGCCAGAATATATGGGCGGAAGAGAGGGTGGCGAGGGCGATTTTCCAACCTTCACCTTTGACTTCTCTTACACCTATGACCTCGGCGAGGATAGAGACACAACTAAGGACTTTGTTTATTTTAACATCATTGGCAACCTTGTTGACACCCACATAGGGCAGGTGGAATTTTCGATAACGCTTCCAAAGGATGTTGGCGAGGATATTAGCAAACTGAAATTCTATGCTGGCAATTATGGCAACGACGACGAATGTGAAATCACTTATCAATACGAAACAGCGGACAAAGCCGTTCTTAGTGGCAAAATGGAACCAACCAAAAAGGGCTATTTTAACTTTTATGACACCACCGCGGAGGGCGAGGTCGTGCCTCACGCTGAGGATTGCGCGCTCTATTATGGCGAGGCGCTCACCGTTTACTTACCGCTTGAAGAGGGCTATTTTAACGTTCCACGTTCGTTCACGTTCGACATAGTTTTACTTTGCGTTTTCCTTGCGCTTGTTGTTATCCTAATCGTATTCTACATTCGCCATAGGCGCAAAAATGACTTAATCGACGTGGTTGAATTTAAGGCGCCCGACGGACTCACGCCAACTGAGGCAGGTTACATTATCGACCGCACCGTTTCTGGTGACGACGTGACAGCGCTTATCGTTTATTGGGCGTCGAAGGGGTATGTGGCAATTGAAGAAAAGGAAAAGAAAATCTACATCAAAAAAGTGAAAGACCTCACAAACGGAAAACCGCACGAAATAATTTTCTTTAACTCACTTTTTGCAACCAACACCACAATCGACACTTCCAGCCTAAATTCTTTCAGCCCACTTCTAGGACAAAAAATTTCAAACTCGATAAAGAAGGAAGGAAAAAAATATTTTAACCACAATGTTGACGGCTACTACCATATCTCGCTTGTTGCCATTTTTGTGGCTATGGTTTTGACGATTGTGCGCATCGACCTTCAAAGTTTGAACTATCTTTTTATGATTCTCAAAATCTTTTTGGCGTTTATCGGTTTAGCGCTTTTGTGGCGACTTCCAAACATAGAAAAGTTTAAGCATAAGCAAAAGAAAAGTAAGGTTTGGACGAAAAAGATACTCCTTCTTGTCTTTTCGCTTGCCTGCTTTATCGGCATCATTCTTATGAGCGAGGCGTATTGCGACCCGTTCTTTATGCGAATTTTCCTTCCGCTTGTTCCTGTTGCCCTCTTCTTTATTTACCCATACTTTCAAATCTACACCAAGGAGGGGCTTTCCTATCTTGGGAGACTTCGCGGGCTTAAACAATATATTGAAGTGGCGGAAAAGGACAGAATGGAGGCAATGGTGAAAGAAAATCCAACCCTCTTTTATGACGTTTTGCCATACGCATATGTTTTGGGCGTCAGCGATGTGTATATGAAAAAGTTCGAGTCCATACCACTTCAACCGCCTGCGTGGCTTAACACCGACAACGTCCTCACCCTTTATCTCACCATACATCTTTTAAACCACAATATGGCGCGCATCGGCGTTTTGGTGGGCAACACAATGGTGAAAGCGATGGTCAAAGAGGTGGCAAAAATTGCCGCGACGGTTGCCATATCCAACATCGGCGATGGTGGTGGTGGATTCTCTGGCGGTGGCGCAGGTGGCGGTGGCGTTAGCACTTTTTAGGCACAAAGCACAGTGGAAAAGTGGAAAACTCCAAAAAATTTTTCGCTAAAAACCACTTAAAAGCGCGATGCGATGTGGATAACTTTTTGTTAAAAAATGAACTATGCGCATTAAATAATAAAACAACCTATTAAAATTCCAAGGAGGAAATATGAAAAAAGGACTTAAAATTGCAGGCGTCAGCATACTTATTGCCGTTATGCTTTTGCTTGTCATTCTTTTAAGTTATGTTGCGTATTTGGCAGTGGGGTATTATCGCATAGCCGACAATCTCGCAGTGACAGTTACCAACAACAAAGAGGAGATGGTCGCACTTGACACCACCTATAAAATCTCCACCTACAACATCGGTTTTGGAGCATATTCGCACGATTTTTCCTTCTTTATGGATAGTGGTGAAATGAAGGACGGCACAAAAGTTTCGGGTAAGCATTCGCGTGCGAAAAATAAGGCGGATGTGCTTAAAAACACCACTGGCGCGATTGAAACCATCTCAGCCGAGAATGTGGACTTCGCCTTTTTTCAGGAGGTGGACCTCAAAGCCGACCGAAGCCATTTTGTCAATCAGTATGAGATGATATGCGAAAGTTTTGATGGGTATTCTTCGAGTTTTGTGGAAAATATGCACACCCGCTTTTTGTGCTATCCGTTTTCCGAACCGATTGGAAGCATTAAGGGCGGACAAGCAACTCTTTCAAAGTATAAAATTTCTTCCGCCTATCGTCGTTCCTTCCCAATCGACGAAAGTTTTGTGGAAAAATTCTTTGACCTCGACAGGTGTTTTGAGGTGAACTATCTTCCAATACAAAACTCCGAAAAAATGCTTGTTTTAATCAATCTTCATATGTCTGCTTACGATGAGGGCGGGAAGATAAGAGAAAAACAACTCGATATGCTCTTGTCGTTTATGGAAAAGGAATATGAAAACGGCAACTATGTCATTGCAGGTGGCGATTGGAACCACGACATCGCTAACAGCATAAACACCTTCGCCTCTCAGCAAAAGGTGCCTGACTGGGTGAAGGAAATCAATGAAAGCGAACTGTCAACTCACCTCTCGTTTGCGGTGGGCGACAACAGCGTGGCAACTTGCCGTTCCACTGATATGCCGTATGAAAAGGGCGTCAACTACACCGTGATTTTAGATGGCTTTTTGGTTACGGACAATGTGCATGTCGATTCGGTTGTGAACATCGACACCGACTTTGAATTTTCCGACCATAACCCAGCCACGATGACGTTCACCCTCATCGAAGAAAAAGAAGAAGAGGTTTAATTCTTTTTTTGCTTTGTTTACTTGTCTTTTCTATGCAATAGAGGTAAAATGTTATGTGAGAGGTGAATTATGATAAAATTTTATAGATGTCGCCATTGTGGCAATGTGATTGTGAAAGTTGTCGACAGCGGAGTGCCGGTTGTTTGTTGCGGAGAGGTTATGGAAGAACTGAAACCTAACACTACCGATGGCGCGGTTGAAAAGCACGTTCCTGTGATTGAAAAGAAGAACGGCAAAACTGTTGTGCGCGTCGGCGAGGTTCCTCATCCAATGACGGCGGAGCATTACATACCGCTTGTTGTTGCCACAAATAAGGACGGTTTTGAAATAAAAAAACTTGCACCAAACGATAAGCCAGAAGTGATATTTGAGGGAGTTGGCTTTACCGAATTTTATGCCTTTTGTAATCTTCACGGCTTGTGGCTCGGTAAGTGATAGGTAAAATCAATTTGATTACTCACCCGCACAGCAAATTCCAACGCGGTTAGTATTGGGAAAAAACACGCAATAAGTTCAATTAAAAGAAAAAAAATAGTTGACTTTATCTTTTTTTGTGTGCTATAATTAAAGGCGTAATCATAGTAGGTCACCTATAAGACGGGAAATTATAAACTATGTGATGTTAAAATTTTGTTAACTCAAAATTTTAATAAATTCTAACGAATTTAGCGTGCTTTTCATCACAGTTTGAATAAACATCAGTCTCACTCAAATGCGACTTCGTCGCGCTTGGTTCGACTTCCGATAATATAAAATATGTGACCTAAAGCAAGGGAATAAAAAGAGGAAAGATTGTTTGCAAATACAAAATTTCTAAAAAACAAACCCTTACTTAAAAAGAGAAAATCGTGGAGGATTGGCTGAGCGGTTTAAAGCGGCGGTCTTGAAAACCGTTGATGTGAAAGCATCCGCAGGTTCGAATCCTGTGTCCTCCGCCAACAAGAGCGCAGGGATATGAAACCCTTGCGCTTTTTTGTTAGCAAAAATAAAAGCGGACTTTTTCGGCCCACTAATTTTTAAACTTTCATTAAGTTATCTTATTTGCAGACTATGTTTATTTTGAATTGAAAAAATCTGTTTTTAATCTATTACAAATTCATATGTGATGTTTTTAATTTTAGATTATATTAGACGAGTTTGAATGATATGACTCTATTATGTGATATTTGTTTTAATGTGGTGCGATATAGTTCTATTTTGAGCGTTGTTGATTGATGGCAATAGAGAGAACATCTTTGTCGTTTTGTAATTTTTCAGAAGCGAACACCACGGCGCGCTTGTCCGCCATAATCGCTGACATAACAACTTCTTTGTCATTACGCATTCTTTCTGAGGCGTAAGCAAGTGCAACACCTCCACGCGTTTCGCTTTTAACCGCTTTCAAAACGACGTCGCGGTCGTTTTTCAGCCTTTCGCTTGCAAATTTTAGTGCCTCTCCATTTTGTTTGACGGCAAGAAGGACCACCTCTTTGTCATTTCTTAGTCTTTCGCTGGCATATTCAAGCGCCTCCCCACACCGCGCAACTGCTGTCATAACCACAGCCTTATCGTCGCGTAGCCATTCAAGCGCTCGATTTAGCGTGCGTCCATTCAGTTTAACAGCGCTTAAAACGATGCCTCTATTTCCTCTTAATTTCTCAGTCGCATATCCGAAAGCGACCCAGTCTTGCGTGATTGCCAGATTCAAAACTTCATGGTCATTTCTTAGTTTTTCGCTGGCATATTTAAAGGCAAGCCCTTTTTCTCTTACTGCCACCGAAACCACCTCTTTGTCATTTCTTAGCCTTTCGCTGGCATATTCAAGCGCCTCGCCACACTGCTCGACTGCTGTCATAACCACAAACTTATCTGCTCTCAAATTTTCTGTGGCATATCTAAGTGCAAGCCCGCATTGTTTCACTGCTTCTAACACAATTTCTCTATCCCTTTTAAGGTTGGGCGAAGCGAATTCAAGTGCAAGTCCATCCGCTTTCACCGCACTCAAAACAATTTCTTTGTTGTTTTTAATTTCCATTGGGGCGTATTTTAGGCTAAATTTCCAACGTTCCGTTAAATTATCAATATTCACCATATTTTATCCTCGTTTTATTCTAGCATTAAATAGAAGATTATGCAATACGTTTTTAGAAATTAGGTGGTGTTTAACAAAAAAACAAGTTAGGAGTTTTTGTGAGAGAGGTGGTGAGAATTTTTAAAAGCAGGCTTTGTGCTATGTAAGCCTGCAATCGCAGGCTATTTTTAATCAAAGATATTTGAAATTAATTTTTGTGTCAACTATCGATGATAAAGAAAAGTTTATTTAAAAGATGTTAATTAAAACTAATTGGAAACCAAAAAGTTATTTGAAATTAAATTGCTATAAGGGATGTCAAAAACTCGGCGTTATAAATCAATTTTTTTAATTTGAAAGTAAAGATGACCGCACACCGAGCCGACGGTGCCATTCTCATTTTTGATTTTCAAAGTGTCATCGGCGTTAAATTCAAACACTTGCCGAGCGTTTAAAATGCAATATTTGCTGTTTGGAATTTGGCAAGAACAGTCGGTTTGGTCGTCGCCATTTAATTGCAAGAGATTAAATATTAAAGTGTTTTTTGTAGGCGTGGTAGATTTGCGTTGCAAGTTCTTCGGGCGATTTATCTTTACTTGAAAGCACCAAATCGTAATTTTTCATATCGGTGTTATCTATGCCGTAGAATTTTTGATAGCGCTCATTTTCCGCGTTAAACCGCTCAATTAGCGTGCGTTTTGCCTCGTCAACATTCTCATACTTTTCCTTGCCAACGCGGTTAGAAGAGGATAAGCGCTTTGCCATTTCCTCCTCGTCCAAATCTAAGAAAACCTTGAAAGAGTGCGGGATAAAATGCCACGCAAGGCGACTGTCGAAAACAATGTTCTTATCCTTCCATAAAACGCCAAGTTCTTTTGTGCGTTCATCAAGGAGGTTGTCGTATTTCGGGTCGCTCATCAAAAACTTATTGAACTCCTCGCTTGACATATTTCTCTTTTTTGCCTCTTCTTTAAAAATTTCGCCCACCGAATATGTTTCAAAGCCGAACATATCTTTCAGCGAGTTTGCCACCGAACTTTTCCCACTGCACGGCTTTCCTGTTAAGGTTATAATCATATTTCCTCCTAAAATTAACCACTATTATACCTTTTCGCGCGCAAAAATGCAATTTTATTTAAAATGTTCTCAAAAAAATTGAAAAATTAAGCGGACTATGCTATACTAAAAAGGTATAGGGAGGAGATATGGCAACGCCACACATTAACGCAAGGAAAGGCGACATTGCAAAAGTGGTGATTATGGCTGGCGACCCAGTGCGCGTCAAAAATATGGCAGAAATGTTTTTGAAGAATCCTAAATGCGTCAGTGACACTCGCGGTATGCTTGCTTACACGGGGCTATATAACAGCAAAAAGGTCACGTTTATGGCGCACGGAATGGGTTGCCCGTCGATGGGCATTTATTCCTACGAACTTTTTGCGTTTTATGGTGTGGAAAGAATTGTGAGAGTCGGCACGATTGGTGCGCTTAAAAAGGAAGTCGCTCTTAAAGATATCATAATCGCCAAGAAGTCCTACACTAAAACAAACTACGACGATTTTTACATCAAAAACGGCGCGGGTTTTGTGGAAGGCTCGGCCAAATTATGCCAAAAAGCGAAAGAAATTTGCGAAAGGAAGAGGTTAAGTTTTCATATTGGAAGCACCTTTTGCTCGGATAATTTCTACACCTCTTTCGACCAAGTGAAACTTGCAAAAGAAGAGAATCTCTTGGGAGTGGAAATGGAGGTTGCAGCGCTTTACCTTAACGCACAAAAATTCCAAAAGGAGGCGCTTGCAATGTGCGTCGTTTCCGACAACGTTGTCACAAACAAGGCACTTTCATCGAGTGCGCGAGCCACAACCTTCAACGAAATTGTGTCGGTTGCCCTATCTGTGGCCTTAGAAAATTAAAAGGAGAAAAAAATGTTATCTTGCGAAGGAACTGGAAAAAACATCGAACAGGCGATTGAAAACGCCCTTTTCGAACTTAAAGCAACAAGAGAGGATGTTGACATCAAAATTTTAAATCCGGGCGGATTTTTGAAAAAGGCGAAGGTGCTTGTGACAATTGCGGACGATGCCAAAGAAAAGTATGAGAGAAAGGAAAAACTTAAAGAGGCGGAAAGAAAGGAAGAAGTAAAAAACGAAGAAACCTCAGCGTTAAAGGTAGAGAAAAAGGAGGAAAAACAAGAAGAGAGGAAGGTGCAAATCGTCACGGACGAGGAATACGTTGTGAAAGAGTCAAAAAAAGAGTGCGAAGAAAAGAATGTTGAGGTGGAAAAACTCTTGCAGGACATTTTAAACGCACTCAACTTACAGGCGGAAATCACCAAAACTGAGGACGAGAAATTTGTGCGCTATAACCTTTCAGGCGAAAATTTGAACGACCTTATCGGGCATCACGGCGAGTGCCTTTTTGCACTCACGTCCTATGTGAACGCGGTATGCCGAAATCACAAAAAGGTGGTTTTGGATGTTGAAAACTATCGCGTGAGAAGAGAGGAGACGCTTAAAAGCCTTGCTGAACGTATTGCCAACAAGGTTGCAAAAAGCGGAAGATATTATAAGTTCGAGCCTATGGACCCAAGCGAAAGAAGAATCATCCACTTGGCGCTTCAAAACGACGAAAGGGTGACCACAATGAGTAAGGGCGAAGAGCCAAGGCGCTACCTTATCGTTTTCCCAAGAGAGTATAAAGAATAACTTATGAAAAAACGCTTATTGCAAAAATTGTAAGTTTAATAACAATATCTGCAAAAATAGTAGCCGATAAAAAACCATAAGCGGACGAAGAGAAATAAAACGCTTAACACAAAATAATGTGCTGAGCGTTTTTTTATAAAACATCAAAAGAACTCTAAAAGGTTATAACAAAAACATACAGTCACTCTTAGAGAAGCAGTTTAAGTGCGTGCGCGATAAGTGGCGCTTCGGTTAAGCAATCCATTAACGTCACGCTTAAAACTTAACACCTTCGCCATAAACCGCTAAAACCTTCGAGTTGTCAGTTTGTCAAACTCCTTTTGCTCGCTTAAAAGCACCACTTCTTTGATAACGTCATAGGTCATTCCCTTGTGCGTGAAAGAAAGCACATATCGCTTTTGCCAAACCTTCTCTTTAACATCCAAACTCTCCTCTTCGTCTTTTGGGAACTCGTGCTTGGTGTCGTTTAGGTCGTATGTGCCGTCAAAGTCAACAAAGCCCTCGTCGAAAAGTTTGACGCTGATGCCGATGTCCTTATAGTCCACCACCTCAACGGCGAAGATGTTTTCGGTGTCGATTTTAAGCGCGCAACGATTTAAGAACATATAAACATAGTCGAATTTAAAGCAAGGTGTGGAGGACAGCACTTTTTTTTCATTCTCACCAAGCGCCACTCGCCTTAATTTTTCCTCAAATACAAAAATCGCCTCGCACTTTGCCGATTTAGACTGCGCCGAAAAAGAGGAAAGGTCGTAAAGTTTGAGGTGTTTTTTTAAAAGATTCACCAAACTTTGCGATTCCACAATGTGTTTCACATTTAGTTCCTTTAAAAGTTCAAAGTTATCCTCAAGTGCGTCGATGGTTTTGATATTTTCAAAGATTAAGTTCTCGTTAAAATTCTCACTCTCCACAATCTCCAACTTGCTTTCGCCAAGAAGTTTTGAGAACTCGCTGTTTCCCACTTCCTTGGAAATTTTGTCAATTTTTTTATTATATTTTTGAAAAATCAGCCCTGTGATATACTTTGAAAAGCCCTTGTTTTTCTTATCTCTATAATAGAATATG
The DNA here is from genome assembly GCA_944350265.1 of uncultured Clostridia bacterium. Taxonomy (GTDB): domain Bacteria; phylum Bacillota; class Clostridia; order Christensenellales; family UBA1242; genus Caccovivens. The sequence continues at coordinate 91,427 of CALVOG010000002.1, forward strand.
GCGATAACTGCCACAAAAAACACCACAATAAAAATGGTGAGAACGGTCATCCAAGTTTCCATAACGCCTCCAAATGTAGTATATCAAAAAAGCGACGTTTTAGGCAAGCAAATAATAAGAGCAAAAAAGTGCGTTTTTAGGCAAGTAAACAATAAGAGCAAAAAAGTGTGTTTTAGATAATCGAAAAATAAAGTAAAAAAACATTATATTACGCGTTCATAATGAGGTTTTAGGAATGAAAAAACAAAAGTAAGCAAGGCGACGATAAGAGCAAGCAAAAAAACGACGATTAAGACGAGCGAAAAAGTAGAGCAAGAGAAAATTGCATTTTGTTATTAAGTCATAACCTAAGCACTTTGGCATCGACAAAGCGAAAGACGAGGAAAATATTTTACAATTTATTATATAACACCAACAAGAAAAAATTTTAGAAAAAACACAATATATTGTGATTTTTGTTTGACATTCACACTATATATGTTGTAAAATGAGGGTGTAACTTGTGAGATAGGAGGTAGTTAAAATGCAAGTTGTGAAAAGAAATGGGTCGATTGTTGATTTTGACCAAACGAAAATCGCAAATGCCATCGGCAAGGCGAATAATGAGGTGGATGACGCCGAAAAAGCGTCTGAAGAGGAGATTGACACCATCATTAAAGACATCTTGGCGATGAAAAAGAAGCGAATTTTGGTGGAGGACATACAGGACTTCATCGAGGAAAGGCTGATGGCGTATGGTCACTATGAACTTGCAAAAAAATATATCATATATAGGTATACTCGCGCGCTTGTGCGAAAGGCGAACACCACCGACCAAACTATTAAGGAACTTATCGACGGCGAAAGTGAGTATTGGAACACCGAAAACTCGAACAAAAACGCAAGGATTGTCACCACGCAAAGAGATTATCTTGCGGGCATCACCAGCACCGACATCACGCGCAGATTCTTGCTCCCAGAGGATATTGTTAAAGCGCACGACGAGGGAATTATCCACTTCCACGACGCCGATTATTTTGCGCAAAACGCATTGCACAACTGCGACTTAATAAACCTTGAAGATATGCTTCAAAACGGCACAAACATCAACGGCGTTATGATTGAAAAACCGCATAAATTTTTAACGGCAATGACGATTGCAACGCAGATAATAACCGCTGTTACGTCGAGTCAATACGGTGGTGCCACCGTGACAATGACCCACCTTGCGCCGTTTGTGCGAGATAGTTATAACCGCTATTTAGAGATGTATCGAAAGAGAGGGCTTGGTGAAAGCGAGTGCGTGAAGTTTGCCAAAGAGGATGTTGCGCGTGAGATTAGAGACGGCGTGCAAACTTTCCAATATCAAGTCAATTCAATGACCACCACCAACGGACAAGCGCCATTTTTAAGTGTATGCCTCTACCTTGGCGAAACGAAAGAGTATAAAGACGAACTTGCAATGATAATCGAGGAGATTTTGAAACAGCGCATCCAAGGTATGAAAAACGAAAAAGGCGTTTACATAACCCCAGCGTTCCCAAAACTCCTTTACGTTTTGGAAGAGGATAACATCCACGAGAACAGCAAGTATTACTACCTCACAAAACTTGCGGCGCAATGCACGGCAAAGCGTATGGTGCCAGACTATATCAGCGAAAAAATGATGCTGAAGTATAAGATTGATAAAAACGGCAACGGGAATTGTTATCCGTGTATGGGGTGCCGTTCCTTCCTAACGCCGTATGTTGACCCAAAAACCAACAAACCAAAATATTACGGCAGGTTTAACCAAGGCGTTGTCACCATAAATCTTGTGGATGTTGCACTTTCGTCGGGCAAAAATGTGGATGAGTTTTGGAAGATTTATGACGAGAGGTTGGAACTTTGCCACCGCGCGCTTAAGATTAGGCACGAGCGTCTTTCGAAAATCACCAGCGATGTTGCGCCAATTCTTTGGCAATACGGCGCGCTTGCAAGGCTGGGAAAGGGTGAGAGCGTTCATCCTCTTCTTCACGGCGGGTATTCCACAATTTCGCTTGGCTATGCGGGGCTTTATGAGTGCGTGAAGTATATGACGGGTCACAGTCACACCGACAACGGCAAGGGCAAGGCGTTTGCGCTCGAAGTTATGCAAAAACTCAACGATAAGTGCAAGGAATGGAAGGAAGTGGAGGATATTGATTACAGTGTTTACGGCACGCCAATCGAATCCACAACCTATAAATTCGCCAAAAACCTCAAAAAGCGCTTTGGCATTGTGAAAGGGATAACTGACAAGGACTATATCACAAACTCCTACCACGTGCCGGTTTTTGAAGAGATTGATGCCTTTTCAAAACTTAAACTTGAAAGCGAGTTTCAGCGCCTAAGCCCAGGCGGAGCGGTGTCGTATGTGGAAACGCCAAACCTTCAAAACAATTTGGAGGTGGTTATGCAAGTTATTAAGTTTATTTACGATAACATTATGTATGCCGAACTTAACACCAAAAGCGATTACTGCCAAAAGTGCGGTTACACAGGCGAAATCTTAATTGACGATAACCTAGAGTGGTATTGCCCAAATTGTGGCAACCGCGACCACGCCACCCTTAACGTTGCCCGCCGAACGTGTGGATATATCGGCACAAACTTTTGGAACAAGGGCAGGACGCAGGAGATTAAGGAGAGAGTTCTTCATATCGACAATAAAGACGACGATTGATGCGAGGAAAAAATGAGATATAACAAAATAAGGAAAATGGATATTTCTAACGGCCCGGGCGTTAGGGTGTCGCTTTTTGTGCAAGGTTGCACCTTTAATTGCAAAAATTGCTTCAACCCTGAAACACACGATTTTAACGACGGAAAGGAATTCACAAAAGAGACCATCGAACATATTTTGTCACTTTGCGAAAACGAGAATGTGGAAGGGCTTTCGATTTTGGGCGGAGAGCCAATGCATCCAAAAAATATTGACGGCGTCACGGAACTTGCGCGCGAGTTTAAAAAGCGCTTTCCAAACAAAAATTTGTGGGCGTGGACGGGCTTTTTGTTCGACCAGTATTTGAAGGATAAGGAAATTGCCAAATATTTGGATGTGGTGGTCGACGGACAGTATGTGGACGAACTTCACAATTTTCTTTTGAAGTGGCGCGGGTCATCCAATCAGCGCGTTATCGACGTGAAGAAGTCGCTGAAAGAAAACAAAGTTGTGGAATTAAAAGACTGATTTTTGGAGGAAAAATGAATCATATCGATGTTAAAATAAAGAAACTTAACGAAAATGCCAAAATCCCAACCTATGGCACAGAATTTTCGGCGGGTGCCGATATTTACGCGTGCATAGATGAGGACGTTAAAATTTTGCCGGGCGCAACGGCAACCATTAAAACGGGCATCTCGGTGGAAACGCCAGAGGGATTTATGCTCCTTGTGTTTGCGCGCTCGGGGCTCAGTATAAAGCAAGGGCTGGCGCCAGCAAACAAAGTGGGCGTGGTGGACAGCGACTATCGTGGCGAGGTTATCGTTGCACTTCACAACCATAGTAGCGAGGCGAAGGTTGTTTCAAATGGCGACCGCGTTGCACAAATGGTTTTTGTGCCGTATTTTAAGGCAAATTTTGAAGAAACCACCTCTCTTTCGAACACGGCGCGTGGTGCAGGAGGCTTCGGCTCCACGGGGAAATAACCTCTTTAAGCCTAAGAGGTCCACAAAAAAATTAAGTGGCGCTCTCATATAATCTTTTTGATTTGATTATTGTCAACACCAAAATGTTGGCAATAATTTTTTTGAATAAAATTTGGTATGGCTGGCGTTGCTTATAAGCGTGATTAAATGAGCGTTCAATTAAGTTGCGTTAAGCGTTTGGTTAAGTTGCGTTAAGCGTTTGATTAAGTTGCGTTAAGCGTTTGATTAAGTTGCGTTAAGCGTTTGATTAAGTTGCGTTAAGCGTTTGGAATAATCAAATTTTTGTGGTATAATATTCTATATGTGGCTTTATGTTGTTATAGGTGCAGGAGTTTTGTTTTTCCTAATAATTTGCTTTTGTCTTGCCGTTGCAAACTTTTCCTTTGATAACTTCAAAGAGAAAAGGGATGAGGCAGGAAGATATCGCGCGCAAAACGGAATGTTTATCAGCGATTTTGTGGAAGAAATCAACGAAAGGTATCTTGGCGGAGCGCTTTCGGTGAGGCGCGCAGAGGAATTTAGAGACCATTTTGCGCCAAACTATATTGCACTTTCGCCGTCAATAATTTCTTCAAACAGCCTCGCTTCGTTTGCCATTATTGCGCACGAACTGGGGCACGCTTTGCAGTATAAAAAGGGAGAACTCACAAAACATTGGCAAAGGCGAAGCAAAAATCGAATCCTCGGCAAGTTCTTTCTTCCGTTTGTTTTGGTGGGCGTTGTGCTTGCTGTTTTAGGGCTTCTTTCCGTGCTTCCAACCTTTGTTATGTATATCGGCATCGGCTTTTTGGGGCTTGGTTTTGTGATATTCCTTATCGCGTGCTATTCAAAATATTTAGAGATTCGCGTGGAAAAATCGGCGTCGAAATATGGGATGAACTTCTTAAGGGAGTGTCTCACAAAGGGCGAAGCAAAAATTTGCGAAGAACTTTTAAATTCCGCGCGCCTCACCTATTGGGGCAGTCTTTTTCGCACGATGCTCGGCTGGACGATGCTCACCAAAAAAGACAAGATGTTTAATTAGTGTCAAAAAACGCGAAAATTGCATACATAACTTTATTGGAACAAAAAATGTCAAAAATAGTGAAAATATATCAATTTTGGTATTGAAATTTAGACTATATTGTTGTATAATAACAATACGTGTTTGCAATAGGCAAAAATTTTAGCGCAAAAAGGCAAAATTAAGGAGTGAAAAAATGAACAAAAAGCAAATTGACAGGCTTAAATTAATAAAGGAAAAACTTGCAAAGCAACGAAGCGCGTGCGACAGCGTGGAAAGTTCGATGCGATATCAATATAACGACCTTTTAAATCTCTTAGAGGGCTATTTTGACGGCGAGTTTAACTCAACTTGGCAAAAGGCAAATCGCACATATGTGGCAACGCTCACGCTCATCGACGGCGAATATCCTGTTCTTAAACAGACAATCGAGCGCGAAGTGGGTGGACTCAGGCGTAAGTCCGTTCACAAGGAACTCACCTTCAATAAAGACGGCACTTTGACCTTCACGCGATACATCGGCAACCACAAAACCGACTTAGTCACAAGAACGGTTTTGAAGAACAACAAAATTCAAACCGAAAATGTCAGCGTTTTGAAAAAGTAATTTTCGTGGCGCTTTAAGGCGCGTTTATAGGCAATTTTTCAAAAGTAAGCGCGAATTTAGTGCAAATTTTAAGAGAACAAAAAAAGAGTGGAGAATATGTTTAAGTTATCCACACTGCAACTAGCCAAGGAAGCGTCTTATTGTTGTTGAAAATTATATAATAAACACACTCTTAAGCGTATAACTCAAAACAATAAATTATTTATAAAATCCCACATTTTGTTTGACACATTATGAAAAAATGAAGTATAATTAACTTGCAATGATGGAATTGGCAACTCCGGAGCAAACGCGTGTCGGCGTAAAGACAGAAACGAGGCAAACTTATGTTTGTGAAGTAGGGTGGAACAGCGGTAACACGCCCCTATGCGAAGAGCATAGTGGGCTTTTTTCATCTTTATAGGTGTTGCCCACAAAAGCGCAAGGGTGGAAAAAATCGATTTTTCAGCTTTAAAATCAATTAGCTTGCGAAAATCAATTAGCTTGCTAAAACTTAGTGCTTATTCTTGTTTCACCACATCAAAACAACCAAAAAGTTTTGAGAGTAAAATTAAAAGGTGTCATTAGGTTGCGAAAAGCAAAAAAAAGGAGAAAATTATGGATAAAAAATTGACAATGGATAAACTTGTGAACCTTTGCAAAAACAGGGGCTTTGTTTTTCAGGGTAGCGAAATTTATGGCGGATTTGCCAACACTTGGGATTTTGGACCAGTGGGTGTGGAACTTAAAAACAACATTAAGCGCGCTTGGTGGAAAAAATTTGTGCAGGAGGATAGCGCGTGCTATGGAATTGACGCCGCCATTCTTATGAACCCGCGCGTGTGGGAGGCGAGCGGTCACGTGCAGAGTTTTGGCGACCCGAAAATGGATTGCAAAAACTGCAAAACAAGACACCGCGCCGACACCATAATCGAAAACCACTCCAAAGGAACGGTCAGCGCCGAGGGAATGAGCAATGAGGAAATGGAGAAATACATTGAAGAGCATGACATCAAATGCCCTAACTGTGGGAAGCGTGATTGGACGCCGATAAGGAAATTCAACCCGATGTTCACCACTTCGCGCAATATGGTTGGTGACGATAAGGATGTTGTTTACTTGCGCCCAGAAACTTGCCAAGGTGAATATGTCAACTTTTTGAACGTGCAGCGCACAATGCGCGCGAAAGTGCCGTTTGCTATTGCGCAAATTGGAAAATCTTTTAGAAACGAAATAACGCCCGGCAACTTCCTCTTTCGAACGGTGGAATTTGAGCAGATGGAACTGCAAATGTTTTGCCACGAGAAGGACAGTATGAATTTTTATAACACATATAAAGAGCGTGCGCTCAGTTTTGTGGAAAGTTTGGGGCTTAAAGCGGAAAACTTGCGCTTTCACGACCACGACAAACTTGCACACTATGCTAAGGCGGCGTGCGACATTCAGTATAACTTTCCAATAGGCTGGCAGGAACTCAACGGCGTGCATCACAGAGGCACTTGGGATTTGTCGCGTCACGGCGAATACAGCGGAAAAGCGATGGACTATTTGGACCCATTCACAAACGAACGCTTCACGCCAAATGTCATTGAGTATTCGATTGGCGCGGACAGACTGATGCTCGCGGTGATGTGCGAGGCGTATGAGGAAGAAGCGCTCGAAAATGGCGAAACGCGCGTTGTTATGCACTTTTTGCCAGCACTTGCGCCATTCAAGGTTGCAATCCTACCTCTTCAAAAGAATTTAAGTGAAAAAGCAAGAGAGGTCTATTTAAAACTTTCCAAAAAGTTTATGTGCGATTATGACGAGGCGGGTTCGATTGGCAAGCGTTATCGTAGACAAGACGAAATTGGCACGCCGTTCTGCGTAACCATCGACTTCGACACTCTTAACGACGAAACGGTGACGATTAGAGATAGAGATAGTATGAAACAAATTAGACTCAAAATTGACGAACTTGAAAATTACATCCAAAAGGCAATCGAGTTTTAAACTTTTTGGTAGAGAAAGTTAAACTTTAAAATTCTAAAAGGTGTTATGTTTTAAAACCAGCAAAAATTAAAAGGCGACAAATTTTTAAAGAGAATTAGACTTGAATGCGCTAATAGCAAAAGGCGATTTTGGTTTAAGGTAAAAAAATAAAAACAAAAAATAAAAAAACAAAAAAAACGAAAAAAAATACGCCAAAAATCATTTTTTGCGTATTTTTTATATAAAAAATTAATTTAAAATGATTAATTTTTAAAAAATTAATTTAAAAAATATTTTAAATTAAAAACATATATGTTTTAATAAACAGTTTGCGTTGATTTTTTAATATTATTTTAAACGTTTAAAACCTACTTTTGCATTGTAAATTAGGCGCAAATAACCTTTATTTTAGGAAAAATAATTATGATAAAAAACTTTTAATAAAAATATCAAAGAAAGAAATATAAAAATTGGCAATAAAACATTAAAAAAATAATAACTTTTGATAAAAATATAAAAAAACAATAAAAAATTCAAAAATCTCAACGAAATACACGTTAAATTAAAATTATTTTATAAAACTGACAAAATGCCAAGCAGGGAAAATGCTGTAAGGCAACTTCCAAGAAAGGCAGAATACTGTAAGATAACCTCCTAGAAAGAAATGATTGTAAATAATTTCTAAGAAAGATTAAATTGTTGTAAGATGACTTTCAAGGAAGAGAAAATGATTGTAAGATAATTTTTAAAAACGCAAAACATATTGTAAGAAAATTTTAAAAACAATTTAAAGAGAATATTTGCTTACAAAAAAAATAAAGTAAGATATTTCTGCAAAGGTAATTTAAAGCGGATGCTTATTTAGAAAAGATATCTAAAATTTGCAGAAAATAGTTTTGGTAGAGGTGAGACGACAGTATCCCGCTGTCGACAAATTTTGAAAGACTTTCGCTTATCCCTATCATTGAAAGAAAAGAGAGTAGCATAAATAGTAGCATCGCAACGATTAGTCCTTTTATAATTCCCAAAAGAAAACCAAAAACGCGGTTAATTTTCATTGCGCCAGAAAGCGTAATCGTCTTGTTGAGTAGAAAAGATATGACGCGCGATAGGATGGATATAATAAAAAACAAAATCAAAAAGAGCGCAACCTTAAAGACCACACCGCACACCGTCGGCGCTAAAATTTCGCCCAAAGTTAGATTGCCAGAAAAGGTGATGTTTTTAAGTAATTTTTGCACCACTAATCTTAGTATGTTGTTTTCGATTAAACTTGTTGCCGAGAGCGCTTCGCTTGTGGACGAAAATGTGCCTGGCATAAAACCGTCAAAGAGGTCTTTTAGAAAGTTAAAAATGGAATCGTGTAACGGTGAGCCGACTAAGTTTTCCGCCAAAATGTTTGCGAGATAAAAAGATATCAAAAAAACAAAGCAAAAGCGAAATGCGGAAAAAATCATCCGCACTGCGCCTTTATAAAAGCCGACAAAGCCGTAGGTGAGCGATATCAAAATTAAAAGAATATCCACACAAAAATTTTTGCCAAAAAGCACGTGGATAATCAAAAGTAGGCAAAATTAGCAAACATCGTTAATTTAAACAGTGATTATTGCGCAATTTGCGAAACTCAACTTACTTAAATTTAACGTTAGCTGTTTTGCGATATTATAACCCTTACGTCATTGTTAAAATAGGCGTTGCTGTGTGGTTAAAAAGGCAAAAAATTTGGTTGAATTTCGTTAAAATAAGAAGTATTTATCACGCTATTTGAAAAAAATTGTTATGGTTTGGTTAATGTTAGTCATACTAATTAAAAGAGATATAGCTTTAACTAAAAGACGGCGCTGGCGGAGAAAGTCGTTGTGTTTTTGCTAACATTTGTCATATTGATTAAAAAGAAAGACTTTAGCTGATATGGTTGTGGTTAAAATAAATTTCATAACTGCCTGAAAGTGTTATTGCTTTATTAAAATGGGCATCGTCTTTGCTTGAAAGTGTGGTTGAAGTTGTGGCTGGTGGTAACTTATTGATTTCTTCCTCCAAATTATTTATTTTGCCGTTCAGTGTGATGATAATAACAAGTTCGACGACGATGGCAACGGATAAGAGTATGATAAGAACGGTGGAAAAAATATTGAAAAACTTATTTGGTTTTTCTTCTTGCTTTTCTGCCACCTTCTCCTCGTCTTTTAAATTTAATTCTCTTTCTAGTTTTTCCTTCGATAATTTTATTTTCATCATTTTCATTGTAACACAAAGGCGGATTTTTTGCAAGAAGATAGCCGAAAAAATAGCGCTCTATGGCAAGCGAAAGTGAGAAGCAAAAAACCGGATATAGACGAATTTCTCCATAATTAAATTTGAGATTTATTATATAGAAAATAAAAATCGAAAAAAATATGCAAAAAATCATTAAAAAATCGCAAAAAAAGTGGTTTTTTATGCGTTTTTTCGCAATGTTTAGCGCGTCAAAAATAAATCCGCTTAAAAAACCAGAAAAAATTAATATAAAAAATAGGGCAGGTTGTGATAAGGTTTCGTAAAGCACTATTTAAAAATCCTTTTCAGTAGCCCAATTTTTTCCTTTTTATGCTCGAATTTAACTCCCGTGATTATGCCTGTGAATTTGACCTCTTTGCTTTCAAGGTTAAGGTTGACAACCTCTAAATTCTCTCCGCTTATCACAGCCACGCCGTTTTCAAGTTCAACAACAGCCTCTTTTTGTGTTGATGCGGTGACCTTGTTTGCGCCGATAAGTTCAATTTCGTTGCGGTTAAAGATTGTGATTTTTTCGTTCATAAAAACTCCTACTATCTATTATACAATTTTTTTCGATTATTAGAACACATTTATTTGCATTAAAGGGGGTAAAGAATCGGCGAAAAGGTGGATGTTGCGGTTAAATTGGACAAAAAATAGATGCTGAAAAATGATATTTATCTACAATTTTCCACTTAGAAAAGCATTTAAGTTTGTTCCAAAGAACTAAAAAAACGCTTATTAAAAGTTGGAAACTTAGAAATTTAGCATAATTATCAAAAATAAAGGCTAAAAATTGAATAAGTTTATAAAAAAACAAAAATCCATAAAAATATAGTTGAAATTTGCGCGCAAATTCGTTAAAATGATGCTATGGTTAAGAAAGAATATTTGGTGGAAAAGGAAGGCAAAATCTCGTCCATACTTTGCGAGAAAGGGTTTTCTTATAACGAAGTACTTAAAATGTTGCGCCTCAAAGACGTGCGCGTGAACGACAAGAAGGTGGGCGAGGATGCGCTGGTTTTTGCGGGCGACAGGTTGACGGTGTTTTGCAAAAGCGAGCCTAAGTTCTTCGAGCCTGTTTTTGACGGAGAAGAGGTTTTGTTTGTGTATAAATTTGCTGGAATTGAAACCGAAGCCTTGGGTGAAATGCTGGGCGTTTTTGCCGTGCATAGGTTGGATAGAAACACTGAGGGGCTTGTTGTTTTTGCTAAAAATGAAAGCGCGAAGAAGAAGTTGGATATTGCGTTTAAAGAGAGGCGCGTGAAGAAATTTTATCTTGCCGAAGTGGTTGGCGATTTTATTGCCAACGCTTTATTTAAAGCATACTTAAAAAAGGATGCTGAAAAGGCGCTGGTGAAAATTTACGATAAGAAAGTGCCATTTTCAAAAGAAATTGAAACTGAAATTGAAACCTTAAAGCATAGCAAAGAGAGTAGCCTTTTGAAAGTGCGAATCATAGGCGGAAAAACGCACCAAATTCGCGCGCACCTTGCTTTTTTGGGGCATCCAATAATAGGCGACGGAAAATATGGCAGGCGCGAAGAGTATAAAAAATTCAATTTTAAGCATCAAAGATTGTTTGCGTATAAAATCGCCTTCGAAGATGTTGGGATTACGGAATTGAACGGCAGAGAGTTTACGAAAATTCCAAAGGAGTTCGAAAAACTAAATTTAAAAATTTAAGTGTTATTTTAACTGTAAAGAGTCTTGGCTCATATATCTTTAAATTAGCCTATCAAAATTACAAAGATCGGTTGCAGTAAAGTTTCCTTTAACATATTAACTTTATCCAATTTGATATATGTTCCTAGAAAAATCTCTTAATCAAACTGTTATATGTTTTGAGGCGCAATGCCCTCTTTTCTTGCCAAGAGGAAGTAAAAAAAGTTGCAAAATAGTGACAAAAAAGAGAGATTTTTCATAAGTGAAAAGGTGAGTAAATTTTTAAAAAATTCCTATTATGAAGGGCTTTTGCAAGACCTTTTTTGCGAAAAAGACGGATTTTTTTCGATTTTTTTGCATTTTTTCTATCAAAAAAATCAAATTTCCAAATTTTATCCAAATTTTTTAGAAGATTTTGCTGGGCTTTTGAACCTTGAAGAGAAGGCGTGTGCAAAGGTAAGCGAACTTATCATTGAACTTGGTGGTGATGCAAAATTTTATTCGGCAAATCGCAAATTTTTTTCGACAAGCGGGCTGGACTATGTGAAGAATTTAGCGTCCATTTTGGAGATGGATATTGAACTTGTGGAAAAAAGTGTGATTGATGTTCGAAGGGCATATGCAAAAATTGAAAATGCAAACATCCGCGCTTCGCTTAACGAAATTTTGATATGGAAGAATGAGGAATTAAAAATTTTAAAAGATTGCTTCTTAATGCTTGAAGACAAAGATGCCACGACTAATTAAAACCTTAATTAAAAAATTAAAAGCTATGCGCCTAAAATATTATAATGGGAAAACTTGCTAAGTGGAAGGCTTGTGGAACGTTGCGTTTTGTAAAATGAAAAGTTTGTATAACAAATAGTTTAGGAGTGAAATGGCTTGCTCCACAAATTATTAATGAATAAAAAAACAAGTCAGCCATATAAAACGCTAAAATGAAAAACGATAATTTGCAAAACAAAAAAATATAAAATAAAAAAAATAATAAAATTATTGAAAAAATGTTAAAAAAATCAAAAAAATCAAAAAAAATAGATAAAAAATAAATAAAAAGTAGATAAAATATGGCAAAAATAGAAAAATAATAAAATTGCAAAATGTGGAAAAGCTGACAAGTAAAGAATGGAAGAAAAGCTAATTAAGAGCGAAAACAAAGTAAATTAAATAAGCGGAATAAAAACAAGAAAAACAAGTAATTGGTAAAAATTAATGAATAATTAATTAAATAAATTTTATTTATTTTTTTATTTATTTTATTTGATAAATTTATGTAATTAGTGGTAAAATATTTTTATGAAAAATAAAAGTGAGGGAAGTATGAAAAAGTTTTCGCTTTTCTTCGTGGCGGTGTTTTCGCTCTTCGCGGGAGTCTTTCTTTCCGCGTGTGATTTTAAAACGCCTAAGGTGAAATTCTCTAAGGAGGCTATGGCGATATCCATCACGGACACGATTAACTTTGACGACATTGTTTCGCTTAAAGATGTGGACAAGAAAAAGGTGGAGTATAAATTTTCGTCTGCCTCTTTTTTCTCGTTTGAAAACAATGTGCTGACACCAACCTCCTACGGGCAAACGATGGTTTACGCAACATACGAGGGTAACAGTTTAGACAATTTTCATTTGGTTGTGAAAAAGCCGTTTGAGCAGGTTGCGAACATTGAAATGGACGACAACGGGCTTGTGACTTGGAATATGGTGGTGGACAGGTTTGACGAAACCGAGGACTTTGTCACCGCTTCGAAATATCATATCGATATTCACTTTGAGGACGAGGACACAAGTGAAGAAAGCGACAGCAGTTTTGATTTAAATTCGACCTCCTACCAACTTGTTGACAACGGCAAATACACGATTAAGATAACCGCTATGGCAGAGGGCAAGTTTGACGCGTCGCCGGTTGCCGAGAAAGTGGTGTATTTTGGATATATGCCACAACTTACATACGAAGATTTTTCCTTTGACCTCGAAAGCGAGACGATGACGTGGAGCGAAGTTGCGGGCGCCACATATTCGGCAACATTTAACGGCAAAGAGCTTCTTTCAAAGAGCGAAGAGAACTCGCTAGAGAACTCGCTATCTCTTGCCGAAGAACTTAGCGCGCTTGATGCGGGCGAATACCTTTTCACGGTGACAACGCACGACAAGGAAGGGCTTAAAATAAGTAAAGAAAGTGAAAGCGTCACAATCTCTAAACTTGACGCTCCAACGGCGGAATATGTGTTTAACAGCGAAGAGGGCGGACAAATGAAAATTATTCGCGGTGAAGGTGCGCTTAAAGCGAGCGCGCAAGTTGGCGAAAAAAGTTTTCAGTTTGACGAAGAGGAAGCGCTCACCTCTTTTGAAGGCGTGCCGAGTGGCGAAAACGAGGTGAGATTGCAGTCTTTGGCAGTTACAAGTAAGCGCGACGGCGTATTTTACGCGGATAGCGACATCATATCGGGCGCCACAATCTTCAAACTTGACTCACTTTCAATAAACGGTGCGGGCGAAAACGAAGAGAATGCTGACGCCATTAACATAACCTTCTCATCCTCCACGCAAACGCAGGAAACTTCTTTTAGAACGCTTTTAACGCTTGGCGACGAGGTCAAGGCGGTGACTTTAGATGGCTTCACGGCGGGGATAGCGGAAACGCAAAAGGCGATTGACCTTTTTGGCGCGGGAGAATATTCTCTTGTTGCTTACAATATTCCAAAGGTATCAACAACAGCAAGCGGGGCTTACATAATTAACTCTAATTTAAGCGAGGAATTCAACTTTACAAAACTTGCTACGCTTCCTTCAGTCACTCACGCATATGAGGGCGATGCGTCGACAATTTCCTTCGAATCCGCCTCGAGCGCACTAAATTATCAACTTTTTGTTAAAAACGGCGCTGAGTATGAGGCGGTTGGCGAAGAACTTGCAAGTTACGCCGACGGCAAGTTCACTTTCAGTGGAAATGTGGAGGATATCTTCCAAGACGAACACTTTATTGATGGCACTATCACCTTTAAAATTGTGGCAAGCGGAGATGACAAGAGCGTGATTTCTTCCGCCACTGAAAAGGTTCTGAAAAGGTTAAGTGCAACAACAAGCGAAAGTGGCGACAGCGCGCTTACCACCTATTCGTGGAGCGAAGTTGCGGGCGCTAAAGCCTATAACCTGCGCTATGCTTATATAACCAGCGACGATTATGACGAAATGCGCGCGCAAACGTCCTTTGAAGATGTTATCAAAGTGGACAAGCCAAGTGCGGAACTTTCGGCGGGGCAATACTACTACGTGCAAATTGTGGCAACGCCAGAGGATGAAAACAACAACTTAAATTCCTATGTTTTTGAAGATTTCTTCTATATTTCCAAGCAAATCGAAACGCCGAGTGTGACGTTTGGCTATGATTTAGAGAAGGCAACTGGCGACTTTGTTGAGGCGTCAGGCTTCTTTGTGGGCGTTAAAAATGTGGAAAATATGGCAGGCACGCGGGTGACCGTGAACGGCGCTATGGCAGATTATAACTTCACGGGCGACGGCGAAACATTTTTCCTTTTCCTTAATAGGTTTGAAAATGTCAGTGGCGACACATTAAGCGTTGTGGCAACGGCAACTGATTCGCGTCTTTACCCAGACAGCACGCCTTATGAGGTTCTTGTGAAGCGCCTAACAGCAACCGAAAGCGCGATAAGAAGTTTTGTTGAGATTGACGAATTTTCTTCCAAATTCACCTTGCATAGCGGTATGGAAGGTGTTAAGGAGATGTATATCAAAGAAAAAGACGAAAATTTCGGCACGGGCGATGAGAATAACGATGCGGTTTTGAATATTTCCAAAATGAACGGCGAATATTTCACAGTTAAATTGTTTGGAAGCGAGTTTAACAGCGAAACACACCTCTATGAAATTGAAAATGTGGACGGCAAAAATGTTGTTTACATTGAGAGCGCCGAAGAGCGATATAAACTCTCTCGCATAAGCGCACCAACCGACTTTAAGTTCTATGACGGCGATTTCACTTTTACGACGAATGAAAGCTTTGGCGAGTATTTTGTGCTGGATATGAAGATTGACGACGTCAACGGCAAAAACATTTTAATTAAGGTCAATGTCAGCGATTTGGAACTCTCGATATATGACGCCGACACCTATGCGCTTCTCCTTGAAAACACCTCGCTTTCCGGCGACGATGTGCTTTCAAAAAATGGCGAGAACTACACCATCGATTACGACGCACTTTTGGGCGTTTTAAAGACGAATGAAGAATTTTTGGGCTATTATTCACAAGCGGTGGAGATAAGCTTTTCGCTCTATAATTTCCAAAACCATTATATTGGAAATGAATACACAGTTTCCTCCTTTAAAGCAACAACCGAAACGGGCGAGGATGAATTGGTGGTTAAGAAAATGCCAACGCCGAACCTCGCTTTCGACAAAACAACAAAAATGCTCACTTGGGCGATTGAAGAGGGGAACGACAATCTTTCTAACACCACTTTCGAAGTTTACGGCTACGAGGGAAGCGAAAGAAAACTATTAGGCACCGTGAACACCAAAAAATACGACGTGGTCCTGTCGCAATTTGCTTATTCCACTGATTATAGATATGAGGTTGTGGCGAAGAACCCGTATTACCTTGAATCTTCCGCTTCGAACGAGGTTCTTATTCGCGTGCTCAGCCCGATTGAAAAGGTGACGCTCAGCGAGAACTATTTGGTTGTCACTCCAAATTCTGCCGATGTGAACTTTGTTGCCAGCGTTAAGTATGACGCGAACAGCGCGGGCGAAAAGTTTGTCACAACAAAAACCGCAAACTCTTATCGCATCCAAGATTTAACGGCGGGCACATATACATTGAATTTTGTTGGTACCACAAATTTTGAGGCAGAGGGAAAATATTACCTAGATTCTCAAACCTCCACTTTCACTCTTTCCGCAATCGAAGAAATAAAGCCTGACGACACTTCGATAACCTACGCCAACAACCTTGTCACCTTCTCTGCGCTTAAAGAAAGTTTGCAAAGTCTATGTTATCGCGTGGTGTTTAAGGATGCGCTTGGCGAAATTGTTTCCATAAAAACGCAAAAAAACTCCCTTTCAGTTTCGCCAAACGACCAGTTGTTCAAAGATTTAAGCGAAGGCGAAATCACCATCGAAGTTTTCGCGCAGTTAGAATCTTATTCCGTGCCAAATGGCGGTGTTATCTATTTCAACAACACTAAAACCACGGTGGGCGAAGAGGAATATTATAACATTTTTGCATACGGCGAGTCGCTTTCCTTACTAAAACTCTCATCGCCAAGCATTGACGAAATTAATTTTGTTGGCGAGGATGCTAACGCGCTTAGACCAAGCATTGAAATTACCATTTCTGGCACATATGGCGACAACGACCACTTTGCGGTTTACATTAACGACAACGCCGAATATGTTGCGGAATTTTTGGCAAGCGATGTGAAAACGGAGGACGGGAAATATAAACTCACCTTGGAATACGACAGTTTCGTTGCTTACTTTGAGGAGGGAAAGGAAAATAATATTTTCGTGGCAGTTGCAAGCACTGAGAACATTCCGTCCTCTATGGTTGCAGAAAAAGTTTACTTTGCAAACGCGCTTGCAAGCATCCAGCAAAAAGAGGGTGAATACGGTTTCACGCAAGAAATTGAAATCTCGTTTGCAAGCGAAAACGATGTTGCATATGCCAGCGGTGGAATTATGCTGGAAGTGACCTTCACACCAAAAGACGGCGACGAAGAAGTTAGATATCTTACCATTGAAAGCAAGGATTATGTGGGCGACAAAGTGACCGTTAACCTCTCATCTTTCTTTGCTGAAAACCTCCTTTATGGTGGCAGTTTAAGTTATCGCGCGTTTGTGAAGAGTGATAATTTGAATAAAATTTTGGCGAGCGATGTGATTGACAGCGCCACCTATGAAATTTTGGCGACGCCAACCTATGAAGAGGGCGCAGGCTCCGTCACTTTAACAAACGAGGGCTTTGTGATTGGCAACACGGCAAGCGGAAACATCAATCCAGGCGCAAGTTATCTCGTTTCTTACTCCAACGGCGAAAATTATGTGACCGCCATAATCGGTGAGGAGGAAGAATACCTTTTCACCTACCCAGACGCGTGGATAAGTGGCGAAGAATACTCTATTGATGTTGTGGCGTTTGAAAATGGCAAAATTTCCTCGCTTAAAAGCAGATTCATTGTCACCTTAAATCGTTTAGATAGAGTGCAAAATGTTGTGTTTGCGCGTGACGAACAAAATTTAAACCACCTCACACTTTCTTGGGGTGAAGTTGTGGGCGCCGAAATTTATCTTGTTCGCGCCTATGTTGACGCCAGCGAAGGCAAACTTTTGGTGGGCGAAGGGGAAACAGGCGTAAACAGCATATCTATCTTCGACATCTTTGGCGATAACTATGAGAAGTTAAGTTCATTTGTGGCAAGCGGGGTGAACATCTATTTTGAAATCACCGCCACCACCTCGAACCTAGACTATCAAAACTCGCAAATAAAACTTGTTAAAACCTCGCTTATCGGCACATTAAACAACCTTAACGCAAGCGATATGTCGGTGGACGACAACGGCGCGCTCTTCTTTAATTCGGTGAGCGGGCAAAAATATCTTTATAGCATATTTAGCGTGGACGGACGCAACATCCTATTGCCTTGGACGGAAGTGACAGCAAATGGTGACACAGTTAAAATCGACATCTCTAACGCTATGGAAATTGGTGAGGCGGACAGCTTTAGGGTGAGAGTGGTGCTTGCGGGCGATGCAAAAACTGAGGGCACTCTTTATAACGACGACTCCATCGTTCTCAAACTCGACTCGCAATACATCGAAAGCACAAAGGTGTTTATGCAAACCAAAGCGCCGACCAGCGTTGGCGTCAACACGGTTGATAACAGCAAACTTTCTGTCACCCTGTCGCCGATAGGCACGCAAACGCTCATCGAAAAGATATTTGTCAGTCTCAAACCAAATTTTGATAACAGCGCCGTGTTTGTTGAGGGAATTTACGACGACGTTTTGGCTGACGTCAACAGTTATATTTACAGCATAAATATGTCGCTCCTATTAGAAAAATATGACTTGACTGCCGACACGAAGGTGTATATCTACGCAAAACAGCAGTCGATAGAGAACGAAATCTACTTTGTCACCTCAAAGCCAATGGAATATGAGTATAAAGCGTTGGCGCCGGGAAGCGTCAAGGATGTTCGAAAGGTGACGGAGGGCGAAAATGCCGACCTTATGCGCTCTTACATTGTTTTCGACGACCGAACTAATCTCACAGGATTTAATATCATTGTTGACTATATAAACCCGCTTAACGGCGACGAAACAAAGCGCTTCAATGTTATGCTTCAAATTGACGGCACCACATATATTGACGGCGTGCATACAACGGACGCCTTGGCAACAAGGGCGAACGGCGAAATTCTCATTGATGTTTACGCGCTTTTAGAAAACTTAAACACCGTTTTTGATTACGACAATCCATCACAAATCGTCAGCCCGAATTTGAGCGGTGAAGGCAACTATTCATTTAAGATAAGCGAGGTTGCTTCAAACGGTGGCGAAATTAGCTTCGGCTCATATATCACCAAATTTGGCGAAAAAGACCTCTTGTTCTCAAAATTGCCAAAGGCGCTCACTGTGACTATCACCGATGGCAATGTCAACTGGCTGGTGGATGAAAACTATTTAAGTTTAACCGAAAAATTCTACATTTTCCTTTACGACAGCGAAAACGAAAATAACTTCAATAGGTATGAGGCGGACCTTTCAACGCGCACCTTCGATGGCACCCTCTTTAACGCCTCGGGAAGCACCTATAACATTTCACTCGCGCTTGTTTCAAGCGACCCGTTCACAGTGGCATCAACCGAAAAGTTTGTCGGCACCACTGAAGAGGACTCAAAGGCGGTCATTGTTAAAAACAAATTTAACTCACAACTTAAACTTAGTAACGGCGTGCTTTCCATTGATTTTGACTCAAATGTGGACTGGTCGGCAGGCGGAGACAAGTCACGCGATTTCTATGAGTTCTTCGCTGGCATTAGAGATGACGACGGCGACGGCGTTCCTGATGTGCCAACCACCGAACTTGTGCATCAACTTGTCACCACCACCTTTTACTATCCGTTCACATTCACATTGAAGGATTTGGTGGAAGGCAATGTGCGCATACGTTTCCGTTTCACATCATACCAAGATGCCGACAAAACAACAATTTCATTTAGGCGTGTTGCCGACGTGAACGCCATTCATATTTTCACAGGCGAACTTTTGGGCACAAGTGATATCGACAAGTTGACCACGCTAAGTGAACAATTCTCGGCAGTTGCGGCGAACAACGAAGAGAGGAATATTATCGTTTCCTTCTTCAATATCTTAAAGTTCAATATCGGCGGAATTGGCGGATATAACAACATCTTCGACTCGGCGTTTGAGGCGGTTCAAGAGGGAATGTATAAGATTGAATACTGCCTCCTTGGCAATTCTTCCACTTTAACAAGCGAGTGGCAGGTTCTAGTTTCTGGCGAGAACCAAGACTTTTATGTCAACCAAACCGTCCACGTTGAAAGCGGTGTTGACGATGTTTATGTGAACGGCGAAAAGGATATTGTGAGAGCGTATTACTTGAAAATCTATCGCTCGCAAATCTACACAAGCGGAGGCGTGAAGAAGGATGCGTCCACCTACTATATGCAAATCTACACTCAAGGACAAACCTCACAAAGAAAGCAGGCGATTGAAATCACTTCTCTTAACGGCGTGACGTGGACGGCAAAACTTGTGGGCGTGGACGGCAGTTCCTTCAGCGTTCAGGCGGTGGATGAAAATGATGACGGCGAGTATGACTATTTGAAACTATATCTCAACATAAGCGTCGACGAAAATGGCACCAAGGGCTATGATGCAATTTTGAGCCAGTATTTGGACGTCTTTGAAAAGGGTTCTTACTATTTTGAGGTGTTCGCGCGCGGAGATAACTATTCGATATCCAGTAAATCTGCCCTCTTTGCGCTTGTTATGCGAAGTGCGTGCGAAGATTTTTCAATAAACAATGGCGTGTTCTCATGGACGGCGTATCGAAACTCCTCCACCACGGTAATATACAAGGCATCCAGCCAAAATGAACCGTCAGACCCGATTGTTATTGGCGTGGGAGAGGAATCAAAATCCACATTCAGTTTAAATGACCTTCCTGCTGGCGAATATGACTACATAAAATTCGCTTCGCTTGGAGAAATCACAGGAAGCACAATAACACTCGACAGTGAGGTGTATATTATTGAGAATATCATAAAACTTGCCTCGCCAAACGTGGCAAGCGAACTTAACGCCTTTGCACTCACAGACAACAACGATTATAGAAATATATATTCAAACGACCGCACGGTGAGATATGAGGTAAACAATAATAACAACGAGGACGGCGCCTCCTTCGTGTTCACCGCACAAGATTATGATTCCAACATAAAGAAGGCAATCTATGAAGCGGGAATGACGGAAAGTGAACTTAATGCCGACGAATTTTACTTCACAACTCTTGGCTCCACGGCGTCGTATGCACAAGTTAGAGATGCGCACGAAGTCAACGTTTTCCACCTTGAACTTGAAAACAATGAAGCAAACGAAATCTATTCGGCAGTCAAGTCAAATTCCACATCTTCCTCTGGAAAAATGTTGCCAAGCGTGCCAACTGTTTCCGTTCGAAACGGCATTGTTGTTTGGAATGAAATGAGTTTAAGCCCACAAACTGGCTTCGGTATTGGCGACGGACAGGTGGTCTATGAAATTGCGGTGCAGTTCTATGAAATCACAAACGCCACACAAAGTTCGGTTATTTCAAATATCGGCACAGAAATTGTTGCTTACACCACCAAAACATCCTTCGACCTTGCAAAAATCGAAGAACAATATCCAAGCGTTGTTGGAAATCGAGTGGAATATGTGAAGGTGACCTTGCAGGCGTATGTGCTTGGGGTGAGTGACACTCTTCCAACTGGTCGAAGTTACCTCAGCCTTGTTGAGGGCGGGTATGCATACGGCAATGAAATAAAATACACCTCTCTTGACCCGCAAGTTGTTGAAACGCCATACATTTTGCGCTCGAACGGCAATGATATCGACGGCTTGCAACTCGCTGACAGCGTGACTGACCTAAACATTATTGACGGACGCCTAACGTGGCAGTATAATAACGCCGACGTCACATTCATTGTTACCGACGAGAGCGGAAGAGAGATTAGTGGTGTCGTTGAGACGGCGGATGATGTTCACTATGTGTTCACTGAGGATGCTGGCGAAATTATGTCAGGCACTCAAACCATTAATGTTTACGTTGTGAGCAATGAAGCCAACACGCTTAAATCAAGGAAGACCTCGATGGAAATCTTCAAACTTGCAAGCGTGCAAGAATCGGTGGACGAAACGGGTGACTACACCACTGAAAGTGTGCTTATTGAAACCTCAAACGGCGCAATTTCGGCGGAAGTTTTGGACTTCACCAACTATTTTGAGAAAAACAAAACCGATTTTGTTGTAAATCTCAATTTCGAAGGCGATACATCGTTTAGTTTGACGAGTAAAAATGCAAAAATTCTCATCTTCTCGTCGCAAGATGACTATAACGCCGTTCAACTTGCACTTCCAAGTGTGTTTGGTGAGTACGCATCCGTTATAATTGTGGAAGATAAACTCGACGTTAGAATCACGGCGTCTAATGCAAGCGAAAATGTTACTAATGTGCTTTCAAGCGATGTCTATAACCTAGTTCTCACAAGACCAACCGCGGATTACACAATCAGTTGGGATGCAGACACAGGCACATTCAGCTGGTTCTCACCAACCCAAACGGAGGACGAAAACACCTTGTTCATTCTCGACGTGACTTATCTATACACATCGGGCGGAACTTTCGTGGAAGAAGACAGGCGTTATGAAATCACCTATCAAAACGGCGGAATAGTGAAAGAGTTCACACCAACGGTCACAAGCAGTAGCATCTCCTTCTCGCTTATCGTCAAGTCAGCTAAACAAGGGCTTCAATCGCAACAAATGGAGTATGAAATTTCGGTTGCGTTCAACCTATTTAGCGGTGGCGACGGCACAAGTTTGAATCCGTATGTGATTTCCAGCCTTCAACAATTTAAAAATATAGGAGCAAGACAATCCAAACTTTCCTATCTTAACTCCTATTTAAGCGACGGCGAAGAGAAAACCGAGGAGGATAGGTATAACTTCTTACTTAACACCGACATCACAGGGCTGACCTTTGACGGCATACTCTTTAGCGGAGATTTCACCGGCAATATCGTTGGCAATGGGCACACGATAACCTACACCGCAAATGCGCCAACAGGCACGAACCTTTCGTCATCATTGTTTGTGGAGGACGGTGCCATCACTCGCTTTAACACCAGCGACAGCCGAGGTTTTGAGTTTAGAACGGGCGTTGCGCTCTTCGAAAGAGTGACGGGCAGTTTGAGTAATTTCACAGTCAACGCCACCTTCAATTCCTCAATGTCAATCGACCGCAACACGCTCTTTGCTGGGCTTACGATTGTTAATATGTCAACGGCAAGGATTAATGGCGTGAATGTCAGCGGGCTGTCAACAACCGCGTCGGTATATAGCACAATCGAACAAACCGTTGCCGTTTACGCAGGACTTGTGGCGTTCAATAACGGCGAGATAGTCGGCTCCAAAGTGACGGGTGACATTGTTGCCACCGACGCCAACTATACGGGCGTGCAGAACATCTTTGTGGCGGGTGTTGTGTATAACAGCACGGGCGTAATTCGCGGTTGCGCGCTTGAAGGGAATGTTATTTTGGACCTTCAAAATACCGGTGGCGGACAACATCAGGTTGCTGGTATTGCGGTGACAACCACAAGGGCAGGCGAGTTTGAAAATAACTCAATCGGCGCTAATTCCAAAATTGAGGCGAAGGGCGTGGACGGAAATTCGCATAAGGTCTATATCGCTGGTTTTGCGGTCTATGCAAGAGGCACCATCAATGAAACGGGAATGACGGTTGAGGGTTGCACAGTTGTCACAAATATCGGCGGAACTGTTTACCAAGAAGACGACTTTTGCGACAGCGGACTTCGTTAAAGAATACAAAGAGGGATTTTTGAATAGAATTATTCTATGAAAAAAATCCTTCTTTTCTTTTTTGCAGTCATTTTTGCCTTTTTTCCATTTTGTGCGCTAATTAGCCAAGGCTTTGCCAAGACTAGTGCGCAAAATGTTTTGAATGCGGAAAGTGTAATGAGCGCGAAAAACACATTAAAATCATCTATGGACGAACTAATGGCGCGAGCGCTAAATTCTATTAAGTTCACAGCAACCAGCGCGCAAAAGTTTTCAAACGTTAAAACCAAAAACTCATTCAGTGCTAAAAACGTGATGTGCGTGCCAAATTCGGCGATTGGAGAAAATGCATCAAGCACACAAAACTCAATTAATGAGGAAAATGTGTTGGTTGCGCAAAATCTTTTAGGAGCAACGAGTGACGATATCACAGAAAACTCTTTTAAACTCTTAAAGGTGACAAGCGCAAACAGCGTTTCGTTTATCTATCTTTTTCCGCTCAACTCCTCCTATTTAGAGAACATCGACAAGATTGCGCTTGAAGGCTTGAAGTTCTATCTCAAAAATTCGGTGGCGCTTCTCGCCGAAAATTTCGAAGAGAAGAAGGTGGAGGGAATGAGCGTGACAAGCCCAGACTATTATGCGGACTACGACGCCGTTGGCTTTATGCTCAAATTCGAAAGCGTGGAGGCGCTTAATGCCTATTTTGGCGAGGGCGAAAGTGTTGAACCGAGAAAAAGCGGGTTTTTTATAAAAAAAGAGGAATACGAAATCGCTTTTCCATTCTCTCAAAAAACCGCCGACTCTCTTGTCAGCCTTATGAAATCAACCATTCTTTTGTGGGGAAGCGCGTTTAACATTGACGTCAGCGCAATAACGCCTCTCTACGACCACTCCTCTTATATTTATTCGCTTATCTCGCCGAATAAAAGCGTGCGAAGTGAAAATTTTTACGAAAAGGACGGGTTATACTATAACACCTTTTCGCGGACATATGACGAGCTAAAAGAGAATAAACCGATTGTCATCTACCAAACAATAAACAAGCCGATTTGGTATCTTTTTGCCCTCCTCGCCACCCTTTCCGCATTAACCTTTGCCCTACTATTAAAAAGAAAAAAGCGCCACTTATCCAATGACGCCGTGCAAAAAGCACCACTTATTTAATGACGCCGTGCAAAAAGCGTCACTTATCTAATGACGATGTGTAATAAGCGTCACTTATCTAATGGCGCCGTGCAAATAGCGCCACTTATCCAATGGCGACGTGTAAAAAGCACCACTTATCTAATGACGATGTGTAATATAAAGGAAAAAGACGGGCGATGTAATGGACTGTGCAAGAACCAGGCAATAAAAAATCTTATCCTAAAAATGCACTTCGCAAGTGAGTGACGGCGTCACTCTAGTATAAACAAAATCCTCAACTCTTCTTTTGAAAACAATTCGAATTGAAAAAGAAGAGTGAAAACAAAGGAAGAAAAAACAAAAAAAATAATTCGACAGCTCGAATTATTTTGTTGGTGCGGATAACAGGAGTTGAACCTGCATGGGATTGCTCCCACTAGGACCTGAACCTAGCGCGTCTGCCATTCCGCCATATCCGCATTACGTAATAATTATAGTTGTTTTGCGTGATTTTGTCAAGTTGTGTAATTGTTTTTTATTTTACCAACATATCCTTGCCAAAAACCATTTTCTACTCTATATTTCAAAACACTATATAAATACTAGCAATTCTGTTAGTATTTTTTCATTTGCTGTCAATCCAAAAATCCACTAACACCTACCGACACCTATACCCAATATTTATAAAAAACATTACCTATTTTAGACTTTCTAGGACTATCTAAAACTCAATAAATTGAAAATTCAAGTTTGTATATCTGAGTTTTCGTAATCAGAAATAATATACAAGAAAGTATATAAGAAAATATACAAGATAATTGACTTTTAATACGAAAGTAGGTTATAATAATATTATTGTAAATGGAGAGTTTGATTATGGACGAAAAATATATTCCGCCTTATGAAATAACTGATGAGATGTTGGAGTTAGTTTCCGAGATTATGGAAAATCTAGGAAAACTCTCTGGAGTAAATGAACTTGAGAAATTGCCAAGGCTTCGCAGGGTGAATAGGATAAAATCTATTCATTCTTCTCTTGCGATTGAAAATAACACTCTTTCAATTGAGCAGGTGACAGATGTTATTGATGGAAAACGAGTGCTTGGACCAAAGGAAGATATAATTGCAGTTCAAAATGCAAATTTGGCTTATAAAGAACTTGAAAATATAGATCCTTATAGCATTGATGACTTGTTAAGAATTCACGGAATAATGATGAACGGACTTGTAAACGAGGCGGGTAAAATAAGGACGGGACAAGTTGGAGTTTATAACCAAGAAGGAAAAGTTGTTCATCTTGCTCCACCGGCAGAGTTTGTTCCAGAGCAGTTAGGACAACTTTTTGACTGGATAAAGAGTAGCTCAGCAAATATGCTTATTAAGTCTAGTGTTTTTCATTATGAATTTGAGTTCATCCATCCATTTCGTGATGGAAATGGAAGAATGGGAAGACTTTGGCAAACTGTGCTTCTTGCAAGTTGGAAGCCAATCTTTGCTTGGATACCTATTGAAAGTATAATTAAAGATAACCAAAAAGATTATTACAATGCAATAACATTGTCAACAAGTCAGGCGAAATCAAATATTTTTATTGTGTTTATGTTGGATGTGATAAACAAGGCAATCAAAAACATAATATCCGATACAAGAAATCACTATAACCATATAAACAACCAAATTACAGAACTTATGAAAGTTATTGAAAGTTATCCGCAATCTGCAACCGAACTTATGCAAAAACTAAACCTAAAATCTCGCGTTGGTTTTAGAAAAAATTATTTGCAACCAGCCCTAGATGCCGGACTAATCGGTATGACCGAACCAGATAAACCAACCAGTAAGAACCAAAAGTATTTTAAGATATAACGAAAACTTAATTTATCATCTAAAAGAAAAAAATTTAAAAGTATAGCATTATTGTAACAAAAAATATGTTATAATAAAACAGAATAAGGTGTAAAAATGGAAATAAAAAAAAGAGCATATGAAATTTTAGATCAAACATATGGCGAAGGTTCTACATTTAGAAGCGGGCAGTTGGAAGCGATTGAAGCGACATTATCTCACAAGAGAACACTTGTTGTACAAAAAACTGGTTGGGGTAAAAGTTTGGTTTATTTTTTGTCCACTAAAATTTTAAGAGAACAGGGCAAAGGTGTGACTCTTGTTGTAAGTCCATTACTAATTCTTATGGAGAATCAACTTGAGGCTGCCAATAAGTTAGAACTTAAATGTGATAGGCTAAACTATACAACAAAAGAAAGACACAGTGAAATTATTGATTCTTTGAAGAGTAATAAACTTGATGTAATCTTTATTACTCCCGAGACTTTATTTAATCCTGAAGTTCAATCGGCTTTGCCAGAAATAAAGATTGGTTTGTTTGTTATTGATGAGGCACACTGTATCTCTGATTGGGGACATGATTTTAGATTAAAATATTGCAAACTCATTAGGGTTGTTGAAAACTTGCCAGCAAGTGTTCCTGTTTTGGCGACAACAGCCACTGCAAATAATAGAGTTGTAGAAGATTTAAAAGAACAGCTTGGTGGAGATGTTTTTGTTTCCAGAGGACCATTAACAAGAGAGTCTTTGTGTATTAAAGTTTTATTTATGCCTGACAGGGCGACAAGGTACGCATGGATGTTAAAAAATATAAACAATTTGCCGGGTACTGGAATTATATATTGTTTAACAAAACGAGATTGCGACTATGTTTCAGATTTTCTCAACAAGCATGGAATTAGTGCCATGCCATATTATTCTGACGATTCAAAAAAACAGAAACTTCAAGAAGCGATTGAAAAATTTCAGAAAAATGAAATCAAAGTTATTGTGGCAACTATTAAGTTGGGTATGGGTTATGATAAAGGCGATATTGGCTTTGTTGTTCATTATCAGTGTCCTTCAAATATAATAAGTTATTATCAACAAATTGGAAGAGCTGGAAGAAATATTGATAAAGCCTATGCAATTTTAATGTATGGACAAGAAGATAAACAAATTAACGAATATTTCATAGAAACAGCATTTCCTAAAAAAGATGATTGTGAGAAAGTTCTAGAAGTAGTGAGAAATCATGATGGGTTAAAAAAGGATGATATTAAGTTTTATGTTAATATTGAAAATAGAGAAATTGAGAAAGTTTTGATGTTTTTGGAAAATGAGGACGTAGTATTTTTTGAGAAAAATAAATGCTATGCATCACCAAATGATTATATTTATAATGAAGAGCACTATAACGAAGTAAAACAGGCGAAGAGAAAAGAAATGGAACAAATGCAAGGATTGTTGAATACAAAAGAGTGTTATAGTAAATTTGTTGTTAATTGCCTTGATGACTTCTCTGCTGAAGAGTGTGGTAAATGCTCTAATTGTTTAGGTGAAAACGTTTTTGACAATAATATTAATCTAGATGATATAGATGAAGCTTTACAATATGTAAATAGTTTAATAATTAAATTTTCTCCTCGAAAAAAATGGCCTAATAAAAAATATTCAGGAAAGACTACTATGGAATATATAAATCAAGAAGGAATTGCGTTAAGTAAATATGGAGATGTAGGGTATGGAGAACTTGTTAAAAAGGATAAATATGAAAATAAACAATTTTGTGATGAGCTACTTGGGAAAAGTGTGGATGTATTAAAAAATGTTGTGAAAGAAAATGGTATTAAAGCATTAACATTTGTTCCATCACTTAGAAGCGATATTGTTAAAAATTTTGCTGAGAGGTTGGCGAAAAAACTAAACATTGAGTTTCTTGAGACTTTAAAAAAAGAACCGGCAAGAGAACAAAAGTATATGCAAAACAGCCCACATCAATGCGAAAATGCTTTTGAATCTTTTCATATTATTGAAGGAGTTAATGTTCCCAAAGATATATTGCTCATTGATGATATGGTGGATTCCAAATGGACTTTTACAATATGTGGATATAGATTGATGGAGAATGGAGCAGAAAAAGTGTTTCCGTTTGCATTAGCAGATAGTAGTAGGAATGAGGTGTGATATGAATAAAGATGATGATCTTGCAATAATTGCATTGTGCAGTCAAATTGGGATTATTGATGGGGTAAAGCCACTTGAAAACAGGGAGTGGGCATCAGTTTCTGAAAGTCTTATCAAAAATAATAAAACTCCTAAAGAACTGTTTGATTTTTCTAAAGAAGAGTTTATGTCTATTTTAAATATTTTTGACGAAAATGAAATAGGAAGATATAAAACACTTCTTGAGCGTAGTTCAAGCTTAGCTTTTGAATTAGAAAATCTTAATAAATATGGTGTAAAAATTGTAACAAGAGCCTCTGCTCTATTTCCTAAAAGAATAAAGAAATTACTTAGACAACAATCACCACCCCTTTTTTATTATGCGGGGGATTTAAATTTGTTAAATTATAAATATATTGGATTTGTTGGCAGTAGAGATGTGAAAGAGAGTGATATAAAAAAGTTAAAACAATTGGTTAAAAATGCTACATTAAAAGGTTATGGAGTTGTTTCTGGAGGGGCAAAAGGTGTAGACAGCATTGCCACTGAGGAGAGCTTTTGTAATGGTGGAATTGCAATTGAATTTCTTTCCGAATCTATGATTAAAAAATTAAAAGACCATAAAATTAGTCAGTTCATAAGAGAAAGAAGATTATTGCTATTATCGGCAGTAAAACCAGACGCAGGATTCAACACAGGGAATGCGATGCAAAGAAATAAATATATATACACCCAATCGTTGGCTACAGTGGTTATAAAGTCCAATTACAATCAAGGTGGAACATGGAGTGGAGCTTTAGAAAATTTAAGAAAAGGATGGGTGAAAGAATTCTGCTTAGAAAACGATAATTGTTTAGGAAATAAAGAGTTAATAAAAAAGGGAGCAATTCAAATCGATGAAAATTTTGATTTTTCAAATATCGGCGATATAGAAAAACCAAAACAACAATCGTTTTTTGATAATGATTAAGAATGTTATAAAACATTTATTTATAATTTTAATAAATGTTGACAATAAAATAGTTTTTGTTTTGAGAATAAACTTAAAATTTTAATAAAAACATAGTAAAAAAGACCATCTATCGTTACAATAGGTGGTCTTTTTATAGTTAAATTTTTTTCATATCAGCATAGGAGATTGTGGTGTCCCAACCGCCGACAACTTCACCAGCATGTTTATTTATTCCTGTGTATGACAAACTGCTATCTTCATATCTACGGAATTGGAAGACTGCTTGGTTCATAAGTTCGGCATTAAAAAGTCCTAAACTTGTTAAAAGTTCAAAGTCTTTAACTTCAAGTCCTGTGACTCGTTTATATAAACCTGGCTCAAGTTGGGTTATAACATCTTTTAAAACCTGCTCCCGGTAGTCTGTTAGATACATAAAAATCGGAATTCTTGTTGCAAATTTGATAAGCTTTTCTTGAACTTGTTTGCGTTTAGATTTATATTCTTTTTCTTCTTCACTGATTTGTTTTTTCTCTGCGTCAGTTAAATCGCCTCTTTCACTTGATGCTTCCTTTTTTATTTTCTTAACAGCATTTGACTTGTTCACAATAATTTCAATATCACTTCTAAGATTAAGATTTCTGAAACCTTCAATGCTCATTAAAGCTGTGAGGGCCTGTTCATTATGTAAAAGCCTATCAAGGGTGATGTTGTCAACATTAACAACATACTTTATTAAAATCTATCTTCTGCGCTATATCTTAAAACACTATACAAATACTAGCGAAATTGCTAGTATTTTTTATTTGCTGTCAATCTCAAAATTCCCTGACGCCTACTTAAAATTACTGGGCTTGGCAGAGATAATGTTAGAAATCTTATGCGAAGCAAAACTTTTCCAACAACAAAAGTTGTCAAAAGACAACTTGCAGTGTTAGAGAAGTCCCAATCACAGATATTGTTGTAAACATATTGAAAGAGTGGAAAGAAAAACAAACTATTCGAGAAAGAACAAACCCAAATGTTACGGCTGAACTCACAGCGCCAACATCTTTTATTTTTGCGAATGACGATGGCAGTGTTAGATCGTATTCAGGTTGCAGAATAATTTTTGATAGATTTATAAGACGCCATAACTTAAATAAATACAATATTCATTTTTACGGACTTCGACACACTTTCTCTAATATGTTGTTTGAGATGAATGAAAATCCCAAAGTAATACAACAGCTTTTAGGACATAGAGATGTTAAAACAACAGTACATACGAAAAATAGGCTGTACAAGAATTAAAAAATAAAATAAAAATCAAAACACGAAAGTTTATACAAAAAGTTTAAAATTTTAAATATTTTATGTTATAATAAAAATGTAAACATAT
>CALVOG010000003.1 GCA_944350265.1 uncultured Clostridia bacterium
GTCACATTTTGAAGTGTCGCTTGTTAAACTGTATTATTTGCAAAAAAGATTAGTCCCCGTCACTACCCGCGTATGTCGAATAAATCCTCACAAAAACGCTTAACACACCACAACACCTATTCCGCAAGGACTACCACCCCGCTTGTCATTCTGAGGCAACGCCGAAGAATCTCGCGGTAGATGACTCTGTCACATTTTGAAGTGTCGCTTGTTAAACTGTATTATTTGCAAAAAAGATTAGTCCCCGTCACTACCCGCGTATGTCTAATCTTTCCACTTGCAAAACCACTTGTCGCGCTATTATTGCCTATACCGATAGGACTATTGCTCTGCTTGTCATTCTGAGGCAACGCCGAAGAATGGTCGTAGCACCCGCCCGCGTATGTCTAAAACAACCTCTTTATAGAAAAGCGTTTAACTGCGATTAAGTGTCATTCGCTCAAAGTGGTATTATTTCGAGTTTTTGAAAGCCGTTCTACGACCATTCTTCGCTTCGCTCAGAATGACAAACAGGCTAAAAGCCCTAACGACATAAAAAAATTTTATGCTACAAAAAAAATGAAGTATTATGCAAAATTTTAAGAAATATGATAAACTTAAAAATTTTTTAATTTTCATCTTCTTTTCGCTTGATTTAACTATTTATTTTTTAATATAATTAACTTAAAGAGAGGAAAAATATGAAATATAAAATTGTAACCGAAGCATCAGTTGATATGCCAGAAAATTTCGCAAAGGAAAATGACATCACCATATTGCCTATCGAAGTCAATTTTGCTGGCGAACTTTTCCCAGAAGGTTTGCCTAATGACGAATTCTATGAAAAAATGCGCACAACGGGTATCATTCCAAAAACCAGCCAACCTAATCAATATAAATTCGAAAACGCCCTCACGCCTTACTGCAACAAAGAGGACTGGTTTGTGCTGACTATTGTCATCTCCTCCAACCTCGCTGGCACGATTGCACAAGCGAAAAATGCGGTTGAAGCGCTTAATATGAAAAACGTTTATATTTGCGACTCCGAGGTCACCACTTTTGCCGAAGGCGCGCTTATTGTGGAGATTGTGAAATACATAAAAAGAAACAACCCAAGCCCAGAAGAAGTGATTGAGGAACTCGAACGCCTCAAAAAACGCGTCCGTCTTATCGCCGTTGTCAGCGATTTGAAATATCTTAAACAAGGCGGAAGAATAAGTGGTGCTGTGGCTGCACTTGGCACTGTGCTTAATATGAAACCAATCATCACAATTGAGGACGGCAAGGTTGCAAATCGCGCCAAAAAACGTGGCGAGCAGGCAAATCTCTATATCGTTGACGATGTTGTGAAGAACCGCGACAAAAATTATCCCATCTATTTTGGCTACTCAGCCGACAAATCTAAAATTGAAAACTTTGTGAAAAAATATAAGAGCCAACTTGAGGTCGACCCTGAAAAAATTGAATACTACGGCATTGGTTGCGTGGTTGGCACGCACGTCGGGCCAGGCGTTTATGGGATGGTGTATTTCGCAAAATAATCACTTTTTGCTTTTTGAAGAGCCCATAATATAAGGTGTTGGATTGTTGGTGGCATAAAGTTCAACCAAAATGGCATCCTCACCCACCTTGACAATTTGACTTAACGGTATGAAAAGTTCCATACCGTTTTTAAATACATTCCAAAAACTCTTCTCGCCAGGCACAACAATCCCCTGCACGCAACCAGTTTGAAGGTTGAAGCAGACATCCACAATATGCCCCAGCCTTCTGCCGTCAACAACATTGACAACTTCCTTGCATCGAAGTTCCAAAAAAGAGGTATCCATAGAGAAATCTATGTCGCAAAATGTCAAAAAATGACAAAAAGCAAGCATTATTAAATTAAAACTAGGAATTAAGAATTTTTAAAAATGCATTAAATGGTTGGCACTAGAAATTGCGTTTAAATGTTTTTATGAGGATAGAATAGACATTCGCGGGTCGAGGCTACGACGAGATTCTTCGCTCCGCTCAGAATGACCAATAACCGCTCTGCCTGACGGTAAAGTGTTATAACACATTAAGCCAGTCACAAAGAGTGGCGTTGTCACCTCAGAACGACAAGCAAGCCAACAGTCCTAACGGTAGAAGCATTATTGCGTTTAAATGTTCTTATGAGGATAGAATAGACATTCGCAGGTCGTGGCTACGACGAGATTCTTCGCTCCGCTCAGAATGACCAAGCGCGCTTGGAGGAGTGTTTTTGAGTTTTGTTTTGCTGACAAAAAAGTATTAAATGGTTGGCAGACCTAGCGATAGAGGCAATTTACACTCAGCCTAGTCAATCGCGCCCGTGGCAAGCGCGTCACAGCGATTATTAATCACGTTGTCGCTATGCCCTTTCACCTTCACAAACTCCACCTCGCGCGCCTCAACAAGCGCCGACAACTCCTTCCACAAATCGCAATTCAAAACCTCGCCTCCATTAGACGTGCGCCAGCCATTTTTCTTCCAATTAACTAGCCAATTTTGGTTAAAAGCATTCACAACATAGGCGCTGTCGCTATAAACCTTCACTCGCGCGCCCTCTTCGGTCTTTTCAAGCCCCACAATCACCGCCATAAGTTCCATACGGTTATTGGTGGTTCGCTCCTCGGCACCCGAAAATTCCTCGCTGGTTCCGTCGGTTTTAATGTGAACACCGCCATAGCCACCTCGCCCAGGGTTACCCGAGCAAGCGCCGTCGGTGTAGACAACATCGCAGTTCTCTTTATAGCGCGAATAGTCCACCGCCTCCTCTTTTTCCTCTTCAAAATATAGTTCTTTGGCAATGAGCGCAAGTTCCTTTTTCTGCTTGCCAAAATCGCGCCAAACCTTCACGCCGTCGCCCTTTTTTCTTGGCAAAATGTGAAAATGTAGGTGCATAATTGACTGCTCCGCACTCTCGCCCGTGTTGTTTAAGATATTATAGCCGTCATAGCCGAGTGCCAAAAAGTGATCGGCAATTTTTTTTACACTCGCCATAATCTTCCCCAAACTTCTTGGCGGGCAATCGGCAACATTTTGGTAGTGCTTTTTCGAAACAACCAGCGTGTGACCGTATATGTCGTTGGCGATATCCAAAAACGCATAAACATTCTCATCCTCGAAAATTTTGTGTGAAGGCACCTCGCCCTTAATAATCTTACAAAACAAACAATCTTTCATAATAATCTCCACAAAAATTATAGCAAAATTTTTTAATTCCACCAAATAAAAACGCAAAAATCTTTATTAAATCTTTGCATATAACTACCTTTTTTATTTCAAATTTTTAACATTAACGCGTCCTTTTTTTTGTTATAACTCATAAGGCGTTTTCTTCTGCAATTCTCTTTTCGCAGTCGGCAAAATATCTCTCGTAAGCCTTTTTGCAATACCTTTTGTGCATATCTTCAGTGGTGTCGTTTGGATTGTTGAAGTTATACGCACCATTCACCTTCCACTTGTTGAAAAAGCCAATTTTAATGGCGTTCTTTTGGCAGAGGAAAGAACAGCGCATACACATTATGCACTTCTTGCCGAACTTCAACTCGCCGTTTTCGATGGTGATGTTTTTGGTTGGGCAAATATTCACACAACAGCCACACTTCACGCACTCGGGCAACATTTTGTAATGCTTGCCGTTAAAGCGCCCGCCCCAATGCTCGATGCGCATAAGGTGAGCAACGGGTCTACCCAAAAACACCTTTTTAAGCTTAGTTTTTTCGCCGTTAAGCAATTTTTTCACATCAAGCGGGATGATTTTTTGCGCTGTATCCCACATTCTAAACGCCATTTTGTCGGTGTGGCGAAAGATGATGTTATATGGCATAACATAGTGAAATTCGTTATTAACAGCAATGCTTTTCTTTTTTAAAAGGCTTGTGAGCTTAATCGACGAAATGTTATTAAGTTTCAGTGGTTCGCCCGATGTGTTCAAAATAAACGCCTCTTTCACTTTTAGTAGTTTTGGTAATTTTTTCACAAAATCCAGCATAATCTTCGGCGCATTGAATGCGTGGACGGGATAGCCGAACCCCAAAAGGTCAAACTCCTCCAAATTTTCATTGAAAGGCTGTTCAACACGCCTAACAACCACGCTGTTACCCTTTTCCTCCAAGCAACTTGCAAACTTATCCACCACGCGCTTGGTGTTTCCCGTGCCAGAAAAATAGCATATCAAAATTTTCATTTATTTACCTCAGTTTTTATGTGCGCATTGAAATCATCATCGAAATAATAGAGATGATTTTCGTTTTCTTGGTGAGAATCATACCAAATTTGCGCATAAATCTTGTCCTTTTTCGAAAGACGGTCGAAATCCCACGTGTTTTTCTTATATGTTATGTTGTAAAAATGTCCGCAGTAGGCAACGGTGTAAGCAGACGCCGAAAACTCCTCGCCATCCTGCGTTTTCCACTGCAATTTTTTGTATAAATCACCGTTATACGACCTTGAAATCAATGCTCCACCGTGCATTTTCGCCACATTTTGAAGGTCTTTTAGCGTTAAATTTTCCTTTGAAATATCAAAACCATAGTCGATAAGTTTGGCATTTTTGATGTCGTGTAGGTTTTGATAGTCAATCTCGCCACCCTCTTCGTCTTTGTTTTCAATTAAAAGTGGAAAATCTTTCCACTTGCGTGGCAAGGCAAGATATCGCCCTTCGCTTCCAAAGTATGCCACAAGCCTCGCTCTGTCTTTATGCTCGAACCAATACTTCGGCGCGTTTTTATCGTTGCGAAGTTTATCAATCACAAATTTGCGTATAAAAACCTTCGGCACTGCCCTTCCCGCCTGAAAAATTTTGTGCGACTTCTTCACTTCATTCCAATAGGTGCGCGTGTCCTGCTTTTGATAGGCGAACATCTTATCCAGCACATCGCCGTCATAAAACCACATTCCGTGAAAGTTGCGAAGAGAATTATAGTAAGGCTTAAAAAAGTCCTTGCACGTCCCGCCGATTATCTTAAACCCATCGTTGAGCGTTTCGTAGCCGATAAGACGATTTTTTTCGCCACCACCAATATTAAAACACTTGCGCCAAAATTTGTCGCCGAGGTCCTTCTCCATATCCGCCTTCAAAATATTCCCCACCAAAACGCCACTGTCGTGCGCAGTCACCCACTCAAGCGGAGCATTAAAACAAGTGTGAAACATCAGCCCGTCGCTCATATTGTCAGCAAGCATATTTTTATGTAAAACCGCCGTTTCGCGTAGGACCGCCCATTTCTCAATCTTGCTTTCCAGCACCCTAAACTCGCCACGGAGTTTTGTTGCTGAATATATATCGAAAGGGCTGACGAGTAGCGGGTCGCCAACGCGCCCGTATAGATGACGGCTGTTGCGGTTGCCGTAAAGTGCCACGGTGGAAAAGTGGATAAGTTTTGGCTGTTTCTTCAAGCCCTCAATAACGCCCACCAAATTGTTCACTCCAATTTCGTTGCACTCCACCGCCTTTTGAGGAAATTTGTCACTATGAGGCGGGATGACCGCCGCAAGATTGACCACGTAATCGATGCCCTCAACAAGTTTACGACAAGCGGTTTTGTCGCCGATATTGCCGAAAATTACCTCCCAATTATCGGTCTTGCCACGATACCTCTTTTTCAATTTTTTTATTCTTTTATCATCAGGTAGCACCAAAAACCTCATCTTTTCAATGCCACTTAATTTCATAACTTCATTTAAAACTTCTTGCCCAACATTGCCAGTGATTCCCGTAAAAGCAATATTCATAATCCCTCCACTTTTTAAGTTTACCACAATTCGACAAAATTACCAAATAAAAAAAGAAGAAATTAAAAATTTTTAACTATTTAAACTCTTCTTTTAATCTTTTAATTATAAATAGGCTTTAAATTACGCAATCGCCTCTTCGTAAGTTTCCAGCATATAGCTTGGAAGAGTACCCATAATTGTTGTTCCGCCAAAAGAACTTGTTTCATCAGTAAAGTCATCTTCTCCTCTTAATGTCTACATTCCCTCCGCAAGCCACAACAGCAATAGTAACTAAGAGAACGGCAAATGCCAAAAGTATAGTTGATAATTTCCTTTCATACCTTTCTCCCTAATATTAGAATATCATATTTTAACTAATATGCAAATTAAATTCATTAATTTATTTTAGAAATTCAAACTTTTATTAAAATTTTCACAATATCTTTTTTTTCTCATAATATCATTATACCACACTCCCGCCCAAACTCAAAATGATAGAAAAACAAAATGATTTTCATAACAAAAAAGTGGAAAATCCACTTAAATTTCCTTTTGGCGTTGCTCACGATAGTTGATAGATTTATTCTTCCAAAGTTTAACCTTACCACCAGTCAACGATTTTGAATAAATAACAATTTTGCCTATATCTTCTGTTATATCGTCCTTGTTATTATAATATTCTTTAACCATACCCATTTTTTCATATAATTTGCAGGCAATGGCATTATCAATTTCGTCTGTATATAACCTTATAATTTTAAAGTTGTTGTCTTTTGCGTACTTTTCAAAAAGTCTAAATATCTTCGTTCCATAGCCCTCTCGTCTTTCAGTTGGAATAACTCCATACCAACCGAGCCATAGTTCATCTCGATTATTATCAACAAGATAATGCCCCCAAATTCCAACTGCTTTACCCATATCATTTCTAACTAAGAAATATTCTTTAACAAACTCACTATGACCGTCCGCCATCTTTCTTTCGGCAAAGGACTCCAAAAAATTAACCCGTGCGTTTTCGCGAGGGAAAATTGCATTTTGAACAGCAAGCGCTTCGACGATATTCTTTTCTGTTATCAATTCACTTTTTAAATACTTTTCCATAATTAACTAACCTTTAAAGATGTTAGGATTTTTCTCTGTACTATATTCTTGCGTAGTTTTAATATATAAACTTGAAGTTAAAGTAGAATTGTATTAAACCACAAACTCTTCTTTTTTCTTTCTTATTTCAAAAATAATCCGAGATCATAAAAAATCAAAACCACTTTAAGTTGCGACCAATTCGCCAACGAAGTGCAAAGCGGAGAGTGAATCCTCACTCTCCGCCCGCTAGGGGTTAAGTCCTGTGCGTCTGCCATTGCGTCGCAAACTGCGCTTCATTTCGCGTTTCGATGTGAACATCAAACCGCTTACCATTCGCTTGTTCGCTCCTTCTCCCCAAAAATGTCAGGCATTTTCGGGGACCCCGAATAACGATGTGGCGGAATGGCAACCGCTTTTTTTTCTCTGGTGCCGATGATGGGAGTCGCTCCGCGGTTAGTTGGGCTCCGCTGGCTGTTCCGCTATCACGCCGGGGCGGGCGAACGCAAACACAGTTGCCTTCGCTTCCCCGCCCGTTCGACCCGCTTACAAACTTAAATAAAAAAAGAAGTTCTCTTTTCAACTTTCTTCGGTCTGGTGCCGATGATGGGAGTCGCTCCGCGGTTAGTTGGGCTCCGCTGGCTGTTCCGCTATCACGCCGGGGCGGGCGAACGCAAACACAGTTGCCTTCGCTTCCCCGCCCGTTCGACCCGCTTACAAACTTAAATAAAAAAAAGAAGTTCTCTTTTCAACTTTCTTCGGTCTGGTGCCGATGATGGGAGTCGAACCCATACGTCCTTTCGAACTCAGGATTTTAAGTCCTGTGCGTCTGCCATTGCGTCGCAAACTGCGCTTCATTTCGCGTTTCGATGTGAACATCAAACCGCTTACCATTCGCTTGTTCGCTCCTTCTCCCCAAAAATGTCAGGCATTTTCGGGGACCCCGAATAACGATGTGGCGGAATGGCAACCGCTTTTTTTTCTCTGGTGCCGATGATGGGAGTCGCTCCGCGGTTAGTTGGGCTCCGCTGGCTGTTCCGCTATCACGCCGGGGCGGGCGAACGCAAATATATAATCTTTCCACAACTTTTCATTTTTATTTTTTATTTCTTATTTCAAAAATAATTCGAACTGTAATATGAAATAAGAGCGAAAAGAGAAAAAATAAAAAAAGAAGAAAACAAAAAAATAATTCGAAGAACGAATTATTTTTTTGGTGCCGATGATGGGAGTCGAACCCATACGTCCTTTCGAACTCAGGATTTTAAGTCCTGTGCGTCTGCCATTCCGCCACATCGGCAAAATTTTGGAGGTACCACCCGGATTCGAACCGGGGAATAAAGGTTTTGCAGACCTTTGCCTTACCTCTTGGCGATGGTACCATTTTAAAAATGGCGGGTTGAACAATATTTAATCAACTCCGCCAATATTCTTTTAAGAGTTTAACTCTTTGCTGTCATTTTTAACAGCAACCTTTGTTTAGCCAAGGATTTTAGGCTTTTGGAGCGGGAAACGGGGATCGAACCCGCGACCTCAGCCTTGGCAAGGCTGCGCTATACCACTAAGCCATTCCCGCGCACTCCAAACGTATCGCTCAGCCGTCAATATCTTCTATTCCAGCGAGGACATTTTTGACAACTGCTCTTATAATATATCAAATTTTTCATAAAAAATCAAGCATTTTCACGCATTTTATCAAAAAAATTAAAAAATTATCGCCAATCGATAGGTTCTTTTCCGCACTTAACCAAAAACTCATTGGCTTTTGAGAAGTGCTTACAGCCAAAAAAGCCCCGATATGCCGACAGCGGACTTGGATGTGGAGCCATTAAAACCAAATGTTGCTTTTCAATAATCGGCGCAAAACTTTGAGCGTTACTGCCCCACAGAAGAAAAACAATCGGGTCTTTGCGCGCCGACAACTGCCTTATAACCTCGTTTGTGAAGATTTCCCAACCCTTGCCGTGATGTGAATTTGCTTGCGCGCGACGAACTGTCAGCGTGGTGTTAAGAAGCATAACACCCTGCCTTGCCCACCTTGTGAGATTGCCAGAATTTTCCACCTTTATGCCCAAATCACTTTCAATCTCTTTAAAAATATTAACAAGCGACGGCGGAAACTTCACCCCTTCCTCAACCGAAAAGGAAAGCCCGTGCGCCTGATGCGGTTCGTGGTAAGGGTCCTGCCCAATAATCACCACCTTAACCTTATCAAACGGGCAGTAATTAAGTGCGTTGAAAACATTTTCTATTTTTGGATAGATTTCGTAATGCGCGCTCTCTTCCTCCAAAAACGCCTGTAATTTTTTAAAATATTCCTTTGAAAACTCACCTTTTAGGCGGTTTGCCCAGTCTTTCGTTATTCTTATCATAACTAAATTCATCCTATCAAAAATTTATCGCACGCAAAAAATTTAAACGTCCTTATTTTCTCTTTCAAAATCGGCGATTTCATTTGCCTTGTGCGCGTGACGGCGACGCCTTATCACCTTTTTCACAATGCCTGGATACTTCTTTCGCGCCTCGTATTTATCAATCGTCGAACTCATACTCTCCACAATTGCGCGCGAAGATTTACGCACGCTTGCCTTATTGACAATTTCGGTGTTTTTGGAGTGCGAAACCGCATAAACACACTTCTTTTTTCCCTTTCGCTTTTGAAGCAAAAACACTGTTATCATCGCAATAAAAACCACCAAAAATGCAAGCAAGAAATAGATATAAAAGAAGTTAAAACCACCAATTAAAACGAAGCCCGCAAGAAGCGCGCCAAATAATAAAAGAGAGAAAAAGGCGTTTCTTAAATCCTCCTTTGCGCACTCCATCGTTTTTCTGCCTTCAAGGAATACGAGGTGATATTTCCCCTCCACATTTTCGATATGTTTTAAATCCACTTTCTTCATAACTCCTCTTTCTATCTTATAGCAATAAATATGAAAAGTCAAACAAATTAATTAAAAATTTTTAAGTTATTTTCTTAGAATGTCGCCTTTTTTAAGCGGTAAATCACAGTTTATAAGAACCTTCTCCTGCACTTTTTTGGCGCTTTCAACATTTTCTCCAAGCGAAGAGGTGATTTTTTCAATTTTAATCTTTTTGTTAAAGGTTTTTTTATCAGGGCTTAGAACCTCCAGCGTGTCGCCCACGGAAAACTTATTGCGCATTTCCACCATAACCGACCCATTTTTTGCATCCTCAACAACAAGCGCCATAAACTCGCTGTTCTGCACAGGCGTGCTGTCGTCGAGAAACTGCCTATTCTTCTCGCCGAAATAAAAACCGGTTGTATATCGTCTATGGCTCGCCTTTAAAAGTTCGTCGCAAAGCGCTTTGGTTGGCTTTTTTGGAAGAAGATTGAGCGCCATTCGATAGGCGTTGACAACGGTTGCCACATAGAAAGAGGATTTCATTCTCCCCTCAATCTTTATGCTGTCAATGCCCGCGTCCTTCAACTCTTTAAGATATGGAAGCATATTGAGGTCTTTGGAATTGAAGATATAACTACCCTTTTCGTCCTCTTCAACCTCAAGTTCGTCGTCACGGCTGACCTCCCTAACAAAATACTTCCACCTGCACGCTTGCACGCACTCTCCGTGATTGGAATCGCGCCCAGAGAGGTAGTTTGAAAGTAGGCACCTGCCAGAATACGCCATACACATCGCCCCGTGCACGAACACCTCAATCTCCACCTTAGGAGAGAGGTTTTTTCGAATGGTTTTTATCTCCTCAAGCGAGAGTTCGCGCGCCAAAATCAACCTTTTCACACCTAAGTCGGCGAAAAAGTTGGCAGAATAACTGTTGATGATGTTCGCCTGCGTGCTTAAATGGATGTCAATAAGAGGCGCATTGACTCGCACAAACTGCATAATGCCGATATCTGCCACAATCACCGCGTCCACCTTTGCCTCATTTTGCAAAAATAAGAGGTAATCTTTAAGCCCCTCAAAGTCGGCGTCACGGGCAATGATATTTAATGTAACATACACCTTTTTGCCTAAACTATGTGCAAGTTTCGACGCTTTTTTAATCTCTTCGTCGGTAAAATTCCCCGCAAAAGCACGAAGCCCAAATCGATTCCCCGCAAGATAGACGGCATCCGCCCCAAAGTGGAGAGCCGTCAAAAATTTCTCATAATTTCCTGCTGGTGCAAGTAGTTCCATATTCACTCCTTTTTGTTAAGAAAAGTTCAACAAGTTTTTTAGACTAAATCCTTATATAGGTTAAAAAGCGCACAAAACACCATTTTCACTAATTACAGTTTCATAGGTGCATTGCTAAAGCGTTATCGGCACATTTGGCTTGCCTGTTAGAGTTAAGTCGGCAAGCCCAATTCCTGCTTTAAGATAGTAATAAGCCATTGAGCCTATCATTCCCGCATTGTCGGTGCAGTATTTTAAGTTTGGGAAAAAGACTTCAATGTTTTCCTTTTTGCACTTTTTGGTAAGTTTATCGCGCAGGACGCTGTTTGCGCCCACTCCGCCTGCAACCACCAACTTCCTTTGCCTCATTTTTAAGCAACATTTCACCGCTTTTTCGCTTAAAGTTTCAGTGGCGAGTTCTTGGAAGGATGATGCAACATCCGCCTTATTGAACTCTTCGCCCCTTTGCTCCTTTTGGTGAACATAGTTAATAACCGCCGTTTTAAGCCCGCTGAAAGAGAAGTTGAAGGTGTCTTTTAATGGTTCGTGGTAGTTAAACTTCACCACGTCGGCGCCGTTACAAGCGAGTTTTTCAATGTTAGGTCCGCCAGGATAGGAAAGCCCTAAAACGCGCGCAACTTTATCGAAGCACTCGCCCGCGGAATCGTCCACCGTCGAGCCGATTTCGCTGATTTTTGCGTAATCTTTGACCTCCAAAAGCGCGGTATGCCCACCGCTCACCATAAGGCAAACAAACGGCGGAGTGAGCGACGGATGCGATAGATAGTTCGCACTGATATGCCCGTGAACGTGGCTGACAGCAATAAGTGGAAGATTGAGCGCATAGGCAATCGTCTTTGCAAAATTTATGCCCACCAAAAGTGCGCCGATAAGCCCCGCGCCATAAGTCACCGCAATGGCGTCGATATCTTTTTCAGTTAGATTTGCTTCGCTTAGCGCCTCCTTAAAGCACCCCGAGATTGCCATAATATGGTTACGCGAAGCGACCTCAGGCACCACACCGCCGAATTTTTTGTGGATGTCAATTTGCGAAGCGACAATATTCGACAAAACCTCTCTTCCATTTCTCACAACGCTGACAGCGGTTTCATCGCACGAAGATTCAATGGCAAGAATGGTGACATCTTTTTTTAAGCGAAGTGCCTCAAATTTTTCCTTCATTTCATCAAAATACTTAGACATTTTCGCCACCTTTCACGCTTGTGCGCTTTAAATATTCGTTGATAAAACCCTGAATGTCGCCGTTCATAACGCCCTCAACATCGCTTGTTTCATACCCCGTTCGGTGGTCCTTAACAAGAGTGTATGGGCAGAAAACATAGGAGCGAATTTGGCTTCCCCACTCAATTTTTTTCACGTCGCCACGAATGGAGGCAAGTTTTTCCATCTCCTCAAGTTCCTGCTTTTCCACAAGTTTACTATATAGCATTTTCATTGCGGTTTCGCGGTTTTGAATTTGCGAACGCTCGGTTTGACACGCAACGATGATGCCCGTTGGAATGTGAGTTATGCGAATTGCCGACTCCGTTTTGTTAACGTGCTGACCACCCGCGCCAGAACTACGATAGGTGTCAATCTTTAAATCTTCTGGGCGAATGTTGATGTCTGGCGCCTCTTCAATTTCCGGCATAACTTCAAGTGAGGCAAAACTTGTGTGACGGCGCGCGTTGGCGTCGAACGGAGAAATTCTCACCAGCCTGTGCACGCCCTTTTCCGCTTTAAGATAGCCATAGGCATTCTCGCCCGACACGAGGAAAGATATGCTTTTAAGCCCCGCCTCTTCGCCGTCCAAAACATCCAAAACCTTCACTTTGAAATCATTTTTTTCGGCATACATTGAATACATCCTATAAAGCATTTGCGTCCAATCCTGCGCCTCGGTTCCGCCCGCGCCCGCGTGGAGAGTGAGAATGGCATTATAACTGTCATACTTGCCAGAAAGAAGTGTTTCCAGCCTTGCAGTTTCAATCTCTTTAGAGAGACGGTTTAAAATTTCATTTAGTTCCGCATAAAGCGCCTCGTCATCGCCG
Source organism: uncultured Clostridia bacterium (assembly GCA_944350265.1). Classification (GTDB taxonomy): domain Bacteria; phylum Bacillota; class Clostridia; order Christensenellales; family UBA1242; genus Caccovivens. The sequence continues at coordinate 12,974 of CALVOG010000003.1, forward strand.
TCTATAAGTAATTCCATAATCGCTTCGGCGTTTTCTATATCGGCAGAAAGATGGTGAATTTTTTCAAGTTTATGCTCTGCCGTTTTCATCTCTCTTCCCACTTTCGAAACAAGTTTTGGGTCGTTAAAAAAGTTTTCGCTCATTTGAATTTTTTTTAACTCTTCAACTTTTTCCTTCAAACCATTCGGGTCAAAGACACTCCTTTATAAAAGAAAAATCCTCTTTTATCACGTTTAACTTTTCTTGTTCGTTATCTAAAATCATAAAAACTCCTTTAAACTAATAACAAATTTATTATTTTTAACTAGATTACTAAAAGATGTAGTCTCTTAACTCAATAATTATACAACAACAAAAAGAAAAAGTAAAGTTTAGTTAAACAATTTTGAAACTAGCAAAATAAAAAACAAAAAGAGTCATACTTTTTGAAGTAAAACCCTTTTTAAAAATAAGTCTAAAAACTTCAGTCCTCCACTTTTTCGTATAATTCGTTGACGTGCATTTTGTGGAATTGGTCGTCTTGGCGAATCAAACTTCGCTCTATCCAATAAAGCGACAGCCCGAAGAAGATGTATAGAACGCCAACAACGCCCACCGTCACCAAGAGGAAGATGTTTAAATTTGTGCCGATAAGCCCGTCGAAAAGTCCCGCAAGCACTAAAAGCAAGGAGGAAAACACACGTCCGCCCGCCAGCGAGAGTTCCATAAACGCCGTGCTTTCAAGGATGTGAGAGTGAAGAGAAAGAATCCTCACCACACTTGCCTTTCGGCTGTCGGAAAGCGAAATGTAGATGACGTTTAGAATGGTGTAGACAGCGTAGAAAATGGTGATTGCAACCATATTCGTGCCTTCAGTTAAAATTATGCTGATTACCGAAATCGCCACCAAAATAAAGCACGGAAAGAGGAAGGTTTTACTGCGCTTTTTGCGATAGTAACGTAGGTATAGAAACAGTGTTATGATGGAAACAAGGGTGAAAACCGATTGTAAGGTGCCAAGAGTGGAGGTTGACTGCGCGCCTATCCACACAAGAATAGTTAAAAGCGTGGTGAAACAGTCCACCGACGCGCCTCTAAAAAAGTTGGAGAGATAGACAAATTTAAGTGGCTCGGCGCTTTGTTTGTGTTCCTTTAAATACCTTCCGTATTTCCTAAGGTTGAAGGAGAGCTTAAACACCTTTTTCGGCTTGATAAGAAAGGAGAAAACAACCAGCGCAACGCACAAAACTGCCATTATGATTATCACCACCGAAAAGTTAATATGTTCATCCAATAGCCCAAACACCACAGGAAAAAGAACATACACAAGTTGCACAACGATACGCTTTATGGCAAAGAAGCGCACTTGATGTTTACTTGAGATTGTTTCGCTTGTTAGGTTGTGATAGCCTGGCGAGTAAAAACTGAAACTCAGCCCGTAAAGTAAGGCAATAATCGGCAAAAATGTCACCAAATTATCTCTTAGAAAATAGATTAAAACAACAACGGCGGTGAAACCAAAAGCACCAATGGAAACAAAAACACTTTTGTTGTGATTTTTTAAATAGTAACCAGTGAAGAGGTAACTCGTTCCCAAAACGCCGTAATAGATTATGTAAAAAAGACCGATTTGGATGATTTTATAGGAAATATCATAGTTCACATCCTTCAAAACATTCGAAATCAAAAAGAGGTCGATGAAAATGAGAAGAGCGCACTGAATGCTGTCGCACGCAACAATGGAAATTGCGCTTAAATCGAATATTTTACTTTTTCTTTTCATTCTTCCTCCTTTGTCTCGCAAACAACTTCACAAGTTCAATATATGGGATGATTAAAAGTGCAAGAAAAATTGCAAGAAGCCATCCCCACCAGTCAATCGACATAATACCAAACGCCGAACGAATGGCTGGCACCGGCAACAGCACAACAATCACCGATAAGAGTGCGGAAAGCAAAAAGCCATAATTCAGCATCTTGTTGTTAAACGGATTTTTCTTAAACAAACTTTGCGTGTCACTTTTAAGGTTATATGCGTGAAAGAGTTCGGCGAAAACTAGATATAGGAAGCAAACCGTGGTGGTATACTCCGACTGCATAAGGAAAACCTCGTCCAAAACGATGTAAAGCGCAATAAGGATAATCGAAACAAAGATTGCAGAACAAAAAATGTTGAAGCCAACCTTGCCTTTAAAGAGATTTCCGCCCGTTCGCGTCGGGTTTTTCTTCATCACATCATCTTCCGCCTCTTCAAAGCCAAGCGCCAAGCCCACAAAGGTGTCGCTCACAAAATTTATCCAAAGAAGAAGCACGGGCGAAAAGAAAGTGTGGTCGCGGAAAATGCAGGTGATAAGTGAAATGGCAAAAAGTTCGGCAAAACTTGTGCCCAGCAAAAATTCCAATATTTTAAGGATGTTTTGAAAGATTTTTCGCCCCTCTTTAACCGCGCCAACAACGGTGGAAAAGTTGTCATCAGTGAGGATGATATCCGCCGATTCCTTCGTCACATCCGTGCCGGTTATGCCCATACCAACGCCGATGTCCACCACCTTAATGGCAGGTGCGTCATTCACTCCGTCGCCAATCATCGCCACAATCTTATCGTTAGCTTTAAGCGCCTTCACAATCAAAACCTTATGCTCTGGGCTGACCCTTGCAAAAACGTGGTATCTTTGAATATTTTTCCAATCATCCGCTGTGAAATTATTTAACTCTTCGCCTGTGACAACCTCGCTTCTGTCGGCACAAATTTGAAGTTCTTTCCCAATCGCAAAAGCGGTATCTTTGTTGTCTCCAGTTATCATCACAACGCTGATTCCCGCCTCTTTGCAGGTTTTTATCGAATCTTTAACTTCTTCGCGTGGTGGGTCAATCATTCCAACAAGCCCAACAAAAATAAGGTCACTCTCGAGTTCCTCGCCTTTCTCTTCCTTCTTGTATGCCACAGCAAGCACCCTCAGCGCGCCCGACGCCAACGAGGAATTTTCCTTATATATCTTTTCTTTCAAACTTTCAGTGAGTTTGATTTTTTTACCGTTTTTGAGGACATACTTACATCTTTTTATAACACTGTCAAGCGCGCCTTTTGTGAAAACATACCTTTCGCCATCCACCATATTGACGGTTGACATCATCTTGCGGTCGCTATCAAACGGCACCTCTTCAACGCGCGGAAATTTGCCCTCGAAAAGTTCCTTGTTTGCACCAAAGTGATAGCCACAATGCACAAGCGCCACCTCTGTTGGGTCGCCCACGCAAGTCAGGTTGTCGTTTTCAATTTTTATTTGCACATCGTTGCAAAGCACCATTGCGGTCATAAAAAGCTTAACCGTTTTATTCGTCTTTATTAGTTCAACCGCCTTCTCTTCCTTCTTCTTTATTTTCACCGTGCTTGCGTTCACATTTTGCACCGAAAAGTTTAGGTTGTTGAAAATGGTGAGCGCATCGTCGAAGAAGAAGGATTTTTTCACCGACATCTTGTTAAGCGTCAGCGTGCCGGTTTTGTCGGTGCAAATAATCTCGGTTGAGCCGAGCGTTTCAACAGCAGGAAGAGTTTTCACAATTGCACGCTGTTCGCTCATCTTTTTAACGCCCATTGAAAGCGTAATGGTGACGCAAGTTGGCAGTCCTTCAGGTATGGCGCACACAGCAACCGCGATTGCCATTGTGAATGATGAAAAGATATTTCCGCCTGTTGAAATGCCCACAATAAAGATAACCAAAGCCATTGCAAGTATGATGCCCGTAAGCCACAAACTTGTGGTTTTAATGCGCTTTGTGAGCGGTGTGGTTTCGTCTTTTATCTCGCCAAGCGCGGAGGCAATCTTGCCGATTTCGGTTTGCATACCTGTTGCCGTCACCACGCCCTTTCCCCTGCCATAAGTGACAACACTGCCCATATACGCCATATTTTTTCGGTCGTTCAAAACAACATTTTCGTCTAAAACCAATTCCGCATTTTTCTCGCTCGCCTCACTTTCGCCCGTCAGCGCGCTTTCCTCAATTTTAAGCGATTTAGTTATAATAAGTCGGCAATCAGCTGGCACAATATCGCCCGCCTCAAGAAGGACAATATCACCTAAAACCACTTCCTCACTTTTTATTTTCATCACTTGTCCGTCGCGCATAACTTTGCAATACGGCTTTGTGAGATTTTTAAGCGCTTGCATTGCCTTTTCGCTTTTGCGTTCTTGGTAGTAGCCAATTATGGCATTGACAAAAACCACCAGCAAAATTATGCCAGCGTCAACAAACTCATTGACGCTTTTCTGCACAATTCCAATAACAACACTCGCAACAACGCTGATAAGAAGAACAATAATCAAAACGTCCTTAAACTGCTTCAAAAACTTAAGAAATTCGCTTTGCTTTTTCTTGCCAGCAATAATGTTTTTTCCGCCTTTCAACCTATTTTGCGCCTCAAAAGAAGAAAGCCCGTCGGTCGAACCACGGCACTCTGTTATCACACTTTCGATGCTTTTAGAGTAGGCATTGTCAATCATAATAATATAGATTATATCAAATTAATTTTATTTTGCAAAATAATTAAACACTTTTTATAAAAAAACTTAAAAACACTTAACAATTCTCGAGCATATATTGTGGTAGCTCTAGAGTTTTTGTAAGCCGTCCTACGACCATTCTTCGCTGGCGTCACTGTCGCTCCTTGCTCAGAATGACATTTAATGGTATCTCCTTGCGGTTTAAGCCGTGTTGCAACCACGCTGTAACATTCTTGCTGTCAACAAAACACAATAAAACACAAGGTTAAATCATTTTGAAACTAGCATAATAAAGAAGAAAAAGAGTTCTACTTTTAGCGGTAAAACTCATTTTAATTAGTTTGAAAATTTATAAACCAAAGTTCCTTATTTTTGTTCCGCCTTTCTTCGCTTTGATTTTTTCGGTTTAAAGACCTTTTCAATCAAAACATCCAAAACCTTATCCATTTTTTTCACGTCGTCCTTTTCCAGCGATTTTTCAATGCTATTTAAAATAACCTCGCCGTAATTTGCCTTGTTGCCGTAGAATTCATAGAATTTTTCGGTTGGCACAATGCGATACTCTCTTGCGTCACGCTTACTGCGTTCTTTTTTGATGTAACCTTTTTTGATGAGTTGCTTAACCTTATAGGTGGCGTTTGGAGAAGAAATATCCAAAAAACTTGCAAATTCCGAAATCGTTGGGTTATCCAAAAGATAAATACATTCAAGGCAAAAATACTCCGAAGAAGAAAGTTCTTTTTCGTCCTTATTAAGGTGCTTAAACACATTTTGATAGACCATAAGTTTGAAGTTTTTATAAATGCAATCCAATTTATTTTTCGTTTTCATTTTGCCTCACTTTACTTCCTATTTTACCACAATTAAGTGCAAGAAAACAAGCAAATTCAAACATTTTAAGTGTTATTTTAAAGTGCCGTGGCACCGCCACTTTTAAGGTGTCGCGCGTTAGGCTGTATTGCTTCTACCGTTAGGACTATCTGTCTGCTTGTCATTATGAGCGAAGCGAAGAATGGTCGTGGCATCCACCCGCGGATGTCTAATCTATCCACTTTTCATATGCCTAATCCACGCACTCTTTCGTCAGCAAAACACGGCTAAACCCAAAACACCTCACCCATCCAAGCGCGCTTGGTCATTTTGAGCGGAGCGAAGAATGGTCGTAGCTCCCGCCCGCGAATGTCGAATCTATCCACTTTTCTTATTCCTAATCCATACTCTCTTTCGTCAGTTAATTATTCCTCATTCCACTCCTTATGAAAAATTTTTTAAGAAAACCCTTTTGTTTTTTTGAAATTTTTGATATAATTTCCTTACCAAAACAATTTAGGAGGAAAAATGAAAATTAAAAAAGACTTTGAAGGAATACTCTTCGCACCAAGAGAAGATGAAATCGGCGTTCCAACTGGCTGTATGTATCCGCGCGTTATCGAACTTAAACACAGCAAGGGCGAACTTCTTGCCACCTTTGAAAACTACTCGAAAGAGGAACCACCTTTTGCACCGATTTATAAAAGCACCGACGGCGGAAAGACGTGGCAACTTTTTAGCAAGATTGAGGATACGGTGAATGGATTTGGTATGCGTTTTCAGCCCGCACTTTATGAACTCGACGAAGATTGTGGAGATTTAAAAAAGGGCGCGCTTTTATACGCTGGCAACTCAATACCGAGTGATATGACCTCCACCGAAATTCTCTTTTTTGTAAGCACCGACCACGGAAAAACGTGGAAAGCGCGTTCTTCGGTTGCCAAAGGTGGTGCGCCAGTGGAGCAAAATTTTGAAAAGTTAGGTCCAATTTGGGAGCCACATATTTTCGTCAACAAAAAAGGCGAAATCACCATTATGTTTTCGGACGAACGCCTCCACGGCACAGGCGAAAAAGACTATAACCAAGTGCTTGTTGCAGTCACATCATCTAACGGCGGAAAAACGTGGAGCAAGGAAAAACTTGTGGTGGCACTCAAAGACCGCTCGTTGCGCCCTGGTATGCCGGTCATCTGCAAAACCAAAAAAGGCTTCTTCCTTTGCTACGAAATTGTTGGAACGCCGTGCAATGATATCTACTATAAAACCTCCACTGACGGCATAGATTTTGGCGACCCAAGCGACAGAGGCACCCGCGCGGAAACGGCGGACGGCTACCATCTTGGAAGTATGCCATTTTGCGTATATAGCGAAAAATATGACGCCATCATTTTGAACGCAAAGAGAGATAACGGGGAAATCACCCTAAACACCATCTCCTTTTTGGTGAACTATAATAACGGCGAAGGGAAGTGGGAAAAACAAAGGCAACTTGTGGAGTATGACAACCGAATCTTGCAAACCGGATGGAGTAAGGGTATGGCGGTCATAGAGAATGGCACAAAACTTATTGAACTTGCACCAATTCAGTCAACTCCAACCCTTATGCACATATCTTGCGCGATTGCAAACCTGCAAGAATAAAAAGTTTAGAAGTGAAAATAACACAAAATATGGTGTATTATGCATTGCATACTACACCATATCTATTTTAACTTGAAAATTCTAACCGGCACCGTCAGCGCCACATCAATCTTCACGTGGGTGCCTTCAACAATCCCTTTGTCGCCTAATTTTTTCGATATGTAAGTGTAAGCAAGGTCTGGCGTGTTGTTCTCTTTACTCAAATGCGAAAGCACAATTTGCCTCGTCCCCGTAAGCACAAGTTTTTCGGCAAAATCCGCTGAATCATCATTTGAAAGATGCCCATTTTTGCCCGCAATTCTCATCTTCAGTGCGAGTGGATACTTTGTGGAATTTCTAAGCATTGTCACGTCGTGGTTTGCTTCTAGGTAAACAAGTTGACTGCCTTTAACACTTTCAAAAATTTTATCAGTGGTATGCCCAAGGTCTGTGAGAAGGCTGACTTTACCCAAGCCACTTTCAAGCGTAAAACCAAAGCATTTCACATCGTGCGGAATTTCAACGGGCGAAATTAGGAGATCGCCGATTTCAAACTGCCCATCGAAAATTCTCATATTCGCTTCGGCGGTCTTTGAAAGTTTTGGATAAACTCCTTTCCACACATCGTTGTGCGCATAGATTGGCGTGTTAAATTTTTTTGAAAAGACGTCAACCCCCTTCATATGGTCAGTGTGTTCGTGCGTCAAAACAATCGCATCAATATCCTCTCCGCTAACGCCGATAAGGTTCAATCTTTTCACCGTTTCCGCGCAAGAAATACCGTCGTCCACCAAAATTCGAACGCCGTCCGTTTCAATATATGTTGCATTCCCGTCACTGCCCGACGAAAGATTAAAAACTCTCATTTTTCTATCCTTTCAAACTAAGGTAATTCAATGTGCTTAAAATCTTTACGAGTGGATTTTTTATATAAAATCACAATCGTGCCAATCACCTGCACAACTTCGGCGTTTAAACTTTTTGAAAGCGCCTCCGCCACCTCTTTTGAGGATAACTCTGCATTTTTAAGCACCCTAAGTTTAACAAGTTCGCGTGCCTCCAAAAGTAAATCAATGGAGGTTATCACGTTTTCCGTAAGCCCATCCTTGCCCACTTGTGCCACAGGGTCAAGTGCATTGCCAAGCCCTCTTAAATACGCACGTTGTTTTGTTGTTATCATTCTCCCCTCCTATTCCTCATATATAAAGGAAATATCTTTAATAATCACGGTGTCGCCATTTTTCATTCCGCGCTCAATAAGGCTGTCAATCACGCCCATCTCTTTAAGGCGCCTTTGAAAATACGCGAACGACTGAGCATTTGAAAGCACCACGCCTCTCACCAGCCCATCCAGCCTTCCGCCAAACACCTCAAAACTGCCGTCGTCATTACGCTTAATTTCAAACGAAGAAGCGTCCTTTTTGTCGAAATCAAAATCGGTGACAGCAAGAGGTGGCTTTTTAGGTATTTTTTTCAAATTTTCAAGTATTTTTTTCTTCAACGCCTCAACACCAACATTGGTCAGCGAGGAAAGAAGAAGGTAGTCGCTGATTTTATATTCTTCTTCAAACTTTTTAAGGCGAGTTTTAAGCGTTTCTTCGTCAATCAAATCGCACTTTGAAAAAACCACAATTTGTTTGGTTTTGGTTAGTTCCGCGCTATAGGAGGCAAGTTCGTCGTTGATGGTTTTATAGTCATCCACAATATTTCGCCCCTCGCTTTGTGATATATCGATAAGATGCACCAAAAGGCGGACGCGCTCAACGTGCTTCAAAAAGTAATGCCCAAGCCCCAAGCCCTTGCTTGCCCCTTCAATAAGCCCAGGGATGTCGGCAACCACAAAACTCTCACCCATAACCTCGCACACACCAAGGTTTGGATAGATTGTTGTGAAAGGATAGTTCGCAATCTTAGGGTTCGCGTTTGAAATCACAGAAAGTAGGGTGCTTTTGCCAACATTAGGAAAGCCAATAAGTCCAACATCGGCAATCGTTTTGAGTTCCAAAATAACCTCTTTTTGCCTCACTTCTTCACCTATTTGCGAAAAGCCTGGCGCCTGCTTTATGGAAGATTTAAAATATGCATTGCCGTGTCCGCCCGCGCCTCCTTTAAGTGCCACAAACCGTTTCCCATTTTCGCTTAAATCTGCAATCACCTTTTCGTTTTCGGGATTTATTAGCACCGTGCCTGTTGGCACCTTTATCACAACGTCCTCGCCACTTTTGCCTGTTTTGTTTTGCTTTGAACCACCGAGCCCATCGCCTGCAACAAACTTCTTCTTAAAACGGAAAGAATAGAGCGTGTTAAGTTCATCAGTGGCAAGAAAAACAACGTCGCCACCCTTTCCTCCGTCACCGCCGTCCGGTCCGCCATTCGCCGTTTGGGCATTACGCAAAAAAGACACCGCGCCCTTTCCGCCGTTGCCCGCCTTAATGGTGATTTTCACTCTATCTAAGAACATACCTCTCTCCTTTACTTAAAAACTAACCCACACTGAAATTCACATCACTTGCGCTCTTTATGACCTTTATTATCTTGCAATCTACACTGAAATGAACACCACTCACACTCTTCACAGCCTTCTATGCCGAAATAAGCCGAAGATGGCAACAAGCGATTTAAAATCTCAAAACCGAAATTAAGAAAATTTGTTACAAATTTTTCTTTTCCTCTTTGCAAAAGGTAACAAACGGACAACCTTTGCACTCTGGGCGTTGCGCCTTACATTTATACCGCCCGAAAAGCACCATTTGAAAGTGCAATGTTGACCACCTTTCCTTTGGGAAGCTTGCCATAAGCGCTTTTTCCACCTTAAAAGGGTCGTCACTCTTAACAATTCCAAGGCGATTTGCCGTTCTAAGAACGTGCGTGTCAACCGCGATTGCGTCGCCACCGAACGCCTCGGCAATAACAACATTTGCGGTCTTTCTGCCCACACCGCTAAGCGAAGTCAACTCTTCCAGCGTTTTTGGCACCTCACCGCCGAACTTGCCGATAACATCCTTTGCCATTTTCTTAATGTTTAACGCCTTGTTGTGATAAAAACCGCAGGAGTGGATGAGTTTTTCAAGTTCTTCAAGCGGAATATCCACAAAATCTTGCGGAGTTCTATATTTTTTAAACAACTCATTGGTGACCAAATTCACGCGCTTATCTGTGCATTGCGCCGAAAGAATAACCGCCACCAAAAGTTCAAAGGGCGAGCGGAAATTCAATTCGCAGTTAGGATTTGGAAACATTTTGTCAAGTTCGTTTGAGATAAACTTCGCGCGTGTCATAACTATCTCCTCGCGCATTATCATACCACATTTCCCTATTCGCTGTCAAATTGTGTCAAATCAACTCGTGGAAAAATTAGCACATTATCAATTTTATTTACCTCAAAATAGATATCATCGATAATTTTTGAAGATATACTGTCAACATCGGCAACATTATAGTGCAACGATAACCTTTTTATGTTTTCGTGTTTGCCCCACAAATACCTATTCCTTATATACATTCCCAAAGAAAAATGCAAAAGGCTTAAATCGGCAAGTTTTGTTTTTTTGAGCATAGTGATAATCTTTTTGTCCTTTTTTATGTCACTTTTGATTTCGTCAAGTATTTCCATATCAATATTATATAAGCACCATAGTGCTTATGTCAAGTATAATAAGCACGAATGTGCTAAAAATATTTATATGGAATTTAAGGACACGCTAAAATATTTGAGAAAAGAAAGAGGTTTGACGCAAAAACAACTCGCCGAAGCCACTAATTTTAGTTTGTCTATCATAAATAAATGGGAAAACGGTAAAAAATTGCCGTCATACGACGCCTTAAAAACGCTGGCACGCTTCTTTAATGTAAGTGGCGACGAAATCCTGGGCTTGGAATAAGCCAACGACCTTTTGTCATTCTTGGGTAGAAATACCACTTTCTTTCACGCGTTACGCTTTACTATTTTCTATTTTTCCACTAGTAAACATTAAGCGCGATGACCGCAAGGACTATCACCCTGTTTGTCATTCTAAGCGAAGCGAAGAATGGTCGTAGGTGACGCTGTCACATTTTAAGGTATCGCGTGTTAGGCAATGTCGCCCATACCGAAGGCAGAGCAGTTATTTGTCATTCTGAGCGAAGCGAAGAATCTCGTCGTAGCACGGCTTTCAAAAACGAAAAGCGATATGGTGTGACAAAAACATAGCCCATACCGCAAGGCGATACCATTAAATGTCATTCTGAGCAAGGAGCGCTAGCGACGCCAGCGAAGAATCTCGTCGTAGCCACCGCTTTCAAAAATTCTAAAATTCACCACTTAAACTTAAATAGATTAAATACGAGAAAGTAAATTATATATAGCAAAGTCTTAACACAAAATACATAGCGTTTTTTGCGCTAAGCATATTTTTATGTGGATAAATTAGACATTCGCGGGCTGGTTCTACGACGAGATTCTTCGGCTTCGCCTCAGAATGACAAATATGCTGACAGTCCTAGCGGTGTAAGCGATAACAGCGCAACGAGCGGCTTTGCAATTGGGGCTGATTTTGAAAATTTTGATAAAAAAATGCTATACGACAAATTATCGTATAGCAAACTCGTTAAAGTGAAATTATAAGATATTAGCGCCAACTTATAATTTCGATAAATCGCTATATGCGCCTAATTTAGGCACTTTTAGCAATGGAGCTGGCGAAAGGAATCGAACCTTCAACCTGCTGATTACAAGTCAGCTGCTCTACCATTGAGCCACGCCAGCAAGCGAAGTTTTTTTGGTGGGCAGGGATGGATTCGAACCATCGAAGACATAGTCGACGGATTTACAGTCCGTTGCATTTGGCCGCTCTGCAACCTACCCTCACGCTCCACAAATCATCACTATTCGCTTTCGTCTTTTAACCTAAAAATTTGAAAACTTCAAAATCCTTGTGTCAAGGTTTTCTTCGCTTAGGTTTTCTTCGTATACTCTCGTATACTGGTGCCCTAAGGTGGAATCGAACCACCGACACGACTTCGCAAACTCGACTCAACCGCTCCGTGATTTATTCTAAATCACTTCCGCTTTTTCGTCGTTTTGCTCCGCTTTCAAAAAATGACAAGCATTTTTTGAAGTTTCCCTGCGGTAATTGGATTTTGAAAATCCTTGTGTCAAGGTTTTCTTCGCTTAGGTTTTCTTCGTATACTCTCGTATACTGGTGCCCTAAGGTGGAATCGAACCACCGACACAAGGATTTTCAGTCCTTTGCTCTACCGACTGAGCTATCAGGGCAAAATCTATGTCCTTTCGCTATATAAAGAACATATTGGCGACTCGGATGGGGCTCGAACCCACGACCTCTAGCGTGACAGGCTAGCGTTCTAACCAACTGAACTACCGAGCCAAACCTTTGTTAGGTTATCATATTTTAAAAAATAATGCAAGCAAAATAGCAAAATTTTTTAAAATGGTGGGCCTTCACGGGCTCGAACCGCGGACCGACCGGTTATGAGCCGGTTGCTCTAACCAACTGAGCTAAAGGCCCTAAGGGATAACCTTTTCAAGTGTTGTGGTCGGGGTGGAGGGTCTCGAACCCCCGACCTCACGGTCCCAAACCGCGCGCTCTACCAACTGAGCCACACCCCGTTTAAACAACACTTGCTTTGTTATTTTATGATAATTTAACAAATTTGTCAAGGAAAAATGCAAAAAAAATTGATTTTTCGATAAAAAAAGGAAAAATTTAGCCCGTTGCCGACTAAATCTTCCCCTTAACCGTCCATAAGTTTCTTGCGCAAGGTTTCCAAAATTTTATTTTCAAGGCGAGACACTTGCACCTGCGACACGCCAAGTTCCTTGGCAATTTCGCTTTGAGTTTTGTCGTTAAAATAGCGCATAAGGATGATTTTTTTATCTCTGTCGTCAAGTTTTTCAATCACCTCTTTGAGGGCGATATTTTCGATAAAACTCACCCCACCCGTTTCGCCGTCATAGCGGTCAACCATCGTCAGTCCTTCCTCTTCTCCGTCGTCGAACGGCGCGAAAAGCGACACCGGCATCTTGCCAGAATCCATCACCATCACAACCTCTTGCTCGGTCAGCGAAAACGCCTTTGCAATCTCTAAAATCGTGGGCGTTCGATTATTTATCACAAAAAAATCGTCTAAAAATTTGTTGATTTTTAAATTTAAAGTTTTAATGGCGCGCGAAACCTTCACCGCTCCGTCATCACGCATAAAGCGCTTAATCTCTCCCACCACCATCGGCACAGCATAGGTGGAAAATTTGACGTTATATGAAAGGTCGAAGTGGTTTATCGCCTTCAAAAAGCCCATACAACCGAGTTGATAGAGGTCGTCATTCTCAACACCCTTCCCTCTAAACCACTTAATCACACTTTTAATAAGCGGTGAATTTTCCTTAACGAGGCGCTCTTTGGCGTCCAAATTTCCGCTTTGCGCCTCTTTGATAAGCGCCAACGTTTCCTCTTGGCTTAACATCCAACCTCGCTCATTGCGTTCACAATTTTTTTCGTCATTTTGACGGTTGTGCCGAAGGAGTTTGAGGTGACCTCAACGTCGTCCATAAAACTTTCCATCACGGTGAAGCCCATACCAGAGCGCTCCTCGCTTGGCTTTGAGGTGTAAAAAGGTTCGCGCGCCTTTTCAACGTCCTTTATTCCCACGCCTTTATCTCTAATAGTAATGGAAATTAAATCATTTTCAAGTTCGCATCGAAGGGTGATATCGCCCTTCACTTGCCCGGGATATGCGTGCACCACACAGTTTGTCACTGCCTCACTCACCGCAGTTTTAATGTCGGTTATCTCGTCCACAGACGGATTGAGTTGCACACAAAACGACGCCACGCAAACTCTGGCAAAGCCCTCATTCACCGAAAGCGCCTTAAATGTGACTTCCATAAAATTTGAATATTTCATAACCTCTCCTTACACAATTTTGGGCATAATTTCATATAGCCCTGTCATTTTGAAAATCTTTTCCGCGTGCGTTGACGGGTTGCAAATGTAAATTGGAACATTCCTATCTTTCATCTTCTTATAGCGCCCGATAAGCACCCCTATGCCCGTGGAATCCATAAACGCCAACTCGCTTAAATCAATCACTATCTTTTGGAAGTTGGGTTTTAGGAAAAGTTCGTCTAGGCGACATTTGGTGTAGGACGCCGTATGCTCGTCGAGTTCGCCACACAAAAGAACATATAGAGTGTCGTTCGCAATGCGACTTTTTATCTGCATAGTCACCTCCTTTCAAGTGGTATGTTAGCATACGAAAATGAAAAAAATTTGGCATCCTTTGCCGAAAAAACGCCGATTTTGTTGCCTACCCTCTGCACGCCTCATCGCCACATAAAGTGTGCAAATTTGTTTGCTAAATAGAGAAAAATTTGCTATAATAAAACATAAATTGCTAAAAGTTATTAAAAAACACTCAAAAGGCAAACTTTAAAATATCTTATAGATTAAAAGGGAAAAATATGGATAAAAAAACCGACATAATCTTAGTGACCGACCCTGGCGTTGACGATGCAACCTCGCTTCTTTACGCCGTTTTTTCAAACCAAATTAACATAAAACTTGTTTGCGTTGCTGGTGGAAATTCGCCGATTGAAATAACCACGCGAAACGCATTGTATCTCACCGAACTATTCAAACTCAATGCGCCTGTTGCGGTCGGCCATTCTCTACGTGGAGAAAAAGAGGTATATGCTCGCGCTGTTCACGGCAAAGGCGGGCTTGGCGGAGTGAAAGTGAATCCAAAAAAACTTAAAACTAAGCCAATTGAAGCCCCTGCGTGCGAAGCGATGTATGAAACTCTTAAAGCAAATAAAGGCAAGATGACGATTGTGATAATCGGTCCTATGACGTCGGTTGCCGAAATGATTGAAAACCACAAAGATTGCAAAAAATACATCAAAGAAATCGTCTTTATGGGCGGAAGCAAGGAGAAAATTTACGGCGCGCCATACCGCGAATTCAACATAAGTTTTGACCCTGACGCCGTTGATATCGTCTTAAAAAGTGGAATTCCTCTTGTTATGGTGCCGATGGAACTTGGGCATTTTGCCTATCTTGGCAAGGATGACATAAAAAAAATCAAAAAAATTGGCAAAGTGGGCAAAATTTTTGCGAAAATGTATAAAAAATATAAAGATTTTCACGTAGGGAACTACGGCGTTGCAGTGCACGACGTGTGCGCAATTTACTACCTCACCCACAAGGAAAATATGAAAACGGAAAATGGCTTTGTGGAACTTAAACGCTACACCGAAAACGGCTTCGACTATGGCTATATTGAAACCACTTACGGCGAGAAACAAAACGTGACTGTTTGCGTGGATATGGATATACTTAAATTCAAATACGACCTTTTCGACGCCTTTGAAGAAGCAAAAAGAGTGCTTGAAAAATAATTAAAAAATACTTAATAAAATAGGAGAGTTTTTATTGTATTGCGTGCTATGCTGTGTCGTATTGCATGCTATGCTATGTCGTTTATACCGTTAGGACTGTTGGTTAGTTTGTCATTCTGAGCGAAGCGAAGAATCTCGTCGTAGGTGACACTGTCACATTTTAAGGTGTAGCGGGTTAAATTTTATCATCTATTCTCAATAACAATGTATAATTTATACCGCTAGGACTGTCAGCATATTTGTCATTCTAAGCGTAGCGAAGAATGACATTTAATGGTATCGACTTACGGTAATTGCAACCACGTGTTATTTTGCCAAACACGCGACACATAACCATTCAAGCGCGTTTATTGAATATCTAATCTATCCACTAAAAAATGCTTAACAGCAATGTTAGGCATTTTTATTGCAAATAATTTTTTTTCATCTAAAATCTTATCCTCTCATCTCTCATTTCAAGCCAATCGCTTACGCTGTCAATTTTTTCTTCTAAAATCTTGCATCTATCTTAATTTCCCTTCAATTTTTTGTTGGGCCCCGCTCTAAATTACACCCGCCCTAAATTGCATATTGACAAGTCAGCTGAGACGTGGTATAATTTCGGCGTAGGAGAAAAGATGGAAATAACATTTTTAAGCAGTAAAATCAGCGAACTTAAAAGGCTTTCGGGCTGGATATACCATCACGAC
The DNA here is from genome assembly GCA_944350265.1 of uncultured Clostridia bacterium. Lineage (GTDB taxonomy): Bacteria > Bacillota > Clostridia > Christensenellales > UBA1242 > Caccovivens. The sequence goes on from CALVOG010000003.1 coordinate 28,969, forward strand.
GGAATCATTTTAAAACAAGACAGGGAAAAACTTGAGCATATCATCGGCATAAACAAGGCACTTTCTAATCAATTTAGGCGCGCAACCGGCAACCATACAACTAGCGCCGTGAGCGATTTTGACATTTTCAGCCACTGCACTTCGAATAATTTTTTCTTTAAAAAGCAACTTATGCCACACATTTCCATCATTTTTGACGATTTTTCGGTGTTCTACGCAAGCGAACATTCAACGGAATTTTTGCCAAAAGAAACATATGAATATCGCAAGGAATTTGTGAAATTTTTGGAAAAAGAGGATAAAGACCTCGCTTATGACTACCTCAACAAACTAAAATCTCACGTGAAGCAAAGTAGAGATGAAAATGAGGTTTTAAAATATTGTGAAAGCCTCACTAAAAAAAATCTTCGTCAACTCGACAACTGCCAAAAAATTTACATACCAACAAAAGTCGGTAATTTTGCTGAAAGAATGGAAAAAGCAAAAGAAGATGAAAGTTGGCTGTGGTTTTACGAGAGAATCTTAGGCAAATCTAGCGAAAATAACTTGGAGTAGACCTTAAAAACAATTAAACATATAAAAAATTATAAGAAGTAAAAAACATCAAAAACCTCATAAAAAACGCAAAAAAATGTGAAAAATCATAAAAAAATCACGAAAAATTTATAAAAAAAGCAAAAAAATATGAAAAATCATAAAAACTTGCAGAAAATTTATAAAAAACGCAAAAATTTCAGCACATTAAAAAATGTGAAACATATTAAAAAAATTAAAGGGGAACAAAAAATGAAAACAACAACTTTTATGGAGAAAAATTTAAAGGCTTTGGCGAACCTATTTACTAACCGCGAAGGCAACTTTGAAAGAACGGACGAAAATCTTAAAAAAGTCGATAAGTTTTGCCACTCGACATATAACATTTTAAATGGGCATGTTTTTAGCACGAGCAAGAATAAGCCGATTGATTATAACCCATTCAACGCCAAAAAAATCGGCAAGTATTTTGCTCGACCAATAGGTAATAATTGCAATATCTTCTTTAACGACTTTTCCGTTTTCCTAAACATTCCAAGCGATGATATGATTATGCCGAAGGAAACTTTAGGGTTGAGAAAAACTTTACTATTATATTTTGATTTGGTGGATAAAAGTCAAAAGGAGGAGTATCTTTCCGCACTCAAAAACTACACCATCGAGAATCCAAACGATTGGAAGGAAATTGAAAACTACTTAAATGATAGAATTGATTTTTATAAGTCATATCTCAATTACCACACCCAAGAATCACTTTACCTTGAAGGGCACGAGAGCAAGCGTCACAAAAACTATGCAAAGGCATATCAAAATCTTCTCGACGAAGCAGAATGGCTTTTAAATCTTCACACCACCCTACTTAACTCGCAAACCGAGTTTTTGGAGAGGAATTTGCCGGAAATGCAAAGTGTTTTGAATGAAAACACTTTAAATGACGACCTTCGCTTTAAAGCACTCCCTTCAATACTTTTCATCCTTCAAGGCACTGTTGATGAAAAGAACGGCACCTCGGGCTATGTGGGCAGAAATGTGTTGTTAAATTTACATCATAACGCTGGTTATTTTGAATATGATATATCAAATTCCACCTCCCTACTTATCAACGATTTTTCGATTTACTATTTCGACAAACACACTGAGCCTGAATTCTTGCCTAGCGACACGCTGGCTTACCGCACTCAAATGCACGAATACCTCAAAATGCAAGGTGAGGATGCAGAATATCTCAAAAAACTGAGCGAATATGTGAAAAGCCATCCTAGTGAAGAGAAAAAGGTGCTAAGAGAGTCCAACAAGCAAACAAAAGGTGCAAAGAGAATGCTGGAACTTGCTCGCAAAAACAAAGCGACTGAGGAACAAATCGGCTTTTTCAATGAGAACTTAATCTCTGCAACCGATTGGAATGATTTTTATAAAGCGAATGTGTCAACAAGCGAAAAATTATAATAACAAATTTTAAAATTACAAACGCCCTAACTCCTAAGATATCAAAAGGTATCTATAATAAATTTCAAAAGCAATCTTTTTCAAAGATTAAAATATTATGAAACGGACATTAACGCCATAATCACAAGGTTAAAGGCGCAACTTAAAAGGCATAATTATAAAGGTTTTAAAATTTAAACCTTAATTAAAATTTAAACCTTAATAAGAAAAAATAATAGAATAAAATAAAAATTACGCAAAAAATACGAAAAAATAAAACGCCTTATTAAAAGGCGTTTTTTTTAGTTTTTCTTTTTCTTATCTTCAACAACAGTTTCGTTCTTATAAGTTCCACAATTTTTGCAAACCTTGTGTGGTGCTTTAAGTTCGTGGCACTTTGGGCATTCAACAAGTGTCACCCCTTCTGCTTTAAAATTTGCAGAATTTCTTGTGCGCTTTCTCTGTTTTGAAACCTTACCCTTTGGAACAGCCATTTTTCTTCTCCTTTTAGTTAAACTTTAAGTTTTGCTTTAATATTTTACAATATTTCATCACCGTTTGTCAAGTTTTATTTTGATTTTTTTAAATTTTTTACTATTTCTTTGGTATCACGCGCCATCATAAGTTCCTCATCGGTTGGGATAACGTAAACCTTAACCTTGGAATTTTCGGCGGAGATAAGTTCGATTTGTCCGCGCTTAAAGTTTTTGTTCTTATCCTTATCAATCACAATTCCAAGCGCTTCCATATCCTCCAAAATCTGCTCGCGCGCCTCAAAACTATTCTCGCCAATTCCGCCCGTGAACACAATCGCCTCAGCGCCGTTAAGAACAGCCATATATGCGCCGATATATTTCTTCACTGAATACGCAAGTAAGTCCAGCGCCAACTTTGCGCGTTTGTTCCCGTTTTCGGCTTCCTTGCTGGTTTCGCGGTGGTCGCTTGAAACGCCTGAAACGCCTAGAAGTCCGCACTCCTTGTTGAGATATGTGAGAACCTCGTCCACAGTTTTGTTTTTATGCGAACACAAGAATTGCACAACGGTTGGGTCAATATCCCCCGAGCGCGTGCCCATAACCACGCCTTGAAGCGGAGTGAGCCCCATTGATGTGTCCACACTCTGCCCATTCTTAATTGCTGTGATTGACGAGCCGTTGCCGATGTGGCAAGTTATGGCATTGACCTTATTAACATCCTTTCCTAGCACCTTTGCAAGCGTTTGCACAACATACCTATGGCTTGTGCCGTGCGCGCCGTAACGCCTTATGTGGTATTTTTCATAGTCCTCATACTTAATTGCATACATAAACGCCTTCTCCGGCATCGTGGTGTGGAAAGCGGTGTCAAAGATTGCCACTTGCGGGATTTTTGGCATAACCTTTTTGCAAGCACGCATACAAAGCACGTGCGCCGGGTTATGCAGAGGTGCCATTTCGGAAAGTCGGTCGATTTCGTCGATGACCTTATCGTCAATAAGAGTGCTTTCTTTAAATATCCAGCCACCCATCACCACGCGATGACCAATGGCGTCAATCTCGTCGAAATTTTTAAGCATGCCACCCTTTTTATCCACCAAAATATCAAGCACTTTTTTGATGGCTTCTTCGTGGTTTTTCGCGCCCGCAAAAACTTCCTCTTTCCCGTCGTGTTTATAGGAAATGAACGGGTCACTAAGCCCAATTTTTTCGCAATTTCCCTTTGCAATAAGTTTTTCGTTATCCATATCTAAGAGTTGATATTTAAGCGACGAACTTCCAGCGTTGATAATTAAGATTTTCATTTTTCTCTCCTTTTTAACATAAAAATTCATTTTTTTAACATTTTTTTCGCGTTTTAAGCAAATTTTTCGCTATTTTTTAAGATTTTTGTTCTTCTTCACATTGAAGTGCGGTAACCACGCTGAGCATCACAATGTCGCTGACACTGCAACCGCGTGAAAGGTCGTTAACTGGTTTTTTGAGGTTTTGAAGAATAGGTCCAATGGCGTTAATCCCGCCGAGGTATTGCGCCGTTTTATAGCAAATATTTCCAGCGTTTATGTCTGGGAAAATAAGCACATTCGCGTCGCCTTTAAGTGGACTTTTTGGCGCCTTTTGCTCAGCAACTCCCTTCACCATTGAAGCGTCGAATTGAAGTTCGCCGTCGCTAATGACATCCTTATTCTTCTTTGCGAAAAGTTCGAATGCCTCTTGCACCTTTGAAACGTCCTCGCTTTTTGCGCTCCCCTTTGTGGAATATGATAAGAAAGCAACTTTCGGCTCGCCAATCCTAAACTCTTTGGCGCTTCTAACGCTTGCCTCAGCAATCGCAGAAAGTTCCTCCGCCGTCGGCTTTTCCATAACGCCACAATCGGCAAAAATAAGCGCCTTGCCTTTCAAAAATTTGTTCTTGCCATAGAGAAGAAAACAGGAGGAAACTGGATTCTTATCCTTCGCTTTGATGATTTGAAGAGCAGGCCTCACGGTGTTTGCGGTTGGAGCCTCCGCCCCCGCCACCATACCATCAGCATAGCCACATTCCACCAAAAGTGTGGCAAAGTAGTAAGGGTCTTTTTCAAGTTCATCCGCTTCTTCTCTTGTCATTCCCTTCTTTTTGCGCTTTTCGTAGAGAGTGCTGACAAGTTTATCTCTATCGCTAAAAGTGACAGGGTTCACAATGTCGAACTTTTCCAAACTTTTATCTCTTAAAATAAGCGCGCTGGCATCACCCACCAAAAGCACCTTGCAAATCTTCTTTTTTTGCAAAATTTTAACCGCTTCAAGCGTTCTATCGGAAAAACTCACCTCGGGGAAAACGATGGTTTTTTGTTTACGCTTTGCTTCCTTAACCAAATCCTCAATTTTAAACATATCCACTCCAAATTAACTAATAAAATAATATACAAAAAGTATATACATTAGTATTATAAATGCCACCCAAAAATTTGTCAAACAAAAAGGAGGAAATTTGAAAAATATTATAGGTAAAATTCAAAAAGATGTTTTTTTAAAGGCGCTTTTTTCCATTTTAATCCTCTTTTTTATCTTCAACATCGTGCTTAATCCTTCTAAATATATCACTGAGGGACTCAACGGTTTAAGCGCGTGGACATTTAGCGTTTTGCCAAGCGTTCTTCCATTCATCTTTTTCACAAAAGCACTTTCGGCACTAGGACAAGTTGAGAAGGTGGTGCGTCCGTTCGCGCCCTTTTCAAAAAAATTGTTCGGCACGCCTCCCATTTCCTTCTGCACTTTTTTAATGGCGATACTCTCTGGCTATCCCGTCGGTTCAAAGATGATTAGCGACCTCTATGCAAGCGGAAAAATCACCAAAGTGGAAGCAACAAGAATGTCCGCCTTCTGTTCAACCTCAGGTCCAATGTTCATCATCGGCGCGGTTGGCGTCAATATGTTCAAAAGCGCACAAATCGGCTATATACTTTTTCTTTCGCACGTTTTTTCAGCATTTTTAAATGGAATAATCTTTCGAAAATATGGTGAAAAAAAGAAAGCAAAAAATAGAATTTTAAAACAAAAATCTATGAGTTTAACAAATAATGAAAAATTAGAAAAAAATATATCAATAAAACACTCCAAAATTCCATATAAAAATGTTAAAAAAATGGCAAAAATTGTGGATAAAAAATATGAAAAATGTGCTAATAATTTTGAAATAAAAAGTCATTATTTTATTATTAAAAATTTTAGTTTTAATAAAAAACACGAAAAAATAGGTGAAAAAAGTGAAAAAAATGTAAATTTTTCGCAAAAAAGTGGCTTTTTTAAAGAAAATTCTTCTTTTGATATTGGAAGCATCGTTCTTTCCTCAACAACTGCAATACTCTCAGTCGGCACAATTATCACAATTTTCTTTATAATAATAGAATGTTTTTCTCCCATTTTTTCACTGCTTCCCACCTCTCTCTCCGCCTTTTTGAAAGGTGTTATTGAGATAACAAATGGTTGCCTTAGTTTAAGCAACCTAAAGAATCTAAAACTTGCCACTTGCCTTGCAAGTTTTGTGATAAGTTTCGGCGGAATTTCCACCATCCTGCAATCGCTGACTATGCTTCAAAGCGCAAAGATAGATGTTAAAATCTTCATTATCCAAAAACTTATGCACGCCACCCTTTCCGCGCTTATCACCATACTAATTTTGTTAATTTTCTTTTAAATGCTGAAAGTTAACCGCAAACTTTGAATTTAACTCACGCACACTCTTTCCGCTTAGTTTTTGCGTTTTTTCAAAAAAACTGACTGAAATTTAATAGGTTTTTAAAAAATTTTTAAACAATATTTTTGACTTTTTAACAATATTTTTGACTTTTTAACAATATTTTCAACCTTTTAAATAAAAAAATGTGAAATTAAAATGTTATTTTCACATTTTAAAATCACATCTTAGCCGAGCAAAAAGCCTTTTATTATAACATCCTCCGCCTCTTTTTCGTTTAGTCCGAGCGTCATAAGTTTAACAAGTTCGTCGCCAGCAATTTTTCCAATCGACGCCTCGTGAGTGAGAGAAGCGTCTTTTGAAACCGCGTCAATCATCGGCACAGACACAATTCGCGCTTCGTCTAAAAGTATGCCGTCGCATTCAACTCGTCCAAAACAACTTGCCTTACCCACCAAATTTGACTGGAACTTCTGCACGCTTTTTCCCTTTGCCACACTTCTCGACACAACCTCGACCTTGGAATTTTCTCCATTAAGAGTCACCTTAAAATCGGTGGTTGCGGTGTTATCGTTTTCGGTTAAAATATTTTCTTGTATACGCAAAAACGCCCCCTTGCCAAGCGTTGCAACGGTTTTACGCGCCGAACTTGTGACGCCTCCTAACTGCAACGTTTCAATTTCCAAGGTGGAATTTTCTTTTTGAAAAATTTTTGTGGTTGGATTTAAAATCTTTCCACCCTTTCCATTGCCTTCGCCGATGTGACGCTCAATATACCTAACGTGCGCCCCTTTCTCGAGATGAAAAGAGTGGATGCCGTTATGGCGCGAAGTGTCACTTGAAGTGTTGTGGATTCCGCATCCCGCAACAATGGTGACAAAAGCGTTTTCGCCAACAAAAAAGTCGTTAAACACCAAATCGTCAATCCCGCCCTCGGTGATAATGACCGGAATATGCACCGCCTTGTTCTTAAGATTCGGTTTAATAAAAACATCAATGCCAGACTTATTTTTCTTCGGCACAATTTCAATTTCAGCGCTATTTTCCCGCTTAACAACCTCGCCGTTTTTGCGAATGTTCACCGCGCCAAGCGATATGTTGTGAAGCGCCGAGATTTTTTCCAAAAGTGATTTGTCAATTCTATTCATTTCCGCCTCTCAATTTCCCGCAAGTGGTGGATAAAAACGGTTTAATTTCGTCATATCTTCCAATTTTTTCCACCTTCCCGTTTTTTAGGAGGATGCAACTGTCGGCAATTTCCAAAATTTTGGTTTGGTGGCTGACAATGATTGTGGTGGAGTTCAGGTTTTTAAAAATATTTGTTAAACTCTCAAAACTCCAAAGGTCTATCCCCGCCTCTGGCTCGTCAAAAATGTTGAGTTTGGATTCGCGCGCAAGCACCATAGCAAGTTCAATCCGCTTTAATTCTCCGCCCGAAAGTTTGCCGTCGAGTGGTCTTTGAAGATAGTCTTTGGCGCAAAGCCCCACTTTTGAAAGTAGGTCACAAAGCGCGTTAAAATCGTTTTCCTTATGAGAGGCGATATTGAGAATATCCTTCACTTTCAAGCCCTTAAATGTCACAGGTTGTTGGAAGGCATAACTCATCCCCAAATTCGCCCGCTCGTCAATGGAAAGGTCTGTGATATCCTTGCCGTCAAAAATAATCTTGCCCGCCGTTGGAGGAATAATGCCCATAATAAGTTTAACGAGCGTGGACTTGCCACTGCCGTTTGGCCCCGTTATCACATAAATTTTTCCATCCAAAAAATGGAGATTGACATTTTTAACAATCTCCTTATCGCCGTCGCTCACCAAATAACTCAAATCTTCAATTTTAAGCATAAAAAAATTATAAAATATTTCCTCATATCTGTCAAGGAATTTTTCTTAAAATGTGTTGCAAGTTTAGGCACATTATTAAACATTCGCTAGCAACAAGAGGACGATTTAGACATTCGCGAGCGTGCGCTACGACCATTCTTCGCTCCGCTCAGAATGACCAAGCACGCTTGGATGTGTGAGGTGTCTTAGATTTAGCCGTGTTTTGCTGGCATAAAAGAGGATAATTTCGACATTCGCCAATTCACGCAAATCTAATTTCTTTTAAAGTCTAAAAGGTTATACGCCACAAGTTTGAGATGCTCATAGGTAAGCCCGCCTTGGAAATATGCGATATATGGTTTTTTGATTGGGCTATCGCACGAAAGTTCAATCGAGGCGCCCTCAACAAAGGTGCCAGCCGCCATTATGACATTTGTGGTGTAGCCCGCCATAGGATACGGAATTGGCGTGGCGTTGCTGTCAACGGGCGAAAGTTTTTGAATGAGTTGCACGAAGCGAACGAGTTCCTCATCGCTATCGAACACGATTGATTTTATTATGTCAAACGAGTCCTCAGTGGTGTCGGGGATGATTTTATAGCCCTGCTTTTTCATCACCTCACCGATAAGATACGCCCCCTTAACCGCTTCCTTCACAACGTGTGGAGCGATGAAAAGCCCTTGATAGAAGAGGCGATAACCGCTTTCATAGGAGCCTGTTTCCCTTCCAAGCGACGGGCAAGTTAAGCGGTTTTCAATTAATGCAAGCGCCCTTTTGGTGCCAGCGATATAACCGCCCGTTGGCGCAAGCCCTCCGCCAATATTTTTAATTAAACTCCCCACAGCAACATCGGCACCGACGGCGGTTGGTTCCTTTGTTTCCATAAATTCGCCATAGCAGTTGTCAACCACAATAAAAGACTTTGGCGAAATTTCCTTGATTTTTTGAAAGATTTTTTCCATTGCAAAAACCGAAAGCGCTTTTCTTGCCGAATATCCGCGTGAGCGTTGTACAAACACCACTTTTGGCTTTAATTTTTTCACCAATTTTAAGATTTTTTCTTCGTCAAACTTGCCGTCTTTTAACTCAACAAACTTTGCGGTTATGCCGTAATTTTCCAAACTGCCATTATCCTTGCCAAAGAGAGTGTCGCTGAGGGTGTCATATAGGTCGCCACTGATTGAAAGAAGGGTGTCCTTTGGGCGCAAAAGTCCGTATAAGCAAGTGGCAATCGCGTGGGTTCCGCTTGTTAAATGCGAAGTGACCACGGCGTCCTCCGTTTCGAAAATGTCGGCGTATACCTTTGAAAGCCCCTCCTTGCCCTTGTCGGTGTAGCCATAGCCCGTGGTGCCAGCAAAATGTTGATTTGTTATCTCTTCTTTTTGAAAAGCCGACAGCACTTTCAAGGTGTTATTAAGCGCAATTTCGTCAATTTTTTGAAAGCGCGAAGAAAGTTCCGCCTCAATATCATTTAAGATTTTCAGTTTTTCTCTATCCATTTTTCCACCTCTCAATCATATTTTCCATCTTTTTTTGATAGTCTTTTTCTTCAATATCCACAAAATTAACGTTCTCCATTCCTCGAAGAAAGGTGAGTTGGCGCTTCGCGTAGTTGCGCGAGTGTTGCTTTATGAGTTCTTTCATACGCTCAAAACTTATCTCGCCTTTCAAATATTGCACCACTTCCTTGTAACCGATGGCGTGCATAGCCTGCGCATTTTCACTGACGCCCGCTTTAAGGAGCGCCCTAGCCTCCTCAACAAGTCCATTTTCAAGCATAATATCCACACGGCGGTTTATTCTCTCGTAAAGTTTTTGTCTCTCTAAATTTAACGCGAAAATAAGAGCATCATATTCGCATTTTCCTTCCTTTTTTTCGCCCGAAAAGCGAGCAATTTCCAGCGCGCGAATAAGGCGATGAGGATTTTTTTTGTCGATTTTTTCATACGCACTTGGGCTTACATCTTTAAGCATTTCGGCGAGTTTCTCTATGCCGTCCACCTTTAAAATTTCTTCTAACTTTTTTCGGTAGTCCTCATCAACACCCACTCCGCCGAAGTTGTAACCTAAAAGAAGTGACTTCACATAAAGCGCCGTTCCGCCCACAACAATAGGGAGCGCATAGGGGGAAATTTCGTCGATTTTTTTTCTTATCGCTTCCGTCATTTCATAGGCTGTAAAGTTTTCGTTCGGCTCGCAAATATCGATAAGGTGATGTTTTACCTCGCACATTTCCTCTTTCGTCACCTTCGCCGAGCCAATATTAAATCCCTTAAAAATCTGCACAGAGTCCGCCGAAATAACCTCGCCACCAAACTTTCTTGCCAAACTTACGGAGGTTTTAGTTTTTCCAACAGCGGTTGGACCTAAAATAAACAAAACCTTTTTCATTAAAGCACCCTTTTGAACATTTTTTCAAGTTCCTTACGCGTTATTTTCACAACGATAGGTCTGCCGTGCGGACATAATAAAACGCTTTTTTTCATCTCCTCAATGAGGTAAACGATTTCGTCTTTTGTGACATCGTCGCCCGCGCGGATGGCGTGCTTACAAGCGTGCTGACAAAGTTTCTCATTGATGAAAGCGCTCGCCTTTTTATCGCCAATCGTTTCGTCCGCCAAAATTTCATCCACGAAATCTTTAAGTTTTATGCTGGACAAAAGATATGGCACGCTTTTAATAACAAAACTTCCATCATAGGTGATTGTGAAGCCAATGGCGGTCAAATTATCCAATTTTTGTGCGAATTTTTCGCTGTCAAGTGGTGAAAGCACAAATTCATATGGCACAAGTAAATCTTGTTTTATCACGCTCTTTTCGTCCACCTCGCGCTTGAGTTTTTCATATAGTTGCCTTTCGTGCATCGCGTGCTGGTCGATAAGATAAATGCTGTCGTCATACTCAGTTATGATGTAAGTTTTAAACACCACGCCAACAATTTTCACCTCTGCTTTAACATCCGCCTCCAAAAATTTTTCTTCTTTCGGCAGGTCCACCTTATAATGCTCGCTCAAAAGCCTTTCTTCGGTTTGGTCGAAATAGATGTAACCGCCCGGCTTATTATTCTTCCTCTCGTCGCTTTTAATATTTGAAAATTGTGGCATATTGATTATCTCAATGTCCTTTTTTTGAAGCGCGCGATAGTCAACAAGTTCGTTGTCGTCGATGTCGTCCACCTTAATCATATAACTTGCGCCCTCGTTGCGTGAAAGTGGTTCAATCTTCGAAAGAGTTTGCGCGCTGAAAGAGGTGCGCGCTGGTTCTTCGTCATTTTCAATCGAAAATTTCATATAATCTTTTTCTTCTCGGCTTGAAAATTCGTAATCGGCAATTAAGTTCGTGCCAACAAGCGCACTTTCAACGGCGCGACGAATTGCCATAAACACCTTGGAATTTTCCTCGAATTTCACCTCTTTCTTGTTTGGATGAACATTGACGTCCACCTTTTCAAACGGAATTTTGAGGTTGATAACATAGATAGGGAAGCGCCCTTTCATAAGGAAGGAAGAATACGCCCCTTGTATGCACGCCGAAACTTGGTAATTTTCCACATAACGCCCGTTGACAAAAAGTGTTTGCGCGGTGCGGTTCGGTTTTGAAAGTTTTGGCGCGGAAATATAGCCCGACACTTCCACGTCGTCCATTTTTAAGTTCAGCGTGAGAAGATTATCATAAACCTCCCTGCCGTAGATGAGATAGATGACGTCTTTAAGTGACGAGGAAGTGGTTTTATAAATTTGCTTGTCGTCAACGATATATTCAAACGAAACATCCGGGCGCGCAAGCATAAACTTTTCAATAAGGTGCGTGATTTCGCCCTCCTCCGTCTTTGGTTTTCGAAGGAATTTGGCGCGCACTGGCGTGTTATAGAAAAGATTACGAACGGAGATTGTGGTGCCAGCAACTCGCGCGACCTCGCTTATCTTCCCAATATCTCCGCCGTTCGCCTCGATAAGATATCCCGTTTCCGCGCCCTTAGAAAGTGTGGAAAGTTTCACCATTGACACGGCGCAAATGCTGGCAAGCGCTTCGCCACGAAAGCCCAAGGTCATAATGCCGTCCAAATCGTCAACATCACTAATCTTACTTGTGGCGTGCGGTAAAAAAGCAAGTGGCAAATCCTCTTTTTCAATACCACAGCCGTCATCCGTGACAGTGATTTCTCTTATTCCGCCGTCATAGATTTCCACCTTTATTTTTGTGGCGCCCGCGTCCAAACTGTTTTCCACAAGTTCTTTCACAATGCTTGCTGGTTTTTCCACCACCTCACCAGCGGAAATTCGATTATAAATTTTTGGTGAAAGTAAATTTATTTTCATATCATTCTCCTTTTGCGGTGCAAACTAAATCATTTAAAACCTCAAAACTCTCCATCGGCGTCATTCGATTCATATCAACGTCCTTAAGAATCGACAAAATTTTCTGTCCGAGTTTGTTGTTTTTCTCGGCGCGCTGACGCTCTTCGTCCTCACTGAAAATGTCTAAGTCTAGGCGCTTGTTCACCCTTTCAAGGTTCTCGCTTATCTCTTTTGCACGGTCGATGACACGCTCTGGAACGCCAGCAATTTTTGCCACCTCAACACCAAAACTCTTGTTGGCGTGTCCGCGGACAATCTTTCTTAAAAACACCACACTGTCGCCAATCTCTTTGACGGTTATCTTATAGTTTTTCACGCCTTCAATCACGCCCTCAAGTTCGCTTAACTCGTGGTAGTGCGTGGCGAAAAGCGTTTTACATTTAACATTCTTTGCAATGTATTCCACCACCGCCCACGCAATCGAAAGCCCGTCGAAAGTGGAAGTGCCTCTGCCGATTTCGTCCAAAACCACCAAACTTTTTTCGGTGGCATTTGAAAGGATGAGAGCAACCTCGCTCATTTCCACCATAAATGTGGACTGCCCAAAAGCAAGGTCATCGCTGGCGCCAACGCGGGTGAAAATTCGGTCGGTTATTGTGATTTCGGCGCTCTCAGCTGGCACGAAACTGCCGATGTGCGCCATAAAGGTTATCAGCGCAACCTGGCGCATATATGTGCTTTTGCCCGCCATATTTGGACCCGTTATTATGCTCATCAAGTTCTCGTCGTTATCTAAGAGCGCGTCGTTAGCAATGAAGTTGCCGTTTTTCACAAACTGCTCAACAACGGGGTGCCTGCCACCAACAATCTTAATCGCCTTCACATTTTTGTTGATTGTTGGGCGAACATAGTTATATTTCACCGCGCACTCGGCAAGCGACAAGAGGCAATCAATCTCCGCCACCACCTTTGAAACTGTCTGAAAATGCGAGATATAGTTTGCGAGGTAATCAATGAGCGCCTTATATATTTTTTCTTCAAGTTTAATCGAATTTTCGTCGGCAGAAAGCACTTTTTCTTCCAATTCTTTAAGTTCGTTTGTGGTGTAACGCTCGGCATTCGTTAAGGTTTGCGTGCGCTGATAGCGAAGAGGCACAAGTTCGGCTTGCGATTTCAAAACTTCGATATAATAACCAAAAACATTGTTGAATCTTATTTTTAAATTTTTAAGCCCCGTTTTTTCTCGCTCTCTTCTTTCAAGTTCCAAAACGGCGTCGGTGGAATTTTTTTTGAAGTTCCTAAGTTCGTCAAGTTCATCGTTAAAGCCCGCTTTAATGTAGCCTCCATCTCGTAAAACGGCTGGCGGAGTGTCGCTTATCGCGTTAGAAAGAAGGGTGTGAATCTTTGAAAAATCCACAATTTCTTCACTTAAATTAAGTAAACTTTTCTCTTTTGCCGATGAAAGCGCCTCTTTTAATTTTGGAAGTTCACTGAGCGAATCTTTAAGCGCCAAGAGGTCCTTAGGCATAACGTTGCCATAACCAATCTTGCCCGAAATTCGCTCGATATCGCGGATATTTTTAAGCGCATCCTTCACTTTGTCGCGCATTATGAGGTTCTTAGAAAATTCTTCCACGCCGTCAAGCCTTGCGTTAATTTTGGCGCTGTCTTTAAGAGGCTCGTCTAAATATGTTCGAAAGAGCCTTGCGCCCATCGGCGTTTTGGTCTTATCTAAAAGCCAAAGCAAACTGCCATAGCGCCTTTTGTCTCTAATCGCCTCCACAATTTCCAAATTTCGCCTTGTGTTGATGTCGATATTCAAAAAGTTGTCTTTCTTATGCGATATAATCTTGTTGATGTTTCTTATCGAACGTTTTTGCGTTTCAAAAAGATATTCTAAAAGCGCGCCGATGGAGATAATGTCATTTTCTTTCCTTAACTCAAACACACTTAGCGCATTTTCGCCAAACTGCTTCAAAATATTCTCTTTACACTTAGGAAAATTAAATGCAAATTCGTAATATTCCTCAAACTTTGGCATTGTGCCGAGCGTTTGCAAGGCAAGGTTATTATAAAAAATCTTGCCCGCTTTGTTGCCAATCACCTGCGACGGACTTAGGCGCGTGAAAAGGTTAGAAAAGTTGGTTTCAATTTCTTTGTCGAAAGAGTAAAGATGAAATTCACCCGTTAAAATGTCTGAGTAGGTCACCGAAAGTTTATCGTTAGCATAATAGAGGCAGAGGATGTAGTTGTTTCGGTCTTTATCCAGCATACTCTCCTCCGTCAGCGTGCCAGCAGTGACCACCTTCACAACATCTCGCTCAACAATTTGCCCTTTTTTCGGCTCGGTTAATTGCTCGCATATCGCCACCTTATAGCCCTTTGCAACAAGTTTTGCAATGTATGCGTCAGCCGAATGATAGGGCACCCCACACATAGGCGCACGCTCGTCAAGCCCGCAGTTTTTGCCTGTTAAGGTGAGGTCCAAAACCTTGCTTATCTCCTCCGCGTCCTCAAAGAAAAGTTCATAAAAATCGCCGAGACGATAGAAGATAACGCAGTCGTTATATTTCTCTTTAAGTTCCAAATAATGCACCATCGTAGGCGACAATTTTTTTCTGTCAATTTCCATTTTGTTTTTCCTTTTGAATTTCTTTTTCGCACTCTAAAAGCGCATTCACCCGTCTTTTCTTTGTTTCGGCATCAACTTGCCCCTCCATTTTGCTTGCCACCGTTCCTTCGCGCGGAGAATACATAAACGCAAATATGCCGTCAAACCTTACCTCTTTCACCAAACTTAAAGTGTCATTAAACTCCTCTTCAGTTTCGGTCGGGAAGCCCACGATAAAGTCACTGGTTATCTTGCAATTTGGGATTTTTTCGCGGATTTCGTTTATGATTGAAAGGTATTTTTCACGGGTGTAGCGCCTGTTCATAAGATGCAAAATTCTGTTGTTTCCACTTTGCGCTGGAAGGTGAATTTCCTTTAAAATTTTCTCTTCATCTCTCACCACATCAATAACATCGCTTGTTAAGTCCTTTGGATGCGAGGTCATAAATGTGAGTTTAAAATCGCCCTCAATCTTGCAGATATCCTTCAAAAGTTTAGAGAAACACTCTCCATTTTTAAGGTCAGCGCCATAGGAGTTGACATTCTGCCCAAGGAGGGTGATTTTTTTATATTTCCCCTCCTTAACAATCGCGCGGATTTCGTTTAATATCTTCTCTTCACTTCGGCTTTTTTCACGCCCACGAACATATGGCACAATGCAGTAGGTGCAAAAATTATTGCATCCTTGCATAATATTCACCCAAGCGTTATCGGCACTTGTGCGCTTATATGGCACTTTTTCGTCGATTTCGCCTTCACTTAAAAGTTCCAACTGCCTGCCCGTTCGAACAGCCTCCAAATAATGCGCAAAATTCGGCAAATTAAATGTGCCGATAACAATATCCACAAACGGAAAGGTGTTTAAAATATACTTCGCCGTCGTCTCTTTTTGAGTTGCACACCCACAGACGGCGATGATAATGTCAGGGCGCCTCTTCTTCAACTTTTTAAGCGCGCCAACATTGCCAAAGACCCTGTCCTCCGCGCCCTCTCTTATTGCGCAGGTGTTGAAAATAATAAGGTCCGCCTCCTCTCTGTTTTCGGTTGGAAGATAGCCTAACTCTTCACAAATATATGCGAGTTTCTCGCTTTCGTGCACATTCATTTGGCACCCGTAAGTGATTATAATATATTTCATAACAGTTATATTATACAAACTTCTCGCAACTTTTGCAAGGGCTATGATGTATTTTTGACAAAATTCGAAACATAATAAAAAAATGAAGAAAACGCTCAAAATTTGTCTTATTTCGGTGGTTTTTGTAATACTAACGCTCATAATCGGCGCCTTCCTATATTTTTTTGTGAATTATGTCAAATTTTCAAAGATACCGCTTGACACTATGGCGCTTTCTTCGCCAAGTTTGTCGATTGAGGTCTATGACAGCGAAAATCACCTCCTTAGCGAGCAGAACACTTTTAACGGCGAATATATTTCACTCGAAAAAATTCCCACCCACACAAAAGAGGCATTCTTGTCGATTGAGGACAAGGATTTCTATCGCCACAACGGACTAAACAAAAAGCGGATACTGAAAGCGATGTATAATAACCTTAAATCGTTTTCGCTGAAAGAGGGCGCCTCCACAATAAGCCAGCAACTCATTAAAAACACCCACCTAAGCGGAGAAAAGACCTTCGAGCGCAAAATAAAAGAAATGGCGCTCACAAAAAAGTTAGAGAAAAACTTTTCAAAGGACGAGATTTTGGAGTGCTATCTCAACGTCATATATTTTGGCAATAACTGCTATGGCATTGAGCGCGCCTCCAACTTTTATTTCAACAAAAGCGCAGAAAATTTGAATTTGAATGAAAGTTGTTTGCTTGCGGGAATGATAAAATCGCCGAACAAATATTCGCCCATTCTTCACGCCGACAGCGCGCTAAAAAGGCGGAATTTGGTTTTGAAAGAGATGGAAAAAGACGGCAAAATCGGCACCGATACCCGCATAAATGCCGAAAAAGAGGAGATAAAACTCAGCATCAACCAAACGGCGGAAAATAAACTCAATTCCTATTCCCAAGCCTCGATTGACGAGGCAATGAAAATCTTAAATCTGCCCGCAAAAAGTTTGGCTATCGGTGGCTATAAAATTCACACCTATCAAAATAAGGAAGAACAGTCCGCCCTCGAAAGCGCCCTCTCTTCCACCGATTTTGGCGAAAATGACCACGCGGGAATTGTTATTGATAACGCTTCGCACGGTGTTGTTGCGTATGTTGGCAAAAGCGCCTATAAAATTTTGGACGCAAAAAGGCAGGTCGGCTCTTGCATTAAACCAATTCTCGTATACGCGCCCGCGCTCAATGAAAACGTCATCACCCCGGAAACGGAAATTAACGACGAAAAACTTTCAATAAACTCCTATTCCCCGCAAAATGTGGGCGGAAAATACGCGGGCTACGTCACGGTGACCGACGCCGTCAAAAATTCGATAAACACCGTTGCGGTGAAGGTTTTAAGTTACATTGGAATTGACACAGGAAAGATGTATGCCGAGCGTATGGGCTTCACCTTCGACGAAAAAGATTCAAGTTATGCCCTTGCGCTTGGCGGAATGACCTACGGCGAAAATTTGAAAACTTTGACCAACGCTTACACCACTTTTGCAAACAGCGGAAAGTATGCAACGGCAAAATTTGTGGAATACATTTTGGATAAGGACGGACGCCTTGTCTATCGCCACACGCCAAAAGAAAAAGAGGTGCTAAGAAGTGACAGCGCCTTCCTTATGACCGATATGTTAAGAAAAACCGCCGAAAGTGGAACGGCAAAAAAATTAAGTGGAATAAAAAACACCGAGATTGCGTCAAAAACAGGCACGGTTGGCAATAAAAACGGCAACTTAGACGCCTACAACATTTCATACACGCCATCTTACACCATCGGCGTTTGGTGCGGGAATCTTAACAATAAACTTATGAAGATAAACGGCGGAAATGAACCAACAAGCGCTGTTAAAAAGTTCGTGGAAAAAATTACGCCAAAAGTCACAAAATTCACAGTGCCGTCAGTCGTTAGAGAAGCGAAAATCGACCTCATCGAAAAGGAAGAAAACCACCGCGTTCTGCTTGCAAGCCCAGATGCGCCAGAGCGATACACCAAAACTGCCCTCTTCTCCGCTTTCAACCTTCCAAAAGAGGTGTCGAGTAATTTTGTGAAAATAGGCGAAATTGACGCCACTTGCAAAAGAGAGAAGGACAACTGCGCGCTGTCACTTTCGGCAAAAAGACACATAATTTATGACATCTTCCTTAACGGCGAATACTATCGAACAGTTAAAGATAAAAACGAAAAAATTTTAATCACTCTTCCACTTAAAAAAGAAGAAAATGAAATTCTCATTAAAGCCCACTTCCAAATGGAAAACTCGCCTATAAAAGAAAAACAATTTGTGGTTGCCAGCAGTAACACCTGGCATAAAGAAAAAGATTGGTGGGAAATTTAGCACCATATTTGGTGTAGTATGTTGCATAATACACCAAATATGGTATATTTTTTAAGAGGAATTATTAGACATACGCGGGCAGTGATATGGTGTGGTGCGTGGGCAATAATGCTTAACATATGACACATAAAAAAGTGGCTTTGCCACCGACCATTCTTCGCTTCGCTCAGAATGACAAATAACTTCCCCATATTACGGTAGCGCTATTATGACACAAGATTGTCACCTCGTAATTTCACCCGATTAATTCGTTGAATACGTCTGCCACAAGCGTCGACAAAAAGTCCACCTTTTCGCCAACATCCTTTTCAGTGAGAATGAGGTCCTTCGACTCCTTCTTGGATAGGTCGCCCGCCGAAATCAAAAACGGCACGCCCACCGACAAGCACGGCACGCCAAGCGCCTCGGCGTTAATTGGCATACCAAACTTGTTGAGGGCGCTTCCAGGTGTCAGCCCCGCATCATTTATTTGAATGGATGTGCCAAGGCGAACGGTGCTGGTTGTTAAAAGCGCGTCAAAAAGCACAACGGCTGAAATGTCGAAGCCCTCCACCAAAAGGCGGATAAGTTCATAGGCGTTTATCCCTGTGTTTGAAAAGGTGTTAGGTGAAATTTTATAGATGTTATTACTTCTTTGAAAGGGCGAGATGTTCAACTTTTTAATCACCTCGTCACCAAAACTATCCGCCGTTATCTCTCTGTTGCCGATGCCAACAAAGAGGATTTTTTCTTTAAGTTTCACCCTATTTTCTTTCAATAAAAACTTAATTCGCGTTTTAATTTCCGCTTTCAAAAAGGAAGAGTGTTCTTCCTTTAAGCTGAGTAGTAGTGGCGCATTGATGATGAAATAATGCCCCTTTTCAAAATTTAACCGCTTTGCCTTTTCAGCGGAATCAACGAAAAGTTTGCTTGTGGTCGCCTTAAATTTCCCCAAACTTTCCGTTATATAGCCACAATTCTTCAAATCTTTGCCACATTCATCCAACAAATCCAACATATTTTTAATATTGCCAAAAAAATTTTAAAAAATAAGTTGATTTTTGTAAATTTATATGCTATAATCATTGTGTTAATTTTTAAGGAGATAGTTATGGCAAACATTAAATCTGCGAAAAAAAGAGTGGAATTGGAAAGAAAAAGAAGAGTTGTGAATAACTCTGTTAAGTCCGAAATCAAAACATATATCAAAAAATTCAAGGAAGCGCTTGCAACTAACGTTGACGAGGCCTCCAAGATTTATTCCGTTTTGGTTTCTAAACTCGACAGCGCCGCACGTGATAACACCATTCACAAGAATTCGGCTGACCGTAAAAAAGCCCACTTCGCAAAACTTTTAGATAACGCAAAGAATAAGTAACTTAAATTGCACGCCGTTAAGCGTGCTTTTTTTATGTGGCACGCATTGAAAACCCGCGAATTTTTATGAAGTGTAAAAGATACTGACACGCAAGTGGCGTGCCTATCCCGCCTTTGGTGTAGAGTCTCGCCTAAATGCAACTAAAGTTATGCTTGCTGGGTTTCTAAATAGTATTAAAAAATTTTAACATAAAGCGCTTTCATTTAAGAAAAATTTTTTTAACAACTTAATAATTTGCCTAATATAAATGTTTGTGATAAAATTTACTTATGAAAAGATTGGACACTTTTTTATTCGAAAATAACTTCTATGCCTCCCGCGAAAAGGCGAAGGAGGCTATCATTTCCGCTCGCGTCAAAGTGGATGGCAAGGTGATAACCAAGCCCGCGTTCTCGGTGGGCAAAAATGCGCAAATTGAGGCACTGCCCTTTAAATTTGTGTCACGCGGAGGGTTCAAACTGCAAAAAGCGCTTGAGGAATTTAAGGTTGACCTAAAAGGGAAAGTGGTTGTCGATATTGGTGCGTCCACGGGCGGATTTACCGATGTTTGCCTAAAAAATGGTGCGAAAAAGGTGTATGCGATTGACACTGGCACTAACCAACTTGCCGAAAGTTTAAGAAAGGACGAAAGGGTGAAGAGCCTTGAAAGCACAAATTATCTAACTTTCGATAAATCCCACTTCCCTGATGCCGACATTGCCGTTATTGATGTTTCTTTTGTCAGCCTAACCAAATTTGCCGAAAAACTTGCCAACGATTTTGACGAGTTCATCGCCCTCATCAAACCTCAATTTGAGTGCGGGAAGGACTACGCCAAAAAGCACAAAGGCGTTGTAAAAGAGGAAAAAATGCACGAAAAAATCTTAAAAGATGTCACCTTCGCTTTTACCGCTGTTGGATTTAGCCTTTCGCCAATCATACCCTCGCCCATACTTGGTGGCGACGGCAACAAAGAATTTCTCTTGCACGGCAAAAAAAGTAAAAAATAGGAAAATTCCTATTTTTACTTCGAAAAATTCACGCTTTTACTTTATAATTTTATGGTTAATAATTTTTTGCTTTGCAATTTTATGATTAGCAATTTTTTGTTTTGCAATATAACTTTGTAAAATTTCCTGCATTCGCATTAAGCAACACATCAAACTCTCGTTATGCGCAACAAATTACGTTTTAATTCTAGCGCTTAATTTTGCACAATTTATTAGCACGGATTTAATTTTTTCAATTTTGCCATTTAGTTATTAGCCCACGCAACGGTTCAATTTTAGCGCATTATCGAATATTTGCGCTAAATTTTTCTTATGCGTCCAACCTTTTAACGGTCAAAATACAACTGCCGTTCGCTTGCACAGTTGTGGTGCCAGACGGCGTGCCGGTGGTTGTCAACGCAAGGTCGATGCTATCACCCGCAGAAAGGGTGGCAATCGCGCTTGTTGTGAGCGTTGCATTAAACGTGCCACCGCCCGTTGTTGTCACCGTTGCCGTCACCGTGGTTACGGTTGGCGTTATCGCGGTTGTGTTTTGGCGTGCCTCAGCGCTGAATGTGAGTTCGGCAGTGGCTGTTAGGTCGATATTATAGAATATCTCATACGTGCCAGCCTCGTCAACAGTGATTGCATTTGTGGCGTCCGCGGTGTTTAAGAGCGGAAGCGCGGTGTTGAGTTCAAGCGGAACAAAGGTGTTCGCAGTTGCCAGCGTTGGGGTTTGAGTTGCGTTGTTATACAGCCCGCCATACGCTGCAATACCGCCTCCCGTTGCACCAGTTGGTCCAGTTGGTCCAGTTGGACCAGTCGGCCCTGTGTCGCCTTGAGCACCAACCGCCCCAGCATCCCCGGTAGGACCAGTTGGTCCAGTTGGTCCCGTCGGACCAGTCGGCCCTGTGTCACCTTGAGCACCAACCGCCCCAGCATCACCGGTAGGGCCAGTTGGACCTGTTTCCCCAGTTGCACCAGTCGGTCCCGCTGGACCCGTGTCGCCCTGCGCGCCGGTTGCGCCCGCTGGTATTGTGAAATTCAGCGTGACAAGGTCGGGCCCTGTAACCGCGGTGACGCTTGCGTTCGTGCCAGGGTTAGAGGTGGTTGTTGTTCCAACTTGAATGGTGGTGAATCCGCCCGTAGGTCCCGTTGGTCCGGTTGGACCAGTCGGCCCCGTTGCGCCGGTAGGGCCAGTTGGACCTGTTTCCCCAGTTGCACCAGTCGGTCCCGTTGGTCCGGTTGGACCCGTCGGTCCCGTTTCGCCGGTAGGGCCAGTTGGACCTGTTTCCCCAGTTGCACCAGTCGGTCCCGTTGGTCCGGTTGGACCAGTCGGCCCCGCTGCGCCGGTAGGGCCAGTTGGACCGGTCGGTCCTGTCGCACCCGTTGGACCCGTCACGCCTTCAGGGATTGTGAAGGTGAGTTCGGTATATTCGCCCACACTGCGCGCGGAAACGCCAGCACTCGAACCTGGCGCACTTGTAACGGTTGCGCCGATTAAAACAGCACCCGCACCAGGTATGCCCTGCGGACCCGTTGGTCCAGTTGGACCGGTCGGTCCCGTTGCGCCGGTAGGGCCAGTTGGACCGGTTTCCCCAGTTGCACCAGTCGGTCCCGTTGGACCGGTCGGCCCCGTCGGTCCCGTTTCGCCGGTAGGGCCAGTTGGACCGGTCGGTCCTGTCGCACCCGTTGGACCCGTCACGCCTTCAGGGATTGTGAAGGTGAGTTCGGTATATTCGCCCACACTGCGCGCGGAAACGCCAGCACTCGAACCTGGCGCACTTGTAACGGTTGCGCCGATTAAAACAGCACCCGCACCAGGTATGCCCTGCGGACCCGTTGGTCCAGTTGGACCGGTCGGTCCCGTTGCGCCTGTTGCACCAGGAACCACGCGAATTGCTGGAACGCCGTTGTTGACCGTCACAAGCATAGGCCTGCGCCCATTATTACAACAAAACATATCAATTCTCCTTTGTAAGGTTTTTCAACCTATTTTTTTGTAAGGTTGCCGATTTGTTTTTCAACCTGTATTTTAATTAGGTGTTTCAACCTACATTTAACTAAGTTTTCAGCCAATTTGTCTTTCAACCTATGTTTTAATTAGGTCTTTCAACCTACATTTAACTAAGTTTTCCGCCAATTTGAGGTCTACTAAACCATATCTTAATTGGTTTTCTAACCTATATCAAACTAGGTTTTTCACCTATGTCTTAATTTGGTTTTTCAACCTATAAAATTATATTAAAAAGAAGAATTATATGTGCAAGATAAACGCCCCACTTTTCACCGTGCAAACATCGAATCCATCCTCTTTTCACCGTGTAAACATCGAATCCATCCTCTTTTCACCGCGCGAATACATCCTCTTTTTCTCATTATTTCAAATCATACCACATAAAAAACGCTTGCCACTCCACTACGCCCATACCGCAAGGCGATACCATTAAATGTCATTCTGAGCGAAGCGAAGAATCTCGTCGTAGCACCCGCGGATGTCTAATCTATCCTCATTTCACTACACGAATGTCAAACGCTCCCACTTCAAAAAATGCTTGCTGTTTATGCCGGATGGACTGTCGGCTTGCTTGTCATTCTGATGTGGCAGTGCCACGTATTATATTACGTCTAACGCGCAGTATCGCCTCTACCGCCAGGACTACCACCCCATTGTCCGTTAGGACTGTTGGCTTGCTTGTCATTCTGAGCGTCAGCGAAGAATCTCGTCGTAGCACCCGCCCGCGGATGTCTAATCTATCCACATAAAAAACGCTTAGCGCAAAGTAAACGCTAAGCATTTTATACGTTGAGCCCTTAATCTTATATATGTCTTCCATTTAAATCATACCAATCCATTCAGTCTATTCAAAGTGGTAGTTTTAGAGTTTGTGAAAGCTGTTCTACGACGAGATTCTTCGCTGGCGTCGCCTTGCTCCTTGCTCAGAATGACAAATAATTGCCCTGCCTTAAACAGCCCCGTAGCCCTTGCTTTCACACTCTAAATCAATTTTCGATTTTGCGAGGCTTTGCCCAGTGCGCACAAATCGAAAATCACCTACAGGGAAGAGGATTGGGATGGGAATTCCTCGCCTCCCAAACAGCATACCACGTCCGCGTGCCGTCCGTTGAGTAGTAAGTGTCGCTCAAATTGATAGAGCCTGTCGCGCTCACTGCCGTCGCACCGCTTCCATTGGATTCCGTGTTGTATCCCAAAAATTCGTAACCCGTCCGTGTTGGCGTAGACGGCAGTGCGGTTATCTTACTCGAACTCGTGCAGGAGCTACTCGAATACCACCCGCTGTCATACTTTAGCCAATACATTTTGTTAAAATGTACTTATAGCGCTTTTTGCAATATGTAGGGTGGTTTCTTTCCAAAAACAATGACAACTGCTTAGCCCATTTTTCTTAATTTTTCTAAATATTTTTCAAAATAATCTGGCAATGGCGCCTCGAAAGTTACCTCTTTTAAAGTGGTTGGATGAATGAAAGAAAGGCGAACGGCGTGCAAAAGTTGTCCGTCCAACCCCTTAACTTCCTTGCCATACACCTTATCGCCGACCACAGGATGCCCCAAAAATTTTGAGTGGACGCGGATTTGATGCGTGCGCCCCGTTTTGAGCGAAAACTCCACAAGGCAGGCGTTTTTAAAGCGCTCCAGCACGCGGTAGTCAGTCACTGCCTCTCTGCCCACATCAGCCACCGCCATTTTCTTTCTATCCTTCTTATCACGCGCAATTTTGGTGATAATTTCGCCCGAATCGTCCTTCAAATTCCCTTCCAAAATTGCCAAATACACCCGCTTTGCCGTCTTATTTTTAATCTGTTGTTGAAGAGAAACGTGCGCCTTGTCATTTTTTGCAACCACCAAAAGCCCGCTTGTGTCTTTATCCAGCCTATGCACAATGCCAGGGCGCAAAACCCCGTTAATTCCGCTCAAATTTTTCACCCTGTGAAGAAGTCCGTTGACAAGAGTTCCGCTTTTTGTGGACGCGCACGGATGCACCACCAGCCCTTGCGGTTTATTGACAACAACAACGTCGTCGTCCTCAAACACTATATCAAACGGCACATCCTCCTCGGCGGTGGAAATTTTTTGAGGCTCCTTGATGATAACTTTCACAACATCATTTTCGCGGAGTTTATAGCCACTTTTCACCGATTTTTCATTGACGAAAACACAATTTTTTTCGATTAGATTTTTGATGTGAGAGCGCGAAAAATGAGGAAGTTCGCTTTGCAAAAAAACATCCAGTCGACCGCCCGCCTTTTCAATTTTAAACGTTTTTTCTTCACTCATTTTTATCTTCCGTTTTGACATTATTGTTATCTTCGAAAGTCTCACCTTGCGAATTTTTACCACTTCGCGCTTTAAATTCGTTCTTTTTTGACGAATTTTTCGCCTTATTTTTCATATTTTTGCCGTTTTCTAGGTTATCTTTTTCTGCCTCGCTCTCATTTTCCGCCTCTTCAATCATAATTTTCCCAACAGCGTCCACAACCTCCGCTTTTTTCTCTTTTTTACAAGCATAGATGATGAGGTAAACGGCAAAAAGCACCACGCCAAAAGTGAGAAAAACATCGGCAAAATTGAACACAGGAAAACTTTGCCAAAAGGCGAATTGAATGAAATCGCGCACATAGCCGAAAACCAGCCTATCGAAAAGATTGCCAATGCATCCCGCGCACAAAAAGGCGAAGGTGATGGTAAGAAGCCAACTCTTCTTTTTGTCAACAACATAAAACCAAATGAAAACGCCGAGAAAAACCAAACTTAAAATCACAAGCCCAACCTGATTGCCAGAAAAAATACCCCACGCCGCGCCGTGATTGTGAACGATGATGAGGTTAAAAATCCCCAAACTCTTGCCTGTGCCTTCCTCGAACATAGCGTCAAAGACGTATTTTGTCGTTAAATCCAGTGCCAAAATTGCAACAATTATGACCGAAAGAACGATAATTTTGTTAATTAAACTTTTTTTCATAAAACCTCTTTATAAATTTCAAAATGGACTTTTTAATAAAACAAACTTAAAATTAAAATTTTACATAACAAACTCTTTATTAATGTCTATTTTATTTCTAATTGATACTATCAATTAGAAGCAAACCGCAATTTTATTGTCTTATTTCTATATTTTTATAACCCAAAAATATGACAACAAAAGAATATTACAATTTCTTATTATCAATCTTAATCAATTTCAATTTCGAAATTTTTAGGAAGGAAAATGTATAGATTTTTATCAATCGGCTCACTTTTCGCGCCGAGCATATCCAAAACGCCGTTAAAATAATCTAAAATTTTCCGCTTTTCGTTCGCCCCGCAATGGCGCAAATCGAGGATGAAAGGAGTGTCTTTTTTCAAATAATCCGCCTTATCCTTGCAATCTTCCAGCGCCTCTGGGTAAAAAACCTTAACGCCGTCAATTTCATCAGGCAATTTCTCGGTCACCTTCAAGTTATAGGTGGCGCTGTTTTTGACAACCTTTTTTTTAGTCACCCTAACATCGTCCGTTTCAAAGCCGAGCGCCTTATAAAAAATATCCATAAATTTCATAATTCCCTCTTTTCGTTAAAATTATATCATAAATAGAAGGCAAATAACAAATAAATTACCGCTTTTAGCGCAAACAAAAATGAAAAATTTGTCAAACCACTAGGCAACGACAAAAATTGACTTTTTTATCATACTATGCTATAATAACTCACAAAAGGAGGCTTTATGTTTCACACAAAAACACCTAAAAGCACTTATAGCCCTTATAGCAAAGATAAACTGATTGAAGAGATAGTGAACACAATGGCAGAAATAGAAAATCTTAAGACGCCAAAAGATGCTCAAAAACAACTAAAACAAAGATTGAAAGAATTACAAAAACAACTTAAAGAAATCGAAAAAGAGGAAAAAAGAGAGGAGCGCTTTGAAAGAAGTATTTTAAGATAATAAATATGACAAAAAAAGACTTTCGATTGAAAGCCTTTTTTTTATAGGAATTTTTATGAATGAAGCAATGTGATATCGGCGAAACGAAGGAGTTGCACTTTGTGCAACAATTTCGTTTATTATTTTCAATTACTCGATAATTGAAGAAACAACGCCAGAACCAACCGTTCTTCCGCCTTCACGGATAGCGAAACGGAGACCTTGCTCGATTGCGATTGGGGTGATAAGAGTGATTGTCATACGAACATTGTCGCCTGGCATAACCATCTCAACGCCCTTTTCAAGGTCGATTGTTCCGGTAACGTCGGTTGTTCTAAAGTAGAATTGAGGTCTGTAACCATTGAAGAATGGTGTGTGACGACCGCCTTCCTCTTTCTTCAACACGTAAACTTCAGCGGTGAACTTTGTGTGTGGGTGAATTGAACCTGGTTTGCAGATAACTTGTCCTCTTTCGATTTCGTTTCTTTGAATACCACGAAGAAGAAGACCAACATTATCGCCTGCACGACCCTCATCCAAAAGTTTTCTAAACATTTCAACGCCAGTGATAACGGTTTGTTTCTTTTGTCCAAGACCAACGATTTCAACAGTGTCATTGATGTGAACAACGCCTCTTTCAACTCTACCAGTTGCAACGGTTCCACGACCAGTGATTGTGAAAACGTCCTCAACAGGCATAAGGAAAGGCTTGTCGGTGTCACGAGTAGGTTCTGGGATATAAGAATCCAAAGCGTCCAAAAGTTCTTGGATGCAAGCGCACGCTGGGTCATCAACCTTGCCAGCCTGAGCAGCCTCCAAAGCCTTAAGAGCGGAGCCCTTGATGATTGGAGTTTTGTCTCCTGGGAAACCATATTCAGTAAGAAGGTCTCTAATTTCCATTTCAACGAGTTCCAAAAGTTCTGGGTCGTCAACTTGGTCAGTTTTGTTCATAAACACAACGATGTAAGGAACGCCAACCTGACGAGCGAGAAGGATGTGTTCTCTTGTCTGTGGCATTGGACCATCAGTTGCAGCAACAACGAGGATAGCACCGTCCATTTGAGCAGCACCGGTAATCATATTTTTAACGTAGTCAGCGTGTCCCGGGCAGTCAACGTGAGCGTAGTGACGCTTGTCAGTTTGATACTCAACGTGAGCGGTGTTAATTGTGATTCCTCTTGCTTTTTCTTCTGGGGCCTTATCGATTTGGTCGTATCTTTGAGCCTCTGCAAAACCTTTAAGAGCGGAATAGGTTGTGATTGCCGCTGTTAAGGTTGTTTTACCGTGGTCAACGTGGCCGATGGTTCCAACGTTAACGTGTGGTTTACTTCTATCAAATTTTTCTGTAGCCATTTTTAAAATCTCCTTTTTTATTTTCTACTATGATATCATAGCACATTTTTTTAAAAAATCAAAACGTTTTTCGCAACTTTTTTAAAAAATTTTAATTTTCAGCCTTTTTTCTTTGTCCAATAATACCTTCAGCGATATTTCTTGGCACTTCGGCATACTTTAAGAACTCCATTGTGAAGTTTCCGCGCCCTTGCGATTGCGAACGAAGGTCAGTTGCATAACCAAACATTTCGCCAAGTGGCACTTCGGCGTTGACAACTTGCACGCCTGGACGGGTTTCGTTACCAGTGAGAAGTCCTCGGCGTGAAGTGATGTTACCCATAACAGTGCCGAGGTATTCATCTGGCACTTCCACTTGCACTTTCATAATAGGTTCAAGAAGCACAGGGTCAGCCTTTGCGCACGCTTCCTTAAACGCCATAGAACCAGCAATCTTAAATGCCATTTCGGAGGAGTCGACTTCGTGGTAAGAACCGTCGAGAAGGGTTATCTTGTAGTCAACAACTTCGTAACCAGCGAGAATGCCATTTTTTGCCGCCTCTTTGATTCCGTTGAAAACTGGTTGGATATATTCTTTTGGAATGGAACCGCCCACCGTCTTATCAACAAATCTTTCAGCGTCCTCAAGGTGTGTTCCTGCTGGCACTGGCTCGATGTCGATAACGCAGTGACCGTATTGACCTTTACCACCGCTTTGACGAACGAATTTGCCCTCAGCATGAGCAGGTTTTTTGATGGTTTCTTTATATGCAACCTGTGGCGCGCCAACGTTTGCCTCCACCTTAAACTCTCTAAGAAGTCTGTCAACGATGATTTCAAGGTGAAGTTCGCCCATACCAGCGATGATGGTTTGACCCGTTTCTTGGTCGGTGTAGGTTTTGAAAGTTGGGTCCTCTTCGGCAAGTTTCACAAGTGCAAGCACCATTTTTTCTTGCATAAGTTTGGTTTTAGGCTCGATTGCAACGCGAATAACTGGGTCTGGGAAGTCCATACTCTCTAGAACGATTGGATGTTTTTCGTCGCAAAGAGTTTCACCGGTTATTGTGTCTTTAAGCCCCACAATCGCTGCGATATCGCCCGCGCCAACCTCTTTGATTTCCTCTCTTTGGTTAGCGTGCATACGAATAAGTCGCCCAACTCTCTCCTTCTCGCCCTTATTTGAGTTATAAACGTAACTTCCAGCGGTGAGTTTGCCAGAATATACGCGGAAGAAGGCAAGTCTGCCCACGAATGGGTCGGTCATAATCTTAAACGCAAGCCCTGCAAACGGAGCATCCTCACTTGGCGCTCTTGTTTCAGTTTCGCCTGTATCTGGGTTCACACCCTCGATATGCTCGATGTCAAGTGGAGATGGAAGATATTCAACCATAGCATCCAAAAGCATCTGCACGCCCTTATTCTTATAGGAAGAACCGCAAAGAACAGGGGTTAATTTTCTTGAAATTGTGGCGTTACGAATCGCCTTTTTAAGTTCGTCAAGCGAAATTTCTTCGCCTTCAAAATACTTGGCAAGAAGGTCGTCGTCGGTTTCCACAATCTTTTCAATGATTTCGTCGTGGAGTTGTTGCGCTCTATCCTTATAATCGGCTGGGATGTCAGTTACGTCGAACACCTTTCCAAGGTCATCCTCATAGATTTCCGCCTTCATTGTGAGAAGGTCGATAATTCCACTGAAATCATCCGCTGAGCCAATTGGCATTTGGATTGGAAGCGGATTGGTTTTAAGTCTTTCTCTTATCGACTCAACACAACCAAAAAAGTCAGCCGCATCTCTATCCATTTTGTTCACGTAGATGATTGTTGGCACTTTATATTTTGAAGATTGACGCCAAACAGTTTCGGTTTGTGGTTGAACCTTATCACGCGCGCTTAGAACAAGCACAGCGCCGTCCAAAACCTTCAAAGAACGCTCAACTTCCACGGTGAAGTCAACGTGTCCTGGGGTGTCGATGATGTTAATCTTGTGGTCTTTCCACCAGCAAGTTGTGCAGGCAGAGGTGATGGTGATACCACGTTCTTGCTCTTGTGCCATCCAGTCCATTGTTGCTTCGCCGTCGTGCACTTCGCCGATTTTGTGACTTTTACCTGTATAGAACAAAATTCTTTCGGTGGTGGTGGTCTTACCAGCGTCGATATGCGCCATAATTCCAACATTGCGCACCATTGTTAAATCGGTAGCCATATTTTTCTCCTTTTCAAATTTGTTTTTCTTTCCTTTGGGCAATGAAGTTATGATACTGAGATTTATACTCCTCGCCAAATCTCGCCGTCATAAACCTCACCCAAAGAATACTGATTCCGTTTTCGTTGTTGTGCCCATCCACATTATTTCCCTTAACCTCGAAGTCCATAAGTGTGTAGGAAAATATTATTCCGCACGCCTCTTCGTCGATATAGATTCTGTCACCTATCGCTTCGTATTTTGGGAAATTTTTAACGCCATAGGTTTTTGTGAAGAAGTTTTTAACCTCCTCTTCTTTTAAGGACTCAACAAACATAAACTCTCTTTTTTGACCTATTTTTAAGTATAGGTTTTCTTTTTTAATTATTTGGTTTTGATGCCGTTATTTTCCATAAGGGCTTTAAACTTTATCGAAAACTTTTCGTATTCGTCGCAATAAGTCTTCCCAAATTTTTTTGACATTTCATTGATGTAAGCATTTTGCGAAGCCTCTTGTTGTTTCCATTCCTCTTTGCTTATATCAAATCGTATGTTTTTGTTTGAATCAAAACTTATCACTGGAAAATCTTTGGCAATTAGACCTCTATTCATTTTGAACGGACGACTTAATAAAAGATTGGTAAAATTTAAATCAAAATCACTTATTGTTATATAGCCTATTTTTCGTGGCTCGGAAGCCTCTTCGCCTATTTTGACAATTTTTAAGTGTATAAAATTTCCATTTTTGTAATCTACTTTTTTTATACTGCCATCAACCTTTTTATATTCATAGTCCAAAATTTCATAAAACATACTATTTTGCCAATCGCTTGGATAATTCATAATTGTCGATTGTCTTGCAATACTAACAATTTCTTCGTCATCCAAGAGAGACAAATAACGACTATTATTCAGCGGATTTTTCAAGCATTCTCTCTTCACATTTTCAGTGTAGCCCTTCATCAATTTACTGCGCATAATAAATTACCACTTGTAGTGAGCAAAAGCCTTGTTTGCTTCTGCCATTCTGTGCATTTCATCTCTCTTCTTAATGGAAGCGCCTGTGTTATTGTATGCATCCATAAGTTCGCCAGCAAGTTTTGCATCCATATTTCTTTCGCCTGTTCTTTTTCTTGCGTTATTCACAATCCAGCGGATGGCAAGAGTTTGACGACGTTCTGGTCTTATCTCCATAGGAACTTGGTAAGTTGCACCGCCAACGCGACGACCTTTTGTTTCAAGCATAGGCTTCACATTTTCAATCGCTGTGAGGCAAACGTCAAGGCTGTCTAAACTTGTCTTTTCCTTAATAATGTCAAATGCACCATAAACTATTCTTTGCGCTAAGCCTTTTTTTCCATCAAGCATAACTTGGTTAACAAGTTTTGTGACAACTTTGTTGTTGTAGATTGGGTCTGGCAAAACGTCTTTCTTAACCGCACATTTTCTTCTTGGCATTTTTCTTTCTCCTTTTAACTAAATTTTCTAAAAACAAAATCATTTCGGCTCAAAAAGCCCTAACCCTAAAAATGACTTCGCCCGCCCAAAAAGATTACTTCTTAGGTCTTTTTGCGCCATATTTTGAACGGCCTTGTTTTCTGTTTGCAACGCCTGCTGTGTCAAGCGTTCCGCGAATGATGTGGTATCTCACACCTGGCAGGTCCTTAACACGTCCGCCACGAACAAGCACAACGCTGTGCTCTTGGAGGTTGTGACCGATTCCTGGGATATAGCAAGTTCCCTCTTGTCCATTAGAAAGTTTAACTCTCGCAATCTTACGAAGAGCAGAGTTAGGCTTTTTTGGTGTTGCGGTTCTCACCGACAAGCAAACACCACGCTTTTGAGGGCATTCCTCTAAGAGCGGAGCCTTCTTCTTTTTCTCAAAAGTTTTGCGACCTTTTCTAACTAACTGGTTAAATGTAGGCATCATCTTTCTCCTTTTAAAAAATTTCAGTTTTAAATCATAATGGATTTGTCAAACGCAAATTCGGCTTTCTTTATGGTTATGCGCTAAAACAACAAACGCACATCCATAAAAAAAGACGCGAATTTCGCGCCAAAAAATATGCTAATATGGGCAAACACGAACAGCACAATCGAAAATTCGACTTCAAAACCAAAGAGGTTTCAAATCGGTGAGCAAAAAGCCACCTGCCGTTTGTTTATGCGATTAAGCATATGTCTCCGACAACGAAACACGCTTTTATTATACACATACGCCTTGCCATTGTCAAGCATTTTTCAAAATTATAATAAACTTTTTCTCCAAATTGATAGAATGAGATGTGTGCCTTTTTAAGAAAAAATGGCGGAGAAACAGCACGCCACTCCCTATGGCTCGCTTATCGACCCGTCTGTGTCGCTTTTTCTGGAATGTGTTAGACGAATATATCAAGTGTTATCTTTACTAGAGTTGCACTTTAAAGAAAATTCAACTCAAAAATGACAAACTGGATGTAAAAAATGTAATTATTTTTTTAAACCTTTTCTAGTCGGGCTTGTTCCAGTCTCTTTCTATACTTTTCCTTCTTCTTTAAATATTTTGCATACAAATCATTGACGTTTTCGAGGTTGCCTTTAAGTTCTGCAAGCGCTTCCCACACAGCGGTTTCGCTATGCCCTAGCCTTGTTGCGATTTCCCGCCCTCTAAGAGTTGGATTCTCAAATGAACACGTTGCAATCTCGCGCTTAACCAATGACATATCGCGCGTGAGGTAGTCAAACAGAAATTCCCGCCCGCAATGTTTTTCCACTAAGCCGTAAAGCCTCTCTCTTTTCTCGCTTCGACTCACCGTCAGCAGGTTAAAATTCGCCATTTCAAGTAAACTTTCTGGCGAGGTGCCATTTTCAAACAAAAACTGCACACAACGCGTTGCATCTTTAAGCATCAGCCTTGCATACTCTTTCGTGCATCCAAAGCTCTGTGCGATTTGCGAGAGTGGCTTGTCCAAATAATAATGTTCAGCAAACACCCTCGCCTGCTTTTTTGGAAGATGTGGCAAGATTTTTTCCTTGATAAACCTTAACTCCAAATTCGCATCGGCTTGCTCGTTATCAATTTTAAGTATCTCACCAAATTCCTTCGAATTTTCGTCTAAATCGCCCAAACTTTCCACCTTGTATGGGCAAACATCCTTCATAAAGTGGGTGCTTTTTCTAAAAATGGCAATGCCAAGATAGGTGGAAAAAGAGGTGGACATATTCAAATCGAAGCCCTCAATCGCTTTCATAACCGTTTCGTAATAACTCTCAAGTAAATCCTCTTTCGACGGAAAATAAACGCCGTTATCTCTTAAATTACCCTCGCAAACGCCAAGCACAAGTTTTTTAACAAGCCTAAGATTGCCCGCAAAAATTTTATCCCTAATCTTTTTGTCTTTCGTTTCCTTATAGAGTTTCAACAGCCTCAAATTTTCTTCTTTTGAGAGTGCTGGTGGCAACTTTCTCCAAAGGTTATATCTATGTAATATTTCCATCTTTCACCCCTCTTCTTTCTCGCGTTCACCTAAAATTTTTGAATGGATGGTGTTTTCACGTTCTTTTTCCAAATATTTTTTAAGACGCGCAATTCGGTGAGAATACTCAGTTTCGCATAACCCGCACTTTTTGGCAAGTTCTCTTTGCGTTTCGCCGTTATAGCCCAAAATTCCATATTCTAGCACCAAAGCGTTTCGCTTATCCTTCAAGTTTGGCAAGAAGTAGTGTCTTAGAGCCTCCTCACCACCCACGCTCGCCACAAATTTTTTCATCTTTTCCACCTTCCCCAAACTCTTTTTCTTCTTTTCAACCACAATTTTCTCTTTGGAAGGTTCTTCACCACGAAGATATTTTTCATAATATATATCGCCATACTTTTCAAGTTTAAAATAGACATCTCTTAAACTCGACGTGGTGTTGTTGTTCTTTTCGTTAAGTTCGCGCGCTATATCAACAAGTTTTCCTCTTTCTTCGGCGAGAATTGCGCGTTCAAAGATAAATCTTTGCCTGTCGGTCAAGGTGTGAACAAAATACTTTTCAAAAAAATCTCTGCCATATTTTTCAATATCGAATTTCTCACGCCAATGGATGCTATATTTGGGAGTTTCAGTCGCAACATCATTAAGTTCGCCCGTTTCAAAGAGGTTTTTGGTGTGGAATTTTGCCATTTTCAGTCTCTTTCGAACGGCCTCGCGCGAACAGTTTTTCTCATTAGCGATTTTTTGCAAGGTCTTATTCTTAAAAAAGTAGTCAACAAAAACTTGCCTTTCCGCCTCTGGCAACTTTGGCAAAATTTCCTTCTTAATAATCTCCACCGCCACCTTATCTTCATAGTTAAGATAGTCAAAGTCGAAAAGCATAGCTAAAAATGTGCTTCTTTCGTCCTCGTCCATAGGCGCATCCAAACTTTGCGTCACGTGAACAGAAGAGTCTTCGCCCACAACAAATCGGCTTATTGAGTTTTTCACTGCTGTGCTTAAATAGGAAGAAAAGGAGGTGCCTAGTTCTGCGTTAAAAAGGTCGATTGCGCGAAGAAGCGCCCACGCGCCCTCTTCAAGTAGGTCCTCATTTTCTGGGTAAATTGGGCTTTGATAGTGAAGAAATTTTTTGCAGTAACGCGTCACGCACATACAAACAAAACGGAGATTGCCATCAAAAATCCTTTCGCGCAAATTTTCATCGCGCGATTTTGAATATTCACGTAATAACCTTAAATTTTCCTCTTTTGAGAGCGCTGGTGGCAAAGACTCCCAAAAGTCCAATCTATTTTTCATATTTCCTCTTCAAGAAGGATTTTAGCACACCCTCCTCGCTTTGTCAATATGCCATTTCAGTTTTCTTGCCGAAACTAAGTGACGCTGTCACATTTTAAGGTCCACCTCACACCCTCTCGCAGATGGAGGCGGAAAGTGATGGTTTTATAACACGCGCCTTCACAATTTCGCCAACGTGACAACCGCCGACGAATGCGCACTTAATGTAGTTTTTGCTATACCCAAAAAACACGCCGTTCTTTTCCTCTTCAATCAAAACTTCCAAAATGTCGTTTTGGGCGATAAAGTCAATTTTATCTTTCTTCCTTATCTCAGCAAGCACTTTTGCGCGCTCTTCTTTAACGCTTTTTGGCAAATCTTTAAACATTTTCGACGCCACAGTACCTTTTCGGTTGGAGTATGGGAAAATATGTAAGTCTGAAAAGCCGATTTTTTTAATAAAGTTGACGGTTTCAGTGAAATTTTCCTCTGTTTCGGTTGGGAAACCCACGATGACGTCGGTGGTTATGCCCGCAAGCGGAAAGTATTTTCGAATCAAATTCACCGTGCGCTCAAAGTCTGCGGTTCGATACTTTCTGTTCATTTTCTTTAAAACTTCGTCACACCCGCTTTGCAAAGAAAGGTGGAAATGTGGACAAAAATTTTTGAGTTTTTTTAGGCGCCTAACAAAATCTTCGCTTATCAAATTGTCCTCCATCGACGAAAGCCTGAGGCGAAATCCAAACCTGTCAAGCGCTTCCAAAAGGTCAATAAGTTTGGTGCCGTTTTTGTCGCAATACGAGGAAACATCAATCCCAACAAGCACCACTTCTTTAACGCTTTTTGGCAGTTTTTCAATCTCAACAATAACGCTCCTTGCCTCACGCGAACGGCTTCGCCCACGAAGGTATGGAATTATGCAATACGTGCAAAAATTGTTGCAACCATCTTGGATTTTGATAAACGCGCGCTCTTTGGTTTGGGCGCTAAAAAAGTCGTCCTCATATTCAAGCGGAAGGTCGTAAACTTTCTCGCCCTCGCTTAAAAGGTGGTCGATTATTTTCAGTTTTTCCGCCACGCCCTGCACGAACACCACTCCTTTTTTCTCAAATTGCGACGGACGATTTTGGCTTGCACAGCCCACAACATATATCTTTGCGCTCGGGTTAAATTTACGGCAACGTTCAATCATTTGGCGTGATTTTCGCTCTGCTTCGTTCGTCACCGCGCAGGTGTTGATGATGTATGCGTCCGCCCATTCCAGCGCGTCAGTTGCCTCAAAGCCCTTTTTTTGCAAAGTAAAAATGAGAGCATCGCTCTCATACTTATTCACTTTGCAACCTAACGTTAAAACAGCTATTTTCATATCACACCCAATAGTAGTTCATTAAAATTAGTTATCGCTTAAAATGGAAACCAAACTCATCATTGCAACCGATGCAGTTTCGCATCTTAAAATGCGTTTACCAAGCGACACCGAAACCGCGCCCGCTTCCACAAACTTTTCCTTTTCCTTTTGAGAGAACCCGCCCTCTGAGCCAACGATTATGGCGATGTTTTTTTGCTTTGAAAGACTTTTTAATTTTTCGCCGACGTCGGTTCGCTCGTTTGCGAAAAGCACGATATCAAACTCCTTAAATCTTTCGATAACGCCAACAACATCGGTGGCAGGAGATATTTTTGGAATAATCGTCCTCTCGCACTGCTTGCACGCGTTAAGTGCAATTTCGTAAAGCCTTTCCGCCTTGTTTTCAGTGACCTTGGCGATGCAATATTCACTCATAAACGGCACAATCTCGCTTATGCCAATTTCGGTTGCCTTCTGCACAATGAACTCAAACTTCGGCTTTTTTGCCACCGCCTGAAAAAGGACGATATTTTTAAGCGGATTTCTTAGGCATTTGTTTTCGCCGTTAATCTTGCAAATGGCGCTAGTTTTAGTCACCTTTTCAATTTCGCAAACATATTCAATGTCGGTGTTAAGGCTGACAATAACCTCGTCGCCAACGCCAAGGCGCAAAACATTTTTAAGGTGGATAAATTCACCATCTTTCACCACAATTTTATCGCCGTCTTTTTCTCCAAAAAATCTTCTCATATTACCCTCTCTTATCTATTTTACAACAAAAACACAAATTATCAAAACGATTTTAATGAAAATTTTTATTTATGAAAAATTTTTGCTCACTTTTACCTTTTCACAATCAATATCTTTTATTATTTGGCAAATTTTCATAGTCATTAAAAAGTTTTTGGCATTCACTTTCGTCAATTTGAGTTAAAAACTTTTTCCTATCCCTTAAAAGGTGATAAATTTTTTCATCTCTAAATCCAATTTCCTCGGTTTCCTTTGTGTGGCAACCATAGTAAACTTTTTCAATGTTCGCCCACGCGCACGCCGATAGGCACATCGAGCAAGGCTCCGCGGTGGTGTAAAGTTCACAGCCTGTCAGGTCAAAGGTTTTAAGGCTCTTACTGGCCTTTCTTATCGCCTCTATTTCGCCGTGGCAGGTGGCATCGTTTTTCTTTAAAACGCAGTTGTGCGCCTTTGCAACCACCTTGCCGTTTTTAACTAAAACTGCGCCGAAAGGTCCGCCGTCGCCACTTTTTATTCCCCTTTCCGCCTCCAAGATTGCCATTTTCATAAACTTATTCATAATTTCCTCAACTTCTCATCAGCATTATGGATAGAAGGCTATTCAAGTCCCTTCAAAAATTTAACCGCTTCCTTTCGATTTTTGCTGTTATAAACAAACGAGCCAGAAACCAAAATATCCACCCCTAAATCGCGAAGTTTTTGCGCATTTTTTTCATTCACTCCGCCGTCGAATTCGATTTTGAAATTGAGGTTATTATCCATCTTAAAGCGGTGAATTTCCTCCACCTTTTTATATGTTTCCTCGTCAGTTTCCTGCCCCGACGCGCCTGGCTCAACGCCCATAACAAGCACCACATCGGCGCTGTAACTAAACGCACGAATTTCCTTAAATGGCGTTGCTGGCTTTAAACTTATTCCCGCAAGCACATTGCACTTTTTGATGTAACTTATGACCTCTGCAAGTTGATTTTTGTCCTTAAACGCCTCATAGTGGAGGGTGATGATGTTGGCGCCCGCCGAGATATATTTCTCAACGTCGTTTGCTGGCTCATTGACCATCAGGTGGCAGTCAAGCATTATGGCACTACTACTATTTATCGACTTAACAACGTTATAGTCAAAGGTGTTTTTCTGCACGAAGTTGTCGTTCATAATATCGCAGTGCAGAAACTCCGCAACGCCTTGCATTTCCTTTGCATAGTCCACAATATTTTGAAAGTTGTCAATAGGGTCGGTGGAAACCGCCACATCCACGATTTTTTTCATAAAAACTCCAAATATTCAATTTAATTTCTTAACTAAAAAAGAAATTTTGTTTCATTTAATTATTTTAACACATTTAACAAAAAAATCAAAATTTTTTCGCATTTTTTAGGTTAGCAAGAATGATTTTATAGTTTTCATAGCGCATTATGTTTATTTTGCCTTCCTCCACCGCCCTTAAAACTCCGCAATCGCCACCCGTGTGCCGACAACTCTTATATCGGCACTTTTCAGCGTATTTCAAAAAGTCGGGGTAGTAACTTTTAAGTTCGCCTTCGTCAATCTCTAAATACTCCTCGCTTAATTTTGAAAAGCCCGCAGTGTCAGCAAGAAATCTCCCCTTTTCAATCTCATATAGTTCCACAATTCGAGTGGTTTGTTTGCCTCGCTCCACCTTCTTACTGAACTCGCCAACAACGGCAACATTTTTCTTTAAAAGCGCGTTTATGATTGAAGATTTGCCCACCGCACTTTGCCCAGCAAGCGCTGTTATGCCTTTTATGTGTTTTTTGATTTTCATAACGCTTTCATCTAAACTCGACACGCCTTCAACCTGCACAACGCCCTTATAAATTCTTTTAACCTCTTTTAAAAACATACCGTCAAGGTCGGTTTTGTTGACGCAAAGCACTGGTTTTATCCCCTTCACCACCGAAAAGATGATGAGTTTGTCAACGAGCAGAAAATCAGGTTTTGGCACGGGCGCAACCACAATAATAAGCGTGTCAACATTCGCAAGTGGTGGACGAATGAGAAGGTTTTTACGCTCTAAGACCTTTGAGATGACCTCATTTTCAACTTCCACCTTATCGCCAACAAAAATTCCTTCTTTTTTGAGGTTTCTTGCGCCGATAAAGCGGATGTCGCCGTTCACACCCACCTTGAACTTATCCGCGTTTTTTTGAAGCACAACACCCTTCATTTTCCGCCTCCAAGTTTGTTTCGAAGTTGCCCGCAAGCCCCCTCAATATCCTCGCCCATCGTTCGGCGCACGGTGGCACTTATCCCCTTCTCGTTTAAATACGTCATAAGCCTATACGCCTCTTTACGCGTCACCCCAACAAGCGCCTGTTCTTTCACAGAATTAAGTGGAATCAAATTGACGTGGCAACTTCTTCCGCGCAAAATATGCGAAAGTTCCTCCATATTTTCCAGCGACGAATTGACGTTTTTAATGAGCGCATACTCAAAAACCACACGCCTGCCCGTTTTTTCGAAATAGTAGTCGCACGCCGAAAGAATTTCGCTTATCTTATACGCATTTGCAATCGGCATAATCTTCTTTCGAATTTCATCATTTGGCGCGTGAAGAGAGATTGTGAGTGTCACCGAAAAGTGGTCGTCTGCAAGTTTCTTAATCTTGTCCACAAGCCCGCAAGTGGAAAGCGAAATGTTGCGCTGGCTGATGTTTATTCCCTCGTTTGCCGAAATTAGGCGCAAAAATTTTGCCACATTTTCATAGTTATCAAGCGGTTCTCCACATCCCATTAAAACCACATTTGTAACGGCGCGTTTTTTCAGCGTTCCGCCCAGCATTTTGTTAAATAAAAGCACTTGTAAAAGAATTTCGCCCGCGCTTAAATTGCGCTTTAACCCGCCCAAAGTTGAGGCGCAAAACTTACATCCCATTCGGCACCCAACTTGCGTTGAAACGCACACGGTGTGCCCGTATTTATACTTCAAAAGCACGCTCTCAACAATGCTTCCGTCGCTAAGGGCAAGCGCCATTTTCTTTGTGCCGTCAGCGCTTTCTAAAAGTTTAACAATTTCAAATTTTGGATAATCTTTTTCAATTTTTGCCTTAATTTCTTTTGATAGGTTGGTGATTTCGTCAATGCTTTTTCCACCGTAAAGCGCGTCAAAAATCTGCTCGGCGCGAAAACTCGGCAAGTTTAGACTTTTAACATATTCTTTAATCTCATTAAGTGAATAATCTAATAACACACTCTCTCCTAAAACCTATATCCATTCAAAAAATCAGTAACATCCAAAACCTTTCCACCTGGCGCTTGGCATCTTAAAATAGAAAAGGTATCTTTCCCCGTTTTTATCAAAAACATCCTCTTGTTCACGGTCACAACATCGCCAATATTCACATTTGGAATATCTTCTTTCTCTACCTTAGCCTTATACACCTTAATTCTATCTTCGCCAAGGAAAAAATAGGCGGTTGGGTTTTCCACATACGCCCTCACTTTGTTGACAAGCACATCCGCGCTCTCGTTGAAATCTAAAAGCGCGTCCTCTTTTTTAATGAGTTTTGTGAAGGTCGCCTCATCGTCATTTTGCTTAATAAATTTTGCCGTTTTATTCTCAATTTTTGAAAGCGCTTCTAAAAGTAAATCACCGCCAATTTCGGCAAGTTTTGGCATAAGAGAGAGGTAGTCGTCCTCCTTTGAAATCTCCACTTCTCGTTGCTCAATTATGTCGCCGTCATCCATTCCAACATCGGTTTTCATAATGGTGACGCCAGTTAAACTGTCGCCATTAAGTAGCGCCGTTTGAATCGGCGTTGCGCCTCGATATTTTGGAAGCATTGACGGATGCACATTTATGCACATTTTTAAGTCCAAAACCTCTTTTGGCAGAATTTTTCCATAGGACGCGGTGACGAAAATGTCACAATCAACGCTTTTTATTTCCTGCAAATTGTCTAAAAGCCTTTCAAACTGAAAAACCTTAATACCCAAACTTTCCGCAAGCGTTTTAATGTTTGGCGAAACCATTTTTTTTCCGCGGTTTGCCGGCTTATCGTTTTGACAAACAACTCCAACCACCGTGTGCTTTTTTATAAGTTTTTTAAGCACAACTTCGGCGAAATATGGCGTGCCAAAGAACAAAATTCTCATACGTCCACCTCGAACTTACTTCGATATTTTTTCCCCTCGTCGGTGTAGTCCACAAACAGCACGCCGTTAAGATGGTCAATCTCGTGGCACACACAGCGCGCAAGGTAATCTTTTGCCTCAAAGGTGAACGCGTTGCCTTTTCGGTCGAACGCTTTAACGGAAACATATTTTGGTCTTTTCACGTCGCAGTAAAAATCTGGGACGGACAAACATCCCTCCGTATCCTTCACCACGCCTTTGGTTTTAATAATTTCTGGGTTGACAAGTTCAAGGTATTCTCCCTCCTCCACTTCCACCACAATAACCCGCCTTAAAACGCCCACCTGCACGCCCGCAATGCCAACGCCTCCTTTTTCGACCATAGTTTTTCTCATATCGTCAAGTAGCGCGCCCAAATCTTCGTCAAAATTAACAACTGGCTTTGACTTTTTTCGTAGTGTTGCATTTCCAATTTGAATAATATTTCTAACTGACATATTTTTCTCCTTAATCTATCGTAAATCTTCTTATCTCCGCGTTACCGTATTTGCCTTCATGAATTTCATAATAATTTAAAACATCTTTTTCGTCTTTTAATAAAACTTTCTCTGTCGCATGATGTAAATAATCACTTTTCCTCTTTAAATTGTGCTATCTTTTATCCACCTAAAAAACTCTTTCGCCCCGTTTTTTATCGGTAAGGAAATAATTTCTGCCACTTCATAGGAATGATTTTCTTTTATCACTTTCTCCACCATTTTAAACAACTTTCGTTTAGTTTTCATCGTGACCATATATTCGTCTGTTTTACACCTTTCATTATTCCACACGTAATGACTTTCGATAGCAAAAATTTGAGCGCACGCCACAAGTTTTTTGTCCAAAAGAATATTACCTATCTTTCTTGCTTCTTCAAGGCTGTCAGTAGCAAACTTAATTTC
This sequence comes from uncultured Clostridia bacterium, assembly GCA_944350265.1. Classification (GTDB taxonomy): domain Bacteria; phylum Bacillota; class Clostridia; order Christensenellales; family UBA1242; genus Caccovivens. Next base: position 70,883 of record CALVOG010000003.1, read on the forward strand.
AACAAACATACTTCCTCCCTAACTTAAATTATTTGGATTAACTTCAAAGAAAACCGAGGATTTCGCCTTTTCGTCGACGCACTTAAATATCTCATTTTCAATCTCTTTCGCCTTATTAAGCTTAAAGCGCATAAGAATTTGGTAGCGATATTTGGTTTTTATGCGGTTGAGTGGCGATTTCATAACATCCAAATAGACAAATTCATCCTTAAACCGTTCTTTGACCTCTTGCACCTTATTATAGCACACTTTAATCTCTTTTGCCACAATATTTTCGTCCTCGTGCGAAAATAAAATTCTAAGCACCTTGGTATACGGCGGAAAATTGGTGACTTTTCTTAAGTTTGCCTCCTTTTTGAAGAAACCTTTGAAGTCGTAGTTTTGCGCGTAGCGATAAACATAGTGGCGCGGAGAATAGGTTTGAAGAATCACCTTGCCTTGTTGTTTGCTTCGCCCCGCACGCCCAGAAACTTGCGTGATTAATTGAAAGGTCTTTTCAATGGAACGATAGTCGGCTTGATATAAACTTTGGTCGGCGTCGACAATTCCAACTAAAATAACATCCTCAAAATCGTGTCCCTTTGCAATCATTTGCGTGCCAACAAGAATGCCCGGCTTTGCCTCGCGAAATTGGTTCAAAATGCTTCTATGCGCGCCTTTTTGCGAAGTTGTGTCGTTATCCATACGAAAAATTGGAACGTTAGGGAAGTATTTTTTAAGTTCTTCCACCACCCTCTCCGTGCCGATTGCACCCTGCTTTATGTTGTGACTTCCGCAACTTGGGCAAATATCCAGCGCGCGATAACGCTTCCCGCAGTAGTGACATTTCAGTTTGTTTTCGTAGTGGTGATAAACAAGCGAAACGTCGCAGTCCTTGCACTTTGCCACATATCCACATTCACGGCACCGCTGAAAGGAAGAAAATCCGCGTCTATTTATGAAAATCATCGCCTGCTTCTTCTCTTCCACCACATTTGATAGTTCGGCGATGAGCGGTATGGAGAAAATCTCGCTGTTGCCGTGGCGGAGTTCGTCAAGCATATCAACAATAAGAATTTTCGGCATCTCCATACCATTCACGCGCACGGGCATCTCCACAAGTTCGTATTCGCCGTCAAGCGCCTTCGAATAACTTTCAATGCTCGGCGTTGCCGAACCTAAAACCAAAATTGAGTCGTTGTATTTCCGCCTAAATTCGGCTATCTCGTGCGTGTCATAACGCGGGTTGCTTTCGGAGATGTAACTTTGTTCGTGCTCTTCGTCAATTATGATTATCCCAAGGTTTTCAATCGGTGAAAATATAGCCGAGCGCGCGCCAACCACCACTTTCGCCTCGCCAAAGAAGATTCTTCGCCACTCGTCAAAGCGCTCGCCTGCTGAAAGACCACTGTGAATAAGCGCCACATTCTCGCCAAAACGGGCTTTGAAATTCGCCAAAACTTGCGGAGTTAGCGAAATCTCTGGCACAAGCATAAGGGCGGTTTTCCCCTTTTCAAGCACCCGCTCAATGAGGTTCATATAAACCTCCGTTTTCCCGCTTCCCGTCACGCCGTGAAGAAGATAGGTTTTGTTTTGCCTGATGGTGCCAAGAGCGCGCTGTTGTAAGGGCGTTAACGGGCGTTTTTGAAGGGAGATTTTGTCGTAGGCAACCGCCCGCTTTTGCTCCTCGAAAAACACCTCAACTTCGCCTTTTTTCACAAGTGCAGAAAGTGGAGCATAGCCAAATTCGGCTGAAATATCGCTAAATTTTGCCACCTTTTTCTCTTTTAAGAACTCTAAAATTATCGCCTGCTTTTTGGCGTTTTTGGGCAAAATAACATCCTCATTTCTAAGTCGCACATAGCGCACCAAAAGTTCTTTAACCTTGCCCGTTCGCATCTCGCTTGGAAGAAAAAGACGGAGAATGCTGGCAAGTTTGAGGTGGAGATTTTCCTTCATATAGTGCATAAGCGCCAGCATTTCGCTTTTTATAACAGGAAAGCCGTCAACTGGGCGAATCACCTCTTTGATTTTTGTTTCGTCAAAGGTGGTTTCGTTCAAAATTTCCACCACAAATCCCTCTAAAACACGCGCGCCAAAAGGCACCAAAACCCTTTCCCCAAGCTTCACCGAGAGGTGGTCAGGGATGGCATAAACAAACTCTCTGTCAAGCGCCTTTGCGTCTTGGTCGATAATCACATTTGCAAACTTCATTCTCCGCCCTTTTAAAATTCAACTAAAAACAATTTGAATACCGCATATTTTTTTCTTCATTTTTCCACATTATACTTTATTTTTCTTCATTTTCCACTTCATTTTTCTTTACTTTCTTCATTTTATAGTTTATTTTTCAATTTCCTTTTCAACTTTGTTTCCTAAATTTTTTGCTTACCTATGTCACATTAAAATTGAAGAAAAAAGCGTTTCTACGATTAAAAAATCACCTTCGTTTTTTTATTTTACCTTTAAACTTTACTTTTCCCCATATTTTCGCTTAACCATAAACACCTCAAAATTAAAGAAAAAACAAGCGTTCTTATGATTAAAAAATCACCATCCCAAATAGGATAGTGAAATTATAGCACAAAACCGAAAAATTACCAACTATTCTGCCGTTCCTTTGAAAGAAATTTCGCCGTTATAAATTTCATCAAGCGCAATGGAAATTGCCTTTCTGTCAGCGCTTGCAAGTTCTTCGCGCCTTGTTGCTTCAATCTCTTTTGCGCGCTTTGCGGCGAGAATGGAAAGCACGTATTTATTCCCCGTTTTTTTCACAAGTTCGTCGATTGGTGGTTTGTTCATCATAATCTTCTTCTCCTATTTCACGCCCATTATACCACACCAAAAGGAATTTGTAAAGAAAAATTTTAAAAATTCCTCTTTCTTACTTAAAAATTCCACATATTAATCACCCGTTACTGCCCGCGAACGTCTAATCTTTCCTATTAAAAAACGCTTGACACGCTGTCTCTCCTCTACCGCCAGGACTGTCACCCTATTTGTCATTCTGAGGCAACGCCGAAGAATCTCGTCGTAGCGCCCGCCCGCGAACGTCAAACCTTTCCTCTTTTTGCCAGAAAAACACGGCTAAACTCAAAACACCTCAACAATTCAAGCGCGCTTGGTCATTCTGAGCGGAGCGAAGAACCTCGTCGTAGGTGGCAATGCCACTTTTTGATGTGGCGCTTGTTGAACTGTATTATTTACAAAAAAGATTAGTCACACACCACTGCCCGCGTATGTCTAAAATACCTCTTAAAAGGGCGCTTTAATTCACAAAGCCAAGCGAGATAAGTATTGCGCGGTCAACCTCTTTCATCTTATAACCATCAATGTTAGCGATTTTCTCTTTAAGTCGTCGCTTATCAAGCGTTCGAATTTGCTCCAAAAGCACCACGCTATCCTTTGGAAGATGATATTTTTGCGAAGAAAGTTCGATATGCGTTGGCAATTTCGCCTTGGAAAGTTTGCTTGTTATCGCGGAAACGATGACGGTTGGCGAATACTTGTTCCCAACATCGTTTTGTATGATAAGAACAGGGCGAACGCCACCTTGCTCGCTCCCAACAACGGGACTGAGGTCAGCAAAGTATATCTCTCCTCGCTTATAATTTTCCATCATACCTACCCATTAAATTTTGATAATCGTAGAGGTCGGCAACTTCAAGCGGTCGCACATCCTCATAAACATCACGCATATCCTGCGCGAGATAGTCCTGTTCATTATTCATCTTATGCTTCACATCACCACAAGTTGACTTAACAACAAAATCTTTAAGACTTTGTCCGTTTTTTTCGATATTTTTAATCTTTTTAAGCATTTGTTTGTATGGATTCGTTGCCATAATTCTCTCCTGTTTAGCAAAATTTAATACTTTTAGTGTGGAAAAATATTAAACTTTTATTCTTTAATGCAAATCAAAATTTCCATTCTAATGTAGACTAAACCCCTCCGCTCTAATGTAAATCAAGATTTCTGCTCTAATGTAAAATAAACTTTTCTGCTCTTATGCAAACTAAACTCACTGCGCTATTGAAAACAAAATCTTCATCTTAATGTAAACTAAACCTTTCACGCTTTTGTAAACCAATCTTTTTGCAATTTAAGCCAATTTCCCCGCTCTTTTATAAGTTAGGGCGTAAAAAAAATTAATGATTCCATCATTTTCTTTAATAGGATAGAGGACTATCTTAAAATAGCCACCGCCCCCACGATATCTTTTGTGTGCGAAAGTGAAATTTCCACCTTTCTTCCGTTTGCAAGCGCCAGCGCGTTGCCGTGAAGAACAACATATGGCTTGCCGTTCTCTTCGTGCATAAGTTCAATGTCTTTAAACGCCACTTTTTCGCTTTTCACATTAAGGCACTTAAAAACCGCTTCTTTCACCACCCAAAGTGACGCCACTTTTTCCTTTTTGTTTTTAAAGCGCAAAACATACTCTTTTTCTCTTTCAGTTGCGATTTTTTCAAGCAAGCGAACATCGTCTTTTACCTTTGAGATATGTTCAATATCAAAGCCAATCATTCGTCGCCTCCGTTGTAAATTTTGCCTGCTATCCTTTGTGCCACATCATAACTATAACCTTTATAAATTAAATGCGCAAGGCATTTTTGCTTGTTTTTTAAAGTTTTTTCGCGATTTTTGGCGAATTTAAGAGCAATTTCCGTCGCACGCGCTTCTTCGTCCTCGTCGTCGACGCTTGCTAGAAGCTCATCAATAATCTCCCTATTTATCCCTTTTTCTTTAAGTTTTTGGGCGATAACTCGCTTGCCCTTTGACAAGGAGAGCGTCTCAAAATAATTTCTTGCAAAACGCTCGTCGTTTAAATACCCATATTCCTTCAATTTCAAAACCGCGCTTTCGACGCTATCTTTTTTAAAATTTTTGCGAAAAAGATAGTCTTTCAGCCCTTTTGTGGAAACGTTGTATTTTTCTAGGTATGTAACGGCGGTGAGAAAGCAAAGTTTTTCATCATTCTCTTTCTTCACCGCGTAAAAATTTTCGTCGACCTCGTCGCCCGTTTTGATGTTGTATTTTGCCAAAATCTCATCTAAAAAAACGCCAAAAAATTCACCGTCAACATAGAGGTGATATTTTAAACCTTGCTTAGATTTTTTGATTTCGGTTATACGCACTTAGTTATCCTCTCTATCCTCGTGGTAGTAAACTTCCTTTCCTTTTTTTATGGCGTAGTCGATTTCCTTCTGCGTGCTTTCGCTGATAAAGCCGTCAATGTTGACAACATAGATAAAGTCACATAGGTCAATCTTCTTATAGTGCGCGCGAATTATTTTATCCCTCTCCTTTTGCGTGTCATTTTTCCCAGCAAAATCATAAACGCATTGAAGAACGCAGTAACCAAACGTCACTTCCAAATTCCTCGCAATCTTAATCATCTCGTTTTGATAGCGCATACTTCCGCATAATGTAACAACAACCATTTTTCACCTCACTTTAAAACTTCGCTTGCCACTTTTGTGTAAGCGCGAACAAGCCCGCCAGCGCCAAGTTTTATCCCGCCAAAATAGCGAACAACAAACACACAAACATTTGAAAGTTTTTTCTTTTGAATAACAGAAAGAATTGGTTTCCCAGCGGTCGAGGAAGGCTCGCCATCATCCACCGCCTTTTCTAAAAAAGGATTTTTTAAAGAATAGGCATAACAAATATGAGTGGCTTTCTTATGTTCTTGTTTAAGAAAATTTAATGCGCCATTAACCTCTTCCACACTTTGGCAAAAAAGTTTATAACCAATGAATCTTGACTTTTTCTCCAACATTTCCACGCTGTTATCGAAAGAAATTTTCATATTTATATTCTAACAAAAATGAAAGCATAAATCAATTATTTTTATAAAAATTGCGAAAAATTGCTCTTTTTTAAGATTTTTTCGCAAAATTTATGCATTTATTTACATTTTTCATTACCTTTTTAGTTTTAGTATTCAAAATAAGAAAATAAAAAAGTGGCTAGATTGCCACCTCTTTATAGGACTTAGTCCTCTTTTACATAATAACTTCCCTCGTGTTGTGTTGGAGGAAAAGATTCACCTTTTTCAAGGTATGTTTTTCCACCATTTTGACCGTCCCTGCTGTAAGCGGTATATTCGCCAGATTCAGGAACACTTTCACCAGGTCTATACTTTTCCATATTTACCTCCCACACATAGAATGTGCAAAAGGTAGTGATTTATTCAAAAAGTTTTGCTATTTTGTTTGTTAATTTAATTATTCTTTACAATACTATCTTACGCGTTCTTCTTGTGGAAAATCTTTGTGATGAGAACGAGCATCATCACCCGAATGTTTACGCTTAAATATTGAAGATGACGCACCTTTGACAGACTCAATTTCTTTGCTTGCTGAAGTTAAAAACTTATCAACAAAATCATTGATCATCTCTATATTTCTACGATATTCCTCTGATTTTGGATTCAAATGAGCCTTTACTTTTCTTAATTCTTTAATACAAACCTTTTCATGTTCTTTAATTAAATCAGTTCGTCCATCATTTTCAACATCCCAACCATTCTTTTCAAAATCATATTTAAATTCGCTAAAATATGTATTATCGCTAAGCCAAATTAGCTCATTAAAAGGATATTTATAATCAGTTTGTTTTAAATTTCTTAAAACAGCATAACAATTTGCTAATACTGCAATTCTCATATATTCGGGAGTAAGTTTTCCATAACAATCTTTTATTGACTGCGGATTAACATGTGGCGAGAAACCCAGCTGATTATAATAATATACAAAACAATTTTTCGGATTCTCATAACCATAACCAAGCTCAATCCCTCTTCTCATCATTTCAAGCATAACATCTAGAATCTCTGGCGAAGTAGAAAATTCCCAAAATAATGAATAAGATGCTATTGTTTGAGATATGTTCGCACCTTTGTCGAGTAAATCCTTTATTTCTCCAAACTTCGCTTCATTTTTGTTCTCTTTATACTCCACAATTGCTTTATAAAGCGCAACATCTAAAGATAATCGCTCATCACCCAATTCATTAAGCATTTCTTCAGCTTTTGAGAAATCATGGGCCTTAACCGCATCTTCGGTTTCTCTTATAAACATCCAAACCCTTTTTTTACATAATTCCTTATAGTCTACAAGAACTCTTTCAAATGACGCTCCTTTGTCGAACAAATCCTTTATTTCCTCAAACTTCGCTTCGCTTTTATTCTCTTTATACTCCACAAGCGCTTTATAAAGTGCAACATCTAAAGAGAATTGCTCATCACCTAATTCATTAAGCATTTCTTCAACTTTTGAGAAATCATGAGCCATAACCGCTTTTCTTATTCTATTTCCTAACGCCAACTCTTTTTCATTTAATTTTCTCATAAACTTTACCCCTCCCCCACATTGTTGTCAAAAGTATAACACAAAAATCAACTGTTGTCAATATCCAATTTTAAAGGGTGCAAAGAAAAATTAATTGCAACAAATTTGCTTAAGAAAATAATCAAGTTTAATAATGTATTGTTTTGTAAAATGCAAAAAAAACACAAATAATATAGTTTAAATTTAAAACAATATATCAATCTTCCTTATTCTCGCTATCATAGAACTCGTTGAAGTCGATATACTTTTCGTGGTGCTTCCAGCCGACCATGGTGTCAACATTGCAGTTGTGAATGCTTTTGAAGATATGGTTTTCGATATCTGGAATTTTTTCGCGCAATTCTTTGATTAAATTTTTGATATTTAGCCTTGCACTAGGCGAAATCTCATCTTCGTTTTGCGACATCTCGGTGAACCTACACGCACACTGTAAAAATTTTAGTTCGTTATAGTCCTTCCATGCTAAAATATCTTTTTCTTCAACATAATATAGAGGTCTAATAAGTTCTATTCCGTCAAAATTTTTTGAGCGAAGCTTTGGTGGCATAGCTTGAAGTTGCGCCCCATAAAACATTCCCACAAGCGTAGTTTCAATAACATCATTAAAGTGATGCGCTAAGGCTATCTTATTGCATCCTAGCTTCTGCGCCTCGCTGTAAAGGTAACCCCTCCTCATTCTAGCGCAAAGATAGCATGGAGATTTTTCCACATTCACAACACTATCAAAAATATCACTCTCAAAAATATGGAGAGGAATTTCAAGTTTTTTTGCATTTTCTTCTATTTGCTTTAAATTTTTTTCGTTATACCCGGGGTTCATACAAATATATAAAACTTCAAAATTTACATCGCTAATCTTTTTTAACTGTTGCATAAGTTTAGCAAGGAGCATACTGTCTTTTCCACCCGAAACACAAACTGCTATTTTATCACCTTCATTTACAAGTTTATATCGTTTTAGCGCAAGAATAAACTTAGTCCATATCGACTTTCGAAACTTTTTCATCAAACTTCTTTCTACTAATTGAGCATAACTCAGCTTAGTTAAATCTTTACTCATTACACATATAATACACTTTTTTATGTTAATTTTCAAGAAAAATCTAAAAAATACAGCATTTTTTATGATTTTTTCGTGTTTTTATGTGATTTTTATTAGTTTAAAAAATATTTATAATAAACAACCTTTATTTTGTGATATATAAAAATTTCCTTGCTAAGTCCATTTTGTTTAATCAAGTTTAAGATAAACCAACCCTTCTAGTTTATTTTCGCTATAAATCATCAGCGTCCTGAACAGGTTGTTCATACGGATTTTCAGGCACGCCCGTATAAGAACCCAGCGGGTCGGCTTTACTTTGAAACTTCTTCTTTTTCTTCTTAAATATGCTCATATGTTTAATATGTGCAAATATAAAATATTTAACCGCATTTTTTACAACACTGTTATTTTCAACAAAAACGCAACAAAAATTAATCAATAGCAAAGATATAATAGATTAAACATCAATTTTATTAAATAAACACAAAATTTTAGATTTTTAATTGGATATAAAGAGTTTTAGTCTATAAATTTTCAAACTAATTAAAAAAGAGTTTTACCGATAAAAGTAGAACTCCTTTTCTTATTTTTTTGCTAGCTTTAAAATGATTTAACCTTGTCTCCTTTATTTACTTTCTCCGCCGTCATTTATATACAAAATGCCCAATGTGTTTTCTCCGCAATGGCTGGAAATGGTCGCACCCGCCTTGGTTTCGTATATGGTTTTAAAACCGCGCTCGCGCAGAGCAGTTTTAGCCTCCTCAACCATTTTTTCGGTTGCCGTTGTGTAAGTGACAAAGCCCACCTCTAGGTCTGGGTTATTAAACTCGTCAAGGGTGTCGGCGCAATAATTTTTCACAACCTTATCCATATTTCCGCGATATTTTTTATAAGGACCCATTTTGCCGTCTTTCAAAATAATCTGCGGACGTATCTGCAACAAATTTGCGCCAAAATAAGAGAGCGCCGAGCATCGCCCACCCTTATACAAAAATTCCAATTTTTTCAAAACGAAACTTGCTTGAACAAAAGGCACTCTTCTTAAGCATTTCTCGTAAACCTCTTCCGCGCTCGCCCCACCGCTCACAAGTTTTGAAGCATAGATTGCTTGAAGCGCAATGCCAGTTGAAAGCGACTTTGAATCCACAACAAAAACGTTCTTAAGTTTTTGCGACGCCTCCATCGCGTTTTTGCACGAACTTGATATTTCGCTCGACAAACAAAAATGAACAACAGCATCATATTCCTTTAAAAGATTTTTGAAATACTCCTCATACTGCACCGCGTTGATTGCCGAGGTCTTTGGCAAAGTTTTGGTTTCCTCATAAAACTTGAAAATTTCCTCGGGCAAAATTTCGCCGTCCAGAAATTCCTTGTCGCCCAAAATAATGGTATATGGCAAAGTGTGAATGTCAAACTCATTAAGCATCTCTTTTGGCAAGTCGATTGTGCTTTCGGCGGAAATTGCAATTTTCATAAATTCTCCTTTTCGCTATCATAATGATAGTTTTCTATCACAACAACAACCGCGGTGTCATAATGATAGAACCCTCACAGTTATATTATAATAAAAATACTTAAAAAATCAAAACAATTTTTAAAACTTTTTTCAGTTACTTAATTATTTTCTCAATATTTGCGTTTTGATACAAAATTTTATTTTACCCAAACATTTCTTTTAGGGCCAACAAATGAACGCGCATATTTATACACAAATAGATGCACATATGTTGAAATGAAAATTATAGGAAACCAAATGACGGACATTAAAAGTGAAATGAAGTGAAAAATATTAAAAATACAAAATAATTATAAAACGTAAAAATCGCAAAAAATTAATAAAATTTAATAAAATTTAATAAAAAAACATTAAAAAAATGAAAAAATTTAATAAAAATTAATAAAAGAGCGATAAAAATAAAAAAAGCGTAGATAATAGCAAACTTTAAAAATTAAAACTCTGCATTCCACCAAAAAGAAAAATTGGTTATTTGTTTGCATTAACATTAAGCGCTATGCTAAAATTAAGATAGGAGGATAATATGAAAATTTCAAAAGGTAAATTCGTGCTTTTTTTGATTATGACCATACTCTTCACCGCCTTTTCTATCTTCGCACTTGTCTACTACTTCGGCGAAATCTACCGGCCTTTTTTCTCAAAAGCAACCGCCGAATTTGAAGTGCCAGGGCTTAGTGAGGGCTTTGTGCCACAAGGGCTGGCATACGAGCAAAACTCAAACTCCTTTTTGGTTAGTGGGTATATGGCAAACGGTTCCCCATCGAGGGTCTATACGATTTCCGACGACAGCGTTAAATACATCACCCTATTAGACGGCGAAACACCTTACTTAGAACACGCGGGCGGAGTGGCGAGCGACGGCGAAGGCGTGTGGATTGTCGGCGACGGCAAGGTGAATTACATAAAACTGCAAACACTTTTAAACGCTGAAAACGGCGCCGAGATTGAGATTGATTCCACTTTTTCCGCACCAAACGGAGCCGATTTTGTAACAATTTATAATAACAAACTGCTTGTTGGCGAATTTTATAGAAGCGGAAATTATGAGAGAGATGATTCGCACAAAATTGAAACCGCTAACGGGCTTAACACAGCAGTGACCTTTGCATACACAATCAACAACAGCGCCGAATGTGGAATTGACGCCACGCCTGATTACGCAATTTCCACCACATCTCTCGTGCAGGGTATGGTGGTGACAAGCGACAAAATCATTCTTTCCACTTCTTACAGCCTTCCAAGTTCAGCCCTTTTAGCATATGACAATATAATAGATAGCGAAAATTACATCACTCACACCTTTGGTGGATTTGGCGCAAATAAAGACGAGGAAATGGAACTGAAAACCTATATCCTAGACCAGCCAACCTCCGAGAAAACTCTCCCACCAATGAGCGAAGAGATAACAATTAAAGACGATAAATTATACATCCTGTTTGAAAACGCGTGCAGTAAATATAAGATGTTCACAAGACTAAATTTGACAAATGTTTATAGTTACGGCTTAGAAAATTTATAGTTCAATTAAATGTAAACTGCTTAAAATCGCAAAAAAAATTCAAAAAAACCACTCCAAATTTGTAAAAGCATTAAAATTAGCATGAAATTGAAAAATTACTTTAACCAAAAAGTTAAAAATAATAAAACCACTCCAAATCTATAAAAAATTTTAAATAATAAAATCACGCCAAATTAGTAAAAGCATTATAGATAGCAAAAAATAAAAATTTACTTAGCATCCAAGTGAAACATTAAAATTTGCTCAAAAGAATCATCAAAAATAAATAAATTCAAAAAAATATTAAAAACAAATAAAAAAATAAATAAAAAACGCATTTTTTTGCGTTTTTTATTTATCTATACCAAAAAAAATTTCGAGCGCAACTCCCACCATAACACTAAACAAGCAAATGATGACTATAATTTTAGGGATTATAAATTTTGCCCGATTCGTTTTGATTGCCTCATCTCGCTTATACCTTGGAGTTGAAAAAAATGCTAAAACGGCGTAAACGATAACGCCAACGAAACTCCCAAGCATAAAGTATGGAATCTTGGTTGTCGCGCTGACAATCGTAAACGCCACACACAGCAAAAAACCTGCCATTGCACCCCAAAAACAAGATTTTGCCTTTTTGTCATCTAAAATTTTTCTATTCTCTAAATCTTCATCACTAATTAGCGCATCAATTGAAACATCAAAAACTTTGCAAAGCATTTTAAGACTTTCCATATTTGGAAAACCTCTATCCGTCTCCCATTTTGAAATGGCTGTGCGCGTCACAAAAATTTTATCTGCAAGTTCGTCTTGCGTCAACTTGTTGCCTATTCTTAGTTTTTTAAGTTTTTCACCAAAAGTCATACTCTCTCTCCTTTTTCAAAAGCATTATATCACATTTTCAAGTGAACTTTGCGACACTTTCCGTCACATTTAACTTTTTAGATAAATTTTTTTCACAATTTTTATAACTATTTCACCAAAATTAACTCAACTATGCCCACCTTAACTCCACTGCCCGTAGTGTTATTCCTGCTTGTTGTGAGGTTCGCTAGTTCCTCAATGCAAGCGAATTTTTAATAATCAATGGCGCTATCCACAGCCGCTATCCACAAAACAGCCCGCTTATTTTTACTAATAAAAAAGGAACTTGGTTTTTTAATTTCCTTTGCTTTTTCTCACTAATATCAAATTAACTTTTTTTACACGATTATAATATTTTTATCTTAATTTTAATATTTTTTAACCTTTTTTAATATTTTTGACTTAATTTTAATATTTTTTAACCTTTTTTAATATTTTCGACTTAATTTTTATATTTTTTTTACCTAATTTTAATGTTTTCAACTTGGTTTTATTATTTTAAAAAAAGGAACTTGGTTTTTAAGTTCATTCTTCTTATTTTAAACGTTTAAAGCCTAAAACATAGGCGTGGCACTTAATTATAAATTTAACCAATTTTAAAACTTCAAGGTTTCTATGTTATTCCACTGTCACGCGGTAACAAGTTGGCACATCCTCCACCTTAACTTTTTCGCTTATCGCCACGCCTGCGATGACATAGACCTCATTTCCGCTTGCTAGCACTGGAATATAGTCGCGCTTCCTAAGCGGAATTTTTTTATCTATAAAAATGGATTTCAGTTTTTTCGTGCCTCCACCGAATTTTTCGAACACATCGCCGTCCTCTCTAAATCGCCAGTAGGCATCCTTCGGCACCTTTCGATAGTCAAAATACAACCCATTAGAGAGGTCATCGGTTTTCACGCGCTTAATGGTTACAGTCCCAAAGTTTTCAACATCAAACGAAAAGCACTTGTTAGGCTTTCGAAGCACCGGTTTTTCCACAAAAACATTCTCAAAAGTGAGAAAACCATATTCTTTTCGCACAGAAACGTCGAGCGGAAGTTTAACCTTTTTGCCGTTATCTAAATTAAGCGCCAAATCTTTGATGATTTCGATATGCTTCCTCTCAATATCCTTTTTCACGCCGATTATCGAAAGCGCTTTGAATACCAGCCTTGAGTATACCGCGCTATGAAGCCTAAAAACACTGCACGGCAGTTGCACAACCTTATCGTCAACAACCAGTGAATTAAGGTCGATGTTGGCGTCGATATAGTCGTCATCCTCACAAACAGTGCGCGAAAAATTGTTAATCGCCTCAATGGCGTTTGGCCAACGCGCCAAAATATCCTTCATCACAACATTGCGCATATAGTTTCGGCTGTAAGAGTTGTCATTATTGCTGGCATCCTCCACATATTCGATGTTGTTGAGCGACGCATACTCTAAAATTTCTTCCTTAGAAATGTTGAGCATTGGGCGGATATAAATTCCGTCCCTAATCGGCTCCATACCCTTCGCGCCTTTGATTCCTGCCCCGCGAAAAAGGTGCATCAAAATGGTTTCCGCCTGGTCGCTCATATGATGAGCGAGCGCAATCTTATCAACAATATCCTTCTTAACAAGCGCCTCAAAAACTCCATACCGCCCTTCGCGCGCGCCCGTTTCCAAACTCACTTTTTTCTCTTTGGCAATCTTGTTGGAGTCGATGGTGAATTTATATACCCTAACTCCCATTTCCTTGCACTTGTCAAGCACAAACTTTGCCTCGTCGTAACTTTCTTCGCGGATGCCGTGATTGATGTGAATGCCGACGACGTCAATATCCAAAATATCTTTCACGCTGTTGAGGTAGTGAAGAAGGCACATTGAATCAACGCCACCACTGACGCCAACGCCAACCACATCACCTTTTTTCACAAGTTTGTTAGCCTTAATAAAATCTAAAATTCCGTCCATAGTTCCCAACCTTTTCTAATTGTATTATACAATAAAAAAGCATAAAATACAATATCTTTGTTGAAAATTTAGTAAAAAATGCAGAAAAACGCACTTTTTTGCGATTTTTTATTAAAATTCGCGCTATTTTTTTTGTGATTTTTCTATTGGCTTGTTTTTATGCAAAAATAGCGCCACCTAATTTTCAAAGATTTTCAGCACCAAAACTGTCATATCATCAATGGCGTAACCTTTATTCTTCGCAAGTGCGGTTTCCAAAATTTGGTCGGCTAACTCTTGCGGATTTTTCGTCTTTATCTTTAAAACTTCCTCTTTGAAAAGTTCGTCGTCCTTAAAACTATCAAAAACGCCGTCGGAGCAAAGCACAATCACATCCTCGTTGGAAATCACCTCCTTCTGCACAGCGCCCTTCGCGTCATCAACGGCGCCTAGCGGTAGCGACGAGGAGTTCAGCGTTTTTACATTCTCAGCGCTTATTATATATGTTGGCGGACTTGCCATTTTGATAATGTCGCAAATTCCACTTTTTAAGTCCAGCACGCCCACATCAATCGCCGAAAAAATATCGTCCTTGTGAAGTGTGAGAAGTTTGTTCACCGACGAGATGATAATTTCATTATCAAACCCCGCTCGGTAAAAATCTTCCACAAGCGCAAGCGAGAGGTCGCTGAAATTTTCTGCCTTTTCGCCACTTCCCATACCGTCGCTTATTGCAAACAGCACGCGGTCGCCGTCGATTTTTAAAATGGAGTAATTGTCGCCACTTGCCGTGGAGCCTCCCTTGGTCTTTTGACTAACACCAAACATCGCCCCATAGCGCGGTGCCGTTTTCAGGTTGACCACCGTGTAATTTGGTCTTGCGCTCGAAAAAATCTCAAACACCGCCATCTTTTGCCCGCATACGCGACTGACGCAATCGGCAATTCGTAACTTTTCGGCATCCTCGTTTCGCACAACAAGCGAAACAATCATTGTGTGGATATCTTTTTCGAACACCACCGCATCAATGCATATGATGTTGTGATAGGTCAACTCGTCCAAAATTTTGTTTTCGCGCACAGAATCAAACGACACACTTGCATCCACATCCTTCGAAAGCGTTTCCACAACCTTGCTGATTCCAAGAAGTTGGTCGGCGATAATGAGTTTGCTGGAATCCACCTCCCGCATCATCGACATATATTTCTTATACTGCGCAGTGAGCGCGTTGACGGAGCCGAGTATCGCCGTGGTCTGTTTGCATCGCGAAGTGAGGTAGGACGGAATATCTAAAAGCGTTGCCTTACGCTCAAAAGCCACCAAAGTCAACTCTTCGAAAACTTTTTTTGTGCTGTCAGCAAACGTGCGATGGCAATGGTTGCGCTCACTGCAATATGCACAAATCTTTTCGCATATTTCCTTGTATAGAATGCTTTTCACCTCCTCCTTCGACATCCCCTTTTTCACCATATTTCGATAAATCTCATTCATTTCCTTAAAAACTTCTGCGAGATTTTTTAGACGCTTGCCGAGAATTTCCCTGTTGCGATTAACCACATTTTTCATTGCCAGCCTATCCTTTGAAAGGTTGAAAATTGCCGAAAATTCACCGAGAAGTTTGTTGGGTAAAAGTAGAAACACTGCCGAGGAGATAACAAGTGGTAAAA
Organism: uncultured Clostridia bacterium; assembly: GCA_944350265.1. Lineage (GTDB taxonomy): Bacteria > Bacillota > Clostridia > Christensenellales > UBA1242 > Caccovivens. Next base: position 86,725 of record CALVOG010000003.1, read on the forward strand.
CCTCCACAATGCCGAATGATGGATAGAGTTGAAAATATAACCCCGCCACCGATTCACCCAAAAGCATTCCCACCACCATAAAGATTTTGTGATAGTTTTTGAAAACCAGCGCGCATAACGCCCAAATGGCAAACGGCGTGACAAAAATTGGATTATTTGTTGCAAAAAGCGCCCCTAAGCCCGCCGTGATTGCGCATAAAAGTGTTAAAATAGAGGTTGAAGTGTAGGCGAAAATCAAAATTATCAGCGAAACAAAAAGTTTTAATAAAGAAAACTCTCCAATTTTTACCCCAACCAGCCCCGAACATAAACTTAAAACAAGCACAAAAAGCGCAACGAATTCGAGCGTTGTCAATTTTCCTGTGAAGCCTCGCACCACCAGCGCCTCAAAGATGACAATCGCCAAGAACATATATAAAACGCCAAGAATGATGTTGACGGCGGAAAGCAAAATCGAGTTATTTTCGAGTATGCTAAAAACCAAAAATGCCGTCTGTGATAGAAGCGCAAAAAGCCCAAACTCCCACTTTTTCATAACTTTTTTGCAAAGTACGTGAATGTAATACGGCACGATTAGAAAAAACGAGGTTGTGAGGAGCGAAATGGCGTTTTCAAATGAGAAATTAATCGCAAGCCCTGAAATCAAATATGCGGGAATTAAAAGATAGACCTTTTGGTTAGCCCACGCAAGCGCAAAAAGCATACCAAACGCGAATGGATAGAGAAGATTGTTTATGCTGGCGTTTTGCAGGACGAAAAATAAAAGTGTGTATGCGCAAAACGACAGCGCGCCTTTCAAAAACTTATCAAACTTTTTCATAACTTAATTTTAAAATAAAAAAGAAGATGCGCAAACGCTTTTCTTGTCGCATTTGCACACCTTTTAACTTAATTTGACTTATTTGTTGAAATATTTGCTGAAGCAATCGGCGCGGAGACGTTCATATTCCTCCTCCGACAAGAGGTTTTGGTCTTTAAGTGCCTTAATCTTATTGAGTTTCGCCTCCAAATCCTCGTAGCCCGAACTTTTGCTCTCAGTGTTGACATATTGCTCAGCGCCCTGCGGTTTTTGAGTGTCGTTATTTTGGGAGTTTTTATCGCTATCAGCCACTGACGCACTCGCCTTCTCTTTTTCGCGCGCAAGGTCAACAATCATAAGAATGCCACCCACGATGGAGATCATCGTCAAACTTATAAAGTTGAAAACAATCGCAGTTATAACGGTTCCTTGACGAGATGTGAACTGGTCGTGTGGTAATTTTGAGATGGAAATTGACTTCGCGTTGAACACAATTCCAATTATCCCAATAACTACAAATATAGCGCAAATAATTAATAGCACCACACAAGTTGTGTAAAGTGCGGTGAGGTCAGCCTCGCTCAATTCGCCAGTAAGAGTTGGGTCCTGCAATGTTGCAAACATACCCATTGCCACGAAAAAGTAAATGAAGCAAAAAAATACTGTCAGCGAAGAGCAAACAACTCCAATAATTGCACCTGAAAATAGCAAATTTCTTTTCATATTATCTCCTTTCAATCTACTATATAATTTAACATTTTTTGCGAAAAATTGCAACATATTTACGGAAATTTACACTGTTACACGTGACAAATTAAAATATGAATGAATTTTCTTAGTTACCCTCAACAACTTCACATAGGTCTATAAATTTTTTAAATATCCACAACTTCACAGAGGTCTATTAATTTCTTAAAATATCCACCTATTTGATAAGCTCATTTATTTTCAATATTCTTAATTTTTATATTTATTCTTAACTTGATGATGTGACATTTTCTTAGTTTTTAAAGATGCAATTTTTGTTAAAAATCTTGTTTTTATAAAAAATCTAATTGATTTTAATAAAAATTTTATTTTTCTTCAAAAAAATTGCTATTTTATCGAAAAATTGCTACTTTTTATTAAAAAAATTACTATTTATTATCAAATCTATTTTTCTTTTTTCTCTAAAATTATTGTCACAGGGCCGTAGTTTTCTTGCAAGATTTGCATATCCGCACCAAAGACACCTGTTTTTGTCGGTGCGGTTTTATTCAATTCGCTCGCAAGAAGCAAATAAATTTTGTTTGCCCGCTCTGGCGTTTCCGCGGTTGTAAATGAAGGACGAAATCCGTGGCTTGCATCGCCCGCTAGGGTAAATTGCGAAATCAGCAAAATCTCCCCGCCAACATCTTTAACCGACAAATTCATTTTTCCAAATGCATCACTAAAAATTCGAAGATTAGCAATTTTGTTAGAAAAATACAAAATTAAGCCCTCGGCATCATCTTTTTCAACGCAAAAATAGACAACTAAGCCTCGCCCAATTTTTGAAATTAACTTTTCATCCACTTTAAGTTCCGCACTTTTCACGCGCTGAATAACCGCTTTCACAATTTCCTCCTTTTTTATTTTATCATAAGAATTAATAAAAAATAATTTTTCATTAAAACATACAATTTTTTGTAACAACAAATTAAGTTAGTGTTTTTTAACAAAAATTTGAGAGTTTCTATGTTTTTCAAAGCAAATTAAATTTCACATAACTAGAAAATACTCTTGTAGAAATGTTAAACCTCGCATTAATAGTAACAAATCAAGGCTTACAGACAACCATCGAAAACGAAGATTTATCAATAAGATTAAAAAATAAAACGTGCCTAGACTATAGTTTTTAAAACTAATATGAAAAAGAGCTTTGCTATTTTTTTGAAAAGTTCCTTCTCTGCTAGTTTCAAAAGTTAGCACTCTTATAGATTTCTTCGCTTCTCGTTCTAGCTTCTTCTTATGATAGCAAGAATTTTATAATTTGTCAAATGTGTGGGTGGTGCGCATATAGGAATATATGTTTGAGTATGTGGAAAAAATAGAGAACGCTGACCTTAAAAATTATTGCACTTTCAAAATCGGCGCTCGAGGCACAATTTTATTCCCAAAAAATCTTGCTGACCTAAAAAAAGTGATTAAAGATTGCGAAAATTCCCACTTGCCATATTTTATTTTGGGGAATGGTAGCAATCTTCTTTTCCCCGACCACGACCTTAAAAGTGTTCTAATTTCGCTAAAAAAATTTGATAAAATCAAAATTCTACGCTCAACTTCAACCGGCGCAAAAGTCTATGTGGAGGCTGGCACAAATCTCTTTTCTCTTCACAATTTTTGCGCTTTAAATTCGCTTACAGGGCTTGAATGGAGTTACGGCGTTCCTGCAAGTTTTGGTGGGCTTATTTATATGAATGGTGGCGCATATGGGAGCGAAATTGCCAATTTTGTTCTTCGCGTCAAAGTGCTAAGTGGCGGGAAAGTGCGGTGGTTAAGGCGAAAAGACATAAATTTTCAGCATCGAAAATCGAACATTGACGGCATAATTTTGGGCGCTGAGATAAAACTTGCTAATGGTGAGAAAAATGAGATATTAAACTTGCAAAAAGAATACTTCGAAAACCGAAAACACTCTCAACCTCTCGATAAGCCCAGCGCTGGTAGTGTTTTTAAGCGAGGCAAGTTGTTGCCAGCAAAAATTATCGACGAGTTTTCTCTTAAAGGAAGCAAAATTGGTGGGGCGGAAATTTCGCAAAAACACGCTGGTTTCATTGTGAATATTGGTAGCGCTAAGTCGGCTGACGTCCGCGCGCTGATATCTTTTATTAAGCAAAAAACAGGCATAAATTTCGAAGAGGAGATTATAATTTTAGAGTAACATTCCTCACAAATCAATGTTTACTAATTAAAGTTGAGTCGAGCGCGACAAGTTCGCATTTGAGTAAGGCTGATGAAACAGTGCTGACAGGTAAATCGCGCTAAATTCGTTAGAATCTATTAAAATTTTTTATGTTTTTGACAAAAATTTGGCAATTTTTCGTTCATTTTTTAACTTTTTTCACATTCGACAAATTTTTTAAAAAAATCTATTGACTTTTATGTGGCATTTGTGATAAAATGGGTGCATTGCATATCTCACCTCAGCAGAAAGGATGTTTGTTCTAAAAAATAAACAAAGCATCATTTAGAACGCCAGCCAAGGTAAGATATAGGGTGAATAACCATAAATTTAAAAGGAGGTAAATTATGGATTTTAGTAGAAGAAACCGTATGCTCGAGCATATCAAAGCGCTTACCGAAATTCTTTCTGGTAGCATCTACACGCTCAACTATGAGTATCAACGTGTAGGACTTGAAACTTTTGCCAAAGACAATCCAACGCTTGACGATAATGAGTTGAAAAAAGCATATTTGTCGGCATTAGCATTCAAGAAAGATGACATTGAAAGAGCGCAAAGTATGAGCAAATCCACAACAAGTCAAATTGCTCATCTGGCAACATCGCTTACAGCAGAAGAGCTAAAAGCAGTAAAGGAATTTTTGGCTTTCACAAAAACGGCGCTTTACAAAAAAATCGCAAACGAAAACCCTTCAAACGCTAACAAGAATTACAAGTTGGCAGAAATCAAAGCGGTTGAAACCACCGAAGGTATCGTTGCTCAATGCCAAAAGCAAAAGTAAAAGCAACACACAACTAATAAAACAAAGACGTTGCTGATTGTCAAAAAAAGAACTTTGAATTGCACAAAGTTCTTTTTTATTTTACAATTTTTTCATCTTGTTATTTATTTTTTGTTCAGCACGCAATGTTTTTTATTTTTCTTAACGCAATGATTATTATTTTTCTTAACAAGCAAGCGCGCGATGCTCACAATATTATTTGCCCTTTTTAACTTGCAAAGCGAAGTTAAATAAAGCGCAAAATGAATTAGCAAGGAAAAAAATTAGGCAAAGTTGAAGCATTTGTATATATAAAGAAAAAAATTTCAATTTTTAAAAGTTATTTTTAATTATAAAACTTTCACTTTTAAACTTTTTTTGAGTAATAAAAAAATTACAGAACAGCCTGTAATTTTTTTTATTAATTTTATTAAATTGATTTAGGTTTATTGAGTTAATTCTTTTTTAATAAATTTTCTTTACAAAATTGCATTCAAATTTTTAATTAAACCAACTCAACTATTGCCATTTCAGCGGCATCGCCTTTACGCATTCCAAGTTTGATAACGCGAGTGTAGCCACCACCTTGCCCAAGTTCCTTTGCGCGCTTTGCGTATTTTGGAGCGTGAACGTTGAAAATCTTTTCCAAAAGTGGATGGTTGATGCCCTCAATGCGTGCCTTAAACGCCTCTTTTGACTCTTTCTCTTTTCTTTGCTCTTGCAAATCATAGACATAAGCCATAATCTTTCTTCTGGCATTGAGTTTTTTTGGTCCATCATTAAGAACCTCTTTCTTCACCTTCTTGCCGTCAGCACCCTTAACTTCCTTCACAACCTTGGTTGTATCCTCATAGGAATTGATGGCGATAGTGATGAGTTTTTCAGCCTCTCTTGCCGTTGCCTTAGCCTTTGCAAGGGTGGTTTCCACTTTACCTTTCCAAAGCAATGTGGAAACAAGTCCACGAAGAAGGGCTTTTCTTTCCTTTGAAGGTCTGCCTAATTTATCGTTAGCCATTTTCTTTCTCCTTTTAATTATTCTTCATCCTTGCGGAGAGTAAATCCATAACTTTCCAATTTATTGATAACTTCTTCCACACTTTTTGCGCCCAAATTGCGCACTTTAAACATATCGCTTTTTGATTTTTTTAGAAGGTCTTGGATTGTGTTGAGGCCTGCTCTCTTCAAGCAGTTATACGACCTAACCGAGAGGTCCATATCCTCAATTGGAAGTTCCATAAGTTTCACTTGCTTATCTTCTTCTTTTGAAACAAGAATGCTGACATCGCTCATTTGTGCGCAAAGTTCGATAAATAAATTCACGTGTTCGTTGACAATTTTGCCAGCCAAACTTACAATTTCTCTTGCCGAAGTTGTGCCGTTTGTGTTGACTTCCAAAATCAACTTGTCATAGTCAATGCTGTTGCCCACACGAGTTGGTTCAACATTAAAATTCACGCGCTTAACTGGCGAAAAGATGCTGTCCATTGCGATGAAATCGATGTTGTCATATTTTTCCTTGTTTTCATCCGCTGGAACAAAGCCTCTGCCGTTGCCAATCATAACGTCCATATCAAGCACTGCGCCCTCATCAAGTGTGCATATGTGCAAATTTGGATTCAAAACTTGGCATTCGTCGTTAAACTCAAAGTCTTTTGCGGTAACTTCACCAGGCGTGTTTTTTCTTAAACGAAGATAGGTGATAAAGTTTTTCTCTTGGTTAGAGCATTTCACAGCCAAACCTTTGAGGTTCAAAACGATATCAACAACATCCTCAGTCACCCCTCTAATTGTTGAAAATTCGTGAGCAACACCAGCAATACGGAACGCGATTGGCGCTGAGCCTGGAAGCGAACTCAAAAGTGTTCTTCTCATACAGTTGCCAAGCGTGATACCATAGCCCTTTTCAAGCGGTTCAACAACAAATCTTGCGAAACTTCCGCCGTCAGTTTCCTCACAAGTGATTCTTGGTTTTTCCATTTCCATCATAATCAAAATCCCCCTAAAACTATCTCGAATAGAACTCTACGATAAGTTGTTCTTTAATGTCAGAATCAATATCTTCTCTTTGTGGATTAGAAAGCACTTTTCCAGTAAGCGTTTCTGGGTCGAACTCCACCCATTTTGGCGTTACAAGACGCATACCTTTAAGGTCCTTAAACATTTGAAGTTCGCGCTTGTTCTCTTTAATAGAGATAACATCGCCAGCCTTCACAATGTAAGAAGCAATGCTTACAGTTTTGCCATTCACGCAAATTTGACCGTGGTTTACAATTTGACGGCACTCAGCGCGAGATGCACCAATACCCATTCTGTAAACAACGTTGTCGAGGCGTCTTTCGATTAAGGAAAGCATATTGTCACCAGTTACGCCTTTCATTCGAACTGCCTCTTCATAATACTTTCTAAATTGTTTCTCTAAGATACCATACATTCTCTTTGCCTTCTGCTTTTCGCGAAGTTGGAGACCATATTCAGTAACCTTCTTTCTTGATGCTCCGTGTTGTCCAGGAACAACAGGACGTCTTTCCATAGCGCACTTTTTGGTTGTGCATCTTTCGCCTTTAAGGAAAAGTTTACGCCCCTCTCTCCTGCACTGACGGCAATCAGGCTCAATTTTTCTTGCCATTTTTCATTCTCCTTTTAAACTCTTCTTCTTTTTGGAGGTCTGCAACCGTTATGAGCGATTGGCGAAACATCCTTAATTAATGTAACATTAAAGCCAAGCGTTCCAAGGGCGCGGATGGCGCTTTCTCTGCCTTGTCCTGGACCTTTAACATAAACCTCAACATCTTTCATTCCGGCGCTAAGAGCGGTTTCAGCGGCTCTTTCAACGCAGGTTTGCGCAGCAAATGGAGTGCTTTTCTTTGAGCCTTTAAGCCCAAGTCTGCCAGACGAGCATTGAGAAATAACCCCACCCGTCATATCAGTGAAAGATACGATTGTGTTGTTGAAAGAAGTTGTGATATGAACTTGACCTTTTTCAATCTTCTGGTTAACTCTTTTTCTAACCTTTGTTTTCTTATTTTTTACGTTTGCCATAATCTACCTCTTATTTACCTTTCTTAGCACTACCGCTAACGATTTTCTTTGGACCCTTTCTTGTGCGCGCGTTGTTTTTCGTGCTTTGACCGCGAACAGGAAGTCCCTTTCTGTGGCGAATGCCTCTATAGCAACCGATTTCGCCAAGTTTTTTGATGTTCATACTAACTCTTGATTTAAGTTCGCCTTCAACGATAAGTTGATTCTCGATATAGTTACGAAGTTTAGCAACCTGGTCCTCAGTCAAATCCTTCACACGGGTATCCATTGAGATGCCTGTTTTTTCGCAAATTTCTTGCGAGGTTTTAACGCCGATACCATAAATATAAGTCAAACCATATTCCAATCTTTTGTCGTTTGGAAGGTCAACACCAGCAATTCTTGCCATTTTTTAAATTCTCCTTTTTAACCTTGTGTTTGTTTGTGTTTTTTGCTCTTTGAGCAAATAACCATAACTTTGCCGTCGCGCTTAATGACTTTGCATTTGTCGCACATAGGCTTTACAGATGCTCTAACTTTCATTTTTTTGCTCCTTTTTAACCCTTGTCTCTCCAAGTTATGCGACCTTTCGAGAGGTCATACGGACTCATCTCAATTTTCACTTTGTCGCCTTCAATGATGCGAATAAAATTTTGTCTTAACTTGCCGGAAATGTAAGCGGTTATCACGTGGCCGTTTGAGAGTGTGACCTTGAAAGTCATACTTGGCAAAACTTCGGTGACAACGCCCTCAAATTCAATGACATCTTGTTTCGACATAAATTTTCCTCTCCTTTAAAAATTTTCGAATTTCCGCATTCACTTTTTCTTCTTTTTCGCTTAGTTTTTCGGTTGGAAATGCAATTTTTGAGGCTTTTTTAAGATGTTTAACACTTTTCTTTTTGGGATTGGTTATTTTTAACCTTTTCCCGTCCACCAAAAAGCAAAATTTTCCATCCATTTTCCAAACGATAAAAAGATTACCTTTCTCCTTGCCAGCCGTCGCCAGCACAACATCACCTTCGAAAATGCTCATCGTCACTCTCCAAAGTCAGCACTTCCACACCATTTTTGGTGAACAAAACGGTGTTTTCGTAATGCGCCGAAGGTTTTCCGTCACGTGTGACCACACCCCAGCCATCACTAAGAAGCGCCACCTCTTTTCTGCCCATATTAATCATAGGCTCGATTGCGATTGTCATATTCTCTTTAATGACTGCGCCGTCGGTTGCTTTGCCATAGTTTAAAACCTCTGGTGGCTCGTGCATATTTCGCCCGATGCCGTGACCTGCAAGTTCTCTAACCACCGAATAGCCATTACTTTCAGCATACTTTTGAATTGCGTTTGAAATTTTGCCAATGCGGTCGCCGATTCTCACATTTTCAATGCCTTTAAAAAAGCATTCTTTGGTCACTTCCACAAGTTTTTTCTTTTCTTCGCTCACCTCGCCAACCAAAAATGTTCTGGTGGCATCACCGCAATAGCCTTTGTAGGACGCAACAATGTCAACGCTGACAATATCGCCGTCCTTCAAAATAACCTTTTTGCTTGGGATGCCGTGCACAATCATTTCATTGACTGAGATGCACGAAGTTGCTGGGTAGCCCATATAGCCTTTACAAGGAGTTTCACCACCACTATCTATTATAAACTTTTCTATCGATTTGTCAATATCAAACGTGGAAATTCCCGCTTTTATCAGCGATTTTGCGTGAATTAATGCGTCACGCGTTATCTCACACGCTTTTTTAATGAGCACAATCTCTTGCGGGGTCTTTTGAATCACTTTAAAAGCCCCTTCAAAAAGTTTTTAACAGGCTTGTATGTTTCCTCTGGTCCCTCTTGTGAACCTTTGGCAACATAAAGTTTATCAGCGTAGAAGTTTATGAGTGGTGCGGTTGTTTTTTCATAAACTTCCAGACGAAGAGTGATTGTTTCCAAGTTATCGTCATCCCGTTGGAACAATGGCGAACCGCATTTCTCGCAAGTAGGTTTTGAGTAGGAAGATGTGTTATAAATCTCGCCACATTTAGAACAAATTCTTCTTCCCACGCAACGACGCTTGATTTCGTCGGTTGGAACATCAAGAGCGATAACTGCGTCGATGTCGGTTATTTCTTTTAATGCTTCCGCCTGTGGAATACTCCTTGGGAAACCATCCAAAATAAAGCCGTTCTTGCAGTCGTCACACTTCAAGCGTTCCTTCAACATTTCAATCGTCACTGCATCTGGCACTAATTCGCCCTTATCCATATAGGACTTTGCTTTAAGGCCAACCTCTGTGCCATTTTTTATATTTTCACGGAAAAGGTCGCCCGTGGAAATTTGAACGATGTTAAAATCTTTCATAATGTTCCTTGCAAGCGTGCCTTTCCCAGAAAATGGTGCACCAAGTAATATGATTCTCATATTTTTCCTCCTAGATTTTTAATCTAAAAAGCCCTTGTAGTTTCGCATATACATTTGTGCTTCCAAGTTTTTATCAAATTCGAGCGCAACCGAAACAATAATCATAAGCCCTGTTGCACTGAACGCATTGATAAGGCTGGTGAGCGCCGAATAATCGTCAATCGCTTTGAACGCCAAACTTGGAAGAAGCGCCAAAAACGCTAAGAAAAACGCACCAAAAAGGGTTATTCTTCTTGAGATTTTTTTGAGATACTCACTGGTCTCTCTGCCCGGCCTTATGCCCTTCACAAAACCGCCCTGTTGTTGCAATCTTCTTGAAATGTCGTTGGTGTCAAAGGTTATCATTGAGTAGAAGAAAGCAAACGCAAAGATGAGAAGAGCCAAGATAACGATATACACCCAAGAACTTGTGCCGAGATACTCATTATACCACGCAAGCGCGGATGAGTCTGGCCAGAAGATGGACATCACAAGTTGTGGCAATGTGAGAAGAGAGGTTGCGAAGATGATTGGCATAACACCAGAACTGTTGAGTTTGATTGGAATGTAAGTGTCCTGCCCGCCATACATACGCCTACCCTTAATTTGTTTTGCATAACTCACTGGCACTCTACGTTCGGAGTTGTCCATAAACACGATAAGCCCGAAGATGAGAATGACAGCAACGATATAGATGATAATCATCCAAATGTTGTTTGGGTCGTCGATTGCTTGCTTGATTGCGTCGCTTATGCCTTGCGCAGAAGATGCCAAAATACCCACAAAAATGAGGATACTCATACCACTTCCGCACACGCCAAGACTGGTGATTTTTTCGCCAATCCAAACCGTGAACATTGCGCCCGCGGTGAGAAGTAACACAACGCCGATTCCAACAAGCCAAGTTGGGAAAGCGATTTCACCCACCCTAAGCGAGAGGTTATCTCTAAATGAAACCACAATTCCCACCGCCTGCGCAATCGCCAAAACGAGTGCGGTTATGCGGGTGTAGAACTGCATTTTCTTTTTGCCATCTTCCCCTTGCTTTGCCAAGCGTTCAAGCGCTGGAATGGCAACCGTCAAAAGTTGAATGACGATGGACGCTGTGATATACGGCGAAACGCCCAGCGCAAGGATAGAACCATTCGCCAGTGCGTTACCAGAGAGCATATTCATAAGCGAAAAGAAGGTTGTGCCTGTGGTTTCTTCTTCGATGAGCGTGCCGATGTCAAGCCCTGGGCAGACAATGGCACAACCCACCCTGTAAACAAGGATGAGCGCAAGCACAATCAACAATTTGTTTCTAATGTCCTTAACTTTAAAGGCATTAAAGAGAGTTTTAAACATAAATTACTCCTCGATTTCGATTTTTCCACCCGCTTTTTCAATTTTTTCGATAGCAGATTTTGTAGCTTTTTTCGCTTTAATGGTGAGAGGTTTTGTTATCTCTCCGCCACCCAAAACTTTAAGCCCATAAGGTTGACGCTTGCCAACCACTCTTGTTTGATACAAAAGTTCTTCGGTGATAACTGCATTTGGCTCAAAGATTTCCAAATCGCCAACATTGACAGTTGAGTAATTTTTGCGGTAATTAAAGTTGTTAAAGCCACGAATAGGCACCTTGCGGATAAGTGGGATGTTTCCGCCTTCAAAGCCAGCCTTCACACCGCCACCGCTTCTTGCCCATTGACCTTTGTGACCTTTACCACTTGTTTTGCCGATGCCCGAGCCAATTCCGCGACCAACTCTCACTTTTTTTGTTACGGCACCAGCGCTTGGTTTAAGATTTTCTAATTTCATAATGCACCCCTTATTCTTCCACCACTTCAACAAGGTGTCTTACGTGATACAAACTTCCGCGAACAGAAGGATTGTCAGGCAAGATTCTTGTTTGGTTAAGTTTTTTAAATCCAAGTGCCTCTAAAATTTTCATTTGATTTTTGTTATAACCAATAGCACTTCGAACGTAGGTGACTTTTAATGTTTTTTGTTTTTTCATCTTGTTCACCTCCATTAAATTTCCTCAGGCTTTTTGCCACGACGTTGTGCAATTTCTTCACGCGTTTTAAGCCCCAAAAGCCCGTTCATTGTTGCCTTAACAACGTTAATTCTGTTTGAAGAGCCGTGAATTTTTGTCACAATATCCTTAACGCCCGCAACTTCCAAAACCGCTCTCGCAGCACCACCAGCAATAACGCCGTGACCAACTTCAGCAGGAATCATCAGCACGCTTGTTGCACCGAACTTGCCAACTGTTTCGTGTGGGATGGTGTTTTCAGCAAGCGAAACCTTTTTCATATTCTTCTTTGCAACAACGGTCGCTTTGTCGATTGCGTTTGGCACTTCTGCTGCCTTGCCGATGCCCATACCGATGTTGCCTTTTCCGTCGCCGATAACCACAAGTGCGGAGAAGTGCATTGTGCGACCACCCTTAACGGTTTTGCTCACACGTCTAACAGAAACCAGTCTTTTGTCGAAGCCGTCGTCGATTTTAACAGGTTTTTCTCTACGATTTTTTTGAGGCCTATCGTTTCTTTCTTGTTTATTCTTCTTAACTTCTTCAGCCATTTTTTCCTCCTAAAATTTTAGTCCTGCTTCTCTTGCACCGTCAGCAACTTTTTGCACGCGTCCAGTGTAGATGTAACCGCCTCTGTCAAAGACAACCTCTTTGATTTTCAAAGCCTTTGCTCTTTCGCCAATAACTTGACCAACAACAAATGCCTGTTCGCTCTTTGTTTTGCCTTTAATCTTTTCCGCAACCTCTTTATCGAGTGTGGAGCAAGCCGTAAGAGTAACACCCTTTTCATCGTCGATGATTTGAGCGTAGATGTTGTTAAGACTTCTATACACATTCAACCTTGGGCATTTTTTGGTGCCAGAAATCTTGTTTCTTACTCTTTTATGACGAACAATTCTTTCCTTATTCTTATCATTAACAGTAATCATTTTTCCTCTCCTTACTTCTTGCCTTTACCAGCGGCCTTTCCGACTTTTCTTATGAGTCTTGCGCCGTCAACGTGGATGCCGTATCCGTGATATGGCTCGTATGGACGCTTTTTCATTACGTTTGCACAGAACTGACCAACTTTTTGTCTATCTGCGCCTTCAACAACGATTTCGGTAACGCTTGGGCAGGAAACTTTGAGGTCTGCTGGGATTTCCATTTCCACTTGGTGAGAAAGCCCTAAGCCCATAACAAGTTTGTTGCCAGAAACGCTTGCCTTGTAACCAACGCCGGAAACGATGAGTTTTTTGCTCCAACCTTTCGTCACGCCCACAACCATATTGTGAACGAGCGCGCGATACAAGCCCTGCTTTGCGTTAAATTCTTCGTTTTTATAAGTGAAGTGAATTCCGTTATCCTTCACTTCGGTTGCAATATTTTTGTCAATATTTGCTGTGAGCTTGCCCTTTGGACCGGAAACGGTAACAACGTTGCCATTTCTTTCAAAGGTTGCTCCTTCCAGCATAACCGCCTTATTACCAATTCTTGACATCTCTTTCCTCCTTACCAAACATAAGCCAGCACTTCACCGCCCACATTGAGTTCTCTTGCAACTCTATCGGTCACAATTCCCTTGTTTGTGGAGATGATGGCAATGCCAAGTCCGCTTATAACCTTTGGAAGTTTTTCTTTGCTTGAGTAGATGCGAAGTCCTGGTTTGGAAATTCTTTTAAGTCCTTGAATTACGCTTTGTCCTTCGTCATCATATTTGATGGTGATAAGAATATCCTTAAAATTCCCGTTATCAACAAGGTCGTAACTTACGATATAACCTTCGTCAAGGAGAATTTTTGCGATTGCAATTTTTTCTTTCGATGCAGGAACGCTAACCGTTTTGTGTTTCGCACTTATTGCATTGCGAATACGAGTGAGCATATCTGCGATTGGGTCTGTAGATAACATAATTCCCTCCTTACCAACTTGACTTTTTCACGCCAGGAATTTCCCCGCGGTTAGCCATTTCTCTAAAACAAATTCTGCAGATTCCGTATTTACGAAGCACTGCGTGAGGTCTTCCACAAATTGAGCAACGAGTGTAAGCCCTTGTCTTATATTTTGGCGTTCTTTTTTGTTTTGCGATTAATGATTTCTTTGCCATAACTTTCTCCTTATCTATTGAAAGGCAAGCCAAGTGCCTTCAGTAACGCTTTTGCTTCTTTGTCGGTTTTTGCAGTTGTGATAAATGAAATGTCTAAGCCTCTAATCTTTTCCACTTTGTCATAAGAGATTTCTGGGAAGATAAGTTGCTCTTTGATGCCCATTGAGTAGTTGCCTCTGCCATCAAAGGACTTGTCGCTTATTCCGCGGAAGTCTCTCACTCTTGGAAGAGCGATTGCGGTGAGTCTGTCGAAAAATTCATACATTCTTGCGCCTCTTAATGTCACTTTCGCGCCAACCTTCATTCCTGCTCTCACCTTGAAGTTGGAGATTGCCTTTTTTGCTTTTGTGGCAACTGCTTTTTGCCCAGCAATCAAGGTCAATTCGTCAACTGCGGTGTTGAAACTTTTGGAGTTATCTTTAACATCGCCAAGTCCCATATTGAGGTTAATTTTAACAAGTTTTGGCACCTCGTTAACATTTTTATAGCCAAATTCCTTCATAAGCGCTGGAACGATTTCTTCCTTGTAACGCTTAACGATATGATTTTGCTCTTTCATTCTTCACCACCTTAGTTTTCACTTTTCTTAGCGTTCGACTTTTGTGTTGTGGATTTTGCTCCACTTTTGGTTGTTGTTTTTGTTGCAGTTTTAGTGGTTTTTGCTGGAGTTTTCACCTCAGTTTTAACCGTTTTTTCTGCTGTTTTAGCCTTTTCGGCTGTTTTAGAGGTCCTTGCTTGTGTTTTCTTTGGCTCAGCCTTCTTTTCGGTGTCAGCCTTAGCCTCAGCCTTCACATTCTTTTTTGCCTCTTTCTTGGTTTGTTTAACATACTCTTTATCAAGTGATGCCGAGCATTTCTTGCACGCTCTAACCTTCTTGCCGTCTATCTCTCTGTGTGCAATTCTTGTTGCCTTACCGCAAACTCCACAAACAACCATAACATTCGATGCGTCAATAGGCGCAGTCTTTTTAATTATGGCACTTTGCTCTTGTTGCGTTCTTGCCTTTTTGTGTTTGGAAACGATGTTCACTCCATCCACAATCACTCTGTTATCCTTTGGGAAAACTTCCAAAACTTTGCCCTTTTTGCCCTTATCCTTACCAGCGATAACAACAACGGTGTCACCTTTTTTAACTGTCATACTCATTTTTCCGTTCTCCTTTTAAATAACTTCCGAAGCGAGAGAGATGATTTTCATATAGCCCTTATCTCTAAGTTCTCTTGCGATAGGTCCAAACACACGAGTTCCCTTTGGTTGCTTTTGGTTGTCGATGATAACCGCTGCGTTATCGTCGAAACGAACGTGAGAGCCGTCGTTACGGTTGAGACCCTTTGTGGTTCTAACGATAACCGCCTTAACAACATCGCCCTTCTTCACATTTCCGCCTGGGATGGCTTTTTTCACAGAAGCAACGATGATATCGCCGATGTTTCCGCTACGTCTAAAAGAACCACCAAGCACGCGAATGCACATAATTTCCTTTGCGCCCGTGTTGTCAGCAACTTTAAGTCTTGTTTGAGGTTGTATCATATCTCTCCTCCTATTCTGCTTTCTTTATGATTTTAACAACTCTGTGATGCTTATCTTTTGAAAGTGGACGAGTTTCCATAATTAAAACGGTATCGCCAACACCACACTCATTGTTTTCATCATGCGCTTTGAATTTTTTAGATTTCTTTACGACTTTTCCAAATTGTTTGTTTTTAACGAGGTATGGAACATTCACAACAACGGTTTTGTTCATACTTGTGCTGACAACAACGCCTTGTCGTGTATTTCTTGCATTTCTACTTGTTTCCATCATTTCCTCCTTGTGATTTTTCTCTTATTGCGGTTTGCACTCTTGCAATTTCACGCCTAACACTTCTTAGTGCCATTGGGTTTGCAAGGTTTCTGGTTGCATGTGAAAAACGAAGATTAAAGAGTTCGGTTTTAAGTTCTTTAAGTCTTGCGTTTAATTCAACAAGAGAAAGTGTTTTAATTTCTTCATTCTTCATTCTTCTCACCACCTTCGTTTATTTCTTCTTTCTTAATAAACTTAACCTTGCAAGGAAGTTTGTTTCCAGCAAGACGAAGAGCCTCACGCGCAATTTCTTCGCTGACGCCTTCAATTTCGAAAAGCACTCTGTTTGGCTTTACAACTGCCACCCAGAACTCTGGGTTACCTTTACCAGAACCCATACGAGTTTCAGCAGGTTTCTTTGTGACAGGTTTATCTGGGAAAATCTTAATCCAAACCTTACCACCACGCTTAATGTAACGCGTGAGCGCAATACGAGCAGCCTCGATTTGGTTAGATTTAATCCAGCAAGGCTCAAGCGCGATAATTCCATAAGAACCGTAAGTGAGAGTGTTGCCTCTTGTTGCCTTGCCGGTCATTCTTCCGCGCATAACCTTTCTTCTTTTAACTCTCTTAGGCATTAACATTATTCTTGTCCTCCTTTGTCGGATTTTAGAATTTCGCCCTTGAAAATCCAGCACTTAATGCCAAGTTTGCCATAGTTTGTGAAAGCGGAAGATACGCCATAATCAACATCAGCACGCAAGGTGTGAAGTGGAAGGGAGCCTTCCATATACTTCTCCGTCCTGCCGATGGTGTTTGCACCGTCGATAACACCGCTTACTTGCACTTTGCAACCCTTAGCACCCGCCTTCATAACTCTTTGAATTGCTTGTTTAAGCGCTCTACGCCACTGAACGCGCTTTTCAAGTTGCGATGCGATGGAATCAGCAACAAGTTGAGCATCAAGGTCAGGTTTTTTAATTTCTTTAACATTAAGAATAAAATTCTTAACAGGGCTGATGATTTTGTTCAAATCTTTTTTGATTTGTTCGATTCCAGCACCTTTTGTGCCGATAATCATACCAGGCTTACCCGTGTAGATATTCACAACAAGCCTGTTTTCCGTTCTTTCAATTTCCACCTTGGAAACTGAAGATTGAGAATGTTTCTTTTTGAAGTATTCTCTAATGTCGTGGTCCTCTTTAATGAATTTGGCAAAATCTTGCTTGTTTGAATACCAAGTGGACTGCCAATCTTTGTTGATTCCAAGTCTAAGACCTATTGGATTAACTTTTTGTCCCATTATTTTGCCTCCTTCACTTCGTCAAGTATGATTGTGATATGACAACTTCTCTTAATGATGTGGTCAACTCTGCCTCTTCCTCTAAAATTCACTCTTTTCATTTGAGTGCCTGGGGTTGAATAGCATTCTGCCACGTAGAGGTTGTCGCTTGATAATCCCTTGTTGTTTTCAGCGTTAGCAATGGCACTTTTAAGAACCTTCAAACTTTCACTTGCGCCCTTTTGAGGCATATATGAAAGGATTGCCATCGCCTCGTTCGCCTTTTTGCCACGGATGTTATCCAAAACAATTCTAACTTTCGAAGAACTCATACGAACATCTTTGGCAACTGCGTAAGGACGATTATCTCTGTTTTTTTGCCTGTTTTCTGCTTTTTGTCTAATTCTTGTAGCCATACTTCACCTCACTTATCTCTTTTGCGCGGTCTTCTTTTGACCTGCGTGTCCCTTAAAGGTTCTGGTAGGTGAGAATTCACCAAGTTTATGACCAACCATATCTGCCGTGCAATAAACTGGAACGTGCTTTTTCCCGTTATGAACAGAGAAGGTGAAGCCAACGAACTCTGGGTAGATTGTGGAACTACGCGACCAAGTCTTAATTGGTTTTTTCACGCCACTTTCTGTCATTGCAAGCACCTTTTTCATAAGGCTTGGACTAACATAAGGCTGTTTAATTTTTTTACTCATCTTCCCACTCCTTAATTGATTCTCTTAACCATTAAACGGTTAGATTTATTCTTTTTCTTTCTTGTCTTGTAACCAAGTGCTGGCTTGCCCCAAGGCGTGACAGGTGTTGCCATACCAACTGGGCTCTTGCCTTCACCACCGCCGTGTGGGTGGTCGTTAGGGTTCATAACAACACCGCGGACGGTTGGACGAACGCCCATATGACGCTTTCTTCCCGCCTTACCAAGCGAAACAAGTTCGTGGTCAACATTGCCAACTGTTCCAATGGTTGCTCGGCAAGTTAAAAGAACCTTTCTCATTTCACCACTTGGCAAACGAAGGGTTGCATACTTTCCTTCCTTAGCCATAAGTTGAACTTCGGCGCCCGCAGAACGTGCAAGTTGCCCGCCCTTCTTAGGTTCAAGTTCAATGTTGTGAATAAGCGAGCCAACTGGAATGTCTGAGAGAGGAAGGTTATTTCCCACTCTGATTTCAACATTCGAGCCACTCATAAGAACATCGCCAACTTTAAGACCAAGCGGAGCGATGATGTATCTCTTTTCGCCATCCTTATAAGAAAGAAGTGCGATGTAAGCCGTGCGGTTTGGGTCATACTCAATTCCCACAACCTTTGCTGGAACGTTGTCCTTGTTTCTCTTAAAGTCGATTACGCGATATTTTTGTCTGTTTCCGCCACCCTTGTGACGAACGGTGATTCTGCCCTGACTGTTCTTTCCTGCGTGCTTCTTCTTAGGCTCAAGGAGAGATTTTTCAGGTTCAAACTTTGTGATTTCATCAGCGGAGAGTTTGGTGTAGAATCTTCTACCTGCCGATGTTGGTTTACTTTTAATGATAGCCATTTCTCCCTCCTAATTAAGACAAACTTTCGAAGAAGGCGATTGGTTTTGATTTTTCAGTGAGCGTGACGATTGCCTTTTTGTAGTCACTTGTTTTACCAACTGTTCTTCCTTGTCTTGTGTTTTGCGACTTTTTATGACCTTTAACCAAAATTGTGTTCACTTTTGCCACTTCCACTTTGAACATCTCTTCAACTGCCTTTGCAATTTGAACTTTGTTCGCATTTTTGTTGACAACAAAAGTGTAGGTCTTGTTTTGAATTCCACTATAACTCTTTTCCGTAAGTAGTGGTCTTACGATAATTTCGCTCGCTTCCATTATGCGTTTGCCTCCTCTAAGTATTTGATTGCGGATTCAGTCAACACAAGGTTTTTGTTTGCAACAACTTCATAGACATTCAAAAGCGAAACATCAACCGTCTCTAAGTTTGGAATGTTTGCAACTGCGCGAAGTTCTTTAACTGTGTTGTCAGCGCTAACCACCAAAACATTGCCCTTAAATTTGAATGCATCCAAAAATTTTTGTGCGTCTTTCGTTTTTGCCGAATCAATTTCAAACTTGTCAAGCACTGTCAGGTTTTTATCAGCAAGTTTTGCACTGAGCGCTGAAAGAAGTGCCATTCTTTTTGCTTGTTTGTTGACTTTCTTTGAGAAATCTCTTGGCTTTGGAGCAAAAACAACTCCACCGCCCGTCCATTGTGGACCCTTTGTTGAACCTTGTCTTGCTCTGCCAGTGCCTTTTTGGCGCCAAGGTTTCTTTGCGTGACCTCTTACTTCACTTCTTGTCAGTGTGCTTTTTGTGCCTTGTCTTTGGTTGGCGTTATAAGCAACAACAACTTCGTGAATGAGACCTTCGTTATACTCCACGCCGAAAACGTCGTCTTTTAAAGTTTTGGAGCCGACTTCTTCAGCCTTCATATTATAAATCTTAACTTTTGCCATTTTCTCACTCCTTATCTAGTTTTCACTGACTGTCTTATGGTGAGGATTGCACCCTTTGCGCCAGGAACATTGCCCTTAATCATAAGAATATTTCTGTCAGCGTCCACTTTCACAATTTCTAAGTTTTGAATGGTCACCTTTTCATTGCCGTATTGCCCTGGCATATGCTTGTTCTTAAACACGCGAGATGGCGATGAGTTTGCGCTCATTGAGCCAACTTCTCTATGCACTGGACCTGTGCCGTGGGTCATCTTCAAGCGATGTTGATTCCATCTTTTAATAACGCCCGAAAACCCGTGACCTTTTGTCATACCAGAAACGTCAACCATATCTTTCTCTTTGAAGATGTCAGCCTTAACAACGCTTCCAACCTCCAAATCACCCTCAAGGTCAACTTCCTTCAAAACCTTCATAGGCTCAACCTTTGCCTTGTCGAAAATTCCCTTAATTGGCTTTGTGACATTCTTCGTTTTCTTTTCGAACGCCACAACATACGCATTGTAGCCATCAGTTTCAGTGGTTTTCTTTTGAACAACCACATTAGGACCAGCCTCAACAACTGTCACAGGAATCACTCTTCCGTCCTCGGCAAAGACTTGTGTCATACCAATCTTTTTTCCAATAATTGCCTTACTCACTTCTCTTTACCTCCTTATAAACTGATTTTAATCTCAACACCGGCAGGGAGTTCAAGCTTTGTTAAAGCATCAATAGCCTTGTTTGTTGGATTGTAGATATAGATTAATCTCTTGTGGGTTTTGCTTTCAAATTGTTCTCTTGAATCTTTATCCTTGTGAGGAGAACGAATCACAGTCACAACTTCCTTGTCTGTTGGAAGTGGAATTGGCCCAGAAACCTTCGCACCGTTCTTGCCAGCGGTTTCAATAATCTTTTTGCAGGCTTGGTCGATAAGTGAATGTTCATAGGCTTTAAGTTTAATTCTCATTTTTTGCATTTTACTTTATTACCTCCTTGTAAACGCTTCCCGAAATGTCGCATTATTGACCCACAACCGCCGTGTTAAAGAATTTTTACCCACTTTCCATTCTCTAATACACGCTCCCGTGTGTGTCGCGCTGTTAGACTTAAAAAATGTCATTTCGGTCACCTCAGCATCATTTGGCTGAGATTTGGTCCACGCAAATTATCTTGTCACTGCTTGTTAAGTGCAAGTAACCTTGCGTTTCACCCCATAAATAACAGCAAGCATATTATAACAAACCGTAAACTTAATGTCAACAGTTTTTCAAAAATTTTTAAATAAAGTTATGATTTTTTATAGATTTTCTTTTAAAACTCTAATAATTTGTCATTTTGTTAAAAAAAGTGCTTAAATGGCAAGAAACGCTTATCGTAATGTATGGTTTATTCCGTTAGGACTATCGGTTTGTTGTCATTCTGAGCGAAGCGAAGAATCTCGTCGTAGGTGGCGCAGCCACATTTTGATGTGTCGCGTCTTAGACTGCGTCGCTTATAACGGGGAGTAGAACAGTTAAATGTCATTCTGAGCGAAGCGAAGAATCTCGTCGTAGCCACCACCCGCGTATGTCAAAAAGGCATCCTTTTTTTCATCTAACATAACTCATTTTGTTAAAAAACACGGCTTTAATTTAGCCGTGCCTTCATCGCTATTTCTTTTCGTTGCCATTGACAAGTTTTTGAGCAATTTCGGTTAAGTTGTAGTATTCCTCCGTCAATTCGCCGTTATCTTCAAATTTAGTTTTTAAAAGCGCATCGCAAAAACTGAAAAATTCCGCCTTTTGCTCGTCGTTTATAAACTTGCCAAACTCGAAAGGATTTTTCCCTCCTTCAAAACTTTCGATAAAGTCATAACAAAAAACCTTGCGCATCGGGTCCGCCTGCCCTTTTGCGTCCATTTTTTCAACGCGCTCAAAGTCGTGGCAACTTTCAGCCATTAACTCATAGAAGGAAATATCCTTTATCTCTCTGAGGTTTGGGTCTAAATAAACCGCCTCTTTATTGCGCTGACCTCCTGCCTTTTCCGCACTTGCTGGCAAAACGATGTAACACTTTCGAAAATCGTCAACAGCAATCTTGTCAAAATGAATCGGCTTATCTGAAAGCAAAAACACCTCCTCATCATTCACCTTTGCGCGCTGAACTTTCAAAAGATTGGCGTTGGTGTATACACGCACACCGCTAACCTTCTTCTCTTCAAAGTCGTCCTCCAAAGTGATGATATAGTCGCCGTATTCGACTCCGCTTCTTGCAATTAATTCAATTTCGTCCTCCAATCCGCGCACGCGAAATTTCGGATATTTACTTTCAATAAACATAATTCACCTCTTAATAAATTTATTTTAAAATTTAAGCAAATTTTTCTAACGCAATAGCACAAAAAGTTGCGCGGTGCTAAAACTTAATTTAGATAAAATTTTAACAAACTCTAACAAATTTTGCACACCGCTTAATTTGAGTGGAATAAAAGTGAATTTACCTCACTCTCTAATATTATACCATATTTTTCAAACTTTTTCAACCTAAAACTACGCATCAAGTTCCTCTTGCAAATTTTCCACAGTAAACATATTTTTAAATTCCTTGTTCTTTCTAAACAACTCATTAAAACTGCCTTCATCCACAATTTTGCCGTCCTCCAAAAAGAAGATGTTGTCAACATTTCTTATCGTTGAAAGGCGGTGTGCCACAATCACAATCGTGCTTTTCCCTTTTAGGTTGTCAATACATTTTTTGATATGCTCCTGCGCGAAATTATCCAGCGAACTTGTGCTTTCGTCAAAGATGATGATGCTTGTTTGCCTTAGTAATGCCCGCGCGATTGCAAGGCGCTGTCTTTGTCCGCCCGAAAGTTTAACTCCGCTTTCGCCCACCACCGTGTTTATGCCGTTTGGAAGGGTGTCGATAAATTCGTTAAGATAACTATCCTTAATCGCTCTTTCAATCTCTTCGTCGGTGGCATCTTCCTTTGCTAAAAGTAAATTTTCTTTAATTGACATATCAAAGATGTATGGAAACTGATTGACAAGCGAAATGCTCCTTCTCAGCGTGTCCTTATCCAATTTTTTAATATCAACTCCATCGATAAGCACCTCACCGCCGTCCGCCTCCAACATCTTGGAAATCAAACTTAAAATGGTTGACTTACCGCTTCCGCTCTTCCCAACAAACGCCACAGTTGTGTTCGGTTCAATCACAAAGTTGACATTTTCTAAGACAGGCGTTTCGCTTTTAAGAGTTTTCGCCACCTTCTTACCCTTTTTGTCCTTCTTAAATTCGTATTCCTTATATTTAAAAGCAACATTCTTAAATTCAATCTTGCCAGCAACATTTTCAAGGTGCACATTGCCAAACTTTTCCATTTCGAACTCATCGTCCTCAAAAAGTTCTCTAATTCTTCCCAGCGAATTCTTTATGGTGGACATAGACTCGCTTAAAAAACCGATAAATGAGGAAAAACTTTTAATGCTTCCGCGATAGGAATAAATAACCATAAAAATTGCAATGGTCACAAGCCCCTTTTCCATAAGCACAATGCCAAGGATGAGCGTGGCAAAAATCATAACCTCTTGTAACGCCGAGCGCACCGTTCTTAAAACCTGGTTGGTGTTATAGAGATTATAATGCTCTTTCATATTCTTTTTTGTGCGTTCATCCACCACCTTTTTAAGCTTATCCTCTAAGCCCGAGGTTTTAATATCCTTCTCGCTTTTAATGGTTTCATTGACAATGGAAACAAACTCCTCGCGCGCCGTGTTGGTAGATTTCAAATTTTTGTCGAATTTTTTTAGACGAATGGTGTCAACAATAAGTGCAATAAGTATGGTGCCAACAACGCAAAGCCCGATTATGTAGTTAAGAATAAAAACATAAATTACGATTACAAATGTGGAAACGATACTTGAAATCATATTGACAAAACTTGACAGTTCGCCAACCACCCTTTCTGGGTCCCTTGCAACGCGCTCCATAAACGCGCCAGAGTTGTGGCTGGAATATGAGCGGGAGTTTATTTTGAAGGTTTGCGCCACGCAGTCCAAACTCATATCGCCAATCATTCGCATACCATAGCGGTTATATAGGAAATTCAAAAGCGACATAAGAAGGTATTGCATAACCGAAAGCCCAAGCACGAATAAAAAGTTGTAAATTGCCCCGTTGTATCTTTTTAAAGTGACGTCCTCAACGGCGTTTGCGGTTAAGATTGGAATGAAAACATCAACCACCGTTGACAAAGCGAACACGAAAATATAGAACGCGATATGCCACGAATATTTTTTGAGATATTTCGACATACTGAATGCCTTTTGCGCTTTTCTTGCCATCACCCCTCACTTTTATGGTATTCTAGCATAAATTTATTCGCACTGTCAACTTTAAGAACCAATGAAAATATTGGTTTCAAAACAAAAATTACCTAAACATAAGTTGTTATTTCAATTTAACAAGGTTGTTATTCTAGGCTACAAAATAAAAGAGCATAAAATAGAACGAACCGTTTACTTTAATAAAAGCTTTAATTAAATTGAAATTTATTTTCATTCTAACTTATAAGAATTTTTAATTTGACAGAATGCAAGTTATTTGCTATAATGAAATAGGTAAAATTAGACGAAAAAAAGTTAAATATTTAAGAGGTTTTTATGGGAAATTATATTGATTTTGAAAACCCTAGTGATTGGTATGAATTTGTCGACACCCTTTATCCATATAACCCAAACAGCACACGCCGTTTTGTTCGCGTTCACACCACATCGCTCAATAACCCGTATTTTTTGAGGGAAATTTTATTGCAAAACTATCCAAAAGACACGGTGTTCTGCGTGACGAACGACATTGAAAGAAACAGCAAGGGATTGCGCTTTGGCGACGACTCCACCTTCACCGGTTGCACCTTTCAAAAGGTCGTCCACTTCTTTGAAACGATGTATGACCGAGGCTACCGCGCCATTGTTTTGCAAGACGGTATGTCGCTTGAAAGAGTGCTTCGCGCAAATGTGATTCTTCAAAATTGGGCGGATGAAATTAATTCGGCAAAATTTAATGGGCGCCCACTTTCTCCGCTTGAAAGGTATCTTTACGCCTATAAAAAAGCCACTCAGTTCGCTTACCAAAAATCTTACACCAACCCAACGCTCCACGAGCGAATGGCGTCAATTATCGAAAGTGACGGCGAACACGTCGTCTGCCTTGGCTACTCTGGCATCCTTGCAGAACTCTGCAAAAAAGTGGGCATTCCGTGCGCAATTCAATACTTCGACAGCACCGAAAATAAGGAGGGGCACGCCATCACTATGGTCTATCTTAAAGACGAGCGGTATGACATCAACGGCGCCTATTTCGCCGACCCTTGCCAAGATTCCCGCACAAAAAACTCTTACGCAAGACACACATCCGCCATCCTTAAAAGGCAACAAACTGATAACTTTTGCCTAAACGCAAAAATGACAATAGTAAGCCCCGAGCAAACCTTCGCTTTCATCACCAGCCTCCCGAAAAAACTGATTGATAGCGAGTTTTTAACGCAAAATGAGGAAGCGGAACTTGAAGATTTCACCGTGACCGAAGATTTATACGAGCGACTGACAAACGTGCCATATAATAGAGATAAAGTAAAACTTGCCGATATGGTTGTCAACAGCATTCTATATAAGCACGTCGACCTTGACACCCTTTACAAAATGACTGCAAACGAATTTGGTGAAAATGGACCACAACTATAAAATTTTAACTTCACAACGAAAAAAATAACCACAAACTTTCAACCAAACTAACCACAACGATTTAATAAAAGTCCCGCAACGATTTAATAAAAATCGCAACAACCACTTCAAAAAACAAGAACATATTGACTACAATTTTCAATATGTTCTCTTTTTTTATTCGTTGTCCATTTTAATCAAACAACAACACATCACAATACGTTCTCTTTTTTATCTATGTTTCTTTTAATCAAACATCGTCCTCTTTTAGCATCTAACCACTTTCTTCCACGCATTAATTTTTCTATATTTATAATTTTTTATATGCCCTCGCCATTTGCTTATTTTTTTAATTTTCGCCATTATACAAATAACTTTTGTGTGAGAACCTTTTGCAATTTTATTTTTGTTTTTTCTTAAACCAATGAAAGGTCAAAAAATTCTTTGTCCTTTCCAAACTTCTCATCTCTTTCGGGTATTTTTCTAAGCAAAACGGATAAAGTTCATTGCAAAACGCATTCCTATTTTTCTTCCAAACAATAACTCTAAAATATCTCTTTTTGTGTTTTTTATACTTTTCAATATCCACCACATTTTTGAATTTTTCAAGGTTTCCCTGTAAGTCCGCGCTCACAAGAAGCCTCAAACACTTGTTGCAAATTGGCTTTCCGCAATTTTTCATCGCTTTTTTATTCTTCTTTAATTGGTAAACGTTGAAGCAAGGGCGAAGATATTTTTGCGCTGGCTCAAAGTCAGCAAGTATGCGCGTTTTTTCGTAGCGTGGCACTTCAGCACCCGCACTGACCATTCGAAAATCTGGCACGGTTAGCGCTTCCGCCGTTGCTGAATCATAGTGCGCGCAATCGATGTGACGCGTTCGCTTCATCAACAATTCCTCTGGTGGATACGTGGAGGAAAATAGGTAGGTTTTCCAAAGTTTTTTAAAACACAAAATTTCCGCCATTGTGATATATGTGTGAACGGTGATATGTATTTTTAAATGTTCGAGGCAAACGAAGCGGTAAAAATTTGAATAGGTCATAATGAGTTCTTTGCCAAGTTCGTTCGCCACAAGCTTGTATCGGTCGTATTTATACTTAATTTTATCCAAATATTCAAACAAATTCTTCGCGTGAACACCCCAAAGGTCAAGCGAGATGTTGCCCATATAAAAGTGGGTGATTTTAAGTTTTTCGTCGTCGCTGTTGCCGTATTTATATATGGTGAAAAAAGAATCAACTCCAAGCGAGTTCGCCGTGCCAACCGCCTTTCCGCCTATTTCTTCGCTCTCCGTTTCCGCAATTATTCTTGTGCGATAAAGCGATTTGTCGTTCGAAACTAGCGCATCAATATATTTACCCAAATTCTCTTTCAGCGCTTTTGTTATTGGCAAGTAACTTGCAATGTCGTGCTTTTCTCTTAGCGCAATCGGCAAAAGTAGCACCACAAAGGCGTCGGCGCGCTCAGTTAAAAGATATTCCTTCCACTTTGCCTCACATTCTAAGAAAAGTTTCTTTCGTCTGCCATTAATTGTAATTTCGCAGGTTAGTCGCTCCCCCCCCCCCGCTTTTTGTCTTTACTTAAAAAATCTTTAACATAAATTTTCTTAATAACTATCATTTGTTCATCCTCACTATTTGCATTATAAATTTTCCGCCCGGCAACTGTCAAGCATTTTACTAAATTACGCACCTATATTTCTCCAAAAGGTCATTCGCTTTTTATATACCTCCAAAAGGTCATTCGTTTGTTTTCTCCTCTTTCCCAAAAATGGGCATTTTTGGGATGCCCTTATTGGCGACGCCCCGCCGGAACGGGCGAACCTTGGTTCGAATCCTTAGACTGTATTACCCCCTCGTTAGCACCTCTTACACAATTAACACGGCAAAATCGCCAATGGAATGCGATTTTGTCGTATGGCAGAAAAACAAGCGTTAAAGCGATACTTTTCGAACTTGTTCGAAAATGAGCAAGAGCGCAGTTTTTCTGCGGGCTCCGGAGATAGGGTGAGAGCGAAACAAAAAAACAAGCCTGTGTGCTTGTTTTCGCTCGAACGGGCGGAGTCCTCGACGCCCCGCCGGAACGGGCGAACCTTGGTTCGAATCCTTAAACTGTATTTAAAAAGTCGTGCATTGCACGACTTTAAATGGCTCCGGAGATAGGATTCGAACCTACGACCTTGTGGTTTAATTCCGCTTCGCTCCATACTCTTCGAGATCAGCCTGTGGCTGTTAAGTTTTCTTCGAAAACACAGCGTTTCACGCTGTCCACAAGGTTAATAGCAAAATTAAAAAACACACTATTTCTAGTGTGCTAAGTTGGCTCCGGAGATAGGATTCGAACCTACGACCTTGTGGTTAACAGCCACCTGCTCCACCGCTGAGCTACTCCGGAATATCAATGATTACCCCAATATTTTACCAAATTGGAAAAATAAAGTCAATAATTTTACGCAAATTTTTCTTAAAAAGAGAAATTTTTTTATGTGGGCATATTCCGCCCCTTGAAAACTCGTTCTTATATGCAAAATGGAACATCTCGCGCGCGGTGGAAAATAAAACTCCAACAATCAACGCTCACAGCGCCACCAACATATTGAAACGAAAACAAGCACCTTCACCTTGCGCCACAAAGTTAAACACGTAAAATTTAAACAAAGAAAATCAATTCGAAACTAATTCAGTTGCACTGCAAAACCTGCCCAAGCGTTAGCACTGGCTTGTGGCTAACTATGCGAAAAAATTCGCCAATCTCTTTCCACGAATAGAGTTCAATCACGCTGTTTTGGCAAGGCTTGTTGCGCATATCTCTAAAATACAAGCAGTTCACGCCGTTCTCCAAAAGTTCGTCGATAACATTTGGATTGTCGTCAATCATCACGTCAACGCCAGCGTCCTTGCACGCCTGCACTTTCGACCTATTCGAAAAAAGTATGTCGTCATACAAAATTCCATCATCGGCAAGCCTTTTTAATGTGAGCGGTTTTTCGTTGTCGCTTATATGCCCGCGCGCCGTGATAAAAACAATCTTATGCGTCTTTTTAAGAACGCCAAGAATTTCCTTTGCCATATCAAAAAGTGGCGCCTTTTTTTCCACCTCATAGTAGGAATTTTGCATAAAATCATTGATTTGTTCTTTCGTCCAATTATACCTTTTCCCAGCATTTACCTCGCCATCGTCGATAAGTTTACCCTCAACGAGTTTGTTGTATTTTTCGCTGTATTCTCGAAACATACCTTCCGTTTGGTATAAAACACCGTCAATATCAACGCCGATAACCATAGAACTTCCTTTATGTAAATTTTCTTTGCCCAAAAGCAATATTATTTTACTGCTTTTCAAGGAAAAATGTCAAACAAAACTGCCATTTTTCGACAAAATTATCAAATATTTTCAATGGGCAAAGTTAGAAAATTAAAAAATGTGGATAACTTTTCCACATTCCTAAAAAATATTTTCAAAAAATGGCTTTTATCCACATAAAATCTAGCGAAAAAATGTTTCGCTTAGCAACATTTATTTCCTTTTTTGTGTTAAATTATGGGTTGATTTTTCTCTGCGTGCAAAGGAGGCCATTCTTTCTTTGTATGTGTCTGCAAGTTCCTTATGCGCACGCCCTATCACAATTTCCAAAGAGTCTTTAAAATCTCTGCTCGCTTTTTCGGCATCGCCATAATTAAATTCTTTCAGCGCCTTTCCGTCCTTCATCTCTTCAATTTCAATTTCGATTATCTTTTTTGACGCCTCGCCGTCTTGCATAAGCGTGCTGATATCGGTTATCACTCCCCGCATTTCATCATACTTAGCCTCATTCCCACTCTTGCGCATTGTTAGCGCCGCGATAATAAGACTGGCACACACCTTGTCTAAATAGGACAAATATTCGTCATAAAACTTATTCAAATTCGCATAAAGCGCAACCATACGCACTCTATCCATTTCGCTTTTTGAAAGTTCATTTGCCATAAAACCCTCCTCTATACTCGCTAATATATCACACTAAAATATTTTTGTCAAGCAATGCGATAAATAAACAAAATAGTTCAACCGCTCAAAACTTTTGAGGGAAATAAACAGTTTTCGGTAAACCTCTTTCATAGTTTCTTCTTTTCTCCGTCCGTTTTTCGCATCAAACTCAACTTCAAAATGTCGACGGCGGACTTCACTATGCTTTCCGCTTCGGCAACCTTATCGTTACGCTTACGAAATCCCGCCAAAAGCGCGTTTTTCGCTCTTTTTAAGAAATCTTCCTTTGAAAGCACTTCGTTGGGAATGGCGTTAAGATAAGATTTAAAACGTCTGCCACCAAACGCCGTCATAGTTTTGGGATTTAACTCAATCGCCCAATCTCTTAAATCTAACAAAATATATTCTTCAAGCGCCTTGCCGAAATATACAGCGTCATTCTCGTTGTCGCTTTTCTCCACCCTAACAAAACAGGTCCGCCTTGTGGTGTCACTCGTCGCGCAAACCATATCTAAAAGAAAAACACCATCCGCAACAACGTTTGGTTTATATTTTGAAAGTTTGCAATAAAAATTTAGCGCGCCACAACGAAAAATCTTGCCCTTTCTTATTTTTTCCACCACTTTATCATAATCGTGCGCTCGAATCACCTCTCGCGCAACCCCTGAATATTTTAGCCTCATAACACCCTCACCTCGGTTTATTTTTGCCTCTTTATTTTATCAAAAGAAACAATATATGTCAATCGTGTTTTCAAAGATAGAGAATATAAAAACGTTATTTTCGCAAGCCCACTTCCGCTCTCATAGTTTTTTTTCTGGGCCGCAGGCTCGGAAAA
The DNA here is from genome assembly GCA_944350265.1 of uncultured Clostridia bacterium. Classification (GTDB taxonomy): domain Bacteria; phylum Bacillota; class Clostridia; order Christensenellales; family UBA1242; genus Caccovivens. The sequence goes on from CALVOG010000003.1 coordinate 116,752, forward strand.
ATGTCGTGTGGCGCACGCGCAAGCGTGCTAGAACACTGCTTTTAATAAATAAAATCTATTGATAAAAAGAAAAAACTGACCTCGTGCAGTCAGTTTTAACATTAACCGGCAGTGTTCTATTTTTCCGGGCCGTCGCCAGCCAAGTATTTTCGACGATGAGAAGCTTAACTTCTGTGTTCGGGATGAGAACAGGTGGACCTTCTCTCTATCGCCACCGGTTATGGTAT
>CALVOG010000004.1 GCA_944350265.1 uncultured Clostridia bacterium
ACAACGAACTAAAACTTCCAAACGATTTCGGCAAAAACTTAAAAAAATTCAATATTTTATAAAATTCGACATCTTTATCAAACTTTCGACAAAATTCTTTACAAAATGCTGTTTTATACCAAATTCTCGCTTAAATTCTTTACAAAAATACTCCAAACTTACGAACAAAATGGAAAGTATATATGGACGAGCAAATGAAGAGGGGACAGGCAAAGAGGATGGATAAGATATATGCGTTTTTTGAAGTGGATGAATTAGATATTTTAGTTTTTTAAGGGTTTGGGTTAATATACGCGGGAAAGTGGATAGATTAGACATACGCGGGTGGGTGCTACGACGAGATTCTTCGCTTCGCTCAGAATGACAAATAACTGCCCTGCCTAACGGTATGGGCGGGACTGCGCGTTGAAGGTTATATAAAATGTGGCGTCGCCACCTCAGAATGACAAATAATCATCCTGCCTAACGGTAGAGGCTATGCTGCGCGTTTAACATAATATAAAATGTGGCGGTGCCACCTCAGAATGACAAACAACCATTTGCCGTTGGTCAGTGTTTCTATGCAAGCTGGGCGTGAACGGGTTATATTTTGAGGGTTGGTGCCTTGTGCGAGCTTGGGGCGAAACTGTTAGTGCAATGGGGTGCGAGCCTAGGTGAAAACAATGGGGTGCGAGCCTTAGTGAAAACGTTGGCATCTCTGTGTGAGCTGGGTGTGAGCGGGTTGTTATTTTTGCACGGGGAGGGTTTTGCGTTTATTGCGGGCGACGGCACACACCGAAACGGAGGAGGCGTATTTGGCGAGTTCTGCGCTACACGCATCCACGGTTGAGCAAGTTGTGATGATATCGTCGACGAGAAGAACATTTTTATTTTTAATCGCCTTTTTGTCGATGACGGAAAAGGTATTTTTCAAATTTTTCATTCTATCCACGTAGCCGAGTTCTTTTTGTGCCTTGGTGTCGAAATTTTTTCTTAGAACCTCCACCACCTCGACGTTTGTGAGTTTTCCAAGTTCTTCGGCGAGAAGTTTGGATTGATTAAACGAGCGCTCGCGTTCCTTTTTCGGCGTCATTGGCACGAAGGTGATTAGGTCGAAATTTTTGATGTTCTCGCCGATATATTTTGCAATCAAAACAGCGAATCCCAAAGCAAGATAACGGCGATTATTTTTCTTATACGAAAGAATTGCGTCGCGCACAGCCCTGTCATACACAAACGGGCAGAACGCGTGTTTGAAGTGGTGCTTTGTCTTTTGACAATTATCGCAAACAATCGCCTCGTTCAGTATTGGTTCGTCACAAACCAAACAGCGGTTGCCAGTGTTAAATGGCAAATCTTTCGCGCACGAATCGCAAAATGGGCGAGAATAAAAATCTTTGACATCCCTTCCGCAAAATATGCACTTAATGTCAGGCGGAAACATCAAATTTAAGCACTTATTTAAAAACTCACCAAACTTACTTTTCATCAAACAACTTTGCCATCTTTTCCTCGGCAGTTACGAGGAGTTTTTTTAATAGTGTGAAGCGTGTGGCGGTGTATTTATTAGAAACCATACGCTTAAGGTATTGCTTTTCGCCAACAATAACCACCATTTTTTTCGCGCGTGTGACGGCGGTGTAGATAAGGTTGCGGGTGAGGATGATGCTTGGACCTGCGATTGCGGGAATTATCACCGTGTCAAACTCGGAGCCCTGGCTTTTATGAATGGTGATGGCGTATGAAAGCGAAAGGTCCATAAGGTCGGGGCGGGAGTAGAGGCAATTTCTGCCGTCCTCAAACTCCACATTAACCTCGCTTGAGTTCGGGTCGATGAGGGTGATATAGCCGATGTCGCCATTAAAGACGCCTTGCCCTGTTTCGTCGGCGTATTTGCCGTGTTTTTTCCACTCTAAATCGTAGTTATTTGTGATTTGCATAACTTTATCGCCAAGGCGGAAAATGGTTTGGCCAACCTCCACCTGAGGCTTTCGAACATCAGGCGGATTTATCACCTCTTGCAAGGTTTTATTCAAACTTTCAATTCCGCAAACGCCCGCTTTCATAGGTGCCAGAACCTGAATTTCGCGCGGGTCTGTTTTGAGGTATTTAGGTAGGCGCGTGGTGACCAAATCGATGATGGTGTTCTTTATGCTTTCGCCGTCGCCCTTGCTTTCAAAGAAGAAATCCATACTCGAATTGTCGATAAGAGGCATCTTTCCGTCGTTTATGAGGTGGGCGTTGGTGATAATCAAACTTTTTTCGCTTTGCCTAAATATTTTTGTGAGCATACAAAACTCAATCGTTCCGCTTCCCAAAATATCCGCAAGCACGTTGCCCGCGCCCACGCTTGGAAGTTGGTCTTTATCACCAACAAGGATGAGTTTGCAGTCACGTGGGAGGGCTTTAAGGAGGTTGCACATAAGGGCGGAGTCCACCATCGACACCTCGTCGCAAATGACGGCGTCCACTTTAAGCGGGTTGCTTTCATTGTGCATAAAGTAACTCTCATCGGTTTTAATCACATTGACTTCAAGGAGGCGGTGAATGGTTTTTGCCTCTCTACCCGTGCTGTCGCTCATACGTTTCGACGCGCGCCCTGTTGGAGCAACAAGTGCAACGCGAAGTTTCATATTCTCAAAGATTTCCAAAATACACTTAATAATGGTGGTTTTGCCTGTTCCGGGCCCGCCAGTTATCACAAAAACGCCGTTGTTGACCGCGCCTTTAATTGCCCTAATCTGTTCGTCGTGGAAGGAAATCTTGTTCTTCTCTTGAAAATTTTTAATATCCGCGTCCACATCATACGATATATCCTTGCTGACATTTTTAAGCCACGTCAACTTTTGTGCGATGGTGTTTTCGTAGTAATAATATTTTGAAAGCATCACAATTTCAGTGCTGTCATAAAAAAGTGTTACGCAGGTTCTGTCTAGGCAAAGGGTGTCGAAAGTGCTGTCGAAAAGTTCCTTATTTTCGTCGTATAATAGGTCAAGCGCTTTCTCTGCTTCGCCAAAAAGCATATTTTTAGGTAAATATGTGTTGCCATTTTTTTCGCAACTGGTTTTAAGAACGTGAACAAGCCCTGCTCGAACGCGAAAGGCGCTGTTTGAAGGGATGCCCGCGTTTTTGGCAATTCTGTCAGCCGTGGTGAAGCCGATGCCGTCGATGTCCTCAATGAGTTTATATGGGTTGTTTTTAACGATATTGGCGGTTTTTTCCTTATATACATTATATATTTTAAGCGCCATATTTGTGGAAATGTTGTAGTTTTGCAAAAACATAATGGTGTTTTGCACTTCTTTATGCTCTCTAAAACTCATTCCAATTTCCAGCGCTTTTTTTTCGCTTATTCCTTTAATAGTGGCAAGTTTTTCGGGAGAGTATTCGATAATCTCCAGCGTGTCCGCACCAAAAACATCCACAATCCGCTTTGCCGTTATTGGACCCACTCCGCGGATAAGCCCGCTTCCAAGGTATTTTTCCATCCCTGCGATGGTTTTTGGCTGAGTGAGCTCGTAGGAGGTGAAAGCAAACTGCACGCCAAACTTAGAGCGCTCAAACTTTCCTTCAAGCGACACCATTGCGCCGATTTTCACGTCAATAAATTTTCCAACCACGGTGACAAGCGTGCCATCCTTTTCAAGTTTTGCCACAGTGTATCCATTCTCTTCATTACGAAAGACGATGTCGTCAATAGTTCCAATTAAAGCCATAACACTATTTTAATAACTTTTTACCTAAAAAGCAAGCAAAACAGTTGCAAAATATTGAAAGGTTAGATATAATTAACAATATGAAAAACGCAGAAAAACTTATTGAAATTGAGGCGCTACTCGAAAATATCACCAAACACTATGCAAAAAACAACCTTTTGCGGTTTAAGTTTTTGTATTTCGTCAATCAGTATGAAAACTTGTCGGTGGGAATGATTATCTCAAAATTGGGCATCAAAAAGTCGAATTTCGCTTTGATGAGCAAAAAATTGGAAGAGGAAGGCGTTGTTGAAATAAGACAGGGCGAGTTAGATAAGCGCATTCGCAAACTTTTTTTGACCGAAAAGGGGAAGGAACAACTAAAAAAATACATTGCCGATATCAACAAGTTTTTTGCCGATTTCGACCCGCAAGTTGATAACTCCATTGAACAATTAAACTACTATTTGAATAAAAAAGTTTAATTGAAAGAGTGGAGTTAGTGCGCTTGCGGTGAAGTGTTAAGTAACGCGTGGTTGCAACATAACCAAAGACGATGCCATTAAATGTCGTTTTGAGGTGGCAATGCCACTTTCTATGATATGACTAGCCTGCTATAACACCTCAGCCGTAAGGAAACACTGCTTAATGTCATTCTTCGCTCCGCTCAGAATGACAAATAAACTAACAGTCCAAACGGTATAAGCGATATGGCGTGCTAAACAATCCAAAATGTAAGGTGATACGCGACACTTTAAAATATGGCGGTGCCACCGACAACTTAAATAGTGGAGATTTTTATGGAACAAATTAAATTTTATAATTCACTTTCACGTCAAAAAGAGGTTTTTGTGCCGTTGGAGGCGGGAAAGGTTAAGATGTATGCGTGCGGAATCACGCCGTCGGCGGAGGCCCATATCGGGCATCTTTATCAGGCGCTTATATACGACATTATGCGCTCTTTTTTGGTGAAAGAAGGGTATAAGGTGACATATGCGCGAAACTACACCGACGTTGACGACAAGATTATTGCAAAATCGAACGAACTTCACCTGCCAGCCGACGTCTACGCCAAAGAGATGATTAAGAAAATCGACGCCGAAATGCACGCGTATGGCATTGGTGAGCCTGACATTTGGCTTTACGCCACCAAAACGATTGGCGATATGATTAAGTTCATCCAAAAATTGATAGACAGCAAAAAGGCCTACGTCACAAAGGGCGGTGATGTATATTTTTCGGTTGATAGTTTTAAAGATTACGGCAAACTTTCGGGCAGACGCACTGACGAGGCGCTTGACGGAGTTAGGATTGATAATGACGAGGAAAAGTTGAGTCCGCTTGACTTTGCGCTTTGGAAGTCGGCAAAAGAGGGTGAGCCGTTTTGGGATTCACCTTGGGGTAAAGGGCGACCGGGGTGGCATATTGAGTGTTCGGTTATGAACTATGTGACTTTCGGCGACCAAATTGACATCCACGGCGGTGGCAGGGACCTACTCTTTCCTCACCACGAAAACGAAATCGCACAAAGTGAGAGTTTGACGGGCAAGCCGTTTGCAAAGTATTGGATACACAACGGGCTTATCCGCGTCAATGGGCAGAAGATGAGTAAAAGTTTGGGCAATTCTCTTCTTATGGGCGAACTTAGAGAAAAGTATGATGTTGAAGTTGTGAAAATGGCACTTTTGCAAAATTCCTATCACACCGACATTAACATAACCGACAAACTTTTCACCGACACTGAAAAACATCTCTATGAATTTTACAGCGTTTTGAAACTTGCAAAGGCAAAGTTTGGCGATTTCGCTGGAAAAGACCAAAAAGTGGAGGAAGATTTTGACAGCGCTATGCGTGATGACCTTAACACCTCAAAGGCGCTTTCCTATCTTTATAACATCTTCAAAACGGCAAGAGAAAGGGTGGAAAAGGGCGACAAGAGCGTTGTTGCCACACTTAATAGCGTTGTGAAAACCTATTCGCTTTTGGGCATATTTAAAGAGGACGCGGAAACTTTTGTTGCTAACGTCGAAAAAAAGACGGCGATTTCAATACCTAACAATGTGAAAGAGTTAGCCGAAAAGCGTTGGCAGGCGAAAAAAGAGAGAAATTTCGCCCTTGCTGACCAACTCCGCAAGGAAATTGAAGAGTTAGGCTACCTTGTTTTGGATGCAAAAGATGGGTATAAAATCACAAAATAGTGTCGATTTTTGCTTATTTGGTGCGAAATTTTCCCAAAAAACCACATTTTATTAAACAAAAATTAAAAATTAGTTGATTTTGTTTTGAAAATCTCCCAAAAAGTTGTATTATATACTTAGCGGGGGATATTTTTATGAAAAGAACGATAAGAGATTTGAAAAATATTGGCGGAAACAAAGTGCTTCTCCGTTGTGATTTCAATGTGCCACTTGATAAGTATGGCGACATTTTGGACGCCACCAGAATTTTGACCTCTCTTCCCACCATTCGTTACCTAAACGAGCAGAACTGCAAACTTATCATTTGTTCGCACCTTGGTCGGCCAAAGGGGTATGACAAATATTTGTCGCTCTTTCCAGTTGCGGTGTGCCTTATGAAATATTTTCCAAACAAGGTGAGATTTTGCCCAAAGGTGACGGGTCCTGTGGTGGAAAAATATATTGACGAAATGAAGAACGGCGATATTTTGGTGCTGGAAAATCTCCGCTTCGACCCTAGAGAGGAAGAAAACGACCCAAGTTTTGTGAAGGAACTTGCCTCTTACTGCGATGTTTACGTTGATGACGCGTTCGGTGTGGCGCATCGTAAACACGCGTCAAACTACGGTGTGGCGCTTAAAAAACCAAACGCAATCGGTTTTCTTATCGAAAAAGAGTTAAAGGTGTTCGAAAAAGCCTTTCAAAACCCGAAAAAACCGTTTGTTGCCATATTCGGTGGCGCCAAGGTTAAGGATAAACTTTTGCTTATCAAAAACATCATCGGTAAAGCCGACACCGTTCTAATCGGCGGAGGAATGGCATACACATTTTTGCTTGCCGAGGGAATAAATATTGGTAAGTCGATTGTTGATTTGGACCTTGTGGACGAGGCAAAAAAGATTTTAAGCGACGCCAAAAATGCCAATATGAAAGTGCTTCTTCCTGTTGACCACGTTGCGCTTAAAGGCGAAAAGGTGGTGAAAACAAACTTCTTGGACGCGGATATGGTGGGGCTTGATATCGGCAAAAAAACAGCCAAAATGTTCACCGAGGAAATCAAAAAGGCAGGGCAAATTGTGTGGAATGGTCCGCTTGGAAAGTATGAGGATAAGCGCTTCAAAAACGGCACTTTGCAAGTTGCTAAGGCAGTGGCAAAAAGTTCGGCGTATTCGATTGTTGGCGGAGGCGACAGCGTGGGCGCCATTAACACCTTGGGCTTTGCTGATAAAATCGACCACCTCTCAACAGGCGGAGGCGCTTCAATGAAACTTATGGAAGGGAAAACCTTGCCGGCGGTGGAGGTTATCGACACGCTTTAGCTTGCGAGGCGTTAAGAGTTTAGTTGTGTTTTCTTAGCGACAAGAGGAAGGATTAGACATACGCGGGCAGTGATATGGCGTGACTACAATTAGCTTAAACCGCAAGGCGATACCATTAAATGTCATTTTAGGGCAAGAATGGTTGTAGAACGGCTTTCAAAAATTAGAAAAACCACTTTGAGGACGAGACTTAAACAATCTAAAGAGAATATAGTTATAGAGCGCCTATTATATAGGAATAGAATAAAAAATTAAAAACGAGGATTTATGAAAAAAATTATCATTTCAAATTTCAAAATGAACACAGTGCCAAGTGATATGAAGGCGTATTGTATGCAACTTGCCACAAAAACTTCGGGCAGTAAGAATAAGATTGTGGTTTGCCCGCCGTTTACGCATTTTTGCATCGCAAAGCAGTTCTTAGACGGCAGTAATGTGGAAATCGGTGCGCAAAATGTTTCCGATGTGGAGGTGGGCAATAACACCGGCGAAATTTCCGCGTCAATGCTTAAAGATGCGGGCGTGACATATTGTATTGTTGGGCACAGCGAAAGGCGAAGCCGTTTTAAGGAAACCGACCGCCTTATCAACAAAAAAATCAAAATGGCGCTTTCGCAAGGGCTGAAAGTTATCTTGTGTGTGGGCGAGGATAAGGTGACAAGAGAGGCAAAGGGTGCTTGCGCGTTTGTTAAAAAACAACTCGACGATGCGCTTAAAGGTATCTACGAAAACGAACTTGAAAGCGTCATCATCGCCTATGAACCAATTTGGGCAATCGGCACAGGCAAAACAGCAACCCTTAAAGATATCGAAAAAATGGTGGGCGTGCTTCGAAAGGAAATTGCCTATCTATATAATGAAAAAACCAAAATCAACATTGTTTACGGCGGAAGTGTTGACATTAATAACTATAAAAAAATCATCTCTCTTTCCTGCCTTGATGGTGTTTTGATTGGTGGAGCAAGTTTGAATGTTGACAATTTCTCGGTTATTGCAAGAGAAAATTATTAGGAGAACGAATGGCACTATACAGAGCTTATCGCCCAAAAACCTTTGAGGAGGTGATAGGGCAGGAGCATATCACAAAAACGCTCCAAAACCAGATTATGAACGGGCATATTGGACACGCCTACCTCTTCACTGGCACGCGCGGAACGGGAAAAACCAGTGTGGCAAAAATTTTTGCGCGCGCGGTTAATTGCTTAGACCCGCAAAATGGGTCGCCGTGCGGAAAGTGTGCAAACTGCCTCAAACTTCAAAACGATAACGACATCAACGTCATTGAAATGGACGCTGCCTCCAACAACAAGGTGGATGATGTGCGTGAAATACGAGAAAAAGTGAAGTTTATGCCAGTTGATGTGAAATATAAGGTTTACATCATCGACGAAGTGCATATGCTGACTGACTCGGCGTTCAACGCGCTTTTGAAAACGCTGGAAGAACCGCCAAAACACATCATTTTCATTTTGGCAACAACAGAGGTCCACAAACTTCCTCAAACCATCCTCTCGCGCTGTGTGAGATTCGATTTTCGGTTGGTTTCGGTGAAAGAACTTATGGCGCACCTTGAAAAAATCTTTAAGAGAGAAAAGATTGAGTGCGATGAGGAAAGTTTAAAACTTATCGCAACGGCGGGCGAGGGGAGCGTGCGCGACACACTGTCGATTGCCGATTCGATTGCCTCATATTGTCAGGGCAAGATAACAAAAGAGGAAACGCTGAAAATTCTTGGCACCACCGACTACCTTTTAAATGTGGAATTTTTCAACTGCCTCAAAGAGCGTGAGGTGGGCAAAATGCTTGCGCTTATCGACAAAATGGAAAAAGAAGGCAAAAATTTGGCGGTGTTTGCAAAGGACATTTCGAGGCACGCGCGTAACCTTTTGGTGGTTAAAACGTGCGAGAACGCGAACGAGATTTTGTCCTTGCCTGATGACGCATATGCGCTTTTCGATGAACAAGCAAAACTCTTTGACGAAAAGGACTTAATTAGGTATATGCAAGTGTTTTCGTCGGCGGAAAACGAACTGCGCTACACCCTTTCGGTGCGACTTTTACTTGAAACAACTTGTCTTACCGCAATGTCGGGCGAGCAAGTAAAAAAAAACTGACAAATAGGCAAGAGGTCGGCTCCTTGTCGCCAAAAAATGTTTGGGGGAAGGTGGTTTTATACCTTAAAGAGCATAAAAAAATTTCGCTTTTCGTGGCGTGTGGCGACATAACCGATGTTCAAATCGAAAACAACCAACTTTTCATTAAAACCAGCGACGACTTTCTTGTCAGCGTTTTAGAAGAGGGCAAAAAGGAACTTGAAAACGCGTTGCGCTGGCAAGGGCTTAATATGGAAGTTAAAATTGTTAAGTTTGAAAACAATGAGCAGTTGAGAGATAAGGACATAATAAAGTTAAAGCGTTTTTTTGGAGACAAACTTGTGCAAGATTAGGCGAAAGGTTTGAAATGGTGCGCGAAAGAATGTTTAAAACGAGTTAGTTTCCTATATATTACGGAGGTCGAACCAAACGCGACAAAGTCGCATTTCTGTGAGACTGATGTTTAAACAAAGGGTGATGTGGCAAAGCGCGCTAAATTCGTTAGAATTTATTATAATTTTGTTTCAATAACATCACATAGTTCATATAAAGATAACTAAATTTTTGGTAAACAAAAAATAAAAGGAGAAGATTATGGGTTATAACTTTGGAGGCTTTGGCGGAGGAAATATTGGGCAACTTATGCGCCAAGCACAAAAAATGCAAGAGGATATGAAAAGAACGCGCGAGGAAATTGACAGCACGGAATATTCTTCGCAGGTGGGCGGTGGTATGGTGGAAATCACAATGCTTGGTAACCGCACTGTGAGCGCTGTGAAAATCAAAAAAGAGGTGGTTGACCCAGACGATGTTGAAATGCTTGAAGACTTAATTCTTTCTGCGTGCAACGATTGTTTGAGAAAAATCGCCGATGACGAGCGCGCAAAATTGCCGAATATTGGGATGTGATATGTTTGACGAACCGATTGAAAGGCTTATAGAATATTTCCGCCAACTTCCAGGCGTGGGCAAAAAAACTGCTCAGCGCTATGCCTTTTTTGTTATCGAAAACAGCAAAGAAAAAGCCGAAAACTTCGCAAAAGCAATCGTTGAAGTGAAGGAAAAGGTTAAACTTTGCGCTGTGTGTGGTAACTATTCAACCACCGAAATCTGCCCGATTTGTTCGGCGCGTAATAGGCAAATTGTGTGCGTTGTGCAAGAGCCAAAGGATATCGTTTCAATGGAAAAGGTGAAAAGTTATAACGGCGTCTACCACGTCCTTTTCGGCACGATAAGCCCGCTTGAAAATCGCGGTCCTAACGATATCAAAATTAAGGAACTACTTGCGCGCGTTGAAAAGGATGGCGTGAAAGAGGTGATTATGGCAACCAACCCCGATGTTGAGGGTGACGCAACAGCAATGTATATTTCTCGCCTATTAAAACCTCTTGGAGTGAAGGTGACGCGCCTAGCGCAAGGAATTGCAATGGGGAGCGATATTGAATTTACCGACGAGGTCACGCTTGAACGCGCCCTTGAACAGCGAAAGGAAATTTAAAGAAGAACTATGGATTTATATTTGTTGTTGTGAATGCTTAGCGTTTACTTTGCGCTAAGCGTTTTTTAGTGGATAGATTAGACGTTCGCGGGTGGGTGCTACGACGAGATTCTTCGCTTCACTCAGAATGACATTTAATGGTATCGCCTTCGGTATGAGCTAGGTTGCAACCACGGCTGTATTATTTTTATTGTTGCGTATTTTCCTAGTGGTAGAGGCAATATCGCGAGCCAAATAATATTGACGTGTGGCGTGTTGACGGTATATGCCGTGACACAAGAATTTTATTAAACCGCTTAGCACAGTAGAAGTTGTATGCAAACTGTGCTTTCGTTTGTCATATTTACAACAAAACCACTCATATACTTTTTGTGTATAAAAAGAGCGTGAGGGGTGAATAATGAAAATTAAAGCAAAGATTCTTGCAGACGAAAAAAAGTTTTTGCCGATAATTAAGGGTGTTTTGTGTGCGCTTTCGGTGTCGCTTGTTGCCATTTTGCTTTTCGCTTTTCTTCTTCGCTGGACAAATATCTCTGACACCATCATCGCACCGATAAATCAGGTGATAAAGGGGATTTCCATTTTTGTCGGCGTCTTTTTTGGTATGAAAAAGGTGAAGAAAAACGGCATAATAAACGGGCTTTTAATCGGTTTTTTCTACACTATCATTGCATTTTTGGTCTTTTCTTTGCTTGACGGGGCTTTCAAATTTGACCGTTCCTTTTTAAATGACCTTTTGTTTGGGGTGATAACTGGCGTGATTTGCGGAATAATTTGCGTGAATTTAAAAAAATTTTAGTTTTTTAATTGACATATGCTCCGTTTTAATATATACTTAAATGGTAGTTCGACTAAAATTTAAGGGGCAGTATGGCTAAGAAGATAAATAGACTTAAAAAGAATTCCATAATGAATTTTGTTGCCGTTGCGGTTTTGACTGCAATCGGCATTGTGCTTTCGGTTTGCAGTTTCATAATTCCTTTCACAAGCACCGTTTTTAATGGCTTCGCTTCGTCCATCTCGCTTGGGCTTGACCTCGCGGGCGGTGTTTCGGTGGTTTATGACTGCGCGCTTTCCGAGAACAGTAACACAAATGACCTTGATTCCGCAATCGATGCAACTGTAAAAAGGCTTCAATCGGTGATAGGTGGGGAATATTCCGAGGCGTTAATCACTCGTCAGGGCAATTCCGAAATTCGAATTGAAGTGCCAAGTGTCACAAACAGTGACGAGATTTTTGGGCTTATTGGTGACCCAACTCCACTTTATATGACCCTTGAAGAGGGGGCAGTTGAGGACGGCGACCTTTATATTTCGGGTGCGGACATTAAAAACGTTTTCGTTTCCTTCCAAGACAGCAACTATGGCGTTGTTATCAACTTTACCGACGAGGGTAAACAAAAATTTGCTGATTTAACGGGGAAAGCGTCGGATGGCGCTGGAAAAATTTATATCTATCTTGGTGACCCAGCCTCTCCAACTTGGGAGAATGAACTCACTTGTGACGAAAAAATAACAAGTGGAAGCACCTTCATCTCCTCTGGCGCAGGCGAGGAAGGCTGGACTTATGAGGACGCGGAAGAATATTCTCTTCGCATTATGAGCGGAACCTTTAATGTCACTTTGAACCTTAAAGAAAATTCGGTCATCTCGGCAACTCTCGGCGAAAACGCGCTTAAATATTGCCTTATTGGCACGGCGGTTGGGCTTTTTGTGATTTTGCTTATTATGTGGCTCCGCTATGGCGACTTCGGGCTTTTGGCGTTCTTCGGGCTTATCATTTACATCGTGCTTATGGTGTTCTTCTTGCAAGCAATCTCCTTCGTGCAACTCACATTGCCAGGGCTTGCGGGCATAATTTTGAGTATTGGTATGGCGGTCGACGGTGCAATCATCATCTTTGAAAAGGTGAGGGAGGACTATCGCGCTGGCAAGAAAATTCCACTTGCGTGCAAAAACGGCTTTAAACGCGCTTTCTGGCCGATTTTTGACTCGAATATCACAACAATTTTCTCCGCACTTATCCTGTATATTCTCGGCACGGCATCCATTCAGGGCTTTGCAATAACACTTCTTATCGGTATCGTTTTGTCGATGTTTATGAACCTTGTTGTTTTACGCTTCTTTGTTAAGTGGTATTTGCCGATAAACAGCGTTAAGGCAAAACGTTTGCACCTTCCAAAACAAGTTAGACCTCTAAGGCAAGATGTGGTGGAAGTGACAGCAGGAGGTGAGGCAAATGAGTAAGCAAATGAACAAAATGAAAAGATTTTCCATCGACGAAAGGCTGGAAAAGAGCAAGTTTAGTTATTCTAAAAATTTAAAATATTTCATAATCGCACCAATTATTATTGTGGTTGTGGGAATCATCCTCCTTTGCACGCTTGGCTTTAATTTGGGCTTCGATTTCACGGGCGGAACGAATATGACCATTTATATGAATGACTCAAGTTCCACTTCAGGTGAGAAGTTCAGCGACCAAAGTTACGATTTGTCGAAGGACGAAGATTATGCCGAGGCTTCGCAAAAGATTGAAAAGGTGCTTGGGCTTTTTGGGCTTACATCAAGTGCCATTCAAAAGAGTGAGTTTAATGTTAATGCCGATGCTGGCTATGGCTTCACAATAAGTGACGGCGACGCAATTTTGGTGAAATTCCAAAACGGCGACAGCGACGATATCGAGGACCTAAACAATCGAATCCGCCTTGCCTTTTTGGTGGAATTTGGCTATGTTGACGGACTGACAACTGAGGAAGTTGTTGATGTTCAAAACGCTGAAGATTACCTCGACGACGCGGAATATTCTGCACTTGTAATCAACGGCGGTGTGACAACCGCAAACGCCACAACCGAACTTATGATGAAATCGTTTTTGGCGCTTTTCGTGGCAATAGTTGTCATTCTTATCTATGTTGCCTTCCGCTTTGAACTCACAAGTGGGCTTTCGGCGATTTTGGCGCTTTTCCACGATGTGCTTGTCACTGCGTCGGTTATGCTTATGTGCAGGGTGGAAATTAACACCGCTTTCATCGCGGCGCTTATCACCATTTTGGGCTACTCCATAAACAACACAATCATCATCTTTGACCGCATAAGAGAGAATGTGAAGATGAGCAAAAACCTGGGCAAAATTGATAACTTCGCCATTGCTGACAGGTCGGTTTCGTCCACAATGATGCGCACCGTTTTAACAACTCTCACCACTTTCGTTATGATTTTCTTCATAACCGTGATTGGCGTTGCGGATATTAGAGAATTTGCTTTCCCTATTATGGTTGGAATTTTGGCAGGTTTCTACTCCTCCGTTTTCCTCACGCCAGGGCTTTGGGCGATTGCCTTCCATCCTTCGAAGAAAAAAATTGCCAAAATGGAGGCTAAGCGTAAGGCAAAAGAAGAGAAGGCAAAAAGAGGCGAGGAATATCAAGTTTAATTTTAACCTTTTTCGGCTCGCTTTGCATACACAATAATCGGCAAAAAAGTTAAATATTTTGTTCTCGCTTAAAAATGGAACCAAAATTATGTAGATTTGATAATTGCGGACTTTAAATTAAACATAAAGAGTGGATTTAGTGCGTAACAACCTCGCATTGTTATAATTATAAATTTGCGAATAAGAAAGGACATATTGACTACAATTTTTAATATGTTCTTTTTTTATTTGTGTTGTTCATTTTCAATATGTTCTCTTTTTTATTTGTTGTCCATTTTTAATCAAACAACATCTTAAAGCGAGCAACTTTTTTAATCATCCAAAATGTGTTTGGTGTTTAGGAAAGAGGCGCCGTCGCTTGCAATGAAGATTTTGTCCTCGCCAAACTTGGTTTTTATTTTCTCAACGCACTTTGTGACTTTTTCGTCGTCAAACATTGATAATTGTTGAAATTTTTTCACCTTATAAAGGCTAGAAACACGCACACGAACGGCGCGCACTTCTTTATCATAATTCCAAAAACTATCGAGCAAAATCATTGCGTTTTCAAATATATTTTCATAACTATTTAACGCTGTTACCGTTTTTGCGTGCCTAAATTTTTCAAATGTGTTGGTTTTAACAGTGACCGAAATTGTGCGCGCCTCAACACTCAAACGCGACATACGCACGGCGACTTTTTCGCATAAAAAAGCAACAACTTTTTTAAGGTCACTGCGCTTTTTGACGTCCTTTAACGTTGTGGTGCCGTTGCCGATGCTTTTGGGCGGTGTGAGATTAAAATAGCACGCCACAGGTTCGTAAAATTCACCTAAAAGTTTCAGCCTTAACTCCACGCCCGTTTTTCCAAAAATCGACCTCACTATGCTTTCGTCAAGTGCGCAAAAATCGCCTATCGTTAGCACATTCATATTCTCAAACCGCTTTTCGAGTTTTCCGCCAATGCCGATGATGGAGTTGAGCGGTAGGTGGTAGGTGAGGGCTTGGAAATTTTCTTTTGGAATCACGGTTGTGGCGTCTGGCTTTTTGAGGTCGGAGCCAAGTTTCGCAAAAATTTTTGAGAACGAAACGCCAACCGACACCGTTATGCCAATTTCCCTCTTCACGCGCGCGCGAATTTCGTCCGCTATCTCTTTTCCGCTCATTTTTAGGTATGCAAGCGAATTTGTGACGTCCAAAAAGCACTCGTCAAGCCCAAGTGGCTCCACAAAGTCGGTGTAATCTAGGTAAATTTCGTGCAGTTCTTTCGATATGCGCTCGTATTTGTCATAGTGCGGGGCGAGGCACACAAGTTGCGGACATTTTAACTTCGCTTCCCAAATCGCCTCGCCGGTTTTCACGCCAAAACTTTTGGCAATTTCGTTCTTTGCAAGGATGATACCATTTCGCTTTTCAGGGTTGCCAGTGACCGCAACGGGGCATTTTTTAAGTTCCTCATTTTTCAAGCATTCCACCGAGGCAAAAAAATTGTTGGCGTCAGAGTGCAATATTACTTTCATTTTTCTCCTTTCTTTGTTACAATATATTGTGAAAAAAGCGAGGAAAATATGATTTTTAGAAATTGTAATATCTTAGATTTTGAAAAGGAAGGTTTGGTTCTTGCCGATATTCGCACCGAAAATGGCGTGATAAAGGAAATTAAGGAAAATTTAAGCATAGAGGACGATGAGGTTGATGTTGGTGGCAGGATTGTTATGCCTGGTTTTTGCAACTGTTATCTTAACCTTGCGCGGGCAAAGGCAAATTCTTTTAAACTTTCCAACGAGGAAATTTTGAAGAAGAACGTGCTTAGTGGCGTCACTTTCAGTTTTTTAGAGGTAAAAAATGCCACATTTTTGGAAAATTTAGATGAATATGACGAAAAAATGCTGGATGAAATTGCGCTTAATCTTCAAAAAAAGGTGTTTGTGAAGGTGGGACAAAGTTTGGATGAACTCGGCAAACTCAACAAATTACACCAAAAATTGCCAAGCGAAGTGCTTGAAGATTTCGGTTTTTTGGATAGGAATGCCACAATTATTGGCGGAAACTGCTTTGAAAAGGACGAACTTGAACTTTTTTCGGGCTATAACGCAAGTTTTATCCTACTCCCAAACGACGACGCGCGCACTGGCAGACGATTTTTGAACATAAACATCTTAAAGCGCCTCCAAATTCCTTTCGGCATAGGCAGTGGCGAGTTCGCGGAGGTCGATTTCTTTGCGTTTATGCGCCAAATCCTCTCTTTTAACTCTTTTGTTATGGAAAATTCCTCTCTTATGTCGCCCAAAGAGGTGCTTCTTTCTGCCACCACAACTGGTGCGAAAATTTTGGGTTTTGACGGCGAAATAAAGGTGGGTGGAGGCGCAAACTTTATCGCCATAAACAGAAGTTTTGGTTATGACAACATTTTTAAGGAGATTGTTTTCGGCAAATGTAAGCGCGACGTGTTTATGACGGTGAAAAATGGAAAAATTCTTCAACAAAATGGCGTATTTGCTGGCGAAATTTGATTATTTTATGCTAAAATATAGGTGAAACATTCGACTTAAATAGTGCAACTTTAATTCTCTGTGCTACAAAGGAAAATGTGTGACAAAAAGGAGTGAAACAATGGAAATTAAACAACAACTTTCAAGCGAATTTGGGCTGAGGGCAGATTACACGGAAAACATCATCAACCTCATCGACGAGGGCAACACAATTCCGTTTATCGCGCGCTACCGAAAGGAAATGCACGGCTCGTGCGACGACCAGGTGCTACGTGACTTCGCCGACAGGCTGAAATATCTTCGCAACTTAAACGATGAAAAGGAAAAGGTCAAAAAGGTTATCACCGAGCAGGGCAAATGGACGGAAGAACTTAGCGTTGCCCTTGAAAATGCGATGACTTTAACCGAAGTTGAGGATATCTATCGTCCGTATAAACCAAAACGTAAAACGCGCGCATCGGTGGCAATCGCAAAGGGCTTAGAACCGCTTGCCGACATTTTACAGGCACAAAGCAAGAGTTTTGTGTTCTTGCAAGAGGCAGAAAAATATATTAAAGAGGACGTGCCGACAGTTGAGGACGCGGTGCAGGGCGCAAAGGATATCGTTGCCGAGCGTATTTCCGACAGTGCGGAGTTAAGAAAGGAACTACGCGAAATTTTGGCGGAAAAGGCGTTTTTAAGTTGCACGCTTTTGGATAACGAAAATAACTTAACCTATGAAACCTATGCTGGCTTTAAGCAAGAGGCGAAAAATCTTCCAAGCCACCGAATTTTGGCGATAAATAGGGGCGAAAAGGAAAAATGCTTGAAGGTGGAGGTGACTGTTGACGAAAAACTTATGTTCGACGTCATCAATCACCATTTTAAGAAGAATAACCCTGACACCGACGCATATATGGAAGAGGTTATCCGTGACAGTTACGACCGCCTTTTATTCCCTTCGCTTGAACGCGAACTGCGTTCCAACCTCACCGACCGCGCCAACGAGCAGGCGATTAAGATGTTCGAGGTGAACTTGAAACCGCTCCTACTTGAAGCGCCACTTAAAAACAACATCATTTTGGGGCTGGACCCAGCGTATCGAACGGGGTGTAAGATTGCAGTTATCGACAAAAACGGCGCAGTGCTTGACACCACCGTCATCTATCCAACTCCACCTCAATCGAAAACGGAGGAGAGCATTGAAAAACTTAAAAAGTTGATAGAGAAGTATAACGTCGACATCATCTCAATCGGCAACGGCACGGCGTCGAAGGAGGCAGAGATTTTCGTTGCCGAACTAATTAAGCACGTTTCGAGGCCTGTGAGTTACGCGGTAGTTTCTGAGGCGGGTGCTTCGGTTTATTCCGCCTCAAAGTTGGGCGCGGAGGAATTCCCAGACTACGACGTTTCGCTTCGTAGTGCGGTTTCCATTGCAAGACGTCTCCAAGACCCTCTTGCAGAACTAATCAAAATTGATGTGAAGTCGATTGGTGTTGGGCAATATCAGCACGATATGCCACAAAACAGGCTGACCGAAGTTTTGACGGGCGTTGTTGAGGACTGCGTAAACAGCGTGGGCGTTGACCTTAACACAGCCTCGCCAAGCCTTCTTTCCTATGTTTCGGGGCTCAATATGTCGATTGCCAAAAACATCGTCACCTATCGCACCAAAATTAAGGGTTTTAAATCGCGCGAAGAACTTTTGTCGGTGCCAAAACTTGGACCAAAAGCATATGAGCAGTGCGCGGGCTTTTTGCGCGTTGTGGGCGGGGAAAATATTTTGGATAACACTGCCGTTCACCCTGAAAGTTACGACGCCACTCGAAAACTTTTGAAGATTTTTAATATGACTGAGGAGGATGTTAAAAACCACAACCTCACACTTTTGCCTAAACTTATCGACGAAAAGGGCGAAGAAAAAGTGGCGAAAGAATGTGGCGTGGGCTTGCCTACTCTTAAAGATATAACAAGCGAATTGCAAAAGCCGGGCAGAGATATCCGTGAAAGTATGCCAAAGCCAACCCTTAGAAGCGATGTCATCCATATGGAGGACCTTCAGGCGGGAATGATTTTCGACGGCGTCGTTAGAAATGTTGTCGATTTTGGTGCGTTTGTTGATATCGGCGTGCATCAGGACGGGCTTGTGCATATCTCTCAACTTTCGAATAGTTATGTGAAGCACCCAGCAGAGGTCGTTAAGGTGGGCGACAAGGTGAAGGTGAAAGTTCTAAGTGTCGACCTAAATAAAAAGAGAATCTCTCTCACTATGAAAGACGTTGAAGAAGAGGAAAAATAATGGAAAGATGTCCTAAGTGCGGAACGAGCGTTGAGGAAATTTTATCCACTGGCTTTGTGGGATGCGAAAAGTGCTATGACCTTCCCGCCGTTAAAAAAGCGGTGGAGAAGATGTTTAACGGCAAAAAACACAAGGCAAATTAGAAATTTCTCTATAATAAGAAGGGATGAATTTGAGAAAGTTTAATAATTTAATAAAGTTAGGTGGGTAGTGGACGAATTTAAGGATGTTGCAATATCTTCGAGAATACGGCTAGCACGCAATGTGAGTGGCTTTAACTTTTTCACGAAACTCACAAGCGAGGCGGATGCTGAATTTATCCTTAAATCGATGGAAAGAATACTCATAGGCTACGGAAATTTTGACTTTCTTCGCCTTAAAAATTTGTCGCTTAATGAGTGCAATGCGCTTTTAGAGCGTCATATCATAAGCAAGGAACTTATCGAAAACAAGGATATTTCCGCGGTTGCCATAAGCGCTGACGGGCATAAAACTATTATGATGAATGAAGAGGACCATTTGAGGCTACAATGTATATATGACGGCTTCAACCTCTTAAAACCGTATAGAGAAATTAAGGCGCTTGATGACATCATTTTGTCGGAGATTGACATCGCTTACAGCGACGAACTTGGCTTTATCACCGCTTCGCCGTCTAATTTAGGCACGGGAATGCGGGCGTCGGTTATGCTTTTTTTGCCAGCGCTTGAAAGGCGAGGTGAAATTGAGATTATGAAAAACGAAGTGCGCTTGTCAGGGCTGACCATTCGCGGGCTTTACGGCGAGGGCAGTGGGAATTACGGCGGATTTTATCAAATATCCAATCAAAATTCGCTGGGGCTTAGTGAGGAAGAGATAATCGACAATGTCACGGAGCAAATCTTTAATGTCTATGAAATGGAAATGTCGGCGCGCGAGGATATTCTTTCAAGCGACCACTTAAAACTGAAAGATGAAATTTTCCGCGCTTATGGCATTCTTAAAGAGTGCGCCTCGCTTGAAGAGGGCGAAATGATTAAACTTTTGTCGCTTGTGAAGTTTGGCGGGGTTTTGGGCTTTTTGAATATTAAAAATAAAGAGTTTGAGCGCCTTTTCACAGAGGGGGCGTCGGCAAATTTAAGAGAACTTGCAAATTTTTTTGAAATAAAAAAGGAAGAAGTGGTGCGCGCGGAGTATATAAATAAGAAGATTAAACATCTTGTCACAAAGGGAGGTTAGTTATGGGATATAATAATGTTCAATTTTCGGATAATATCGAAAAAGTTATTAAAAATGCCAGCAAAATTGCTCTTCGTTTCGGCAGTCAACTTGTTGGAACAGAGCATATCCTTTATGGTATCGTGTGCGTGCCAGACTGCTTGGCGTCGAGGCTTTTACGGGAAAATGGCGTCACTGAAAACGCGCTTTTCGACCTTTTCGAGCAGTCCTTTTCGGGTATTTCCATCTTTGGTAATGTGGAACTTACGCCTCGCACCAAGGAACTTTTTAAGCAGGCACAACAACTTGCAATGCAGTTTAACCATTCATTTATCGGCACCGAGCATCTTCTTCTTGCCATACTTCAAAACAAGAGTGCGTATGCCACAAAAATCCTCGAAAGCGTTTTTGGCGTCGACACTGACGCGCTGAGAGAGGAACTTTTAGCGAATATGGAAATGCCAACAAAGCAACAGCAAGCGCGCGATGAGCAAAATGGTAGCGCATTACCAGAAAAATTGCTGGAAATGGGCAGTGATATCACGCTTAAAGCAAAACAGCATAAACTCGACCCTGTTATCGGGCGCGAAGAGGAAATTCAGCGCGTGGTGGAGATTTTGTGCCGAAAAACGAAGAATAACCCGGTTTTAATCGGCGAGGCAGGCGTGGGCAAAACCGCCGTTGTGGAGGGCTTGGCGCAGGCGATTGTCAGTGGAGATGTGCCAGAGGAAATTAAGGATAAAACTATTTTCGCGCTGGAAATTGGCGGGCTTATGGCTGGCACAAAATACCGTGGACAAATGGAAGAAAAACTGAAAGACACCATTGAAACCATCATTCAAAATGGCAACATTATCGTTTTTATCGACGAAATTCACACGCTTGCGCAGGCGGGCAGTGAAAAGGGCGAAACAAGCCCAGCCGATATGCTTAAACCGTATCTCGCGCGCGGTGAACTTCAAACAATCGGCGCCACAACCACCGACGAATACCGCAAATTCATCGAAAAGGATAAGGCGCTTGAACGTAGGTTTCAGCCTGTTATGGTCAATCCGCCAAGCGTTGAACAGACGATTGAGATTTTGAAAGGGCTTAAAGACACCTATGAAGCGTTCCACAAAATCATCATCACCAACGAGGCGATTGAAGCGGCGGCGACACTGTCGGATAGGTATATTATGGATAGGAGTTTGCCGGATAAGGCGATTGACCTCATCGACGAGGCTTGCTCGCGCGCTAAGGTGAACTTCACATTGAAACCGCAAAAGGTGCGCGACTTGGAGGAGAAAATACGCAATATTTCCGCCAACCGCGACGAGGCATCTCTTCAGCGTAACTATGAAAAAGCGGCAAAACTTCAGTCCGAAATTGTAAAGTTGGAGGAGGAACTTAAAAAACTCGACAACTCTTCAATTAAGAAGAAGGCAACAACGCAAATTGGCGCCAATGAAATCGCTGAGGTGGTCGCAAAGTGGACGGGTATCCCTGTCACCAAAATCACCGAGGGCGAAAAAGAAAAACTTGTGCATTTGGAAGAGATTTTGCATAAGCGCGTGGTCGGGCAAAATGAGGCAGTTGACGCTGTTTCAAAGGCGATTCGCCGTGCGCGCGTGGGGCTACAAGACAGCAAACGCCCAATCGGCTCTTTCCTCTTTATGGGTCCAACGGGCGTGGGCAAAACCGAACTTTCAAAGGCGATTGCTGAGGCGATGTTCGACAATGAAAACAACATCATTCGAATTGATATGAGCGAGTATATGGAGGGGCATACCGTTTCGAAACTCATCGGCTCTCCTCCGGGCTATGTCGGCTTCGACGAAGGCGGGCAACTCACCGAGCAGGTTAGGCGAAAGCCGTATAGCGTGGTGCTTTTTGACGAAATCGAAAAGGCACACCCAGACGTTCTCAACGCGCTTTTGCAAATACTTGACGACGGCAGGCTGACCGACAGCAAGGGCAGGACGGTTAGTTTTAAAAACACCATCATCATTATGACCAGCAATATCGGCGCCAACGAAATCAAACAGCATAAAAAGTTGGGCTTTGGTGGCGAGGACGAGAAAAAGAGCGAAAAAGAGATATATATGGATGCTCTCAAAAAGCGCTTTAAGCCAGAACTTATCAACCGTATTGACGTTATTTGCATTTTCGAACCGCTTTCAAAAGAAGATTTGGAAAAAATCACCTCGATTATGCTTGATAACATCAATAAACGCTTGGCTGGGCGGGGGTTGTCGCTTGAAGTGGACGCTCCTGTTGTGGATTTTATCGTTGCAAAAGGGTCGAATTTGGAGTATGGCGCAAGACCGCTTCGCCGTTTTATTGAGCAGGAGATTGAGGACCGTATCGCCGAAAAAATTCTGCTTGGCGAACTGAACGATAAGGGGAAAATCAAGGCGGTTCTAAACGGCGACCATTTGGATTTTGAGCAAGAATAGTGTTTTAAGGCTCGGCGATGTGCCAGCGGACCTTTTATGAAATTTGATTATTGAATGTAAACCTTGAAATTTCGCATTGATTCCACAAAAGTTTGAATGGCCTATTATGCAAAAATTACTAAAAAAATTTAAAAACTTTATCCAAATGTTTGGCAAATTCGATTTGATTTGGTATAATATTTATACAAAAGGAGTGTGTTATGAAAGTTAAATTTGTGGAAAGAAACTATAAGATTGCCGATAGGTTTAAGGAGGTTATGAGCGCCAAACTTGAAAAGTTAGACCGCTACTTCGGCGCATCGGCAAGCGCCACTTGTAACTGCATAAAGCAGGGGCGGGTGGAGAAGTTGGAAATCACCATTAAAAACAAGGGCTTACTTTTCCGCTCTGAGGTGACAAGTGACAATATGTATGACAACATCGACCTCGCTTTGCCAAAACTTGAGAGGCAAATTGTTCGTCATAGAGAGAAGAAAATCGACTCGAAAAAGACCGATAAAAAGGTTAAAGATGCAGTTGAAAGTTTTGAGTTTATTGAAGAAATGCCAGAAGTTAAATTGCCGGATGTTGCAAAGGTTAAGAAATTTGAATTAGTGCCAACGCAAGTTGAGGATGCTAAGGATGCAATCGAAAGATTAGGGCATAGTTTTTACATCTTCTTAAACGCCGAAACAGGCAAGGTGAATGTGCTTTATCGTCGAAATGACGGAAAGTATGGGCTTATTGAAGCTGAGGTTTAAGGCGATAGAATTTTTAATAATAGCAAAATAAAGTGTAGTATGCAATGCATACTACACTATATTTTGTGTATATGTTATGCAAGCAATATTTGTGTGGTTAGGCTAATTTCTTTATTCCGTATGCTTAAAATTTTAAAAAACTATGCTTAGTGCGAAGTAAACGCTAAGCATTTTTTCCAAGCGCGCTTGGATGGGTGATGTGTTTTTGGTTTACCGTGTTTCGCTGACGAAAGAGAGTATGGATTAGGCATATGAAAAGTGGATACATTAGACATTCGCGGGCGGGTGTGAAAAATGATATTATTTATATGTTTTTTGTATAAAATCGTTAGGCAAATTTTTTGAAATGTATTACAATATAGGTATGAGCAAAAAGGCGATTATCATTCTTTCGGTGGTTTTGGGTATTATTGTGACAATGCTTATCCTTTTTTGGACGCTTTTTGCGCTTTCTTCAGTCACTGTTAAATTTCACACCACCACTAAAAACTTGGCGCTGACAGAAGCGGAAATTGTGGAGACGGGAGATTTTTGCTATGGCGCATCGGTGCTTTTTGACGGGAAGAAAAAGTATGTTGAAAGGCTTGACGAGGCGGTTAACAAAAATGAAAATTTCGCCTATTTAGAGGTTGTCAACATTGAAACAATCTTTCCAAACCGCTATGTCATTCACGTTGCGGAGCGCGAGGAAGTTTTTGAGGTTCAATACGGCGAAAACATCCTTGTTTTAGACGACGAATTGCGCGTTCTTAAGATTGAGAACGCACCGTTAGGCGAGAGAATCACTCTTAAAAACCTCACAATTTTAAACGAGAATGTTGCTGTTGGCGATTTTTTGGAGGTGAAAGAGGCGGGCGTTTTAAATTTATATAACGCGTTTTTAGAGAACAATCGCACGCTTGCCGAGCAAAAGGCGTTTGTTAAGGATATCTCTTTGAATGAATATACCGTTGAAATGACGGGGAAAAGTTATGTTTCAGCCAAAATAACAACCCGCTCGGGGAGAGAGTTTGTGATTAACAACATCGACTTTGCGCTTTCAAACAAGATTCAACTTTTGTTCGCGGTTGACTGTGCGCTTTATGCAAATATCGACGAAAATGGCAACCTACTTAACGAGGCGGGCGAGGTTATTTTTGACTATGTTTTAGACGAAAACGGCGACGTGCAACTTGACGACGATGGTAATATGATAAAGCGGGCGTGGACACTTGAGCGCCTCAAAAATTCCTATGTTTTAATTGACAATTTCGTGCTTAATGACTATGTGGAAACCGCCGAAACCGATATATTTTACCGTTTGATGGATAAAAAATAGGAGAAAGAAATGAGTGAAGTGGAAAATATTTTGCAGTTTTATTTTATGTCGAATAAATTGAAAAACACCCTTCGAACAGGGTGGAAATATTGGAGCGTGGAGGGCGTTCGGGTGGAGAGCATTGCCGAGCATATCTATGGCACGCTTATGCTTGCTGTTTCAATCTGCGCGCATACCACACTCGAAATTGACATCGAGCGTGTGGCGCTTATGCTTGCCTTGCACGAAACGGAAGAGATTTTAATTGGCGACATAACAATCTATGACGGCGAGAGGTATGAAACCAAAAAGGAGCAGGGGCATAAGGCAGTTTGCGCGCTCTTTAATGACAGCAAAAAAGACCTCTTTTTGGAAGTTATTGACGAGTTCGAAAAAGGCGAAACAAAAGAGGCGAAATTTGCCTATATGTGCGATAAGTTGGAAGCGGATTTGCAAGCGTTTTTATATAAGGACCATTTTAACCTCGAAAATGCCAACAAAACCTGCCTTGAAAATGGTGATATTTTGGCGATGATGGATAAAGGTTTTCGTCGCCCGGACCAATTTTTCCTTCAAAACGACAAGGAAAAGTTTGAGGGTATATTTAGAAAAATTGCCGACTATTTGCAAGAGTTGGAAGATTAAAAAAATGTTATAGCGTTTTGTTAATGTGCGCGGTTAACAAAATTTTGCTATTTGTTTGCGTAATCAGTTATTATATTCTTTAATTTTCCTAACATTTGTGTTTAATTTTGTGTCAAAAAGAAGGAAAAGAGGTTTTAGTCTTTTATTTAGAATTGAAATGGTGTTTTGCTTCAAAAGCGTAACACCTTTTCTTTTTTTAGTTTTAAAAGGATTTAACCTCTTCATCTTTTTATTTTTGAATTTTTACAACCAAATTTTTTATCTCTCTTGCGTATTTTTGCGCCCTAGACGCACTTTCGCACTCCACCATTATGCGTATCTTTTCCTCGGTTCCACTTGCGCGCACCAAAACTCTGCCCGCGGGCGCTAAGCGGTTGGAAATACTAAGCACCAAAAGGCGCACCTCTTCGCTGTTCACCACTCGCATTTTATCCTTAACAACAACATCGATGTTTGCCTGTGGCAAGAGAGTGGCGTCGAAGAGTTTGTGAAGATTTTTTCTCTCTTTCGCAATGATTTCGCTAACTTTTAGGGCGGTTAAGATGCCGTCGCCAGTTTTAATGTAATCTCGCAAAATGATATGCCCAGACTTTTCTCCGCCAAGCGAGAGGTTCATTTTCTCCATTGCTTCAATCACGTATTTGTCGCCAATATCAGTGCGAATGAGATTGCATTTTTGCCGATTGAGGGCGGTCATAATTCCACTGTTGGTGTGGCTGGTGCCGACCACGGTGCTGGCGTAAAGAGTGCCGTTTTTCTTCATATCTTTCGCGAGGATGTAAAGTAGTTTATCGCCGTCAAAAACCTCGCCATCGCCACTTACTGCAATCACTCTGTCGGCGTCGCCATCAAAGGCAAAACCAAAGTCGGCGCCCTTTCTTTTGACGCAATTTATAAGATTTTCAATATGCAAACTTCCACAATTTTCGTTTATCTTTTCGCCTCGGTTTTTACCAGCCGTCACAAACACCTTTGCACCTAGTTTTTTGAATATGCTTGGCGCAATTTTGTAACTTGCGCCGTTGCTTAGGTCGAGGCAAATTGTGAGTCCATTAAAAATGCTTTCCTCCATCAAAGAGAGGAGGTAGTTTTTATATTTTCCGCTTAAATCCTTTTGCAAATACCGCCCTTGTTTCGGTGATTCATAGGTGGAAGAAAAATATTTTTCAAGCGCCAACTCTTCGTCGTCATTCATCTTTTGCCCTGTGCTTTTGAAGATTTTGATGCCGTTATATTCTGGCGGGTTGTGGGAAGCGGATATGACCACGCCATAGTCAAATTTTAAAGTTTCGGTGAGGTGGGATATCGATGCGGTGGGCATAATCATTGTGTCCACAACATCACCACCGCCAAGCATAACTCCAACCGCAACCGCAAGGCGAAGTATGCTCGACGAAAGGCGGGTGTCGGAGCCAATTAAAACCTTTGGCTTTTCCTTCACTTGGCTAAGTGCATTGCCAACACGTTCGGCAATATCAATGGTCAAATTCTGCCCAAAAACGCCACGAATGCCATCTGTTCCAAAAAAATTTCCCATAAAAAATCTCCTATCTAATTAGATATGTTTAACTCGAATTTTTTGCTTAATTTAAGTTTAATATCGCCTGCTATTACGCGTCGGCAATGTATGTCACACTTGCTAAATATGTAAACTTGGTATCTTTGCCAAAAGTTTAATATCACCTATTAGGTCGTCGGTCCAACTGAGATTTTTACCTAAATTAAAACACTAGGGCAAGTTAAAATCACACTTGCTAGAATTGGGAATTTTTGCGCAAACAAGCGCAAAATCTTCGTTCTATATGATATGAATTTTATTGAAGAGTAAATTTATGCAATTCTAAAAAAAGTTAAAAATATGGTGTTTTGAATGAAATTTATAAATTGTTTTCATAAATCGTTTGTTAAAAATTTTTAAATGTTGTATAATGAGGTATGAAAAATTTTTGGCAAGTGATTAAATTCACGCTTTTTTCAATCTCGGCGGGGATAATTCAACTCGCAAGTAATGCGCTTTTTTCCTATGTTTTTCGTTGGGACTACTGGGTGTCCTATTTCATTTCGCTTGTGCTTTCCGTTATTTGGAACTTCACTTTCAACAGGCGTTACACCTTTAAAAGCGCCGAAAACGTGCCAAAGGCGATGTCGCTTGTGTTTTGCTACTACTTAGTGTTCACGCCACTTTCAATTTGGTGGGGTGCAAGGCTGGAGGCGCTTGGCGTTGAGGATATTTTAGTCACCGCATTTTCAATGGTGATAAATTTTGTCACCGAATTTGCCTTCCAAAAGTTCGTAATTTACAGGAAAAGCGAAAACACGAACGCTCTTGCTGTTACCGATAGTTTTAAAATCATTATGAAAGTTGTGAAAACACCGCTTGATAAGAAGGTTTGTTTGGCGTAATAGCCTTTGCAAAAACGTTTTACTGCAAATTTCCGCCAGATTATTTTAGATAAAAACGCTTCAAATTTTGCGGAGGATATGTTATACTACTTTTATGGAAATTAAGAGCGCGAAATATTTAACAAGTGTTGTAGAAGAAGAAAAGATACTTGGTGACGAGGTGCCAGAGTTTGCTTTTGTTGGCAGAAGTAACGTTGGCAAGTCGTCGCTCATTAATTCATTGACGGGGGTTCGTAATTTGGCGAAAACCTCGTCCACGCCCGGGCTTACAAAAATGATAAACTATTTTTCCATCAACAACGAATTTCGGTTCGTCGATTTGCCAGGGTATGGCTATGCAAAAACGGGGCAAAAGCACATCGCAAACTGGTCGCATTTAATGGAAAAATATCTTCTTTCTTCCGCCTCGCTAAGAACGGTTTTTGTGCTGGTTGATTGCAGGCACGAACCTTCACAACTCGACCAAATGATGCTTGATTTTTTGAAGCACTACGAAATCCCGTTTGTCGTCATCGCCACAAAGGTGGATAAACTTGCAAAGAGCAAGATTCCGCAAAGTTTAACAAAGATTGCAAGAGTGCTGGGCGTTCGTAGGGAAATGATTATGCCATATTCAAGCGAAAGTGGCGCGGGTCGGGCGCAAGTTTTAGCATACATCGAAACCGCCAAGAGTGAAAATTAGGATGAATTCGACATCCGCGGGCGGTGAATAGAGTAACCAGCCTTCAGTTTAAACGATAAAGTTTAACACGCGACACATTAGAAAGTGTATGATTGCGATGTAGTCAAAACCGAAGGTAACACCGCTAAATGTCATTCTGAGCAAGGAGCGGTAGCGACGCCAGCGAAGAATCTCATCGTAGCACTACTTACAAAATCCTGTCACTTAGCTTGTTTTGGTGAAAATTAGTGGAATATTTATGTTAAACGCTTGACAAATTGGGTTTTAGTGTGATAATATAAGGATGTGTAAATTTGCGATTTTGCAATTTTCGCATTTCCGCTTGTGTCGGGTTTTAGAAGTGTGGGTGCTTCTTGGGTGCGATTTTTAGAGTTTCTTTGATTTTGCCCATTGCACTTGCCACCTAGGATGACAGCGAGTTTAAGACAGGAGGTTTAGAGATGTTTGCTATTGTTCAAACTGGTGGAAAGCAATATAACGTTACCGAAGGCGATGTTATCAAAGTGGAAAAATTGCCTAACGCTGTTGGCGAAAAGGTTAATTTGGAAGTTTTGCTTGTGTCTAATGGTGACAAAACTGTTGCGGGAACACCAACCGTTAAGGGTGCAGAAGTGAATGCTGAAATTCTTTCACACGGCAAAGGCGACAAGATTGTTGTTTTCAAATATAAGCCTAAGAAGAACGAAAGAAAGAAGCAAGGTCACAGACAACCTTGGACCGAACTTAAAATCCTTTCAATTAAGATGTAAGTTATGACGAAGGTTGTGATTTTTAAGTCGAAAAGCCATATCTTGGGTTTTGAAATCTCGGGGCATTCGGGCTATGCCGAAGAGGGGAGCGACATTGTTTGCAGTGCGATTTCGTCAATCAGCCAAATGGTGGTTGTTGGAATTAAAGATGTCCTAAAAATCGGCGCTTTTGTGGAAATTTCGAATGGGTATTTGAAACTTAACCTTTCGCAAAAAGACGCTGAAAATGAAAGCGTATCCGTTCTTCTTAAAGCGTTCGAAAAGTCGGCGCGAGGTATTGTTAAAGAGTATGGCAACTATGTTAAAATGGAGGTAAAAAATGTTTTTTAATATTCAACTTTTTGCCCATAAAAAAGGTGGCGGAAGCACCAAAAACGGCAGGGATTCGCAAGCAAAACGTCTTGGCGTGAAGGTTTATGCTGGGCAAAGCGTAACGGCTGGCTCAATCATCGTTCGTCAACGCGGAACGGCAATCTATCCAGGTGCAAACGTTGGTCTTGGAAGAGATTACACTCTTTTTGCTCTCAAAGACGGCAAAGTGTCGTTTGGTGAGCATAACGGCAAAAAAATAGTTTCTGTAAATTAAGAGCCTTTGGCTCTTTTTTGTTTTTTATAGGAATTTTTAAGCGAAGTGCGGATTTTGAATGGAGATTTTTGTGAATTACATAAAGGAAAATGACAGAATTTTAATTTGTGATAAAAGCGATTTTAACATTGACGACACACTTTTATGCGGGCAAATTTTTTCCTATCAAAAAACTTTAGAGGGCTATGACGTTTTTTCAAAAGATAAACGTGCAATTGTGATAAAAAAGGAAAATGGTTATGAAATCATAACCAAAGACGTTGACTATTTTGAAAATTTTTTCGATTTAAAAACCGACTATGCGAGCATAAAAAGAGAGTTAGAAAAACATCCAATTCTTAAAAAACCGATAGCCTATGGCGGTGGGATAAGAATTTTGAGGCAAGACCTTTTTGAAACGCTTTTGAGTTTTATAATTTCCGCAAACAACAACATAAAGCGCATCCAACTCATTCTAAATCGCCTTAGAGAGAGTTTGGGTGAAAATATGGGCGACTTCCACGCTTTTCCAACGCGCGAAAGGCTGATTGCCAAGGATGTTGACTTCTTTAAGGCAATCGGGGCGGGATATCGGGCGGACTACCTCTATAAAGTTCTCCGTGAGGTGGACGAGGAAAAACTTAAACGCTTAAACGCCTTGCCAACTGACGCACTGAGAAAGGAACTTATCGCGCTCAGCGGGGTGGGACCAAAGGTGGCGGACTGCGTTCTACTTTTTGGCTACGGCAGAAAGGACGTTTTCCCGGTTGACACGTGGATTGCGAAGATGTATGCTAAATTCTATCAGCCACTTTCGAACCGCGAAGAGATAAGACGGCGCCTAACAAGTGAATTTGGGGAACTTGCGGGCTATGCACAGCAATATTTATTCTACTACATGCGAGAAGGCGGTTGACGTTTTGCTTGCGGTGAGAGTAAACATTTTGCGGTGCAAATTCGACAAAAAGTGCAGTTGTTTTACAAAAAATATGATGAGTGTTCGACAAAATGTGCAGTTGTTTTATAAAAAAAATATGATGAACGTTCGACAAAATGCGTTGTGAATTCGACAAAAATGTGGAGTTGATTTGACAAAAAACACGACGAATATTCGACAAAAATGTGAATAAAAATACAAAATTGCCAAAAATAGTATTGAAAATTGGCTAGATAAGTGGTATAATAAGGGTGAAAAAGGAGGGGGTATGAACAAAAAACTCAAGGCAAGAGTTTTTGTGGCAATTCTTGGGCTGGCATTGATTTCGGGTCCGATGTTTGTTGCGTGCAAGAATACCTCCAACGAAAAAGTTGCTGGCGCGGTTGAAATTAATATGGCTACGCATAAAAATGACGAGGTGAAATTGCAAGAAAACTATGCGCGAGGAAATATTCACGTAAACGAGAAAGAAATGAAGTTGCAAGCGCCTGTCCGCGCAAGAGAAATCCGCGAGCGAGTTGGTGACTTAGCGAAAATGCAAGAAATTCGTGCTAATCGTGCTAATATTGAAAGTAAAATACATATGCTGGAACGAGAGAGATAAGTGTGCTATTTTAGGCGCACTCGGGCGGTTCTGGTGCGCCATAAAATATATGAATGCTTGATGTCTATGCTGGAAATTGCTTAGAAAAGCATTAAAGAATTAAGGAGGGATATTTTATGGACGAGAAAAAGAAGAAGATTTTAAAGGGAGTTGGAATTGGCGTTTTGGCACTTGCCGTTGTTGGCACCGCGATCGGAATTGGATTTAGCGTTTCCAACAAAGAGAAAGAACCGGATGAGCCGATTATAAATAAGCCAATAGAGCCGGACACTCCTGTTAAGCCAGAACCAAAGCCTGAGCCAGAACCAACACCAGAACCAGAGCCGACACCAGAACCAGAGCCTGAGCCGGAGCCAACACCTAAGCCAGAACCGGAGCCTGAACCTACGCCGGAACCTGAACCAGAGCCGGAACCTGAGCCAGTGCAAGATAGAGAAGATATGATTTTCTTTGACGACACCGGCGAACTCAATGTCAAAGGGTTTCACGAGGCGTTAATGGAGATTGTTGAAAATTTTAAAAATAGAGGCGTGATTACAATCCAAGAGCAATTCATTGACCGATTATATAAAGACTATGATATGCTTGCTGTAAATTGGAACCAAGATGAAAAACAAGTGCAGATATATTTTGACGGCGAATTAATCAGTAAACGACAAAAAAACGAAAGAGAATTTTTGGTTTTAACCTTAGACGAGATTGATATTAAAGCCAAAGAACACGAAAATAGTTTGCAAAAATTTATTGACAATTCTTTTGAGAAGAATATAATACCAACTTATGCTGAACACGAAATATTTTACACCTATAGCAAAAATGACGTTAGGCGGATGGATTCCTATCAAAAGGCATATGATATGGCAGTATATCGTATGGAGCAAGAACTTGGTAAAAACGAAACTGTTATTGCAAGTTTTTTAAAAGAAAAGGATGAGGCCCCAGCAGTAGATAACTTGGGGAATAATATTAAATATCAAACAAGTTTTCTTGTTCTAAATGAAAAGACGAATGAACTAAAAGAGGTGCCAATCTACATTCAATCTTCCTCAGTGTTAGGTGGAGGTAGTGATAAGAACTTGGAAGATAGTCCGCTGGAAGGTAGTAAGTATGTTAAGGTATATGCAGATAAGCGCAATGTAAAAAATATTTGTGAAATTGACCCTGAATATCTTTACGAAGTGGATGGAAACAAAGTCAGTCTGTTAAGTGCCGAAAGCGATGAAGAAATGCTTTACACCGATAATGTTAAGGGCTACACAGCCTATCTACCGAAGGATATCTCCAGAGAGTTATAGAAAAATAAAATAACAAGGTTAAATTCCTTGTTATTTTTATTAGTTATGTGATATAATAAACTTATGAAGAAAAATCACAAAATCTTAACCGTTTTTTTGTGTTTAGTTATGTTTTTCATAGCGGGTTGTGGTGACGGCGGTTTTGGCGCTGGCACCGAGGGCTCGCCAGTTAATCTTGACGGCGTTAAGGTTATGCGTAAGCCCGCTGAATATTCCATAAGTGAAATTGTCGGTGAAGAAAACTCCGAATATTTTTATAATTTATTTTCTAAGCAAATTTTGAAGATTTTGTATTTAACATATTCCTATGGTGTGGAAGGTGATGCACTAAAAGATAGAATTATATCAAACACGAAATTGGAAGAAATATTTAGCGATAATGCTAGTGCTGATAGGTTCTTTTATTATGACTCAATTAGGTATAGCATAGAAAGTATCGAAGTGAATGAAGTTGATGGACAGTTGGAGATTGTATTAAACACAAATTCCGCTTGGAACTTTGGGTTTGATAATTATTATAGTTTAGAAAGTGCTAGTGAATATCCAACTTTGGCGCTTGTAAATAATACAATCGCATATTATGATGTTACATATAATGATGACGGCAATGGGAAATTGAATATTATTGCTAAGTATACCACCTATACCGACGATATTTACGGCACGCCAGGAGACTACTCTTCCTTCTATTTTGGCGAGGACTTTGTGGAAAATAACATCACAATGTTTGGTATGTCGCCATATTACCAACAGTATGTTTTGGGCGAGGAGGTGAGCGTTTACAATTCCTACCAAGACGCGCTGGAATACGTGACCTATCTCTTTGTTTTGGGCTATGATTATATTGACGAAAACGGCGCTCAAACGGAGGATGCGGATTACTTCAACCTCCAAATCGACCACACCTTAACTGACACTGAGGTAGACCTTAATGTGCCAGAAATCACTGTTGCGCGCACGCCAAACGGCACCACAAACGCCACGATAAGCGAGGCACTTGACGAGATTAAGGCGCGCTATGACACGCTTGGCACCTATATCGGGCTGACCAACGAAAACAAAGAGCAAATTGTGCGATTTATTTTGGACTACGTGATTGGGCTTGACGGCGAAACAGGCGACTATGATTTCGACCTCACTTTCCTAATTGACGGCGGTGGGAACACGCCAGTTGTGGATAGCACGCGAACGAGAAGGGTGAGCATTAACCGCGACTATCAAAATGTTGTCACAAATATCGTCAACGTTGCGTGCAGTCAGGTGAGAATCGGCGGTTCGCAAAGCGAGGGTGAGGTGTTTATCGACACGGCGTATCCAATAAGCGAGGTGGTGGACTATAAGAATGACTACTTCTTCACGCAGTGGTATGACGAGAACGGCAACACCAGCGACGAGAATATTTTGGGGCACGTGGAATCCGCTGAATACCAAGCAATGTGCCTTATCTTGCCGGAAGCGGAAGTCGGCTCGAATTTGACGGACGTGGCGCTTTGCTTTGAGTATTTCGACGACGGGCAAAACCCAGACAGCGAACTTGTATACGACAAGGCGAATGGGCTGACAATCAATGTTGGCATAAACTACTATGACAGCACTTCGGGCGAAATTGTCACCTCAACGGCGCAAAAAAGGGTGAAGTATGGCAGGTTGATGGCGGATGCGGACTATCACGCGGGTATCGACCCTGATATTCGTAACGTTTACTTCACCACGGGCGACGACGTCACCTCAACAAACCCAGACAAGTGCGTTTTTAAGCAAATTGAACCAATTCCTCTCAATATGCAGTTCAATAATAACATCTACGACGGCGTTTTGAATGCCGAACTTAACGGCGAAAAGGTTAATGACTATGAGTATGTGATGAAGATTGACGGCAGTTCGCAAGTGAGAAAATATTACCAAATGAATGAGTCCTCTTCCTATGGGCAGTATGCCACTTTCAACCCGTCAATGTTCGAGGGTGAGACCGACTACGTGGAGATTTTCTTCGACGTTGTTAAGGATAAGGATTCGCTCGCTCTCAACAAAAACTATAACTTTAAGGTTGGAATTGTGCGGGTGCTGACCGATTCCTATCTTATGAAAACAAACAGTTTGGCGGTGAGGTCGTCTCTTAATGATGTCGATGTTGCCAAAAGGACGGAAATTTAGCCTAACTCATAAAATCTAGGCGAGACGATGTTGCTTAACTAAAGGATAGCAAATAAGAAACGCAGGGTAGTTATTTGTCATTCTGAGCGGAGCGAAGAATCTCGTCGTAGAACGGCTTTCAAAAACAAGAGTGACACAGCGTGGTTGCAATATAGCCCTTACCGCAAGGAGATACCATTAAATGTCATTCTGAGCGGAGCGAAGAATCTCGTCGTAGCACTAGCCCGCGGATGTCAAATACATCCACATTTTGCGTAAGTTTAATTCATACTCTCTTTCGTTAGAAAAATAGGGTTAAACTCAAAACACTTCACCCATCCAACCGCGGTTGGAAAAATTTTTTGGAAATTTTGCGAAATCGTTTGGTAAATTGAGGGGTTTTAGATATAATAAAAATGTAAGTTTTGAAAAAGCTAAGGAGGGTGGTTATGAAAAGTGGAAGGATGAAGCGTATTTTGCTGAGCGTTATCGCTTTCCTTTTCGTGGGTTGTTCCATCGCTGGCGGAACGGTCTTGCTCTCAAATACCTATATCAGCGATAGTAACCGGGGGGGGATTCGACCTCTTCCGAAAATGAATTAACCAAAAATGCCCCAACAAACTCTGACCTTTGGACCAACGGACACTACGCGACCGCCTTTGACAACGAGGGCGAGGCTGGCATAGACGGCACCACCGAAGAAAAAGCCTACGAAATCCGCACGGCGGAACAACTAGCCCTTTTAGCTTACCGCATAAACACCACCTCCACAAATTCCACATATAAATCACTCCACTATGTCCAAACCGCGGACATAGATTTATCTGCGCACTACTGGGATGCGATTGGGACATCATCCTATTATTTTCGTGGGCATTATGACGGCGGAAACTTCACAATCTCTGGGTTATATACTCGGGCAGGATCAAGTTCAACATATAGTTTGCAAGGGCTTTTTGGATATGTAGAAGGTCAGTCAAAGATAGATAAAGCTATAATAAAAAATGTTGGAATAATTGACTCTAATATACAAGGATATGAATATGTCGGTGGAGTTGTGGGGCGTGCTAATTCTTATTCCACAATCACCAACTGCTATAACATCGGCGATGTAACTGGGGTACGGAGTGTCGGTGGAGTTGTGGGGTTTGCTGATTATTCCACAATCACAAACTGCTATAGCGCTGGCTCTGTAACTGGAGGGGGATATGTTGGCGGAGTGGTGGGATATGTTAATAATTCCACAATCACCAACTGCTATAACACCGGCACTGTAACTGGTAGGTATGATTATGTTGGCGGAGTTGTGGGGTATGCTTATTCTTCCGACATCACCAACTGCTATAACACTGGCACTGTAACTGGGAGTGGTTATTATGTTGGCGGAGTTGTGGGGAATGCTGATTCTTCCACAGTCACCAACTGTTATAACGCCGGTGCTGTTGATGGAGATTCTTCTATAGGCGGAGTTGTGGGGTATGCTGATTCTTATTCCGACATCATCAACTGCTATTATGGTGGAAACTGCACGCTTTCGAATGGAATTGGGAGTTCTTCCTCTAACACTGGGGCGTCAAAGGATGAAAATTTAATAGCTAATGCCAAAAGTTTAAGTTGGTATCAAGATAGTTATAACTGGAATAGCAATAGTCCTTGGGATTTTGAAAATGTTTGGACTTTTGTTGAGGGAATGAATGATGGGTATCCTGTTTTAAGAGGGTTTTCTACTAAAATTACATACAATTCGAACACACAACCTGAGGAGGTTGTGAGCGAATCTTTTTCCGTGGGGACAACCATTGTTTTGGCGGAGGCGGACTTGTTCGTGAGAGAGGGATATAGCGTTTCAAGCTGGAACACGGTGGCGGACGGGAGTGGTGTTAGTTATGCGCCGGGCGCAACCTACACTGGCTCAAGCGTCACTCTTTACGCTCAGTGGGAGGCGAAAATTATCCAAGTTAACCTCGACGAAAACGGAGGGGCGGGCGGAACAAGCACGATATATTTGAAGTATGATAGCGGGTGGTATTCGAGTAGTTCCTGCACGAGTTCGAGTAAAATAACCTCACTGCCGTCCACGCCAACACGGACGGGGTATGAGTTTAAAGGATATAGCACCGGGCCTGACGGGAGCGGAACGCTGGCGGTGAGCGAGACGGGCGCAATTAACGTGAGTGACACCTTTTATTCGACGGACGGTTCGCGGACGTGGTATGCTGTGTGGGAGGCGAGGAATCCGGCGTATTATGACAGCGAGGGCGGATTTTGGTATGTTGAGAATGGCAAGTTGCCACAAAGCAAGGTGAGCGATAATTTGAAGAGCACGCTTTCGGGGCGGTGGTCGAGTTTGACTGATGGCTCAATCTACTATATGGGCGTTGAGGAGTTGGTGGCTGATGACTTGACGACCGACGGCGGGATGCAGTCGAAGGTGTATAACGGCGAGGAGTATGTGAAATTCAACGGCGAGTTTTACCTTGTGGAGCCTATCAGGTGGAGGCTTGTGTATTCGTCCAGCCAGCAAGAGGGCTATGCGGTTGAGAATACCAGCGTTTTGGCAACAATGGCTGAGATTGTTTTTGTAGGTAGTTACTCTAGCGCGAAGATAGGCGTGGGCGAGGGATATTCCGCCGAGAGTGTGACAATGCTATTAAAAAATCAAGTTAGCACTGAGTTTTTGGTAAGTGAAATCCGAGAGGTGGAAATCTTCGGCACGCCTAAGGACACCACCACCGCAAGCGGGAGCGTGTTTGTGGCGTCTAGTGAAGAACTAGCAAACTTCAAAACGAACAAAAATAACACCACGGGCAGTGGAGTTAAACCGGGCAAGGTCTCGCTTAGCGACTTTGTGAAAGACTACCTCCGCGCAACGGGTCAGGGCAACTACTACTTCACCCGCGACCTTGGCGACCAGCTTAACACCATCCGTTGCCTTAACCCAGTGGGCGACCGCTCCCAAGCCAAAGCCCAACAAACCCTCGGCGTGCAGTTTACAATTAAGGTGACGGAATACGCTTGCAAAGAGATGTGACTTTTATAGCGCCTAAAAGTCACCAAAAGACGCGTGGGGGATTTCGATTTCCCCCAGACCCCTTAAAACGACCTACTTTAAAAAAGTAGGCAAATGCAAGCATAGCGTTGTGAGGTGTGTAAGTGTGGCGCTGAAAGAAATGTGTAAGCGTGGCGTTGAGGGCTAAGAGGATAGATTTTTAGAATGTCTTAACAAGAAGGGAAGTGTCCTTTTAGTTCTACTAAACAAAAATATGCAAACCTTTGCGTTCCGCTGAAAGTTTTGTGAAAGAATGACGCTGAGGGGCAAAAGGATGCTTTTAGAGTTTCTTAACAAGGTGGGGTTACCCACTTTTTTGCTGTATTTAATAGAATATGTCAATCTTTGTGTTCCACTTTTTGTGTGTTAGGCATATTTCGCAAGGCAAGGCAGTTATTTGTCATTCTGAGCGTCAGCGAAGAATCTCGTCGTAGAACGGCTTTCAAAAATTTGAAAACTACCACTTTGAATAGACTGAATGCATAGGTTTGATTTAAAAGAAAGACATATATAGGATAAGAGTTCAATATATAAAATGCTTAGCGTTTACTTTGCGCTAAGCGTTTTTTTATGAGGATAAGTTAGACATACGCGGGTGGGAGCTACGACGAGGTTCTTCGCTCCGCTCAGAATTACAAACAAACTAACTAACAGTCCTAGCAAGCGATATTGTGTAACACGCGAAACATTTTTAAAGCTAGTTCGCTTCAAATTCAACCCTTTCGACAATTTTCTAAAAAATTCGACAAAATTGCAAAATGTTTTGTAAAATATTGCACTTTTTGCTTAAATCATTTGCGCTTTTCCAAAATGTTGTGCTATAATGAAAATAGTTCAGGAGGGGATTATGGAAGACCAGGAACTGAAAACAAAAATTAGGCGCATACTTGTTAAACTCGATTTTCGCATCGACTTAAGTGGCTTTGATTACCTTGTCAGCGCTGTTGCCCTCGCCATAAGAGATGAGCGTTATACGAAAAATTTGTGCGAAAAACTTTATCCAAAAGTTGCGGAACTCCACGGAACGAGCGCATCGTGTGTTGAAAGGAGCATAAGGAACGCCATTTCAAAAGCTTCAATCAGTAGTGGTTTGAAGAAAATCAACAAAGCCTATGGCGCAATGCTCATAACGCCTTATGAGCGCCCAAGCGTTGGCAGGCTGATAAAGGTTTTGGTGGAGGTGTATAACGCCAATCTTATCGGGGATGTGTTGCAAAAACAGGAATTAGACGCCTGAGAGTGTAGAGAAACCTTTGATGAAGAGCTTAGCACTATTTCTTATACGGCAAGGGCGAATAACGCAAAATAAAGCCTTAACAATAGGGCGCATAAGACAAAAGTTTAAACAATAAGGCGAATTAAAATAAAGCTTTAACAACGAGGCGCGTTAAAGTAAAAGAATGAGGCGCATTTCACGCCCCATTTTATCCGCGCAAGCCAAGGCGGTTAATTTTTTGCGGGCGGGTTGGTATAGCGTATTAAGCGTCACTCCCCTTTCTTGGCTTGTAGTCCTTGCGGTAGAGGCGATACTGTGCGCTAAGCGTTTTTTTTTAAGGGGAATCATTAGACGTTCGCGGGCAGTAACGGGTGAATAATCTTTTGTGTAAATAATACAGTTTAACAGGCGACACATCAAAAAGTGACAGCGTCACCTACGACCATTCTTCGGCTCCGCCCAGAATGACAAATAATTGCCTTGCCTAACGGTAGAGGCGATACTGTCGCCGTTTGCACCGCAAGGATTACTTGCGTGTTTTGTGTGAAGATTTTGTCGAAAAAATTATAATAGTGTCGAATTTTATAAAATATTGAAAAATAAATAAAAAACTTTTGCAAATCGTTTGGAAATATTTTCTTAATGTGCTATACTTTAAAGGTAAGCCGAACTTTAATTGCAATTTGAATTACATATTTAAAACCAACATTTTGTGACGCTTTAAATATGCGGAAAATTTAAGCGCTTAAATTTAACGAAATTTTACAATCTTGTTTTTACCCTCTTCTTTTCGAGGAGATTGTTTTGTTGGCAAAAATTTGTTTTTTACTAAATTGTAATTAATTGAATGGGCTTTAAAAGGAGTTTTTATGAGTGAAGATAAAAAGATGATCAGGGTTGTGCATTACGCGTTGGCAAAATTGGGTTGCAAGGTGGATAAACTTGGCTTTCGCTACCTAAGTTATGCCGTGATGATTGTGATTAAAAATCCATCTGCCTTGCACAGCCTTTGCAAGCAGGTTTATCATGTGGTCGCTGACCATTTTGAGGTGAAAAACGCAATGACCGTGCATAGTTCGATTAGAAATATGGTTGACGAGATTTGCGCGTCAGGCAACTTTTTGATACTTAACGCGATGTTTGGTTTTGACCATTTTAAGAAAAACGACCACATCTCTTGCGGGGAGTTTATTGGGCTAATTGCCATATATTACACCCTCGAATACTACAAAAACGACGAATTTTACAAAAGTGGAAAAATGTTTCAGGGCTTGGAATAGAAGAGCGATGCGGGATTTCTTAACCACATTTTAAGCTATAATATTAAATGTTCAAACGAATGGTGAGTTTTATAAGAGCCGGCGTATTTTTCAAAGCAGAAGGTGCGGAATTTTCTTAACCATATCAAAACACCTAGAACAACAATATTAATAATAGTGCGCAAACAAATGCGAGAGATGTTCCAAGGTTAAAGTGTGGGGCAATAGTTTTTTATTCAAAAATATGACTATGCAAAGTTAGAAATGAAAACAAAAGCTGTTGAAATTTTTTATTCAAAAAAGTTTGGTTAGTGCGGGCGAACAAACATAGTTTAATAATTTTGCCAGCCAAAACATTTAAGCGACAAAATTATGCACACTTTTCTTGTTTGGAACTATAATGATAATGGAGGCACAAAATGAAGTA
This sequence comes from uncultured Clostridia bacterium, assembly GCA_944350265.1. GTDB lineage: Bacteria > Bacillota > Clostridia > Christensenellales > UBA1242 > Caccovivens. The sequence continues at coordinate 40,577 of CALVOG010000004.1, forward strand.
TTCAACAAAATACTGTCAGGGCGAGTGTTTTAATCTTCGTCCGTGTTGTCCACCTCCTTTTTGTCAACCCTATATTCCACCTTGTCCTCCGCCTTGTCAAAAGTGCGACTTAACACTGTTTTTGATAGGGTATATGATTGGGCAAAATTGTCGCTAACAAATGATAAAAGACTGCAAACTTTAAATTTGCAGTCTTTTAATTTTTTGATATGAAAGTTACAGTGGAGAATGCGTTGCATTGACTATGTTACATTGACTATTATGTGAGTGATGATTTAGTGTTGAACTACTGTAGTGAGGGACAATGCATTTTCTAAGAGGAGAGATTGGATGCTCGCAGTAATTTTTTGAAAGAAGTGCTTTTTAATATTGATAGGAACGAACTTAACGCCGTATTTCGAAAAACCACACCTTTTGTGGAAAATATTTTGCCAAAAAAGTTCCACTCAAGTCCTAGAAAAAACATTTGATTGTTTGTTACATTTGCTCTATAAACAAATATTTTAACTAATTTATCCAAAAAACTAACCGAGCTTGAGCTTAGTGGTTTGTTATTTAAGGAGTTTCTTCTAAATATGGTAAAAGTTTGTCGATGTTTTTCCGCTCAAAATGCAAAAGTTTTTCGATAAGTTCGTCTAACTCTTTCGACACATTTTTGTGGTCGCTCCTATCTTTCACGCAGGTGACAATCCCCATAAATGTTCCAAAGAGCATAAGTTCGGCGATTTTTCGCGAGGAGTTGTCCATCATTGTTGACATATTTATACTTGTCCAAAGGCGCGCTTTTTCGATGAAGTTGTTGTCTTTAAGCCCTTCGATTTTTTCCGCTTTTGCAAAAGCCTCGCACTCTTTTGCAAGGCAGTTATATTCATCTTGCTCGGTGCTTAGTTCGCTCTTCAATTTTTCGCTTTCCGCCTTTGGGATGATGTCCTCAATCGACTGAATGGCGGTGCGTATGTTTTGATAAATTGCGTTTAAGTATTTTGTTATTTTTTCATTTTCTTCCATTTTTTACCTCTTTTTTAACTTTTTTTCAAAAAAAATCGTTTTTTTTGCATTATTTTTGTGATTTTTATTTTTATGAAATGAATCGTTAGAAAAATTTCTTGTTGCGACTTAAACTTATTATTGCCAAATTTCGACAAAATATTCAAAACTTGTGACGTATTAAAAAGATATTTTGAAAAACACTATGGATATGAAAACTTCGACCAAAATATTGTTAATTTTTAATATTGCACTTCTTATCGCTAATGTTTTTTTAATAAAATACCTCGCTGAGGCGATTGTGCCAACAGAAAGTGGTTTTATCTTAAATTTTTCACCTCTTTCGTGGGTGGCGCTTTCAGTTTTGGTGCTGTTTTTTATCTCTTTTTTGGTGCTTTATGTTAAATTTTTGAGAAACCTTCGTCTTTCGAACCTCCTTTTCTTCTCCACGCTACCACTCACTTTAATTTACGGCACTTTTGTGGCATATATTTCGCAAATTGAGATGCTGGGCGACGTAAATTCGATGTCGATAAGGGCGCTTCTTAACATAAATTCCTCAAAAAATGTGCAAAATCTTTGGATTGCGCTTGCAACGGTGGCGTATTTGGTGCTTTTGTTCGTGCTTATTTTGCTTGCGTGTAGACCTCTTCGAAATGTCGAGCGTGCTATAGAAAGGCTGGGCGACGGGCGCGCGAAGATGGATGATTATCGAATAGGTGGGAGCAGGCAGTTTAGAGAGATTGAACATAGCCTGAATAAGATTAACTATGTGTATAAGGAAAAGGATAACAAACTTAAAATTGCGAACTTAACGGCACAAAAATATTTGCCAAAGGCGCTTTTAAATTTCCTTGGCAAGAAGGGGATTGAGGATGTGGAAACCGGCAAGGCGGTCTCGCGCGAGGGAACGCTTTTGCACTGCGACCTCAAACCGAACAAAACGCTCACCTTGGAGGAAAATTTTAACTATATTAATTCCTATCTTAAAGTGGTGGCGCCTTTAATTAAGCGTTACGACGGCTTTGTGGATAAGTATTTGGGCGACGGGCTTATTGCGGTGTTTTCAAAAGCGCAAAATGCGGTTGAGTGTTCGCACGCCATTTTAAAAGCGGTTGCGGAGAAAAATAGTAATCAAAAAAAGACTCTTAACATCGACACAAAGATTAGTATTCATACGGGCGCAATGAGCATTTCGATCGGTTCAGATGAAAAAACTCTGGTGACCTCCTCGCACGTGCTTTCGGCGCTGTCGAAGATTGAGGAAGTGAATGACCTTTTGGGTGCGAAACTTCTCTTTTCAAAGAAGACTTTGGAAAATTTCTCTAATAAATTCCACTTTGACTATCGCTATGTTGGCGATTTGGAGTTTGAAAAGATGATGATTTCGCTTTACGAGAGTTTAGATTGTTATCAAAAACGGGCGCGCGAAAAACTTAAAAAGGTTAAGAATGAGTTTGAAAATGGCGTGCGGTTCTATAATGAAAAGCGATATGTTGAAGCGAAAGATATGTTTGAAAAAGTGCTGAAAAAAGTGCCAGATGACCACGCCTCGTTTGTGTATTTTAATAAATGCACCGAAAAACTCAATGAGGTTGCTTAGTCAAATTTATTAAAACCCGTTTCTCATATCTTAAAGTTTTATTGCATAAAATTAGTTATGGAAAAACAAAAGTTGTATGCGGAAGAATACCGAGTTGTGAGGCAAGGCTATCGCATAAAGTTGAGAATTGTTTTTCCTCTTTATTTTATCACAACATTTTTTATAGTGCTTATATGTAACCTCTTTTTCTAGTTTTTAAATCATTATTTGTGCTAAAAATATGTAGATGTTGCAATGTTGTTAAAACGTTAAAGAGTTTAAAGTAAGTAAATTTTTGATTATGTTTTGAGAATGTTTATATTTAAACAAAATTGCAGTAGCATTATCTTTCGACTGTGTGAATGAGAATAGGGCGGGATGCTAAAATGTTCGAAGTTTCAAAAATTGCCAAAAATATAGGCAAAAAATCAAAAAAAAGTGAAAAAAAGCGCAATTTTTCAATAAATCCTGTGTTTTTTGTGGTGTTGGTGTGGTTGGCTGTTAATTTTGGTGTGCTATCATTTTTCGGTTATCTTCTTGCAATTTTAATCCACGAGGTAGGTCATTATTTTGTTGCGAGAGCGCTTGGCTATCATTTGTCCAAATTTTCGCTGTCTCCATATGGCGTGAGTTTATCATATTATGGCGAGGAGATTGATGAGAGAGATGATGTTCTTATTGCGCTTGCGGGTCCGCTTTCAAACATTGCTTCCATTCTTTTATGCTATTCACTTTGGTGGGTGTGTCCAGCGACGTTTAACATATTGGCGCCATTTGCAAGTGTGAGTTTGGTGATTGCACTTTTCAATCTTTTGCCTTGTTATCCTCTTGACGGCGGGCGGGCGTTCATTAATTTGAGTTCGAAATTTTTGGAGAGAAAAAAGGCTGTTAGGCTGACCTATGTTTTCAATCTTTTGTTCGCAATTTTCTTCTTTGTGATTTTTATCGTTTTATGCTTTGTGGATTTTAATCCTACCTATCTTCTGTTTGCCGTATTCCTTATTTTGGGGTTATTAGATTTAAGTTTTTTAAGTCAATACGAGCGCATTTCGATTTACGAAAAAAGGACGAAATCTTTTTCAAAGCCAAGGGTTTTTGTGGTGGATGAAAACATCACTTTGAAGGAACTTTTAAGGCGGGTGAGAAAAAACAGGACAACTGTTTTCGTCCTTATTTTGAAAAATGGCAAGTGCATTTTTTTAAGTGATGAGACGGTCCTAAGAATTGCGCTGAAAGTTGATATAAACACAAAAATAGGTGAATTATATCAAAAAAATGCAAAAAAATCGTAAAAAAATGCACTTTTTACGATTTTTGTTGCTTATTTTACTTTATTTACAATTTTTCGTTACTTATTTTACAATTTTTCGTGCCATTTAACTTTATACTTTTTTAGTTGTCTATTTCACCTTTTTGACGGTGAGGAGGTTGCTTCCGCTCAAGCCTGCCTTTCCGCCAGTTTGCACAATTTTGTCGCCACTTTTAACAAGCCCTGTTGCAATGGTGTGTTTTAAGCCTTGTTTTAGGATGTCGTCCATATTCTCGTAGTTATTTTCAAGCACAGGCACCACTCCGTAAAGCATACTCATTTGGTAGTAGATTTTTTTCTCTGGGGTGCAGGCGACGATAGGTATTTGAGGGTGAAAACGGCTGACGTTTTTCGCGGTGATTCCTGTTTTTGTGGCAACATTAATCGCTTTCACATTTTCGGTTTGTGCAAGACTGCAAACTGCGTAACCTATGCTTGCCGAAGTGTTGTGTGTTTTGAATGTTGGCACTTTGAACTCTAGGTGTTTTTCCACTTCTTCGGCGATTTGTTGCATAGTTGAAACGCTTTCAACAGGGTGGTCGCCCGAAGCGGTCTCGCCCGAAAGCATAATTGCGGTTGAGCCGTCGAAAATGGCGTTTGCCACATCGCTGACCTCTGCTCGCGTTGGTCGTTTGTTGTGAATCATACTTTCAAGCATTTGTGTGGCGGTTATTGAAATCTTCCCAAGCGCACCGCACTTTTCGATAAATTGTTTTTGAAGGATTGGCAATTTTATAAATTCCACTTCAACTCCCAAATCGCCACGCGCCACCATTATGCCGTCGCAAGCGTTGAGAATCTTATCGAAATTTTTAACGCCGTCCACGCTTTCGATTTTTGCGATGAGAAGAGGCGTGGTGAAGTTTATACTTTTCAAATATTCTTTAACCGCGCGCACATCCTCTTCGCCACTCACAAAGGAGAGGGAGAGAAAATCAGCGTCCATCTCTTTGGCGAAAAGTAGGTCCGACTTGTCGGCGTCGCTAAGGTATGGCATATCGGTTTTCACGCCAGGGATGTTGATGCTTTTATGATTGGAAAGTACTCCGCCAGTGAGAACTTTGCAAACGCAGTCAGTTTTGGAAATTTTTTGCGCTAAAAGTTCAACTGTTCCGTCGTTAAGAAGGATATGGTTGCCTTTTTCGAGAATTTTTGGCAGATTTTTGTAGGTGACTGCCACAATATTCTCGTCGCCAACAACGTCGTTCGTTGTTAAAGTGAAGGTGTCGCCAGTTTTTAAAATAACACTTTCATTTTTAAAGTTTTTAATTCGAATTTCCGGTCCTTTTGTGTCGAGCATTATGCCGATTGGCACGGAAAGTTTTTCGCGCACTGCCTTCACCTTTTCCATCATCTCTTTGTGGGAGGCGTGCGTGCCGTGGCTCATATTAAACCTTGCAACATTCATTCCGTTTTTTGCCATTTTTTCCAGCGTTTCAACGTTGTTGCAGGCAGGTCCGATTGAGCATATAATTTTGGTTTTATTCATAAAATCACCTCATTTTTTATATTTTTTTTGAAAAAAAGTGAATTTTTCGTGTTTTTTTCGTGTTTTTTTAATTATATTACAAATTTCTAGCATTCTCTTCGCGCACTATTTTTTATCACAATTTTGCTATTTTTGGTTGCTTTGCTAATTTTAAATGGGTGTCAATTTATCACAAACTTAAACTCGATAGGCGTATAGATGTGGTAATTTTTTAATTGCAGTTGTATGGCAAGTTGTGGTTATATATAAAGAGAAGGTTGGGATTATATAAAGTCTTTCTACCATATAACTCCTCATAAAAACCCTTCCTATATATAATAGCAAAATAGTAAGAAAAACGCAAACAATTTTATGAGTTGTAAAAATATTCATTGACAAGCGAAAAATAAAAAAAGTTTTGAAAAATAGTTGTATTATTTTTTCGTTTGTGCTAAAATAACTTAGCAAGGAGTTTTTATGAGTATGCTTTGCAATCTTTGGACGGACTTTCAGCATTGGATTTCAAATGATTGGACCGACGTCACGTTTTACATCGTTATGTCTATCTTCGCAATCATTGGGCTTTTGGCGCTGGTTTCGTTCGTTAAAGGGTCGTATAATAAAGACGGCAAAATCAAGTGGTTAAAACTTATTGGCAGTGTCATATGCCTTGCGATTGTTGGCGTTTTATGTGCAGCAAAGTTTGCTTAAATTAAAAGGAGTTAGTGGTTATGCAGGTTCCTCAATGGGTGTCGGATTCTTTTCCTATTATAAGAATTGTGCTGTTTTGCCTTATTGCAGTTTCGGCAATCATTATGATTATTGCCATCCTCTTTCAAGCGGAAGATGCGGGAAGTGCCGAGTCGATAACGGGTGTTAAAGAGAGTTATTATGCGCAAAACAAGGGCAGTTCGCGCGATGGCAAATTGAAACTTATCACCATTATTATGGCGGTTGTGATTTTTGTTTGTGCAATTCTTTATTTTGTTACCCTTCTTCCATTTAAAGGGCAAGAAGTGGTTGAGAGCGCGCTAAGTTTTTTAGGAGTATAAGATGAATAAAAAAGAGCAAATTCTTTCGCTCATAGACAAAAATAGTTTGGTCTTTTCTAATATCGACAAACTATTTTTATTTATGTCGTCGGCGCTCAACACGAGCATAGAACAAGTGAAAAAAATTTTCTATGAACTTGTTGGAAACGGCGATTTATATGAGATTAGGAAAAATAAGTTTATCACCATACCGTCGCACGGGTTTGTGAAGGGCGTTTTTTGCGGAACCACAAAGGGTTTCGGTTTTGTCAGTGTGAAGGGGCGAACGGAGGATATTTTCATCCCTGCCAACAAAACTTTGGGCGCTTTGGACGGCGAAAAGGTGATTGTTAAAATTTTGGCGGAAACGGCGGATGGTTGCGACGGCGAGGTGGTTTCCATTTACGACGAACTTAAAAATATCGTTGGGCTTGTGAAGCTTGTTGCGGGGAATTACTTTTTGGACCCCGACAATAAACGCATCATCCAAGATTTTCCAATCGTCAAAACGGGGCTTAAAATTAAGAAGGACATGAAGGTGAGCGCGCGCATTGTGCGTTTGGATAGTGGGAAGATTAAGTGCATTGTTGACGAAATTTTGGGTATGAATGACGATGTTAAAACGCTGGAGCTTTCGCTCATTCGTCAGCATCATCTTTACGAAAACTTCCCTCAGGTGGTGGTCGAAGAGGAAAAACGCGTGCCGAAAACGGTTAGTGAAAAGAGCAAGAAGGGCAGGCTTGATTTGACGAATGAGGTGATTTTCACCATCGACGGTGCGGACGCAAAAGACCTTGACGACGCAGTTTCAATTAAAAAATGCGATGGCTACTATGAACTTGGCGTGCATATTGCGGACGTGGGAGAGTATGTTCCGCGTGACAGCGTGATTGACGAGGAGGCGTATAGGCGCGGGACCAGTGTTTATTTTCCAACTTCCGTTTTGCCGATGCTTCCGCGCTCGCTTTCAAATGGCATTTGTTCGCTTAACGAGGGCGTTGAAAGGCTGACGCTTTCGTGCATAATGAAGGTTAATTTTGACGGCGAAGTTATTGACCATAAAATTGTGGAGAGCGTCATTAAAAGCAAGGCTCGCCTTACATATGACGAGGTGTTTGAGGCTTTAAGTGAGGGAAAAGTTAACGAAAAAACCAAAAATCTTCTTCCACATTTCAAAATTATGCGTGAACTTTGCGATGTGCTTGAAAAAAATTCGGTTAAGCGTGGTGCGCTTGACTTGGAAGTGCCAGAAGTTGAGTTTGTGTTCGACGAAAATGGGGTCGCAGTTGGGATAAAACGCCGTGAACGCAACGAAGCGCACAGGCTTATTGAAGATTTTATGGTGCTTGCGAATATCACGGTGGCAAAAGAGTTTGACTCCTTAAAAATTCCGTTCGTCTACCGCGTGCACGAGGCGCCGACCAAGGAAAAAGTGTTTGCGCTTTGCGATTTTATTAAGGGGCTTGGCGTGCCGTATCCAAAGGTGCCTGACAATATCACTTCAAAATACTACCAAAAAATTTTGGAGGCGAGCGAGGACTCCTCTTCCAAGGATGTCATCAACAAAATGCTTTTAAGAAGTATGCAAAAGGCGAAGTATATGAATAAAAACTTGGGGCATTTTGGCTTGGCACTTGAAAATTACTGCCACTTCACATCCCCGATTAGGCGTTACCCAGATTTATGTATTCACCGCATAATTAAAGACTATCTCCACGGCAAGATTGACGCGGAAGCTAAGGAGGATTTGGAAGTTTTCACGTTTGATGCGAGCGAACAGTCCAGCGAGTGCGAGCGAAATGCGGATATGGCAGAGCGAGATGTCGACGACCTTTGGAAGGCATATTTGTTGAAGGATAAAGTGGGCGAGGTGTTTGAGGCAACGATTTCATCAGTCACCAACTTCGGTGTTTTTGTTGCGCTTGAAAATACTGCCGAAGGGTTGGTGCGTATTGAAAATTTGCCTAATGACACATACATTTTTTTAGAAAAACAACTTAAACTTAAAGGCTCGTCAAATGTGTTTTCGATTGGAGACAGGGTGAGTGTGCAACTAACAAACGTCAACCTCTATTCTAGGGAAATCGACTTTAAAATGGTTTAAATTTCCGTGTTGTTGATAAGGTTACTTTTTATTAAAAAGTTGCAAAAAACGCGTAAAAATGCAGAAAAATTCAAAAAAATATCAAAAAAGTGGCTATTTTTTGCCATTTTTTATTTTTCACACAAAAATTGCACACTGAATTTGTTAAGTTGTAAGTAGGGTTAAAAACGGTGGAGTTTTTAAGTTGTGAACAGGGTTAAAAATGAGTGGAGTTTTTAAGTTGTGAGCAGGAAAGAATAAGCTGAGTTTTTTAGATATGAATGAAGTTTTTAAGGATGTTTAGTTTGTTGAAGTTGTGGAGAGGTTTTTCTACGATATCGTTGGTAGTTACTGTTGGTATTGGTGAAAATTCATAGTTTTTTAAAAATATGTTTTCAAATTAGCGACGACAAGCGGCAAAAATAAGGTTAGACGAGAAATTATGTTTTCGACAAAATTTTGAAATTACCCTTAATTTTTCCAAGGCGCCTCTTGCAATTTTTGAATATAATATGTTATAATATATAAGACGCTTTTAAAAGGAGGGAGATGTGAGAATTATTGCTAACAACAAAAAAGCAAGTTTTGACTATTTTCTCTCCAATCAAACTGAGGCGGGTATTGCGCTTGTTGGCGCGGAAGTTAAATCGGTGCGAGGGGGCGGTGCAAGTTTGGCGGATAGTTTTGTGCAGATAAAAAACGGCGAGATGCTTTTGAAAAATGCTTATATTAAGCCTTACGAAAAAGCAACCGTTTTTAAAACTGACGAGCGTCGCACAAGAAAACTTCTTCTTCACAAAGCGGAAATTATGAAATTTGAAAAAGCGGTGAAAGAAAAGGGGTTTTCCATTGTGCCAACCAAACTCTACCTTAACAACAAAGGTGTTGTCAAGGTGGAGATTGCGCTTGCGAAAGGCAAAAAACTTTACGACAAACGCCAAGCCTTAAAAGAGGAAAGCGTCAAACGCGACATTGCAAGATATGTTAGGTGAGGGGGCGATTTAGTTTCGACAGGGTTTTGTTTGAAAAATGTAAAGCACGTGGCGGTTGTCCATCACGCCTAAAAAGGGACGCGCGAATTAAACGCAGACAAAAATGAAAACGTTGTTTCTATGAACACAATGCCTTGCGCAGCGTAAGTAAGAAGAAATAACAGCCCGATTGGAGCAGTATCCAATCCGCCAAGTTTTGATTTGCCGACAAAACTCTCGGTGTCAGAAGGCAAAAATTTTGCATAAAGTTCTTCCTTCTATATGCAAAAAAATTTAAAGGGATAGTTATGGCGACTTGTTTATGGGTGACGCCGTAATGAAATCTAAGCATAAACTAAACGTGTAGAAAAGTTTTTCGAAGAAATTTTGGACTCGGGAGCATAACCCGACGCCTCCACCAAAATCTCCAAAATGGAAAAATCGCAAAAAAATGGCTAATTTTTTGAAAAAACTTGAAATTTTGTGTGTTTTTTCTTATTTTTCAACAAAAAATTGAGTTTTTTGTTTTTTGCTATTGACTTATAGAGCGCAATATGATAAAATATGGGTGAAGAAAAAAATCGTTAAAAGAGGTGAGTTATGTTGAATTTGTTAAGTGCAAATGTTGAATCAACTTTAATGGAAGTGTTCATCATTTTGGGCGTAGTTATTGCAGCAAGTTTGATTATCTACTTCATTTGGGAGGCAGTTCTTTCTTATTCTGCCAAGAAGAGGGGCGTTGAAAGAAAGGATGAGGTAAAACCTGCGAAGAATGAATCAAATGTTCAAAGTTATTCGTTTGAAGAGCCAAAACTTTTGGAAGAACCTAATGTTGTTGACGTTGCCAGTGAGGAACCTGTTGCCGAGGCGGGCGAAACTGAAGAGGAACGTTTGAATAGGGAACGAAGGGAATACCTTGAAAGACGTCGCCAAGAACTTATCCGTAGACTCCAAGAAGAGCAAGAGGAAGAAACTGAGGATGTTGAAGAGGACGAGGAACTTGAAAGCGATGAGCAAGAAGAACAAGAAAATGTGACCGTGGAAGAAGTTGCCGAGGAGGAACAAGAGGACGACCGAACCGAAGAGGAAATTGAAGAAGACAACAACGCTGAGGAAATTGCAAGGCTTCAAGCAGAGAAAGCGGAAATTTTGAAAGAAAAAGAGAGATATGAAGAAATGTGCCGTGCGCTTGAAGAAGAAAAACAACAACTTTTGGAAAGCGTGCAAGAAAATAATCTTCCTGTTGTGGTTGCTCCAAAACTTACCCTTGAAGAATTGGAAGCACGCCTTGCTGAGGCTGAGGAAAAACTTAAACTCAACGAAAAAGACTTGAAAACCTGCAAGAAAGATTTCATTCCACTTAACCGCATTTGGAAAACTTACGATAAAGATAAGAAAAAGTTGGAAAGAAAAGAGGCAAGGGTTGCAAAGCAAAAAGTTGTGCTTTACGGTGTGAACAACTATGAGGATATCGACGAGGAAAAGGCAAGAAAACTTGCTGAGGATTTGGACCTCTACGACGGGCTTAAACTTTCAGTGCAACACTGCGAAGAGGTTATGGAAAAGAATGCTGATAGATATCCACTTCTCAAAAAGATGTATGAGGTTTTGAAGCGTCAAAACACCGAACTTAAAGACGAGATTAAATCGCTCAAAGATAAAATTGCCGAAATCGAGGAAGAATCGGCTGACGGCGAAGAATAATTTAAAACTTAAAAGTGACGTCACGAAAATGGTGGCGTCATTTTTTTTGTGACTTTTTGATGTTTTGCGTGTTAAATTTTATCTTTTACCCCATTTTTAGCATTTAGCACAATGTTTAACTTATACCGCAAGGATTGGTCTAAATCGTCCCCATAGAAATATTTAAGGCGTGGTATTGTTCATACCGCAAGGGAACACCGCTAAATGTCATTCTGAGGTGCACTTTTTATGATATGCTTAACTTGCTATAACACTTCAGCCGTAAGGGAATACGGCTAAATGTCATTCTTCGCTTCGCTCAGAATGACAGATGGGGCGACAGTCCTTGCGGTAGAAGCGATACTTTGTGCTAAGCGTTTTCAAGAGGATGTTTTAGACATTCGCGGGCGATGATATTGTGTTTTTCCTTGGTGTAAGCAATAATGTTTAACACGCGACACCTTAGAAAGTGACAGTGTCACCTACGACGAGATTCTTCGCTACGCTCAGAATGACAAACGGGGTGGTAGTCCTAACGGTATAAATCGTAGTGTGCGTTAGGCAATAAAAGAATAAAGTGTAGCACGTGATATCTTAAAAAGTGACAGCGTCACCTACGACGAGATTCTTCGCTACGCTCAGAATGACAAATAACTGCCCTTCCTAACGGTAGAAGCAATACTACGCGTTAGACGTAATATAAAATGTGGCACTGCCACCTCAGAATGACAAGCAAGCCGACAGTCCCGTTGGGTGAGTTGGTATAGCGTATTAAGCGTCACTCCTCTTTTTTGGCAGGAAGTCCTTGCGATATTGGCGATATGTTGTGTTAAATGATACAGTCGTAGTTGCAAACGCAAAATTACGCCAACTTTTGTGTTTAGTTTTTTTGTTGTTCGGTTTATTCCGTAAGGCAAGGAAGTTATTTGTCATTCTGAGCAAGGAGCAAGGCGACGCCAGCGAAGAATCTCGTCGTAGAACGGCTTACAAAAATTCAAATATTACCACTTTGAGCGAATGATGTTTTCTTGTTATCGTTAAGCATATTTTTAAAGAGGAAAGATAGACATACGCGGGCGGGTGCTACGACGAGATTCTTCGGCTTCGCCTCAATTTGACAAACGGGGTGGTAGTCATTGCTTTCAAAATCAATTCGCAAACAGGTGTGGTGTTGTAAGGGTTGTGTAAGTGTGACGCTGAAGTAATGTGTAAGCGAGGCGTTGTGAGATAAGGGGATATTTTTAGAATGTCTTATTAAGCACTTTAGTTTCATCTCCACGATTAGGAGTGAATTTGCGCGTTTGCTTTGAACTATGGCGAGCGCGTTTTGTTTTTTTTGCAATTAGGTTAAAGTTTAATCTATTTAACACTTTAAGATTTTTGCATTTTTATTAAAATATTCCTATTTAATTTTTGTTTTAATGGCGTGAATGTGGTTATCAAAATTAAGAGATACCTGCTTTTAACAGCGATTTAATAACTATGTGCCGAAATTAGACGTTTACACCAAAGGCGCAAAAAAAGGAACCTATTTGAGTGACCGTTCTTGGTCGCACTATAAGGCTCCTTTTATTTTTTAATTAAGTTTTAATTTGCGAGGGTGATTATTTTGAAATCTTTCCTTCCGCCTGCAAATCTTGCATACTTTTTTGTCGCATATTATAGTCAGCAATGACGCTTGGGTGTTGCTCTAAGGCTCTGGCGATGTCTGGGTAAGGCGGGTTATTTGGGTTTTGCCTATTAAACTCATTAGCCGTTAAGATTTCATTCATATTGTTTTGATAGCAAGTGTCAAACGCTTCGGCAATATTCTTCGCAAGCGCGAATAATTCATTTGCCGATTGCCTTTTTACAGCGTCAGGTGTGTATGGATTTTTCGCAATTTCAACGCAACTCGCTTGCATTGCCGAATAATCTTCCACAATCTTTTTTATGTCAGGCATATAGAAAGTTTCTAAGTTCCAAAGATGACTCGCTAAAAATCCTTGCTGATTATCCAAAAGTTGAACAAGCCCGCTGTTCGCGTTGATAAATTTGCGATAAGCCACCTTGTCGCGTTGATGAAGGCGGGTTGCTATGTTGGTGTAGGCTTTTCGAACATCGCTTGGGTTATTACTTGGCACAATAAAAGAGTGGTAGGTTAAAAGTGTGCTTTCCAATTCTTTGTTACTTGGCTTAAAAACATACTTTTCAATTTCATTATTTACTGTCATAATAATCTCCTTTTGTTTTCTTAAGTATAGCATATATTTAGGAAAAAGTAAATACTCTTTTTGAAATTTTTTTTGTTGTCGAACATTGTTAAATTTTATTTTATTTTGCCAATTTTAATCGGTTTTGAATAATAGGCGCAAACTCGACCACCCTTTCTATATATTAGTTTAATTTTTTGCTTTTCGTATAGGTTTAGGTGGTGGTTATGAAGTTTAAAAGTGGTGCGTTTGTCCTTTTGGTGAGCGGGGTTCTGTGCAAATTTTTGGGCGCTTTTTTCCGTTTGCCATTGACGAATATGCTTGGCATTGAGGGAATCGGCGTCTTTCAACTTGTGATGTCGCTTTATTCCTTCGCGCTTGTTTTAACCTCTGGTGGGGTTTGCGCTTCCCTTTCAAAACTGATTAGTTCGGCGCGCGCGAATGAGAGGACGGAAAAAATTTCTCGCTATCTTAAAACGGCGCTTTTTTCGTCGGTGGGTGTGGGGCTGGCGATTGGGCTAATTTTTCTAATTTTTGGGCGATATATCGCTTTTTTGCAACAAATTTCCTCCTCAATAAGTTACGCACTGTTCGTTTTAATGCTTCCACTGGGGGCGGGCATTGCAACGCTTAAAGGCTTTTTTCAAGGCTATCAAAATATGCTTCCAACGGCGATAAGTCAGGTCATTGAGCAAACTTTCAAGTTTGTGTTCGGGCTGATTTTTGCCTATTATTTTTCGAAAATTGGCATTGCTGAGGGCGTTTTTGGCGCATTTTTGGGGATAACGATAAGCGAGGTGGTGGCGCTTCTTTACCTACTTATCTATTACCAAATAAAGGGGCGCGGGCGCAAAGAGGTTTACAGCAAAGAATACGCAAGAATACTTCGAAAAGAGTTTAATTCGGCGCTTTTGCCACTCACGCTTTCCGCCTCAATCCTGCCACTTGTCAGCGCTTTCGAAGGGCTTGTTATCATTTCAAGGTTGACGCTTGGAGGTTTGGAGGCGTCGGTTGCGACGAAATTATATGGCTTGCAAACGGGCGTTGTGGGAGCACTTTTGCATTTTCCGCTGATAATTTCTTCGGCGGTGACCACGGCGCTTCTTCCTAACATCTCCTACCACATTTCGCGCGGAGATGGCGGAAAAAGGCGAGTTGAAAGCGGGCTTAAAAGCCTTCTATATCTCATTTTGCCAACCACTTTTGGTATTGTGGCAATTTCCAAGCCGATTTTCTCTTGTCTTTACAGCGGTATGACAAGCGCGATGCAGGAAGTGGCGTTTTCGCTGGCGTTTTACGGCGCTTTCACCACGATTTTTATGGCGATTATGCAGTTTTTGATTATGCTTTTGCAGGCGAATGGCGAGTTTAATTACATCCTCTTAATAACCACAATCGGCGGGGCGCTAAAGGCGGGGCTGTCGTTTTTGCTTGCCAGTGTGCCGTCGATTAATATTTATGCGCTGGTGCTTAGCGGAGTTGTTCTTTCGGCAACAATTTGCCTTCTTGGGCTTATGAGACTTAAAAAAATTGTCACCTTTTCGCTTCCGTTTTTGGATGTTCTATCACTACTTTTCGGCACATTTTTGATGTATGTGGGCGTCTATACCTTCGTTGAATCTTCCTACTTTTCGCCGATTGTGAACATAATTTTGGGTGTTTTGATTGGTGTTTTGGTTTATGTGGTGCTGACCATTGGCTACCTTATCAAAATTTTTCCTAAAATTAGGGTGTTTAAAAAGGCGAGAAAATGAGAATATTTTGAGTGGAGGAAAGTATGAATAAGCAAGAAATGATTTCGGTGCTGTCCAAAAAGACGGCAATATCCAAAGAAAAATGCGAAAAGGTGATTGATGAATTTAAGAATCTCATCTTGGAGGTTTGTAAGAAGGGCGAGGAGGTGTCGCTTCGTAACTTTGGCAAGTTTAAAATGCAACAAACCAAAGAGCGCAGAATGATTAATCCGCAAACTAAGCGATTTTATGTTTGTCCGCCTAAAAAGATGATTGCTTTTAAGGGCTACAAAAATTTCAAATACCTCTTGGGCTAGGTGGCTCGTCTTATCTTAGGCGCTAATTATTTAGCACGGCTAGATATATTAAAAACTGCCTGCGTGAAAACTAAACGCGCGTAAATATGTGAAACTCGCATAATAAATCTTATAAATCTTCCTAAATTTTGTTGCAGTATTCTAATTAGCGCCGATAATACGATTTTAGCGTTATTTAGCAAATTCGCTCGCAAAATTCCGTCACATCACTTTGCAAAGTAGGCAGGCGAGAATTGTGCCGATAATTGAGCAGAGTAGCGCGACGGGAATGGCGTAAAATAGGCGCTTGACCTTGGTTTTGGAGAGGTAGATTGTTGCAACGTAAAAGATTGTTTCGCTACATCCCATTATCACGCACGCGCAACGCGAGATGTAACTGTCCGCGCCATAGGTTGAGAGCACGTCCTCAAGAAGCGCGTAACTGCCACTGCCGGTGAAGGGGCGGAGTAAGACAAGTTCGGTGAGTTCTGGTGGAACGCCCAGCGCGGTGAATATAGGGGACAAAATTTCAGTTAGCCAATCGGTTATTCCGCTTGCGCGAAGTAGCGCCACGGCAATCATAATTGAGGCGATGAATGGGAAGATGTCAAAAACAAGTTTTATGGCACCACTTGCACCTTTGACGAATGTGTCGTAGGTGTTAATTCGCTTATATATGCAATATAAAATGAGGAGAATGAAAAGAATGGGGAGGATGTATGCACTCATTTCTTTCGCTCCTTTATTTTTTTGCGGAGTTTTTCGATGCCGTGAACAAGTAGTATTCCAATCACAGTGGTGGTTACTGTCACAATGAGGGTGGGCAAAATTATGTCGGCAGGGGCACTACTTCCCGCGCTCGCCCTAAGCCCTATGACCGTGGTTGGCAAAAGTTGAATGGAAGTGGCGTTTATAACAATCAGCATAATCATTGCAAAGTTGGCTTTTCCCGTGTGGTCGTCGAGGGCACTGACGGCTTTAATTCCAAGCGGGGTTGAGGCGTTGCCGACGCCGAGCATATTTGCCGACAAGTTGAGCGCGATGAGTTTTTGCGTTTCTTCATTATCCACTTTGAAGATTTTTTTGATGAGCGGGCGGAGTAGTTTTGCAAGTTTTTCCGCAAGCCCGCTGGCGTCGATAAGTTCGATAAATCCAAGCCAAACAACGTAAACGGCGCAAAGTTCAACAACAAGCGAAAGTGCAGAGGTGGATGCGCCAATCATCTCTTCAAGCATAGCCGAAGGGTTGGTGATAAGAAGCACCAGCATTGAAAACAGCATCATCATAAGCCAAAAGATATTCATACTTATTTTTATGCTTAAACTTAGATAAAAAGACATCGCATAGCAGGAAGGATAATGTTGGCGTTTTTTAGAAAGAGTGTTATAAACCATTTACTTTTTTAAGTTATAACAAAGAACGTTATTTTGAATTTACTTTAATTTGACTTTGATGTTGAAATTTGCTAGAATGATATTATGGAACTAAGTTTTGTTGATGTTCACGCGCATTTGTGTGATGAAAAATTTGAGGGTGTTTTGGGCGTTATTGAAAGCGCGAAGAAGGTGGGCGTAAAAAAAATCATCACCGCAAGTTACAATCTTTTTTCGTGCGAGAAAAACCTTGGTATTGCAAAAGATGTGGAGGGAGTTTTTGCTACGGTTGGCGTTCACCCAGAAAATGTGGACGAGGCGACGGTGTCGGTCGAAAATATTGCAGGCGAAGATGTTGGTGTTCGCCTAGAAACTGTGGATGAGGAAATCTTAGGCGTTGGAAGCAAAACTGCCACTCACATAGAAAGCGAAGCGAGTGACTATCTTTCGAAACTCGAAGAACTTGCGAGGAATAAAAAGGTGGTGGCGATAGGAGAAATTGGGCTTGACTATCATTGGCGGACGGACAACAAAGAGCGCCAGAAAAAATTTTTCATCCTGCAAATTCAACTTGCCAATAAACTTAACTTGCCGATTGTGGTGCATTCGCGGGATGCGTTGGGAGATACGCTTGAGATTTTGAAAAATTGCCCGCCGAAGAGGGAGAGTTTAATGCATTGTTACGGCGGAAGCATTGAAAGTGCAAGAGAACTTATGAAACTTAACTTCTCTTTTTCTTTTGGAGGGGTTTGCACTTTTAAAAATGCTAAAAATGTTTGCGAGACAATTAAGGCGTTACCGATTGAAAAAATTATGACCGAAACCGATTGCCCATATATGACCCCAGAGCCATATCGGGGGAAAGTAAACGAGCCAAAATATATTCCGTTGATTGCAAAGCGTATTGCGGAAATTAAAAATTTACCACTCGAAGAAGTTGCAAGGCAAGTTTCCTTAAATGCCGAAAAAATGTTTAAAATTTAAAAAACGCAAAATTTGCCCTAAAAAACGCAAAAAAAGTGAAAAAAAGTGATTTTTTTGGTGTTTTTGTGGCGTTATAGCAAAAAGATAATTATGTAAGTTCAATGAAGCGACTTGGGAATTTAAGCGCAAATATGTTTTATATATGAGTGCGCATTAAAATAAAACAATGGAAAAATAGGAGAAAGTATGTTTAATTTTAAGAAAAAATATGGGCAAAACTTTTTAACAGATAAAAATCTTTTGAATGCGATTGTGAGAGATGCTGGCATAAATAAAGATGATTTTGTTGTTGAAATTGGCGCGGGTGCTGGCGCGCTAACCGAAGTTTTATCGCAAAATGCACGCGAAGTTTTGGCTTTTGAAATTGATGAAGAACTAAGAGAAACTCTTCTTTCTCTTCAACTTAAAAATGTGAATTTTAGGTTTGAAGATTTTATGAAAGTTGACCTTAGCGAACTAAATGAGCCGTTTAAGGTGGTGGCAAATTTGCCGTATTACATCACAACGCCTATCATTTTTAAATTGTTAGAGGAAACCGACAAACTTTTGTCGCTAACCATAATGGTGCAAAAGGAAGTGGCAGAACGAATGGTTGCAAAACCATCAGGCGATTATGGGTTGTTATCGGTTATGCTTGCCTTTTATGGCGAGGCGAAAATCACGCGTATCGTCAAGCGAAATATGTTTCATCCAGAACCAAATGTTGACAGCGCGGTCGTCACCCTTGAAATACAAAAAAAGTTTGATGTTGACAAAAAAATGTTTTATAATTTTGTTAAAACAGCATTTTCGATGCGTCGTAAAACTCTTTTAAATAATCTTTCCACTATATATGAAAAAGAAAAACTTAAACGCGTTTTTGGTGAGGAATTTTTAAAGCGTCGCGCTGAAACTTTGACGATTGAGGAGTTCGTTGAGGCGTATAAAAAAATAAATCAACATAAGATGATTTAGACGTTCGCGGGCAGGTGCTACGACCATTCTTCGCTACGCTTAGAATGACAAACGGGGTGGTAGACCTTGCGGTAGAGGCGATATTTTGTGCTAAGCGTTTTTAAGAGGACGTATTCGACATACGCGGGTGTCTTAACGGATTGCCTTAGCATAAGCAATAAACACGCGGCAACCTAAAAAAGTGACAGCGTCACCTACGGCGAGATTCTTCGCTTCGCTCAGAATGACCAAGCGCGCTTGGATGGTTGAGAGTCTTTGGATTTTAGCCGTGCTTTGCTGACAAAAGAGAATATGGATAGGCTTATATGAGAAGAGGAATTATTAGACATTCGCGGGTGTTTTAATGGGTTACTTTTGCATAAGCAATAAAGACTAACACGCGACGCATTAGGTGACAGCCTCACCTATGACGAGATTCTTCGGCTTCGCCTCAGAATGACAAATAACTGCCTTGCCTTCGGTATTAGCGATACATTGTGGTAAGCCCATTTTTAGGAGAATAATTCGATATACGCGGGTGGAGTGCCTACGCTATAAGCGATACAGTCTAGCACGCAACACAATAAAAAACTAGCGCATAGCAGTGCTTCTACCGCAAGGAAATACCATTAAATGTCACAAAAATCCTAAAAATACCATTTAAAAAATAGTATTTTTCTGCCATAACGTGTCATTTTTATGTGGATGTGTTCGACGTTCGCGGGCAAAAGTTATTCGGTGCTTTCTTGTGAGGAGATGTAGTTCATAATGTCGCCCACATTGTGAAATCTTCTAACGTATCCAAGTTGGCGATGACTTAAAATTCCGTCAAGCCCAACAATGAAACTGTCAATAAATTTAATATCAAAATTTTCAGCAGTTGCTATGATTCTTTCCATCGCGTCCGCGTCGTTTGGAGAAGGTGTTGCAAGTCCGCCAGGATGATTGTGCGCGACGGCAATATAGGCAGGCTTTGCGGAAGCGATAAAATCGTATAGGTCGAACGCGGAAAATGCGACGTCGCGTATGCTTTTATTTGTGAATTTTCTCGTGTGGGTGAGGATGAAGTTTGAGTTAAAACCGTAAAGCACGAGGTTCTCGTTCGGTTTGAAGCGTAAATATTGCTCCATCAAATCCAAAAATTCATCCCTATCATCAATGGAAATTTTTTCTTCCATCGAGGAGATGGCGTAAAGGTCGATAAGTTGTGAGAAAAGTGTGATTTTCTTTGCGCTACGCTCATTGATTCCTTTCACTTTAATTAAATCAACTGGACTGGCGTTTATGATGTTGGCAAAATTTCCGTATCTGTCAAGCAGGCGGTGGGCGAGCGGATTGACATCACCTCGCGGAAAAATGTATGTCAAAAAATATTCCACCGCTTGGATTTTGCTGACATTCTCAATTCCTGCGTTGTCGATTAAATTTAGCAGACGCTCTCTATGCCCTTCGTGGCTGACATCATTATTTTTCATTTATGCCTCGCTTATTTTTTCTTCATTATTCTAAAATTTTTTTAATTTTCACTTATATATTCCACTTATTTCACTTAAATAATTTTTTTAAATAATTCTAAATTTTTTAAATTTTTCTCATTTTTTCTCATTTTTTGTCTGTTTTTTATATATTTTTCTATTTTTTTACATTTTTTTTTCTTATTTTTATGCGTTTTGTCTATTTTTTCTATTTTTTTTGCGATTTTTTAATCTTTTATATGTTTTTTTACATTCTTACTTAAATTTTTTAAGTCACTCTTAATTTTAATCCTTTTTATATTGTTCATATTTCGATTTTTTTCAGCAACTAAATTTTTGATTTCTTCAATCGCTAAAACGTTAAATTTTCTTAAATCGATGTTTGACGGATTCTCTTTTAGGTGCTTGCGCAAGGTGGAGATATATGCCATTCGTAGGTCGGTGTCGGTGTTGATTTTGCATATATTGTGCTCACTGCACGCAGTTTTCAGTAAGTTTTCGTCCACGCCTTTCGCGCCAGCAACATCTCCGCCATAGTTGTTAATAATTTCCACATATTTTTGCGGAACGGACGATGCGCCGTGAAGAACGAGTGGAAAGTTTGGGAGTTTTTTTTCAATCATAGATAAAATATCAAATCTTAGCGTTGCGTTGCCACTAAATTTATACGCGCCGTGACTTGTGCCAATGGCAACGGCGAGGGTGTCGACGTTAGTTTTTTCAACGAATATTTTTGCGCTGTCGGGGTCTGTGAAGATGTTTTTGTCTGCGCTCACGTTGTCCTCAATGCCCTTCAAAACGCCAAGTTCGCCCTCCACTAAAACTCCTTTCTTGTGGGCGTAGTCAGTGACGCTTTTTGTGAGGGCAACATTTTCCTCAAATGGCAATGCACTTCCGTCAATCATAACGGAATCGAATTTTAAGTCCACCGCTCTTTTGCAAATTTCGTAACTTTTGCCGTGGTCTAGGTGGAGAAAAAGCGGAAAGTTGTAAGTTTTTTTCGCGCTATTAAATAGTGAAAGCAAAAATTCCTCACCCATATATTTGAATGCGCCTTCGCTCACCGCCACAATGGTGGGAGAAAGCGTTTCTTTCGCACCCTCGCAAATACCTTTCAGCATTTCCATATTAACAAAATTGTATGCGCCGATGGCATAATGATTTTTCACGCTGTCGGCGATATAAGATTTCAGTGACTTCATATTCCCTCCAAAGTTCGACATTACAAGATATATTTTAACATATTTTGCATTTTTTACCAACATAAATTAAGGTAAATTCCAAAAAAGGAGGAAAAATGTTTAAAAAAATTTTTGTTTCACTTTCGCTTTTTGTGGTAATGCTTGGGCTGACTGCTTGTGGCAAGACCACAAAAAAGTGGGCGGTGGAAAATATGGCGGAAATTACCAAGGAATACTATTTTGGCGAGAATGACGATGTTTTTGTGACGCTGGCGGTGGGTGAGCGCGAAAAGGATTATCTACTGAACGGACAGGCAACCGAACTTGTGAATTTTTCACTTTTATCATTGAAGTTTAAAGAGGATAATTATGCGCGCGCCGAGGTTGTGCAGGTTGTTTCGAATGATAGTAAGGTGGATGTTGAGGCAAAATATAATTCCTTCAATGATTCGTATATGGTTGATATCGTGGATGATGTTGAAATCGGCGAGAGTGTTTCGGTGGTGTATGAAGGCGAAACAATCGTGCTTCAAAAACAAAATTTTGCAGTGGACTATGAAAAGGCGATTGAAATTGCAACGAATGAACTTAAAGAAAAACTTGACGAGCAAAAAAGTTTTAACCATTTTGAAGCCGAATGCTACCTTCGCGTGATGAGTGAAAAAGATAGAGATTTCGGGGAACTTTACTGGTGCTTCACCTGCCTTAATTATGAAGGGGAAAGTTTTTCGGTTGTGATTTCAACGAGTGACGGAAAAATTCTTGCAAACTCTCTTACTGAAGAAGGAGAGGGTGTTGCAAATTCCAAGAGTGTTGCAAATTCCAATAATGAATAAGATAAAAGAGTTTTGCTTAAATTGTGATAAATCTAAAACTAAATTATGTAAATATATTAAAAAATCACTTTGTAATAAATTAACAAATTAAGATATGTAAATATATCAAAAAATTCACTTTTTTAAAGAAAAAAATCATTTTTATAGCGTGAATTATATCATTTAAGTGATACGTAAAAATTTTTTAAGCGAAATTGCTGGTTTTATAGTATAAAAATCATTAAAAAACACTCTAAAAACTTAGTGATTTTGAAAATTACAAAAATATATGGCTAAAAATGATTATTTTTTGAAAAAAAGTGATTTTTAATTAAAAATTATGCGCAAGTGCGATTTTATAAATAGGCTCAAAAACACTTTATATGAAAGACGGCAATTATTTTGGGCTATATTATTTTAAGTAAGCGCCTTCACTTAATTTAGTATCAGCCATATATTTAAGTTTGTAGAGAGCTACCTTTGCTTTTTCTTATTTTTTTGTCGTCTCAGTTTTCATATTTGCATAGAAAGGCGTTAAAGTTTTAATCTTTCTCTTGTTTTTAAATTGTTGAAATTTGATTTTTTCACATTTCGTTCTTTTATGTTTATGTGGTGAATTTTCTAAGTTAATTTCTATTATCTTTTTTGCGGAGAAAATTGTTGAAGATTTTTTTACATTTTGGTGGAAAAAATTATTTATATATGTTAAAATATCGCTATGAAAAAGATGTTTGATAACTTTGAAAAAGAAATCGAAAAAGCGGTGGTTTTTTGTCCTATCGAAAGAGGTGAGGATAGGGACTTTCAGTTTGCGGAAATTGAAAGACTTTGTTTATCTGCAAATTTGCAAGTTTTGAAAATTTTTCACCAAGACATTAAGGCGCTTAATCGTCGCACGATTATAGGCACGGGAAAACTTGACGAAATTAAAAATTTTGTGAAGGAAAATGATGTTGATGTGCTTGTTGTGGACTTTAAGCTAACAGGCAGTCAACTTAAAAATTTAAGCGATTTTTTGGGCGTGAAAGTGCTTGATAGAATCCTTCTTATTATAGATATTTTTGCCTGCAATGCGAAGTCTAATGAGGGAAAAATGGAAGTTAAACTTGCACAAAACCGTTATCTTCTCACACGGCTTTCCTCTATGCAAGGCACGCAGGGGCGATATGGCGGGGCAGGCGCTGGAATGCGTGGACCAGGCGAAACCAAACTTGAACTCGACCGCCGAAAATTGGAAGCAGAAATTGTCACAATCAAAAAGGAATTGGAAAAGATAAAGAATGCGCGGGCGCTTAATAAATCGGCGCGCCAAAAGGCGGGAGTGAAGAGCGTGGTGATTGGTGGTTACACGAACGCTGGCAAAAGTTCGCTTTTCAATCTTCTCACGAAGGATGAGATTTACGTTGAGGACAAACTTTTTGCGACGCTTGAAACAACTTCTCGCCGTATGTTTTTGGGCGAAAATAAGTTTTGCATATTAACCGACACTGTGGGCTTTATCAGCAAACTTCCGCACGAACTTGTTGAGAGTTTTGCTTCCACGCTGGAGGAAATTAGAGGCGCAGATTTAATTTTGCACGTTGTTGATGTGTCCGATAAAAATTACAAGAAAAATATCGAAATCACCAATCAAATACTAAACGACATAGGCGCAACCAAGAATCGCATTGTGGTTTTAAATAAAGTCGATTTGCTGAAAACTCCATTTGAGATAGGCGAAAATGAAATTCCTTTTTCCGTTAAAAAGCGGACTAATTTGGAGAAACTTAAAGATATAATAAGAGAAAACCTCTTTGGCAGTTAAACGAAATGCGCAATAAAATTAAGTGTAATAAGGCTGAAAATAATTGATTTTTATTATGGTGGTAGGTTGCACGATAAATTTTATGTGCAATAAGTTAGGAAAAATCCATTCGGTTTAAGAGAGTCAAAATAAGTGCAATAAGAACTATTTTAGGGTAAGAGTGGGTAAAGCGAAATTCGTAATAGTTTTTTAGGCGGAAAATTATCTCTTCTAATTTTTTTGTGATGCAACTTTGCATTGCAAAATTTTTTAATTTTTAATGCTTGTTACTTTTGGCAAATAGTAAAGAAAAATAATAAAAATGGTGAAAAAGTAACGAAAAATGCACTTTTTTTCAAAAAAAATTCAAAAAATAGGCTTAAAAATGACATTTTTTATTTTTATACGAATTTTTGGTTTTGTTGTTTTTTGGCTTAAAAGATATAAAAAATAAACAACAAAAGCAAGAAAAAATTGTCTTATTTTGTTGCTTAAATTTTCTTTTGCATAAAAACGCTTTGTTGGTTAAAAATAAGTTTTAACTAGGGGGCGTATATGAATAGGGTTGTGATTTCCGGCGTCAACACTTCCACATTGCCAAAACTTAAAAACGAAGAAATTGTGAAACTTATGCGGGAGGTTAAGGCGGGTGATGAGTTTGCACGCGATAAGTTTGTTGTTGCAAATCTCCGTCTTGTGCTGTCTGTTGTGCAACGTTTTTCGGCTCATTCGGACAAGGCGGATGATATGTTCCAAGTGGGATGTGTGGGACTTATTAAGGCGATTGATAATTTTGACGAAAGTTTGAACGTGAAATTTTCAACCTATGCCGTGCCGATGATTATCGGTGAAATTAGGCGCTATTTGAGAGACAACAATTCGGTGCGTGTTAGTCGGTCGATTAGGGATACGGCGTATCGAGCGCTGAAAGTGAAAGAGGAAATTGTGAAAAAATTTAATTACGAACCAACGCCAGCCGAGATTGCTAAAATTTTGGATGTTGACGAAAGCGAAATTAACTTTGCCCTTGACGCCATCAGCGACACCATATCATTGAACGAGCCAGTCTATACCGACGGGAATGAAACGGTGCGGATTATGGACCAAATTGCTAGCGTCAATGACGACGAAAATTTGGTGGAAAAGATGACTCTTAATGACGCCATAAAAAATTTATCTGACAGAGAAAAGGAAATCCTTTTGATGCGCTACTATGTTGGCAAAACGCAAATGGAGGTTAGTGGCGAGGTGGGCATAAGCCAAGCGCAGGTTTCGCGACTAGAAAAGACAGCGCTCAAAACGCTTAGGAATTTTTTTGAGTGAACGGCATAAGTAACCATAGATTTGAGTTCTAAATATTTACGATAAAAAATGCTTAACGTAGAATGTTAAGCATTTTTTTGAATTAGAAACGCGCCGATGGATAGACATTTGCGGTCGGTGAGGTGAGAAGAGGGAAGATTTAGACGTTTACAGGTGGTATGAAGAGGAAAGATTAGACATACGCGGGCGGTGATAATGAGAAAGTTTAGTTTAGCGATAAAGTTTAACACGCGCCACCTTAAAAAGTGACAGCGTCACCTACGACGAGATTCTTCGGCTTCGCCTCAGAATGACCAAGCGCGCTTGGATGTGTGATGTGTTTTGGGTTTAGCCGTGTTTTTCTAGCAATAGGAGGATGTGTTCGACATTCGCGGGTGGTGAGAAGAGGAAAGATTAGACGTTCGCGGGTGGTGAGAAGAGGAAAGATTAGACGTTCGCGGGTGGTGAGAAGAGGAAAGATTAGACGTTCGCGGGTGGTATGAAGAGGAAAGATTAGACATACGCGGGTGGGTGCTACGACGAGATTCTTCGCTCCGCTCAGAATGACAAACAGGGCGATAGTCCTAACGGTATGGGCGATATGTTGTGCTAAACGATACAGCGTGGTTGTAATGCATCCTAAACCGTAAGGCGATATCACTAAATATCATTCCCCGGCGTTGTCTCAGGATGACAAATAACTGCCCTGACTAACGGTACGGGCGATACTGCGCATTACATTTAAAGTTTTTAAGAGGAAGGGTTCGTCATACTCGAGAGGTAGAAGAGGAAGGGTTAGACGTTCGCGGATGGAATGAAGAGGAAGGGTTAGACGTTCGTGGGCGAATTATACAATTTTACTCTTAATTAAGGAAGTTATGACAAAGTAAGAACCATAACTTTGTGTTTTTTTGAAAGGGGAAATCCTTAAATCTTTTCGGCAACTTCCCACGCGCGCCAAACGACCGTTCTTAAATTGCCAACGCTTAAAGCGTCGCCAACAACTTTCACTCCCTTTGTGGTGAGAGGATTTGGGGTGTAGCCGATTGCAGAGATAACGCTGTCGACCTTCACATCCTTTTTAGAGCCGTCTTTGTTTTGAATGACAATATTATCCTTATTAATTTCAATCACGCTGGAATTAAGGTAGATTGGCATATTTTTTAGGTCGAAATAATCCCTTAGATAGGATGAATTTGCCATACACAAGTTTGGCATCTTCATTATGTCGTCTTGGTATTCAACGATAAATGGTTTTTTGCCTTTAAGAAGGAGGTCGTAGGCGATTTCGCACCCAGTTAGTCCGCCTCCAATAATAGCGACATTTTCGCCAACTTCCTTGCCGTTCAAGTATTCACACGCCTCAACTGTGGTGTCGAAGCCTTTTATGTTAAGTTTTTTAGGTTTCGCGCCAGTTGCGACAACAACGACGTCGGCGTTAAGTTTCGACAAATCTTTAACCTCGGTGTTAAACTTAACTTCGATTGGTAATTTGGCGATTTGATGGCGATACCACTCGATGAGCATTTTGTCCTTTTCTTTAAAAGAAGGTTGACTTGCTGGGATGAACACGCCACCAAGTTTATCGGTTTTTTCGTAGATTGTCACTTTATGTCCGCGGAGGGTGGCAATACGCGCCACTTCAATTCCGCCGACACCACCACCGATAACAGCGACGGTTTTACTTTTCTTTGCAGGCACGATATCAAATTTGTGGTTTTGCATAGTGATTGGGTTGAGCGCACAGCGCGACATATGCATTGAGTCTTGCATAGCGCCGTTATTTGCCACACCTTTATAGTGCGAAAGCGGAATGCAGGCGTTATGGCAACAAATGCAAGGTTGGATATCTTCCAGCCTATCCTCCATAAGTTTGGTCACCCATTCGCCGTCAACAAGGAATTGTCTTGCAACGCCGAGCGCGTCAATTTTGCCCTCTTTAATTGCCTTTGCGCCGGTTATAGGTTCCATTCTTCCAGCGCAAACAACAGGAAGGTTGGTGAATTTTTTGATGTGCGCAACGTCATCCAAATTGCAGTTGAGTGGCATATACATAGGCGGGTGTGCCCAATACCACGCGTCGTAAGTTCCATTGTCGCAGTTAAGCATATCGTAGCCCGCTTCCTCCAAATACTTCACCGCTCTTTCGCTTTCTTCCATATTCCTTCCAATTTCGGTGAATTTTTCGCCAGGGATTGCGCCTTTATTGAAATCTTTGGTCTTGCTGACAACGGAGTATCTAAGCGACACAGGATAGTCCTCTCCGCACGCCTTTTTGATTGCTTTAACAATATCGGTGGCGAAACGATAGCGATTCTCAAAACTCCCGCCGTATTCGTCGGTTCGCTTGTTGGTGTATTCGTGCGTGAATTGGTCTAGGAGGTAGCCCTCGTGCACAGCGTGAATTTCCACACCGTCAACGCCGGCGTTTTTGCATTTTAGTGCTGTTTTTGCAAAGGCGTCGACCATTTTTTCGATTTCCTTTTTGGTCAGCACTCTGCTGTAAGCGCCCTCAACCCAGCGAAGAGGAAGTTTGCTTGGGGCGGCACACAGGCGGGATAGGTCGAAAATAGGCTTGATTAATGCGCCCAGAAATTTGTTTTTCAGCATACCAACCATTCCGTTTGGAACAGAAAACGCACGGCCGAATCCAGCCGTGAGTTGCACGAAAAGTTTCGCGCCTGTTTCGTGCACTTTTTCCATAAATGGCTTCAATTTTCTAAAAGCGCCGTTGGCTTTATATAGCCAGCCGTTGCCCATCATATTGCGAAGTGGGGCGATGCCAGGAATGAGAAGTCCAACATTGTTTTTGGCAAGGTTTAGGATGAAATTTGCGGCGTCCTTGTCAAAATGATGAGGCTCCATCCAGCCAAATAGCGAGGTTCCACCCATAGGGCAAAGCACAACTCTGTTCTTTATCTCCACATTGCCGATTTTCCACGGCGTGAAGAGAGGTTCAAATTTTTTATCCATATCATTCTCCTTTTACTTTAATTTTAGTATAAAAATTTTCGCAAGGAAAGTCAAAGAAAAATTGGAGAAAATAAAAAAAATTTTAAGAGAGCTAAGTGCGCTTGGGTGTGAAAGATGAGTTTAGCTGTGTTTTTCTAGTAATAAGAGGAAAGATTAGACGTCCGCGGGCGGTATGAAGAGGAAAGGTTTGACATTCGCGGGCGGGTGCTACGACGAGATTCTTCGGCGTTGCCTCAGAATGACAAACGAGCCAACAGTCCTTGCGGTAGAAGCGTTATTGCGCGCTAAACGTTTTTGTGAGGAAGATTAGACGCCCGCGGGCGGTGGTAAGGTGGAAAAGTTTTGGTATAAGCAATAAAGTTTAACACGGGACACCTTAAAAAGTGGCTTCGCCACCGACGAGATTCTTCGGCGTTGCCTCAGAATGACAAACAACTGCCCTGCCTAACGGTAGAAGCGTTATTGCGCGCTAAATGTTTTTGTGAGGAAAGATTAGACGCCCGCGGGCGGTGGTAGTGGAAAGGTTTTGGTATGAGCAACACAGCTGAACGCGCAATACATTAAGTGACAATGCTATATTACAGGCGGGTGGCGGTGTTGACAAGCCCGTTATAGGAGATGATTTTCTTATAGAGTGTGCTTTTTGTTTTTTTATCAATGTTTTCGCTCTTCAAAATTGCGCCAATCTCGTCCATAAGTTGAGCGGAGATGTGTGTCATTATGTATTCCAACTGCTTTTTATTGACAACGCCTTTAAATTTCTTCGAAAATTCCATTGAATTTATGTCGACAAGGCGGTTGAGTTCGTTAATGATATCTTTGTCGCACCTTGCGCCGTCGATAATCCTTTTAACCTCGCCAAGGCAACTTTTCGACACTTCGTTAAGCGCGAACTCTTTTGTGACAAAACCACCTTCAACTTTCTTAAGTAGAGAATCAAGTTCTTCCTTAAAAAAGGCGGGTATTTCCGCTTTTTCGCCCTTTTTTTGTGCCTTTTCGCGCAGTAAAAATTGGTTATATTTGCAAATTAGGTATATAAAATTCGACACGGCAATGCGCTCGTTGTCACACCTCTTTGTGCGGGTGACATTGCCAACCTTGTCGAAATCAATTAAATCATAGAGATATAAAAACACAATTTTCCTCCTTATATATGAAAATGATATCATATATTTTTGAATAAATCAAACAAAATTTGAATATTTATGCAAATCCTTCGTTTATCAAAAATTAAGTAGATGTAAGAGGTGGTGAAGTTTAAAAAATTTTTTATAATAAATTAGATTTGAAGAATTTTTCTACAAAATTAAGCAAACTTCAAAATTAAATTTGCGAAGTTTTGCTAAAAAAATAATATAAGAATTTAGATTTGGAAAAGTTCCGCTAAAAAACAGTATAAGAATTTAGATTTGGAGAAGTTTTGCTATAAAAAAATGGAGTTGGTGGAGTTTTGTTGAAATTTTCGCAAGCGCTTGACAATTTTTCTTCAATATTTTAAAATGTGTATGTGAAAAACAAAGTTTTTAAGAGATGCCCTAGATGCGACAATAAGTACCTTCAAAACGCCACAAAATGTGAAGAGTGTGGGCTTATTTTTTCGCGCTTAGAGTTCGCCACCAACACTGCGGCAAAGAATATGATAAAAAAGGGCGACCGCTCTTATATTCTTTACACATCCTCCCTTCCAAAGGACGTTTCGCAAACCAAACTTTTAGTCTACACACTTATTTTGGGGCTTGTGGGCGCGCATTATTACTACACGGGCAAATACGTCAAGGGTGCGCTTATGAGTTTGGCAATGCTCTATGCCCTTTTTTGTGTGATTTTTAACTCCTATATTGTGGACTATCTCACCTTCCTTTACATCCCTATCGGCGTTGCTGTTTTGGCGTGGATTGTGAGCTCAATATATGTTATTTGTAAGAAATTTAAAGTGCCGGTCTATATTGAAACGACTGAGTCTGGCGGATTTAAGGTGTGAGGTTTTATGAGAATTGTTGTGGGTGTTAGCGGAGGCGTGGATTCCAGCGTCGCGTGCTATCTTTTGAAACAGCAAGGGCACGATGTTATCGGGCTTTTTATGATTAATTGGGATGAAGAGGACGGTCAATGCACCGCCATTGATGACTATGAGGACGTTAAGCGCGTGTGCGAGAAGATTGGCATACCTTACTATAGCGTCAACTACGCAAAAGAATACTATGACCGCGTTTTCAGTTATTTTTTGGAGGAATATAAGCGTGGGCGCACGCCGAACCCTGATGTGCTTTGCAACCGCGAAATTAAGTTTGGTCCCTTCCTTGAAATGGCAAAAAAGTTGGGAGCGGATAAGATTGCCACGGGGCATTACGCCAAAACTTTTGAAAAGGACGGACTAACATATCTATCTAAGGCGAAAGATTTGTCGAAAGACCAGTCGTATTTTTTAAATCAACTTTCGCAAAAACAACTTTCGTCCGTCATCTTTCCGCTTGCTGATATTGAAAAGGACGAGGTGAGAAAGATTGCTAAAAAATTGGGGCTTTCCACCGCGGAAAAGAAGGACTCCACCGGCATTTGCTTTATTGGCGAGCGTAACTTTCGCAATTTTCTTAAATCGTATTTGCCAGCAAAACCAGGGAAAATTATGACGCTTGACGGCGAGGAGGTTGGGCGCCACGAGGGGCTGATGTATTACACCATTGGTCAAAGGCGCGGGCTTAATATCGGCGGAAAACACGGCGGAAACGGCAAAAGGTGGTTTGTGCTTAAAAAAGATTTGGAAAATAACATCCTCTATGTCAGCCAAGGTGAGTGCGCTGAACTTTTTTCGAGTGGGTTATACGCCAGCGAGTTTAATTGGATACCAAAAAAGGTGGATGCGGATGAGTTTGTTTGTTTCGCTAAATTTCGCTATCGTCAGCCAGACCAAAAGGTGAAAGTGCAGGTCTTGGATGACAGGAAGATTAAAGTCACTTTCTTTGAAAAACAAAAGGCAATAACTGAGGGGCAGTTCGTGGTTTTATATGACGAAAACGGCGTTTGCTACGGTGGCGGAGTAATCGACGAAAAATTTTAATGTTTTTTGCTCAAAAAGTTGAAATTTTAATTTTTTTGTGCTATAATCATTAGGCATCGGCGGAACTGTTGGAAGATTGTTGAAAGAAAGTTTTTTATTGATTCACACTTATTTGTGTGTAAAAGTGGCTAGGTAAAAAATCTTTCAACATCAAATTAAACTAAAAAAGAGATGTCCGAGTGCGCGAGAAAAACTGCGCTTGTGGTTCGTTTCCAAGTAAACTTGAAAACTTCACTTATTGCTTGTTTTTCTCTTCTACCCCAAAAATGACAAGCATTTTCGGGGAGCCCCATTGACCTTAAACCACTCGTTAAAATTGTTTTAAGGTAATTAGCTTAATATTTTCAAATTTCTTAAACTATGCAGAGATGTCCGAGTGGTTTAAGGTGCAGCCCTGGAAAGGCTGTGTGCGAGAAATCGCACCGAGGGTTCGAATCCCTCTTTCTGCGCCAAACGAAGTGGGTTGAAAAAGCCCACTTTTTTTATTTGTTTTAGTTTTGCGGGATTCGAACGGGCGGGAAAGCAAAAGCAACTGTGTTTGCGTTTGCCCGCCCCGGCGTGATAGCGGAACAGCCAGCGAAGCACAACTAACCGCGGAGCGAATCCCTCTTTCTGCGCCAAACGAAGCGGGTTGAAAAAGCCCGCTTTTTTCATTAGTATAAGTTTTGCGGGATTCGAACGGGCGAAGGCGCGGAGCCGGTGGCTCGATGAAGCGCCAAGCCCCGGCGTGATATCGAAAAAAACTGTGCTTTTGCTCGTTTTCGAAATAAATTCGAAAAGCATCGCTCTTACGCTTGTTTTTTTCGTTTATGCGACCAAACGAAATCGCATTTCGCTTTCGCTCCATTGGCGATTTGTCGCAACTTAATAGGATTAGATTATAAAAAGTTTGCAAGGATTCGAACGGGCGAAGGCGCGGAGCCAGTGGCTCGATGAAATTTTAAGGTTATGATGTGGAGATATGGTCCTAGCGGTATAAGCAATATAGCATAACACGCAATAAAAGATGTAGTATTGTTATGATTTGGCTGTTGCCGAAAGGCGATATCGCTACTGCTCCTTGCTCAGAATGACAAATAACCGATAGTCCTGGCGGTAGAAGTCGTGCTGAGCAATCCTATAATGAATACACGACATCTCAAAGTGAATTTATAAGCTGACGGTTACAAAACTGGCGGAATGAAAACAAAATTTGTGGGAAAAGCATATTTAAAAATTAATGGGATTTTGTGTGAAAAATTTGGTAAAACTAATGGAGTTTTATGTATGAAACATAATTATAATTAGTAAGAATTTTGTGTGTAAAATTTGGGTAATAGAAATTTTACATATGAAACGTATTAGAATCAGTGGAAATTTTTATGTGTGAAATTTAGTTGACTTTTATTTTGCTTTTGTGTATAATAGCATAGTTGAAAATGTAAAATTTGGATATTTACCTATTTTAAGGAGGCTTTTTATGGAAAAACATTACCTAACACCAGAAGGAAAAAAACAACTTGAAGATAAGTTGAACTATTATAAAACTGTTAGGCGTCCAAACGTTGTTAAGCGCATTGGCATTGCTAGAGAATTTGGCGACCTATCCGAAAACAGCGAATATGATGCGGCAAAAGACGAGCAGGCGCAAATTGAAGCGGAAATCACCGAAATGGAAAACATCCTCTTAAACGCTGAGGTTATCGACAAAAAGAACATCGACTCAACCGTTGTCAACATCGGCACGAAGGTTAAACTTTATGACGAGGACTTCGACGAGGAACTTGAATATCGTATTTCTGGCTCGTCCGAAAGTGACCCGAAGAATGGCGTTATCAGCAACCTTTCACCAGTTGCTAAGGCTATCATCGGTCACAAAAAGGGTGAAACGGTTTCCGTTCGCACTCCGGGCGGGGTGTCGCGCTTCAAAATTGTGGACATCAAAATTTAATTTCTTAAAATTTGTTGATTTTTTCCTTTTAATTTGTTAATATATAAGTTGAAAGGCGACTTTTGCGCTTGGAAGTTTTTCTTGTGAAAACATTAAAAGTGACAAAACCGCGCTCAACTTATAGTTGCAAAGTGTTGTCGAGGTTTTGAGATTAAAGGAAAGATATGACATTTTTGAATTCGATTAAACTTTTTTGCTCTAACTGGGAGAAGGTTTTAAAACTTTTCCTTTATTATCTCTTTTCGCTGGCAATAACGGCGCTCTTGCTTTTGCCTGTCATTCTTGCATTTAAGGATGTTATTAACGAGAACATAAATTCGGCGCTTGTCACTTCGAACTATCTCACCGTTTTCCACTCCACATTTGGAGGCTACTTGAACGGCGTTTTCAGTTTGATATTTAAAATTGTGAGCGATGCATTTATGAAAAACGCGGGGCTTGTTGTTTACGCCTTTTTGGTTGTGACAATCTTTTTGCCTTTCCTTTTCAACGTTGGCAAATACGTCATTTGTGAAATGCTTTACGGCTATATGGCAAACAAATCGAGAGTTTCCTTCTTTGGCGTGTTTTTCAAAACGCTCAATAGGTCGCTTCTTTACGCGCTTTGCAAAACCTTTTATGACCTCGTTTTTGTGGCGGTTGTGGTGGCGTCGGTTTTCTCGGTGGGACTTGTTGAGAATGTTTACTTCCAAACACACTTCTTGCCACTTTGTGTGTTCTTAATTTTGGTTGTTGCCTTCACGCTCAGCAAGGTTTCCACCACGTGCTGGGCGCCAGCGATGATTGTTCTCGGCGTTTCGGTGGACAAGGGTTATAGGCGAGGCGCGCGCGTTGTTGCACGTCACTTTGGTCGAGCGCTTTTTGTTAACCTCATCCTCTACGTTTGCTTTTTCGCGTTCACATATATGGTGGGCATCTATAGCCTTGTGGTGACGGTTCCGCTCCTCACGGCGCTACTTTGTATGTTTGATATGATAACTTTCTTCTCGAGCCAGGGTATGCGTTATTACATCAACAGCAAAATCATAATGACGCCGAAAAAACTTGAAGAGGTTGACAGTTTTAAGAAAACTAAATATATTATCTAACCTTTTCAAAACTTTTTAGTATTTTTTATTTCTGCATTAATTAGGTGCGGGTTGTCATTTAATTTTTATGTTTTTTTGACAATTATCAATTTTTGGTGTGCAACTCACTAACTTGCTAAAAATTTTAATTAAAACATAACTATAAATAAAAAGAACAAAAATATTTATGAAAATATTGCGCTTTGTGGCGCTTTTTAAACGTCATTTCATTCGGCGAGCATAGTTTTTTTGCCGAAGTGAGATATAAATTTATAAGATAAAATTAAAAGGAGAAATTATGAATAACAAACTAAAAATCACGTTTTTGGGAGGCGTTGGCGAAATCGGCAAAAATATGACGGCGTTTGAATACGGCAACGATATCATTGTTGTGGACGCGGGGCTCACTTTCCCGGGCGACGATATGCCAGGAATCGACGTTGTTGTGCCAGATATCTCATACCTTCTAAAGAACAAAGACAAAGTGCGCGCTTTCATTTTGACGCACGGACACGAGGACCACATCGGCGGACTTCCTTTTGTTTTGGACCAAATTAAGGCACCAATCTATGGCAGTCGGCTGACCTTAGCGCTTGTGGAAAACAAGATGAAGGAATACCCAAAAGTGCAGTTCAAGGCGGTTTCCGTTAAGCCGAAAAACGTTTTGAAAATTGGTCCATTTTCGATTGAATTTATTAAGGTTTCGCACTCAATTGCAGGCTCTATGGCGCTTTGCATT
Source organism: uncultured Clostridia bacterium (assembly GCA_944350265.1). Taxonomy (GTDB): domain Bacteria; phylum Bacillota; class Clostridia; order Christensenellales; family UBA1242; genus Caccovivens. Next base: position 75,525 of record CALVOG010000004.1, read on the forward strand.
TCAACGCCTGCTGGAAACGTCATCCACACGGGCGACTTTAAGATTGATTTTGAACCAATCGACGGGCAGATGACCGACCTTCAACGTTTTGGCGAACTTGGCAAGAAAGGGGTTAATCTTCTTCTTTGCGAAAGCACCAACGTTTGCCGTAAGGGCTACTCGATGAGTGAAAAGAGCGTTGGTAGGGCGCTTGAAGAAATCTTCGAAAAGCATCCTAACAATCGCCTTATTGTGGCAACTTTTGCTTCGAACATCCACAGGCTTCAACAGATTCTTAACCTAGCCGAAAAATTTAAGCGCAAGGTGGCGTTCACGGGCAGAAGTATGGTGAACATCTCCGAGGTTGGGCTGAAACTTGGTGAAATCACCTTTGACAAGAAGAATTTGATTGATATCGATAAGATTAGTAAGTATGCCGACAGCGAACTTTTGATTGTCACAACCGGCAGTCAGGGCGAACCTATGAGCGCGCTGACACGTATGGCTGGCGACGATTTCAAGGGCGTGAAAATCGGCACTAACGACCTTATCATCCTCTCTTCTTCGCCAATTCCAGGCAATGAAAAAGGGGTCTACAACGTCATCAACGCTCTCTACCAAAAGGGTGCCGACGTTATCTATGACGAACTTAGCGAGGTGCACGCTTCTGGTCACGCCTGTCAAGAGGAAATAAAAACAATACATTCTCTTTGCAAGCCAAAATTCTTCATCCCTATTCACGGCGAATATAGGCACCTTATGATGCATAAGAGACTTGCTATGGCGCTTGGTATGGATGAGCGAAATATCATTTTGCCAACCATTGGCTTGCAAGTTGAACTCTCGCCAAACAGCATTAAGAAAGCGGGGCTTGTTACCGCTGGGCAACGCCTTATCGACGGCTACGGCATCGGCGATATGGACTCGAACGTGCTTAGAGAGCGTAAACAACTTTCCGAGGACGGCTTCTGCGTGGTTGTGGTGAACATCAATAACGTTTCTGGCAGTGTTGCAGGCGAGCCTTTCATAATCACAAGAGGCGTGGTTTACCAAGACGAGGCGGAAAGTTTCGTGCAGGACGCAAAAAATATGATTATCGCGTCTTTAAAGGAGCAGGACCTTCGCGGGGCGGAGCCGTCGGTTATTAAAAACACAATTAGACGTAATGTTTCGAACTTCATTTTTAAACGCACAAAGAGGCGCCCTATGGTGCTTGCCATTGTGTTCTTAAATTAGTATGGAAAAGAAGGACTTTTTGGGAGTGGATAAGGACGAATATTCTCCTATATTAAAGGAGGATAGTCTTTCTTTTTTGGCACGACTTTGCGAAAGTTTTATGCCAAAACGCGTGCTGGAAATTGGCACATACATCGGTTTTTCGGCGTCGGTGATGCTCTCGTCGTGCGAGTGTTCGTTGGTTACTGTTGAAAAAAATGAAGAAAATGCGTCGCTTGCAAAGGTGAATCTTGCGCCGTACGGCGATAGGGCGAAGGTTGTTTGTGCGGATGCGGGAGAGTTTATTAAGCGCACTAAATTACCAAAATTCGACCTCATTTTTTTGGACGGACCGAAAGGGCAATATCTTAACTACTTGCCTTATCTTAAAAAATTACTTAATCACGGCGGGGTTTTGGTTGCCGATAATGTTTATTTTCACGGGCTTGTGAACGGCAAAGAGTTTGTTAAACATAAACTTCGCACGCTGGTTGTTAATCTTCGAAAGTTTTTGGACGCCATTAAAAATGACAGTGATTTCGAAACGACGGTGTATGATATTGGCGACGGGCTGAGCGTTTCGGTCTATAACGGCAAGTGACCAAGCGCGCGGATGATTGAGGGGTTTTGAGTTTAACCGTGTTTTGCTGACGAAAGAGAGTATGGATTAGGCATATGAAAAGTGGATACATTAGACGTTCGCGGGCGGTGATAGTGATTTTTTTAAGTGGTTTGATTAAATAACTGCCCTGCCTAACGGTTGAAGCGTTACTGCGTGTTAAACATAATAAAAAATGTGGCATTGCCACCTCAGAATGACAAACAGGGCGATAGTCCTTGCGGTAGAAGCAATACAGCCTAACACGCGACACATTAAAAAGTGACCGCATTAATTGGTTGCGTTTTGTGCGCTTGATGTGATATATTTTATATAAGGAGTCAGTATGTTTCTTTGGATTGTGAGAATTTTACTATGGATACCACTTTCAATTTTGCATCCAACATTTATCTATGGCAGAAAAAATCGCCCTAAGGGCAAGGCCATTCTTTGTTCAAACCACCGCTCGAATTGGGATATTGTGAACTACCTTCTTCACACCAGCGAGTGTGTGAAAATTTTGGCGAAAAAGGAACTCAAAAACAACAAATTTTTTGGCTTTATTCTTAAACATTTGGGCGCGATTTTTATCGACCGTGACGGCAATGATGTGAACGCGATTAAGGTGTGTATGAAGGCGCTTAAAGCGGGCAAAAAACTCTTCATTTTCCCAGAAGGCACACGGCTTAAAGATGAAAGTTTGGTGCTTGGAGAAGTGAAAAGCGGGCTTGCACTTATTGCCATAAAAACAAAAACGCCGATTGTGCCTGTTTGGCACGTAAGCAAGCCGAAAGCGTTTAGAAAATCCAAAATTTTGATTGGCGAGCCTTACGAACTCACCGAATTTTACGGCAAAAAGTTAGACGAGGCAACGCTTAATGAGGCGAACGAGATTGTAAGGCAAAAGATGCTCGATTTAAAAGAAGAGTATGACGCCAAAATTGCGAAAAAATCTTAAATATTCCTTTAAAAATGTCAAAAATTTGGCGATTATTTAAAAAATATCCAAATTTCTTTGACTTTTTTTGAAAAATAGTGGTATTATTTTACTGATAGATTTTAACATAAGGATTTTTACTATGAGTGAGCAGTTTAATTTAGATTTGATTGACAAAACTTTTACAACCTACAAAAAAGGGCAAACTTTTGAAGGCGTGGTGGTTTTAAAGCGCGCAGATGGGGTGATTTTTAATATCGGCGGGAAGAATGACGCTTTCATTCCAGCAAGCGATTTTGATAGTTTTGACGATGTGAAAATCGGCGACAGGTTTTCGGTGATTATCACTAAACAAAAGAACGAGGAGGGGCTTATTGAGGCATCTATGCGTTTGGCGCGAGATTTGAAAATCGCCAACCAAAACGCCGAATCTCTCCGCCTTGGCAGTAAGTTCACCTTTGTTGTGACAAGCGTCAATAACGCGGGGCTTCACTCCAAAATGGGCGATTACAGCGTGTTCGTGCCAGCGGGTGACGCGTCGATGAGGTATGTTAGAGACCTTAAAAGTTTTGTCGGCAAGCAAGTTGAGGTGATTGTAACTGAGATTGACCACGAGAAAAAGGACATTGTGGCAAGCGCCAAACTTTTGCAAGAGCAAGTTAAAGTGGCGACCGAGAATAACTTTTGGAACAGTATTTTTGTCAATAAAGTGGTGACGGGCAAAGTGAAGAAGATTATGCCGTATGGCGCTTTTGTTGAGGTGGACGGCGTTGACTGCTTTCTTCATATTTCGAATATTTCGTATGACAGGCTGGAAAATGTTGGCGATGCGATTAAGGAGGGCGAAACTTACTCTTTCAAGGTGGTTTCGTTGGACCGCGAGAACAAGAAGGTTGACCTTTCGCTGAAAGCACTTCTTTCCGACCCAAAGATTGAACGAGTTAAGGCGCTGGTTGTTGGCGAGGTTTATCCTTGCAAGGTGGTGAAACTTTTGAGGTTTGGCGCGATAATTAAGGCACCAAACGGCGCAACGGGCTTGTTGCATATCCAAAATTGCACCGAAAATAAGACCAAAAACATCTACGAACTTGTGAAGGTGGACGACGAGGTTGAGGCAGTGGTTATTGATAAGGACGAAGAGGAGGGCAAGGTTTCCTTCCGTTTGAAAAATCTTGTGGGCTGATGCTCGCAAGTTTTTTTGTGACGCCACCACCGCGCTTGGAGGTGTCTAGGGAATTATTAGGTAAACGTGGAGGCTTTGAAAATAAATGTCGCTTTGAAGGCGTGTTTATTTGACTTTTTTTTCGATTTTTGTTAAAATGCCTAAATCTAGGAGAACTTATGGACTTAAGAACTAAACTTTACGATAAAATGCGTTCGACTTTAAAAAAGTTGGATTTGCCTTTGGAAAATCTTTCCATCTCTTTTTCTTCACTGCCAGAAGTGTGTGATTTTCAAACCAACTATGCACTCATCACTGCGAAAAAATTGGGAAAGAACCCGATTGCGCTTGCTGAGGAAATTGTTGAGGCAATCGGCAACCCGTCTTACACTGCGCTTAAAGGCTTTATCAACATAAAGGTGACAGAGAAGGCACTTTCGAAATTTGCAAACGACGTGATTACTGACGAAGATTTGGGGCTTGAAAAGGTGGCTTTACCACGTAAACTTTTAATTGATTATGGCGGGGCAAATGTTGCAAAAGAACTTCACGTGGGACATTTGCGTTCGCCAATTATCGGCGAAGCGCTTAAAAGGTTGCATCGCCTTTTGGGCGACACTGTGTATGCCGACACACACCTAGGCGATTGGGGTATGCAGATGGGGCTTACCGTTTTGCAACTTAAAGAGGACGGCTATTTAGACGACTTTTTCCGCCAAAGCGACAATTATGAAAACATCCCGCTTAAAAATATCACCCTTGACACACTTAACGACGAATACCCAAAGGCGTCGAAGAGAAAGGATGTTGACGAGCATTTCAAAAAACTTGCCGACGACTACACGCTTTTCATTCAGCAAAAGCGCGAGCCTTACTACACAATATATCGCAAAATTCGCGCTATGTCGGTGGAGGAAATTAAGAAAAATTACGCACTTTTAAACACCTCCTTCGACTTTTGGTTCGGCGAGAGTGACGCGGAGGACTACATCGACGGCGTGGTTAAACTTTTCGTTGATAAAAAACTTGCAAGGGTCAGCGAGGGCGCGCTTGTTGTGGATATTGCGCGCGAGGGCGAGCATATTCCAATTCCAAAAAAGAACGAAAACGAGGAACAGCGCTATAAAAACCCAATGCCTCCAGCCATACTCAAAAAGTATAACGGCGGATATCTTTACATCTCCACTGAAATTGCCACCATTGCAATGCGCAATAAGATGGACAAATATGACGAACTTATCTACCTCACCGATAATCGCCAAGGCAAACATTTTGAGCAGGCATTTAGGTGCGCAAAACTTGCTGGTATTTCGCCAGAGGAACAAAAACTCACGCATATTTCTTTCGGCACTATGAATGGAAAGGACGGCAAGCCTTTTAAAACGCGAAGTGGCGAAACGATTAGGCTTAAAGATGTTGTCAACCTCTTAATCGACAAGGCGGGCGAAAAACTTAAAGCGAACGGCATTGAAAATGACCGAGAACTTGCGCGTAAAATCGGCGTAGGGGCGATGAAATTTGGCGATTTGTCGAATATTATTTCCAAAGACTATGTGTTTGATATCGATAAATTTTTGTCCTTTGATGGCAAAACGGGACCTTACATTCAATACACGATTGCAAGAATTAACAGCATCCTTCAAAAAGCGCAAGAGGACGGCGGAAAAATTTGCGTCGAGAATGAAGAGGAACGGGCGATTGTGCTTTCCTTCCAAAAACTCAATTCGTCGTATAAGATTTGCTATGATGAATATTCACTGAACCTTCTTTGCTCTTCAGCTTTTGACCTTGCAAAAGCGTTTTCAACCTATTATAATAACCACAAAATCCTCACCGAAAAGAACGCTGAAAAGAGAAAGAGTATGCTTTCAATTTGTATGCTTGTTAAACGCGCTCTCTCGGTTGCGCTTGACACACTTGGTATCGATGTGGTTGAAAAAATGTGAGAACAAAGCCTCTATCGTTAGGCGATATTGCTAAATGTCATTTTGAGGTGGCGTCAATCTTGTTGAAGAATTGCTTACGAAAATAAGCGTAATAATGCGTGATAACAACACAGCCGTGGACGTTAGGAGAAATCGCTAAATGTCATTCTGAGCAAGGCGACGCCAGCGAAGAATCTCGTCGTAGAACGGCTTTCAAAAATTCTAAAACTACCACTTTAACTGATAGAGGTTAAAAGCAAGTGCTTAAAAATTTAAAATATAATGCTTAGCGCGAAGTAAACGCTAAGCATTTTTTATGAGGATAGATTAGACATACGCGGGCAGTGATGGGTGATTAATCTTTTGTGAAAATAATACAGTTTAACACGCGAAATAACAAAAAGTGACAGCGTCACCTACGACGAGATTCTTCGGCTTCGCCTCAGAATGACAATTAAACAAATGGTCCTTGCGGTAGAGGCAATATCGCGCGTCAGGCGTTTTTAAGAGGTGTATGTTTAAACTTATGAGGAATTATTCGACATTTGTGTTAAGGAATATGGTTATCTCAGCGGGCTTATTGTGAGGAAAATGGTGGTTAGTTGTTTTGGCTCTTGTCCTTCTTCAACTTCTTCAGTTTCTGGGATATAAGTGTAAGACAAAACGATGTTGCCGTTTATGCTATTATCGTCGCTTTTAACAAAATCCACCTTAACGCCATCTTGCTCGTTCGACTCGCCATACGTCAAAACAACCGTTTTATTCACAGAAAAATCATCTGTGGTGAAAACAAAATTGAAGTAGTGCGGTTTAGTCAGCACAAGAACGCTTTTAACGTTCGAAAAACGGGTGGTGGTGTTGAGAAAATTTTCGCTCGTAAGTTCCAAAATGTGCCTATATTCAAGTTCGTTTTCGCCAACTCTAACACGCAAATCGCCAATGCAAGTGGTGTGCTGGTCGTTTAAGTCCTCCGCTGGCACATCTTCGCCCTCTTCATAGCGGACAACGCGGTAAGATGAGAGGGTGTAATAAGCCTGCTTGCTGTCCTCAAACACGGCGGTGTAGTTATCGGAAGTGTGGGCGGAGGCGGTGAAAGTTATGGTGCTTGACAACTTATCGTCACTTGTTGTGATTTCGTAAGCATTATTGCCGTCGAGGAGGGTTTTGTTTTGATATACCCACGCGATAAATTTTTTGCCGTTCACACCTCTTGCAGTCAGCGTGACCTTGCTCCCCTCGTCATATTTTCCCATTCCTGTGACGTTTCCGTTTTGGCAGTTTACGGTGGCAGTTATGTTAAAAGACGCCACTTCTCCGCATCCTACAAGCAGAAATATTGGCGCGATAAGGGCGATAAGTAAAACAAAAACACTTTTTTTCATTTTTTCTCCTTATATTATTGAAAGTTGGCAAAATCACGTTGACGAACTGTGGTATCGGGCAAAACGCAAATTAGGTGTTATCGGGCAAAACGCAAATTAGTTAGAATTTATTAAAATTTTATCGAACAAAATTTTAACGTTGCATAGTATATACTATATGATACCTCAAAAAAATAATTAAAGTCAAATCATTTTAATTTAAAATTTTAAGAGTATTTTTGAATTCCTTGCATAGAATAGTTTTGTATAACCAACTTCCGCTGTGATTTTTATTGCACGCAAAAGTGCGATTTTAAAAACGCGCAGTGATGCTTTAAAACTAGCGAGCGAGAAAAGGAGTGACTATGTGGGAATTTTGCTTGACAACGGCAAAGATTGATGTTGCAAAAAGCCTTTTTATGGACATAAAAAAGGACCTTAATGACTATAAAACCGTTTTGACGTGCTATGAAAAATACGGCGCGTTCAATATTATGTTCGCGTGTCCTAGTGAAGAGGAAACGCTACTTAAAAACATTCTCGAAAACAACATTATCAAAATGATATGTTCGTTCTATAAGGACGGCTATTTAAAGGAAAACCTAAATTTGCCAACACACGAAAAAATCGGGCTAACCGCCTTCAAAAAGGCGCTTTTAAACTTCGATAGAGAAACCGACCTTTTTATTATTAGCAAAAATTTGGAACTTAAAAACACCCTAAACCTCGACTCTTTTTATGAATTCAAATTGAAGGCGCTTAGAGAAAAATGGAGCGAACTTGTGGCGCTTGCGAACGAAAACAGCGAATATCTTGTGGGCGATGAGGCGTTTTTCGACCTTTTACGCTTTTTGGTGGACAACTTGGAGATAAGAGAAAACGAAATTTCGGTTTTCGAAAAGGAAAACGGCTATCAAATCATTGCTGACGAGTGTTTCGACAGTTTAAATAACGAGGCGCTTGTGTCGACCTTAATCGAACTTTCGCCGAAAAAAATCAACTTTTATTGCGATAAAGAGGACGCGGTTGCAAATTTCTTATCTAAAATTTTTGCTGAGCGAATTAAGGTGAGTTACAGCCGAAGTATGGAAAAAATATTTTCTTAAAAACGCTTGACAATGTTTTTTCTAGGGTTTATAATTAAAGTGCATTTAGTGAGAGACAAGTAGTTTTAAGTTTTTGCGCTTAGAGAAAAGTTGGTTGGTGAAAAACTTTGGTAGAACTTAAAAATGAAACCACTTTCGCGCTTGAAGATGCTTTAAGAGTGGCACGATTTTCGTGCAATTAAGGTGGAACCGCGGTTTTTTAATCGTCCTTAAGTTTTAAGGGCGTTTTTTATTTTAATATGCCCTAAAAAGGAGAGAATTATGGAAAAAGAAGAAAAAGAATTGGAAACAGCAAGACATTCACTTGCTCACATTTTAGCAAAAGCGCTCACAAGCCTCTATCCAAAAACCAAACTAACGATTGGACCTGCTATTGATGACGGCTTTTATTATGACATCGACCTCGACCAAAATTTAACGCCAGAAAACTTCGCCGAGATTGAAAAGAAGATGAAGGAGATTATTAATAAAGGCGAAGATTTTACGCGCAGGGTGGTGTCAAAAGAGGAGGCGCTTAAACTTTTCAAGGGCAACGAATTTAAAACGGAAATTATTAACGAACTACCTGAAAATGAAGAGGTTTCGCTCTATTACACGGGCGATGACTTTTTTGACCTTTGTCGAGGTCCGCACGTTGAGAGTTGCAAAAAACTGCAAAATTACGCCTACAAAATCCACGCTGTGAACGGCGCTTATTGGCGCGGAAACGAAAAAAACAAGATGCTTCAACGTGTTTACGTTTATGCTTTTAAGGATAAAAAACAACTTGCTGAACATATCAATATGATTGAAGAGGCGAAAAAGCGCGACCACAGAAAATTGGGCAGAGAACTCAAACTTTTTATGATTTCGCCAGAGGGACCAGGCTTTCCTTTCTATCTTCCAAAGGGGATGATTATTAGAAATGAACTAATTGACTATTGGCGCGTAATTCACACAAAAGCGGGCTATAAGGAGATTATGACGCCAGTTATGCTCAACCGTCATCTTTGGGAAACGTCGGGGCATTGGGACCATTATAAGGACAATATGTATCTTTCAACGATTGACAACGAAACTTACGCAATTAAGCCGATGAACTGCCCGGGCGGTGTGCTTGTTTATAAGAGTGAGCCTCATTCATACCGCGACCTTCCTCTTCGACTTGGCGAACTTGGACTTGTGCATAGATACGAAAAATCGGGCGAACTTGGCGGACTTTTGCGCGTTAGAAGTTTCACGCAAGACGATGCACACATCTTTATGACTCCGTCGCAAATTAAGGACGAGATTAAGAATGTTGTCAGCCTTATCGACGAGGTTTACAAGGTGTTTAATTTCACATACTCAGTGGAACTTTCCACTCGTCCAAAGGATAGTATGGGCAGTGACGAGGATTGGGAACTTGCCACAAACGCGCTGAAAGGAGCGCTTGACGAACTTAAACTTGATTTCAAAATTAACGAGGGTGACGGCGCGTTCTACGGTCCTAAAATCGACTTCCACTTGAAGGATACGATAGGTCGAACTTGGCAGTGTGGAACCATTCAACTCGACTTCCAACTTCCACAAAGATTTGAACTTGAATACACGGGTGAGGACGGCGAAAAACATCGCCCGATTATGATTCACCGCGTAATCTACGGCTCAATCGACCGTTTTATCGGGCTGTTGATTGAAAATTACGCTGGTGCATTTCCACTTTGGCTTTCGCCAGAGCAGGTCAGGGTGCTATCTCTCACTGAAAGAAACTCGGGTTATGTCGATGAGATAACAAAAACGCTCCGCGAAAATGGGTTAAGAGCAGAGAGTGACAACCGAAACGAGAAGATTGGCTATAAAATCCGCGAGGCGCTTAACGAAAAAGTGCCATATCTAATAATTGTCGGCGACGAAGAAGAGAAGAATAAGACAATTTCCATTCGTGGACGCGGTTTTGAAAATAAGAGCGGACTACTTCTTGCTGACTTTATAACGAGGCTCAAAAATGAGGTTGCAACCAAAGCGTGAGACTATTTTTCTAGCGATAATAAGAGGAATTATTTGAAATACGCAAGAAAAGAGGAGGGATTGGACATACGCGGGCGGGAGCTACGACGAGATTCTTCGCTGGCGTCGCCTTGCTCCTTGCTCAGAATGACCAAGCGCGCTTGGATGTGTGAGGCGTTTTGAGTTTAGCCGTGTTTTTCTAGCGATTGACGTGTGATTACAACAATGCTTAACTGTAAGGCGACACCGCTAAATGTCATTCTGAGGCAACGCCGAAGAATCTCGTCGTAGAACGGCTTTCAAAAATTCGAATCTAAATGGAATAAACGCCATAGTTTAACGCGCGCGGTATTAGCATAATAACTTAACATTTTTTTGAAAAAGTTTCTTTAAACACTTGACAAGCGCGAACTTTTTAAGTAAAATAATAGCGTCTTAACCTTAAGGCGCTTTTATTGTTAGCCCCGATAAAGGCGACGCGGTGAAGATGAAATGTCCAAAAAAAATTTTTAGGGAGAAAAAAATGAAAACATATATGGCAAGTCCAGTCACTGTTGAAAGAAAGTGGTATCTCGTTGACGCAACAAATATGCCTCTTGGCAGACTTGCAAGTCAGGTTGCAGACATTTTGACTGGTAAAAATAAAACAATCTACACGCCAAACGTTGACACGGGCGACTTCGTTGTGGTTATCAACTCCGACAAGGTGGTTCTCACTGGTAAAAAGTTGGAACAAAAGAAACTTCGTTGGCACACAGGCTATGTTGGCGGACTTAAATCGGTTGATTACAAAACTTTGATGGCAAAGGATTCAACAAGAGTTATCGAACACGCTGTTAAGGGTATGCTTCCAAAAAACGCACTCGGCAGAAAAGAATTCACGCGCCTTCACGTTTATAAGGATGCTAACTACGCGCAAATCGCACAAAAACCTGAGCAAGTTGCTTTAAAAGGAGTTATTGAATAATGGCTAAAAAACAAGTTAAATCTGATGCTTTTATCGCAACAGGTAGAAGAAAGAAATCTATTGCAAGAGTTCGCCTTTTGCCAGGCACGGGCGTTATCACCGTTAACGGCAGACATATCGATGAGTATCTTCAAAGAGACACCCTCATTTTGATTGCAAAACAACCTCTTGTTTTAACAAATACGGCTAATAAGTTCGACGTGTTCGTTAATGTTGTTGGTGGCGGTATCGCAGGGCAAGCAGGCGCAATTTGCCACGGAATCGCACGTGCACTTGTGAAAGAGGATGAAACTTATAAGGCTGAACTTAAACAGGCTGGCTTCTTAACAAGAGACCCTCGTATGAAGGAAAGAAAGAAATACGGTCTTAAAAAAGCAAGAAAGGCTCCACAATTCTCAAAGAGATAAAAATTGGCAAGCGAAAAACGCTTGCTTTTTTTATGTCAAGCATTTTCTTTTAAGAGGTATTATTAGACATTCGCGGGCGGGGCTGGAAAATTACCACTTCAGCGAGGAAAATCTTGCTCAAATGGTTGACCTTTTTAGCCTTGACTTAAATTTCGCTGAGGCGGAGGTTGCTTAGTAAAGTTTAAGCAAGTTAGATTTTATATTTGTTAATTATTTTCATTTTTTGTTTGACTTTTGTAACATTTTCGGGTATAATGGCATTATATCTTAAAGGAGGGGAATATGAAAAAGTTGACGCTTGCCACTTTAATCATTTTGGGCGTTGGGCTTGCTATGGTTGTTGTTGGCGCAGTTTTGGACGGCATCGCTTGGAACACAACTTCTTTCGACGGCGCTGCTCTTGCAACTGCTCTCACCAACATTGGCTACATTGCATCAATGCTCTCTGGCGTTGTGCTGACCGGAACCGGCATCGCTTACGCTATTAGAAGTGGTTCGTCTTGCGACTGTGGCGATGACTGCAAATGCGGTTGCAAAGACGAAGAAAAGAAATCTAAAAAGGACTAATTTTAGATTAAAAAAGGTTGCTGTGTTTTCACGGCAATTTTTTTTGCTATTTCGTTGACTTTTGTTTCAATATTTATTATGATATATTTAGTATTTGAAGGGGGCTTATGAATTACATATTTTTTGCGGGAACAATTCTTATTTTGCCTATCCTTTATTTTATCCTTAATAGGTATGTGAAAAAACATAGAGATTGGATTTTGAAAAGTTTTTCACTTTTTCTTGCCGTTGTGTTTTTCATCCGCTATTATTCGGTTTCAGGGTCGCTTCTCACTAATGTTTGGAGTCTGTCGATAAACAATCCTTTCTCTTCCTCATATCTTTGTTTCAGTGTGGTTATTTTGATTTGGCTTCAATTCACCTCGGTGGCTGTTTTGTGGCTTTTGCCGTTCTTTAAATTCAAACTTTTAAGAAATGTTGCGAAATATTTTTGCCTGGTTGTGAATGTTTTGGCGCTTGGCTTTATGCAACAAATTATCTATGCGTTCACAGGCACCTATAATCTTTCCTCTTTTTTACGCGAATGTCCGTTTTCCTTCTTAAACACGGCTAAACTTAAACAAACTCACTTATTATTCCTTTATACAAAAAAAGTGCTTAACCAACAAGAGTTAAGCATTTTTTATTGTTATTGCTGTGAGTTTTGTCTCTTATTCTGTTAGGGCTGTTGGTTTATTTGTCATTCTGAGGCAACGCCGAAGAATCTCGTCGGTGGCAATGCCACTTTTTAAGGTGTCACGTGTTAGGCAGTATCGCTTATTCCGTAAGGCTAAACAATCACCGCCCGCGTATGTCTAATCTTTCCTCATTAAAATAGTGGTTCGTCGTAGGTGGTTGGCGGGGTGATGTTTAAGAGTTTTAAAACGGTTGGCGCAATTCCTGTTAGCGATTTGCCCTTTTTCAGTTTTGCTTTCTTATGCTTTTCGCTGACAAGTATGAATGGCACTGGGTTGGTGGTGTGGGTTGTTATCTTGTTTCCGTTCTTATCAATCATTTCTTCTGCGTTGCCGTGGTCGGCGGTTATTATGCAGTCACCGCCAAGCATAAGTGTGGCAAGCGCAACGGTGTAGGCGCATTTATCCACGCACGCAATCGCCTCTTTGGTGCTTCCAAAATTCCCAGTGTGCCCAATCATATCTGGGTTCGAAAAATTCACCAAGATATACGCGTATTTTTGCGAGTGGAGCGCCTCTAAAACCGCCTCGGTGATTTCAAATGCGCGCATTTTTGGAAATTTTGAAAAATCTTTAACGTTTATGCTGTCGATAAGTTTGCGGTCCTCGCCTTCGTATGGAGCCTCAATTCCACCGTTCACAAAAAAGGTGACGTGGGCATATTTGGTGGTCTCCGAGGTGTGAAATTGTTTGAGTTTTGCCGACGAAATCACGCTCGCAAGGTTGTCCTTAACAATAATCGGCGGGTAAAGTATGTTGAGCGTTTTGAGGTCGGCAGAATATTCCGTCATTGTTGAGAACAGCAAATTCTTCAGTTTTTTCGTGGCAAATTCGCTGTAATCCTCTTTTGTGAAGGCGGTGGTTAGTTCAATCGCGCGGTCGGTGCGGTAGTTGAAAAAAATGACGCTGTCATTATCTTTTATCGCGCAGTTAGAGGCGATGACGCACGGCTCCACAAACTCGTCGGTAAGCCCTTTATCGTATTCGGCAAGAAGGGCGTCCTCTGCACTTTCAAATTTTTCGCCCTTGCAAGAGGTTAAAAGGTCGTAGGCAATTTTAAGCCTATCAAAGCGCTTTTCCCTGTCCATTGCATAGACGCGACCAATCATTGTGCCGATTTTTACGTTGCTCTCAGCGTATTTTTCCTCAAACTCCCTCACAAATTTTATGCCGTCCTTAACGCCCGTATCTCTGCCGTCCATAAAGGCGTGAACATAAATGTTTTCAATCTTAAAATTTTTCGCAAGCGCCAATATTGCATTGAGATGTTCGAGCGACGAATGCACTCCGCCGTTAGAAAAAAGCCCCATAAGGTGAAGCGTGGAATTATTCTTTTCGGCGTGCGAAAGCGCTTTCAAGAGGGCGGGATTTTCAAAAAATTTGCCATCCTTGATGTCGTTATTGATGTGGGCGAGGTCTTGTAAAATGACGCGTCCAGCGCCAATTGTTAGATGTCCCACTTCAGAATTTCCCATCTGCCCGCTAGGCAATCCAACCGCTTCGCCACTTGCCTTCAAAAGTGTGTGCGGGTATTTTTTTAATAATTTATCGATGTTTGGCGTGTTGTTTTTGATTGCGTTGCCGAATGTTTCTTTACGCTCGCCAAATCCGTCAAGTATGATAAGTGTGACCATATTTTCTCCTTTGAAATTTGTTTATAGCCTTTTCACCTTAACTAACAATTTCGATTTTTCACCACATAATTCGTTGCTTGAGTTTAGAGTTTTCCTTGTTTATAAATTCAAAATTGCTGAGTTAAAGGTGAATGTGCGCTAGTTGTGTTTAGAATTATTTAGTTTGAAAACACAATATTTTCTCATTAATTTGGTTTTTGAAAACTCAATATATAGTTTAGTATTATTATAAAAATATGTCAAATAAATTAACCAAATTTAAAGCGATTTACAAGCGAAAATAGCGCTTAGTGTTATGAGTTTAGGTTGCGCAAAATAATTATCCAAGTTTGCGTTATAAGAACTATTTAGGTTGGTCTTGGTCGTCCAGTAAGCGAAGTGCTCGGTGGTGCAAATAGAGAGGCAAGAATAATTTTGGTTGTTTGTGTAATGAAGTATAAGAATAATTTTGGTTATTTGCGAAATTTGCATTATAAGAACAATTTAGTCTTTGTTTAATATGGCGTAAGAACAATTTAAGTTGTTTCACAAATAGAGAGGCAAGAAAAATTTTGGTTCTTTCTCAATAGAGAGGCAAGAATTTTTGGTTGCTTATGCAGTGAAATATAAGAATGACTTTGGTTGCATATGCAATGAAGTATAAGAATGTCTTTGGGAAGTATAAGAATGACTTTGGTTGCTGAGTAAATTATTTGGTTGATTATTCGCCGTTGCTCTCATCGCTTTTGGAGGAGTCGGTGACATATTCCTCTTTCTTCTTTTTCTTTCGCTCATACACTTTCACCGAGCCTTTGTTTGCAATTATCCTTATGATTAAATACAAACAACCCGCACCAATCAAAATGTAGCAAAGGCGTGAAAACATACTTGCTTGAAAGCCAAAAAGCCCAGCGATAAAATCGTATTGCAGTAGCCCGATAAGTAGCCAATTAATTGAGCCTAGAATGGTTAAAATGAATGCGATGAATGTGAACATATTTCCTCCAAATATAGTTTCTATAAAAAAGTAAATTTTAATCATTTTTATAAAAAATGCAAAAAAATAGGCTAAATTTTAATAAAAAATTAAAAAAAAGTGTGTTTTTCGTTTAATTTGCCACATTTTTTGAAAAAATCAGTTTATGAAAAGGAAAGAAAAAATTTTAAATTTAAAGCAAAAAATTTTGAATAAAGTGCGCTTTCACGCACCTATTTGCTATTCGCCAGATATTGATAGAACTGTGCTTTTTAACCGCGGTGTTGACCCAAATTTACCCATTTTTGTTTACGATAATGTTGTGAATAAAGATGTTTTAAACGCATTTATGAAAGCACTAGGCGAGGAGCGATTCAATCTTTTACTGCCGTGTGAAAATTTAACTTGCATAGAGCAAAAACGCCTTGAAAATGCTCGCGGTGTGACACTTTTTTCTAAAAATGACGACATCAAATTTCTTAATATGATTACAAAATTAAATATTAATTACGGCGCAAAAACTGATTACAATATCGCTTTTAAAGATAAGTTTTGCAAAATTGACGGCGTGACATTAAACCCACAATATAGAGAGTTTTTTCTTTGCCAAAATGTGCAGGTTGGCGAGGTGGAAATTGAGTATAAAGAGTTCTTGTTAAACGGCAACAATATTTATGTTGTTTTGAAAAATCGTGCAAAAAATGCGAAAAAAATCAATTTTTTGTTAAATTTTCCGCTAAAAAGAGGTTATTTTCTCTTTAAAAAGAAAAATTCCTATTTTTCAATTGATAATCTTCAAAGCGGTGATAGGCTATATTTTAATTATGTGAGCCCGAAATTTAACGCTAGTTTTTCGATGATTGACGGGCTTGATAATTCGCTTTTTGCCACGATATTTTTGAAACTGAATTTTCTTTTAAAGCCGAATGAGGAGAAGGTGCTTTTCTTCAATCTTTCAAATCGTAAACTACCACTTAAAAGAAAATGTGAATTTGATAAACTTTTCGCGCTTTCAATTAAAAAGAATATGGAAATTTTTGACGTGCGTGTGAAAACCAAAAATCACAAGTTTGACCAATTTTTTAATAACACACTTCCAAAAAAAGTTTGGCTTTCCTGGCTTAATTTTGAAAAAAGTGATTTGGTGGAAAAATACCTAACCTATCGTTCGCTTTTTGTGCGCGGGAAAGAAAAGTTGTCGTTCGTTCCATTTGAAGAAATTGGGCTTAAAGAGGTTGGCGTTTTTAACGGCGAATACTATAAGAAAATTTTGGTGTCATTTTGTGGCGAAAGATTTTTGCAGGTGGGTAAAACTAAATTTTTCAATATAACTAACATAACGCGCTTCAGTTTGAAAAAGAACGAGGCAATCAATTTGTCGTTTTAATAGTGCGCCAAGCGCGGTTGGATGTGTAAGGTGTTTTGGGTTTAGTCGTGTTTTTCTAGCAATAGGAGGATGGTTTAGGCATATGAAAAGTGGATATATTAGACATACGCGGGTGAGGGTAAAGTTCTAGGATTCGATTTGAGCAAGTGGTACTTGTTTTGTTAAGAGGTTAAGCGTTTTTTAAGAGGAAAGATTGTCGTAAATTGTGGTTAATGTGAGGAAAATTTGGCAAAAATTGAAGTATGAAAAGAATAAATTTGGTTTTGCAGGAAATTTTAAGGTTCTTACTTATCTATTTACTGGTTTTTGTTTGGGCGCGATTTATTTTTAGAAAATTATGGCTGGCGCTTCTTATATCTTTTCTCGTTAGCGCGGTGTTTTATCTTTTCCTCATTTACCTCTTCCGCAAGCGAAAATATAAGGGCGGGCTGAAACTAAAAGAAAAAGAAGATGCTGAAAATATGTTTTTTTCACTTGTGGTTGATGATAAGCGAATGGATTTTTTTGAAAAACTTGCTCTTTCCAAGCACAAAAATGTCAAAAAATACAGCAAATACCTCATAATTTCGCACGAAAACGGCACAAAAACACTCCTTTATGTTTTGGCGGACTTTGAGAATTTGACCATTTCTCGCTTTGTGAATGAATTTAATAAGGTCAAAGGCAAGGCACAAAAATATGTTTTCTTCACATATTCCTTTGATGAAAATGTGCCATCTTTTGCCCATAATTTTGATGGCTGTTTTTTGTTTTTAAATCGTTTTTCGGCGTATGAGAACCTTTTCAAATACTACCAAATCTTCCCACCAATAACGCAGAAATATAAGAAAGACAAGGCACTCACTTTCAAAGATTTCCTCGCTTATTCTCTCAGCCGAAAACGCGCAAAAGGCTATATGCTTTCCGCCTTCTTACTGGCGTTTTCTGCCCTATTTGTGCGCACGACAATTTACTATGTGATTGTGGCAAGCGTCCTCATTTTACTTGCAATTTTTTCGCAGTTTAACCCCATATTTAATATTAAAGAAGAAAAAGAAATTTTGTAAGAAAAAAGAATGTTTTTTCCTTGACAAAAAATATTATAGTTGTTAAAATTTTCTTATGAAAGATTTGAAATGGTTGGTTAGATTTTTGGAAGAGCATAAGATGAAAAACATCTCAGTTTACGACCTAACTGAGGACAAACCTCATTTTGTTGTGGTTGCCTCGGCGATGAGCATTCAAACCAACAAGCAGGTTTGCGACCTTTTGCTTGACGAATATGGCGCGCTGAAAATTGACGGTTACAGCAAAGGCGAGTGGATTGTTGCGGATGCCGAGGATGTCACAATCCACCTTTTCCTGTCTAAAATACGAGAAAAATACAACCTTGACAAACTCTACAAACCGAAAAAAATCATTGTTAAAGTTGACAAAAGCAAAAAAAGCGGTGAGGATGCGTGATGGAAATTGTGTTTGTTTGCACCGGCAACACTTGCCGTTCGGTTATGGCGGAGCGTATCGCAAAGAAAATGGCGAAAGAGCGGAAGATGGAATTAGTGAAGTTTTCCTCTTGCGGGGTGGACGCTAGGCGCGAAAATATCGCAAAGAACGCGCAAATTGCGCTGAAAGAATACGGCTATGACGGGCGCGACCGCAAAAGTGTTAAACTTAAAAAACTTAAGCCAAGCGCCATATATGTTGCGGTGAACAGCGCACTGAAAAAGTTTTTGGGCAAGAATTGCATTTCCTTTGCGGACCTATACGGCGACGTTGTTGACCCATACGGACAGGGCGAGGACGTTTACAAAATCACGGCAAGATTAATCGAGAAAAACGTTGAAGTTTTACTCGATAAAATTGAAAAAATGAGAGGTGAAAAATGATTATTATGGCAAGTGACCACAGAGGTTACATTCTTAAAGAGCAACTTAAAACCTTTTTTAATGAGGAAAATATCATAACCATCGACGTTGGAACTTACAGCAAAGAACCTGTCGATTACCCAGATTTTGCCAAACTTGGCGTGGAAAAAGTTTTGGAGGATAAGAACAACGTTGGTATCTTTATTTGCGGTTCGGGCAATGGAATGGCAATGGCTTCAAATCGCAATCCAAAAATCCGCGCTGCGCTTTGTTTCAACCAAAATATGGCGATGCTGGCGAGAAAGGATAACGATGCAAATGTGCTTTGCCTTCCAGCAAATTTTTTGAGAAAGAGAAAGGCAATCAACATTGTTAAGGTGTTTTTGACAACCTCATTCGAGGGCGGGAGGCACGCAAGGCGCATCAAAAAGATTTCGGGAGAGAAGTGATGGTGAATGTTATTTTGCCTGTTGTTGAAAAATTGCAGGACTACGAGCGTATGCTTGAAGATTTTTCATCGCGCGACGACGTTAAGTTTTACGTTGGCACGCTTAGTAAATTTCGCTCAATTCGCGTTCCAAAAAATGCCGTTTTGAAGGTATTTAAGGACGGAAGTGGGAAGGAGGAGGTCATAAACGCTCTCCACTCGATAGAGAAAGAGAAGGGCAAAATTATCGTCGTTCGCCGTCCGCTTAAAAAGGAGGAACTGGACGCACTTTTAAATTCCTCCGCTGACATTGCATATTTGAAGAAGGCGAAGTCGAAATTTGCAAATTGGTGGGCGAATTTATGGAAAAAACTAATCAAAAAAATCTTTTCGTTTTACTACTTTGAGGATATTTCAGCCATTATGTTTGGCGAAAACACATTCAACCTAATTTCTTCACTCACAAACCTCTCATACATCACCAGAATCGACCGATTTGTTGGGTTTAAAATGGAGGAAGTGGCATCCTCGCACCGCGCGCCAAAAAAAGATTACGACCGATTTGACGCCATCTCAAAACTTGTTGGAACGGCGCTCTTTTTCGTGCTGACGATATTAATTTCCGTTATAATTTCAACGAGTTTCACGCCTATCATCCTTATGGCTTTGGTGTCTATTCTTCTTTGTGTTATCGGTTTGTTCGCCTTTTTTATGGCAATATTAAATTTTGTGAGAACACTTTACGTCGGCACGCTTAGGCACGGCAGGGCGGAAGAGTGTTTGAATATTTAAAAGGAGTGATTTATGAAAAAAACAAGAATTGCAATCAATGGTTTTGGGCGAATTGGGAGGCTTGCGCTTCGCGTGATAGCCAAAAGGGATGACGCGGAGGTGGTTGCCATCAACGACCCATTTTTGACGGTTGACTACGCGAAATATCTTTTGGAATACGACTCCGTTCACGGTCATTTTGACGAAAAAGTGACTGTTTCGGGCGATAAACTTGTTGTTGGGAAAATGAAAATTTCCTTCTACGCTGAAAAAGAACCAGCGCTTATTCCGTGGAAGAATGACAATGTGGACGTTGTTATCGAGTCGACTGGTAAGTTTACCACATACGAAAAAGCGGTGGCTCACATTTCGGCAGGGGCGAAAAAGGTGGTGGTTTCGGCGCCGGGAAAGGAGATGCCGATGTTTGTTATGGGCGTTAATGAGGACACGTATAAGGATGAAATGAAGGTGGTTTCCAACGCGTCTTGCACAACAAACTGCCTTGCGCCACTTGTTAAGGTTATCGACAAAAAATTTGGTATTGTTGAGGGAATTATGACCACCGTTCACTCCACAACCGCAACACAACTCACCGTTGACGGTGTCAGCAAAAAGGACTGGCGAGGCGGAAGAGCGGCGTCGTATAATATGATTCCATCCTCAACGGGCGCGGCGAAAGCGGTGGGTGAAGTTTATCCAAAACTTAAAGGCAAACTCACTGGTAACAGCGTGAGAGTGCCAACAATAAATGTTTCCTTGATTGAACTCACTTGCACGCTCGAAAAAGACGCAACATATGAGGAAATTGTGAAAGAGATTAAACGCGCCAGCAAAAACGAAATGGCGGGTATTTTGGGCTGGACGGACGAGCCTGTTGTTTCCAGCGACTTTATTGGCGACGCGCGCACGTCCATTTTCGACGTAACCGCGGGCATTATGACCTCACCGCGCTTTGTGGAACTTATGGCGTGGTATGATAATGAGTGGGGCTACTCCAACAAACTTGTCGACCTCTGTGTGTATGTGAACAATGCGAAAAAATAAAGGATGAATTATGAAAAGAGATTTGGGCAGAGATTTAATCGAGGGGCTTAGAGATAGCACGAATGTGGAGTTTGTGGAAAATTTGAATTTTACCATTTTTTCACTCGTTGACGAGGCGTTTAAGGCACTGTCGCAAAAATCCTCCTTCATTCAGGCTGATAAGGTCTACTTTATGCCCGTAAACGAGGTCAGCACGCACGCAATGACTTCTCAAAGCGTTTATTCCTATTTTTTGGGTGTTGCTAACACCGAAATTGAACTTAACTCGCTTGATAAAAAGCACTATTTAAAAAATTTGTGGAAGCGCTTTAAAAGAGCGTGGACGTTGGCGCGTAAGAAAAAGCGCAAGAAAAAGAAGGTGGAAGTGGAGCAAATCGCGCTTGTCACAAAGGAAAAGTATACGATTGATGACCTAAGAAGCGACATTGTTTTGAACATCTCCAAACTCTTGACGAACACCTCAATTGTGTATGAATACTATGACCATATCTCAATAATCGGCAAGGAAGATTTCGGCAGTAATATCAAAATTGACATCTACATTGCGATGTATGACGAAAAAAATGCCATTTTTAAACTCTATGACAACAAAAAAAATCGCTACTACAATGTGAGCTTCAGCGAGCGCTTTCGAAATGTTAAAATAAAGAGCGAAGAGTGCGAGAATTTTATCAATATGATAAAAATCTATAACAGCCTTTTCGCAAAAGCGTATTCCAAGGTGCCGAACCAAATTCTTATTGAGAGTTTACTCTTTAATTGCCCAAATGCGCTTTTCGAAAAAGATTTATATCAAACTTTTTTGAATGTTTCAAACTATATTCGTATGACCGACGCCGATGCTATGCGCTCAATTTGCGATAACTCGAAGTCTATTTTCAAAGAAAAGTTGATTGTGGATGTCGGCGCACAAGTGGAGTTTATGAAACTCATCCGCCTTTTGGATGCTTATAAGATTTAGGAGATTGAAAAATGCTTAACTTTATTGTTAAGCATTTTTTATGAGGAGTAATTCGACGTCCGCGGGCGATAACCAAGCGCGCTTGGATGTGTGAGGGTGTTTTGGGTTTAGCCGTGTTTGCAAAAAGAGGGTTTAATAGACATTCGCGGGCAGTGACGGCTGATTAATTTTTGTGTAAATACCTAACAGTAGAAGTGGACAGTGTGGCAAGAGTTATTGCGCATATTCGCTAGATTCTTACAAAATATCCATAAGGCGCTGATTGAACTTTTCCTCGGTGATAACGCCGTCCTCTTTAAGTTTTCTTAATTCCTCTAATTTACGGCGCTTTTCCGCGATTTCTCTATCTTGCGCGCGTTCTTCCTGCCTAACTTCCGCCCTTGAATTGATGATTATAATATCTGGTATGAACATTGAAATAAACAGGAGGAGCCAAGGTATCCATCCGCCAGCAAATATAATAATTATCAGCCCTGCAATGTAATACCTTTGCGACGAACGAAAATACTTTCCGCCGTGGCGAATGGCGTAAAAGAGGAGGATGCTGGCAATTATTCCCGCCACAACCTCAACAAAAACAAAATAGATTGAGTAGTAGGAGATAAGGTAGATATACTGCCCTAAAATAGGCCCAAATTTGTTTGGGTCAACGAGATAAAGAATGAGAATCACCAAGTTCGCAACCATATTGATTAGGTTGATGATTGCCGAACTTAGAATTAAGTTGCGTTTTGTTTTGTTCATAAAAACCTCACTAATATTATTGATTAAATTTCCCGTGCGTATTCAAACTTTGGTAAAAATGTTGCGCTTACTTTAGGTGGTTGTGATTTGCAAGAATTTTGACGCATAAATAGCACCAATAGCACTAAAACCAGCAATTTTCTAAAAACTAGCGCGCATATTGTGTTTAGTTTTTTAAGTTTCGATTGCAAAATTATCGATAAGGCGTTGTCATTCACTACGCACTGCAAAGAAGTTTCATTTGTTCCATTTAGCAATTTTTACCACTTCAAAATTTAATCATAAGCCATATATATGCTAACATTTTTTAAAATAAGTGTCAAATCATTTTGAAAAAAAGAGAAAATATGCTAAAAATATATTGTATGGTTGAATATTTTTAAATCATCCACTAAAAAATTAGAGAGGGTTAATATGAGAATTGAAAAAAGAACAGTGGTAATCACGGGTGCGTCGAGCGGTATCGGCAAGGGGCTTAAAGAGATTTTTGAAAGAAAGGGCGACAAGGTGATTGACGTTTCGCTTGACGGAAAAGACTATAAGTGCGACGTTGGCGATGAAAAGAGGCTCAAAGAGGTGTTTGACGACATCTATTTGAACCACGGAGGAATTGACATTCTTGTCACGTGTGCGGGCTACGGCGTTTCGGGCGCGATTGAGTTAATAAAAGAGGATGACGCGAAAAAGCAGTTTGATGTCAACTTTTTTGGCACTTCAAACACTTGTAAATACGCCATTCCAATGATGAACAGGAAGGGGAAGATTGTGATTATCTCTTCCGCAACCGCAATTTTTCCGTTGCCGTTCAAAGCATACTACTGCGCCAGCAAGGCGGCGGTGAACAGTTTTGCACAGTCGCTTAGAATGGAGTTGTCGAAAACGGATATTGAGGTGACTTCGATTTGCCCGGGCGATATCAAAACCAATTTCACCAATAATCGTGTTAAGCGCTACGAAACCAACGAGCGCTACGGCAAAGCGGTGGAACTTTCCACAAAACCGACCGAAAAGACCGAAAAAAGACGTATGCCTGTTTCATACGCGGTGAAAAAAATTATGAAAATCATTGAAAAAAAGAGGTTTAAGCCTCAGTATATTATCGGCAAGCAGTATCACATTTTCTACGCTTTTAAGCGGGTTGTCACAACCAAATTTCTTAACTTTTGCATCACTAAAATCTTCTATAAAACTCATTAATGGGATTATTAGACAAGTGGACACATTAGACGTCCGCGGGTGATGATTGACTAGCCTTCGGTTTAAACAATATAGCATAATGTGTGACACCTTAAAATGTGACAGCGTCACCTACGACGAGATTCTTCGCTACGCTAAGAATGACCAAGCGCGCTTGGATATGTGAGGTGTTTTCGGTTTAACCGTGTTTCGCTGACGAAAGAGAGTATGGGTTAGGCATATGAAAAGTGGATACATTAGACGTCCGCGGGTGATGATTGACTAGCCTTCGGTTTAATTGATATAGCATAATATGCGACATCTTAGAATGTGACAGCGTCACCTACGACCATTCTTCGGCGTTGCCTCAGAATGACAAATAACTGCCCTGCCTTCGGTATAAGCGACACTGCTTAACACGCGACACAACAAATGTGACAGCGTCACCTTTTAGAGCGGAAAAACGCGCTTAACATCTGTGCGCATTTTTCGCTATATGCATCCAATTTTTCCATCTCCACTTTGTGGTTCAGGCGAGTGCTTGCAAAGATTTGCTCGGCGAGGTTGTCGTTTGTGTTTGTTTCGTCAGCGCCATAATAAACCTTATCAATTCTTGCGTTTGCAATCGCACCAGCGCACATCGGGCAAGGTTTAAGCGTGACATAAATTTCGCACCCTTCAAGGCGCCAATCTTTAAGTTTTTTGCACGCTTTTCGTATCGCCACAATTTCGGCGTGGTTAAGCGCGCTTTTTGTTTTTTCTCTCTTATTAAACCCCTTTGCAATCACTTTTCCGCTCTTAACAATAACGGCGCCGATGGGAACTTCCTCTCGTTTTCTTGCCTTTTCCGCTTCCAGCAATGCCATTTCCATAAACTCATTCATAGTGCTATTTTAACTTATTACTGAAATTAAGTCAAATAATGTTTGTGTTTTTTCCTCGTTTGTGCTATTATATTACCTATGGAAGAAAACGTCAAAACATTTAATAAGCGCAATTTCTACACGTCGGGCGATTCGGCAAGGGTGTTTTTGTTTGCCTTTTTGTTGCCTATTCTCTTTGCGCTTGTTTTTTCATATATCGGCTATGCCATTGCAGGCGCGCTTAATGTGACATTTAGTGAGGGCGAAAGTTTTGTCACGGTGCTATATGAAAATTATCTATGGTTCTCTATTCCATATATGCTCTTGTCGCAGATAACTTTCGTTTGCATATTTTTTGTCTATAACAAGGTGAATCGCATAACTTTTTCGGCGTGCAACCTGTCGGTGAAGAAAATCAGTCCAATAACAACACTTTTTTGCGTGCTTTTCGGCATTGTGTTCGTTGTTGGGCTTTATGGCTTAATTGAAGGATGCTTTGGAGAACTCTTTTCAATGTTTGGGCTAAGCGCAACAAAATCGCCAATCCCGCTTGATAACTTTTGGTGGTATCTTCTCAACATCCTCCTTTTTGGCATCATTCCAGCGTTTGTTGAAGAACTCATCTTTCGCGGGGTGATTTTCAGTGGCTTAAAGCGAAGCGTGGGAAGGGTGGGCGCAATCTTTTTGTCGGCGCTCGTGTTCGCGCTTATGCACCAAAACATTTCCTCCTTCCTCTATCCGTTTATTATGGGCGTGGCGTTTAGTTTGATTTTTGAGTATACCGGCAATTTGTTCTACACAATGCTCTTTCACCTTTTCAACAACATAACGACAATAACGATTCAATACCTAATAAACAACAACGCGCTCACCTTGCCAACAAACATCAACGCTGTTTATATCATTGTGTCGATTATTTTAATGCTTGTTGTTTTTGCTCTCTTTTTCCTCTTCTATTTCTTCTATCTTCGACCGCGTAAATGCGCCGAGCAGAGCGAGGAGGGAGAGTTTAACGATAACGCTATCTTCGTCGGTAAACTTCCGCTCTTATTTTATCTCGGTTTAGTTTTATCAACGGCGGTTGTGGTTATAAATATCTTTGTTTAATCGTAAAATGCTTTTAGGAGCGAATTTTTTAGGAGCAAATTTTGGAAAAGAAAGAAGTTTTCAGCACTAGTTTAATATATTTTGTTGTGGTTTGCCTTTTTGTGACGATAAGAATTTTGAACGGCTTTAACCTATTTTCTTTTATGGGCGAGGCGGAGAGTTATGTTCTTAGCGGAGTTTTGCAAGTGGGGGTTTTATTTTTGTTGTCGGTTGTTATGTTTAAAACGATAAACAAAAAAACTTTTCGTGCCACATTTGAAGATTTTAACTATCGCAAGGTTTCCATAAAGGTTATTTTGATTGCGTTTGGGCTTGGCGTTGTCATTTACCTATTGAATGTTTTTGTTTCAAGTTTTTTTAGCACAATTTTGCAAAGTCTTGGCTATCATTACGGCACTTCGTCAGGCGGAGAACAGAACGGCTGGACGCTTGTTTTGTCGCTTATCTTTGTGGCACTTATGCCTGCCGTGTGCGAAGAAACGCTTCATCGCGGTATGCTTTTAAACGGCACTCGCGGGCTTGGTATGAAAAAATGTATCCTCATAAACGGCTTGATGTTTGGGCTAATGCACCTCAACATTGAACAGTTTTTCTATGCCACATTAATCGGTTTTTTCCTCGGGTTTGTGGTCTATATCACGGGGTCCATCTATCCGTGTATGATAATTCACTTTATGAACAATGGCATCGGGGTGGTGCTGTCGTTTATGCAAAACAAAAACCTTCTTTCGGGCGGGGTGTTTGTGAAACTTAATCTCCTTTTGTCGTCCAATCCAATTCTCGGCACTTTCATCATCTTTTTAATTATTTTTGCGCTTGTTTTTCTCCTATACTTCCTCACACGCATCTTAATTCGCTGTTCGGTTGAGGACGATTTTAGGTTGAGGAAAAAGGAACTTTCCAATCTCCTAAAAAAATTCACTTATTTTGGCGAGGTGGATAAGATTACAAACGATAGCGTGGAAGATGACGAGGAACTTAGCAATGAACTAAGCAATCTTAACCGCATTAAAAATTTGATTGACGAACGCCCTGAGGCGGTGGTGATTCGCACAAAAAAAGTTAAGTTCGACTTTAAAACTAAGGCGTTTTTCTGGGCGTCGGCGTCGCTTATGGCTCTATGCACGCTGTTTTCGTTTATTTGGGGTGTGATATGATAAACATACGGATTGTTGCGGTTGGCAATTTGAAGGAAAAATTTTCAAAGGACGCGGAAAAGGAGTATCAAAAACGCTTGTCCGCCTTTTCAAAAATCGAAATTGTGGAAACGAAAGAGTTTAATGAACTTAAAAACGTTGACCTTATTAAAGAAAAAGAGGGCGAGGAGATTTTAAGGCATATAACGGGCTTCCCTATCCTTTTAGATAGGTTGGGCGACGAGGTGTCAAGCGAAGATTTTTCAAAAACCATTCAAAAAATTTCACTTCAATCTTCAAGCGTCACCTTCATTGTGGGCGGGTCGTATGGCGTCACTGGCGCCGTTAAGAAGGTGGCTAAAAAGACGATTTCCTTTTCAAAACTCACCTTCCCACACAACCTTTTTAGGGTTATGCTTTTGGAACAAATTTATCGCGCTTTCACCATAATTGAAGGGAAGAAATATCACAAATAACTTCAATTAAAAGTTATAAAAATTGTTGATTAAGTGGCGGTTGTTCACTATTGACTTTCGCGGGAAATTTTGCTAAAATATGGACAAGTTTTGGCGAAAAAGACAAAAAAATTTAAAATATTTCATTTTTCGCTTAAATTCGTTTGGAAAATTTTAGTAAGATGTGTTACTATTAAAAGGAGTAATTCCTGTGGGTATAAACGAACTTGCGATTCCGCTTTTAGTGATGTTTTTAATACTTCTTATGGGATTTTATTTTAAATAAAGGAGATTGTTATGGAAAATGTTGTAAATTACATCTTAATCGGGCTTGTGGTGCTTATGCTTATCGCGCTTCCAATTATGATGAACAGCAAAAACAAAAAAGAAACGCAAAAAATGCAAGAACAAACAAATTCGCTTAAAATTGGGGATAAGGTGCTGACAACAAGTGGGGTGTATGGCACAATCACCGAACTTAAATTCGATGACACGCAAAAACTTGTTGTTATTGAAACGGGCGGAAAGGTTAAAAGTTATATGACCGTGGACGCTTATGCCATCTACACCGTCTTTAAAAGCGAAGAGGAACTTCGGGCTGAAGCGCTGAGAAAAGAGGAAGAAGAAAAGGCTAAACTTGCCGAAAAGGAAGCGAAAAAGAATAAAAAGAGCGAAGTTGTTGAGGTTGTGACTGAAGAGGTTGCTGAAAATGTTGAAAACACAAGCGAGCCTAAAACGGAAAGCGCTGAGGAAGTTAAAGTTGAGGAAACTAAGGTAAATGAAACAAAAACAACCAAAAAAACAAAAAAGAAGTGATGTTAATCAAGCGATTTTGAAACTAGCACTATTTTTAGAGAAAGAAAAGAGTATAGATTAAGTTTTATTTTAAAATATACTCTTTTTTATTATCTTATCCGTTTGTTTTATTATTACTTTTTGATATAATCATTTTATGAATGAGAAACAAATTGAAAAATATAAATATATTATTCAAAATATTATTGATTCAAATGTAAAGTTTTATGGTTTTGAAAATAAAGTTGAATGGGAATTTTTTGATAATTCAGATAGAGCAATTGTTGGTAAAGTTGGCTCGAACTTAAAATTATTCATAAATATAAACTCGGTTTTATATGCATATGAAATTAATGAGCCATTACAAATTGAATATTTCATTTTACATGAAATAAGA
This sequence comes from uncultured Clostridia bacterium, assembly GCA_944350265.1. GTDB lineage: Bacteria > Bacillota > Clostridia > Christensenellales > UBA1242 > Caccovivens. The sequence continues at coordinate 104,087 of CALVOG010000004.1, forward strand.
CATATTTATCAAAAAAGACTAATTTGCTTTATAAAACAGATATAACACTTTGCCCGAGTCCTGAACTTGCACAAAAATATGATTATGAATTTAATCACTACATTAAACCAGAAAATTTGGAAGAATATTATTTTCAGCAAATAGAGTTTGAAGCATTTACATTTTCATATGCTGTAATGCTTTATAAATATGGCCAAATTGAATATATTAAATTACCAGAGTATTTAGAAAGTGCGGGAACACAAAAGTATATTGATAGTTGGTTAAATATTTTTAAAGAGCAATATTTATAAATCGTTAAATAACAACATATACATCATAAGTCTTGATAGATGTTCTTGTTGTGCCACCTTTGAAAGTGCGTTGGATGGTGTGGGTTTCGGTGAATAGTTTTTTAGATGTTTGCTCGGTGATATGTGGTTGATTTATGGAATAGTTAAGATATATTTCAATCTTTTTATCATACACTTTAATCTGCTTTATAAAAAGTTCTATTGCTCTGTCTGGGCATTTCTTCATTGTGTACTTAAAAAAGTTTTGAATATCTTCTTTTGTAAGTTCGTAGCGTTCTTTGGATTGTTCGATAACTAACTTTTCTTGAAGGGTTTTCTTCTGTTTTTCTAGTTCTTCAAGTCTAGATTTTGTGGTTTCGGTTAGTATTCCTTTCTCTATTGCTAGCATAATATTGGAAATGGCAGTGTTGGTTCGTTGAAGTTCGCTTTTTAATGCGTTTAAAGAGTTATTGTTTCCAACTCTCTTTTTGTGAAGTTCATAAATTTTGGTAGATAATTGCTCTAAGTTTTCTGGAATGTTGAATTGAGATATTAAAAATTTATCTATCACATTTTCAATAAAGGCTTTATACATATTCCCAACTAAACAATTTCTTTTCTTGGTGGTTATGCATTTGTAATATCGTATTGCTTGTCCATTTGAAGAAATTGCAGATACAGGATACATTTTCTTATTACAACATCCACAATATATTTTATCTTTCAATCTAAATATTTCGTGGTTGTCCTTTCGGCATCCATAGCGATTTGCATCAAGTCGTTGTTTTACATTTTGGAATAATTCTTTTGAGATAATTGGCGGATAGATTTTATCGTATGTTTTACCATTTAATCTATAAATTCCTGTGTAGAACTCATTTTTTAAATAGTGTCTTATGGTTTCTGGTATAAACTTTTTACCTTTGTTAGTTATATTAATCTCAAAAGTAAACTAAAATATATATTTCCCTTGAATTGTTGTGAGAACTATGCCACAACAACCAGCCAAAAGGCGAAGAAAAGGAGCAAATACAAAAAAACGGCATCGTAAAAAAATGGGAAGGCGTGGGGCAATATGGGTTCACCCTTTGCCAGCCTCTCATTTTAGATGCCGTTTTGTTTGCGGGAAAATATTTTTGCTAAATTTTTCGATGTAAAAGTTTTTTGTGTGCGTGTGCTTGTCTTTCGGTGGAGCGAAGCGACGCCGACTTGTATCAAGACAAGCACACGTCTAAATGCCAATTATATATTACTTCAAAGATTACTTGTAATTAATCAAATTTAAAATATTTTGTTTTAAAATTTATTTATATAAAAAATTTGAATTATAAGCAAAAATATGTTATTATATTTTTAATTATGGAGGGTTTTATGAAAAATGATTTACACGTAAGGACAAATTTCTCTGCAAGTGCTTCTAAAGATTGTAATTGGGAAAAAGTTTTAAAGAAATGTCAAGATGAAAAAATTGATAGGCTTTGATTGGGGATTTTTTTATTTTATGTCA